>NZ_BAUX01000008.1 GCF_002897035.1 Methylopila sp. Yamaguchi
GCGGCGGGCCGCGCGGCGGCCGGTGCGGGCGCGGGGGGACGAGGGCGCGGCACCGGAACGGCGGCGGTCTGCTCGCGGGCGGGCGCCGGGGCGGACCCGTCGTTCATGATGCCGTTGTCGAACTCGCCCGCGGGCACCTGGCCGGTCGCAGCCGCTTGGCCGATCGGGTCGTTCGCAGGCGCCGGGGCCGGCGGCTGATCGAGCGCCGCCGTCGGCGCGCCGCCGAAGCCGCCGTCGGGACGGATCTCGACCGTCTTCACGCGGCGCGGCTCGTTGCCCATCGTGGAGGGCGGCGTCGGCTCGGCCGCGGCGGGCCCGCCGGGCAGGATCACCCGGGCGCCGTCGGCCCGCGGCGTCGAGGTCGGCGAAGCCGGCAGCTCGACCGGCTGCTCCTCGCGCGACACGACCTTCGACTTCGCCGGCGCGGTAGCCTCGACGCGGTCGTAGATCTGCTTGTTCTGATGGGCGTCCTGGGGGGCCGGCGCGTCGGGCACGGTCTTGACCGGATCAGTCTCGGCCTTGATCAGCGGGGGCTCGCCGCCGAGGCCGCCGTGGCTCATCATGCGGTAGGCGTAGACCCCGCCGCCGCTAAGCAGCGCGACGCCGAGCACGGCCGCGACGAGCACCATGCCGCTGCGCCCGGAGCGCACGCGGCGGTCGTCGTAGGATTCGTAATAGAGCGGGTTGCCGTCGGCGTCGTAGCCGTAGGGCTCGTCCGGGTTCGGCGCGTAGGCGCGCGGATCGTACTCCTGCGGCTCGGCGTCGGCGTAGAGATCGCGCTGATCGTCGGCTGCGGGGTAATGATCGCCCGGCCGGAGGCCGAGGTCGGAGGCGCCGCGGCGCTGGCCGTCGTACTCGTTCATGACGCCCGTCCGATCATCGACGTAAGCCTGGCCGCGGTCGTCACGATCGACGCCGCGCCGAACTGCCTGCTTCTGCATTTGTCGGTCTCCGCAAGCCGCAAGGAACGACGCCCCAGACGGCCCCTTCTCAGAGTCCCAAGCTTCGGACCCTTCACCTCATCTCGTCGGGGGCCGCCACGCCGAGAATACCAAGGCCCGACGCCAGCACCAAGGCCAGCGCGCGGACCAGCGCCAGACGAGCGCAGGTCAATAATGGATTGTTTTCCATAATGAACCGTAAATCAGGCGAGTCTTTGCCGCGGTTCCAATGGCCGTGCAGATCGCTCGCGAGATCGTGCAGGTAGAACGCGACCCGATGCGGCTGACGCGCCTGAGCCGCCTGCTCGACGACGCGCGGCCAGGCGGCGATCCGCTTCACGAGATCGAGTTCGCCGGGATCGGTCAGAAGCGCGAGGTCGGGCGCGCCGTCGTGGCCGACGACCTCGGCGCCCTTGCGCAGGATGGATTGCGCCCGGGCGTGAGCGTACTGCACGTAGAACACCGGGTTGTCGCGCGACTGCTCGGTGACCTTCGCGAAATCGAAGTCGAGCACCGCGTCATTCGAGCGGAACAGCATCATGAAGCGCACCGCGTCGCGGCCGACCTCGTCGACCACGTCGCGGAGGGTGACGAAATCGCCCGCCCGTTTCGACATGCGGACTGGCTCGCCGGCGCGGAACAGCCGCACGAGCTGGCAGAGCTCGACCGAGACCTTCGCCGTCCCGCCTGAGAGCGCGCGTCCCACCGCCTCGAGCCGCTTGACGTAGCCGCCGTGGTCGGCGCCCAGCACGAACACCATCTCGCGGAAACCGCGCTCGAACTTCGAGCGGAAGTAGGCGACGTCCGCCGCGAAGTAGGTGTAGGAGCGGTCCGACTTCATCAGCGGACGGTCGACGTCGTCGCCGAAGGCGGTCGCGCGGAACAGCGTCTGCTCGCGCTCCTCCCAGTCGTCCGGCAGCTCGCCCTTCGGCGGCGCCAGCACGCCCTCATAGACCAGCCCCTGCCCTTTCAGCTCCTCGACCGTGCGCACGATCGGGCCGTCCGGCCCGTGCAGCGTGCGCTCGGAGAAGAACACGTCGTGGCGGATGTTCAACGCCGCGAGGTCGTCGCGGATCATCGCCATCATGGCGTCGATCGTGACGTCCTTGACCGTCGGCAGCCACTCCGCCTCCGGCTTGTCGAGCAGCGACGGCCCGAACCGCTGCGCCAGCGTCTCGCCGACCGGCTTGAGGTAGTCGCCGGGGTAGAGCCCTTCGGGAACGGCGCCGATCTCTTCGCCCAACGCCTCGCGGTAGCGCAGGAAGGCGGAGCGGGCCAGCACGTCGACCTGCGCGCCGGCGTCGTTGATGTAGTACTCGCGGGTCACGTCCTCGCCGGCGAAGGCGAGTAGGCTCGCAAGGGAATCCCCGAACACCGCGCCCCGGCAGTGCCCGACGTGCATCGGCCCGGTGGGGTTCGCCGAGACGTACTCGACGTTGACCTTGGTCCCGCTCGCGGAGGACGGCTTGCCGTAGTCGAGGCCGGCGGCGAGCGCGGCGCCGAGGACGCCCTGGAGGTAGCCGGGCGTCAGCGTGAGATTGACGAAGCCCGGGCCCGCGACGCTGGTCGCGGCCACGTCCGGCTCCTCGGCCAGCTTCGCCGCGATCTTCTCCGCGAGATCGCGCGGCTTGACCCCGAGCTCCTTCGACAGCGCGAGCGCGGCGTTGGTGGCGAGATCGCCGTGGCTCGGGTCGCGCGGCGGCTCCACCACCACCTTGGCGAGGTCGGGCACGCGCCCGATCGCGCCTTCGGCGGCGAGCGCTTCGAGGATCGAGCGCAGGCGCGCGGCGAAGTCGGCGAAAACGTTCATGGGGATGCGGGGCCTCGTCGGAGAGGTCGGCGGCTAACGCAATTCCGGGGTCGCGTCAAACAGCCGGGCGTGTTCGGACAGGGCGTAACGGTCCGTCATGCCGGCGATGAAGTCCGCCACGAGCCGCGGGCGACGGCCGGGCGCGTCGGAGGCTTCGGCCCGCGCCCACTCCGGCGGCAGGGCCTTCGGGTCGGCGGCGTAGGCGCCGTAGAGATCGCTCACCACCTGCCGGGCGTCCGCCATCACGCGGTTCAGGTAGGGGTGGCGGTAGAGCTTGGCGAACATCAGCCGCTTCAGTTCGCGCTCGGCCTCCGCCATCGCGGGCGAGAACGCGATCAGCGGCCGACCTGCGGCGCGCACCGCATCGACGTCGCGGCCGACGAACGGCGCAAGCCGACGGGCGCCCTCCCCGATCGCGTCCTCCACCAGCCGGGTGATCACCCGGCGGACGATCTCGTGGACCATACGGGCGTGATCGAGGCCGGGATGGCGGTCGCGCACCTCCGCCATGATCCCGGCCAGCAGCCTCGAGCCGGACAGGTCGTCGAGGGTGATCAGGCCCGCCCGCAGGCCGTCGTCGATGTCGTGGGCGTCGTAGGCGATGTCGTCGGCGATGGCGGCGGCCTGCGCCTCCGCCGTCGCGTGCGTGTCAAGGCCGAGATCATGCACCGCCGCGTATTCGACGAGCGCCGCCGGCAGCGGACGACCGGCGTAGGCGCCCACCGTTCGCCCCTCCCCGTCCAGCAGCGGCCCGTTGTGCTTCACCACGCCTTCCAGCGACTCGAAGGTGAGATTGAGGCCGTCGTAATCGGCGTACCGCTTCTCGAGTTTGGTCAAGGCGCGCAGCGACTGGGCGTTGTGGTCGAAACCGCCATGCCCCGCCATGCAGGCGTCCAGCGCCTTTTCCCCGGCGTGGCCGAACGGGGGGTGGCCGATGTCGTGACTGAGCGCGATCGTCTCCGCGAGGTCCTCGTCGAGACCGAGCGCGCGGGCGATCGACCGCGCGATCTGCGCGACTTCGAGCGTGTGGGTGAGGCGCGTCCGGAAGTGGTCGCCCTCATGGTAGACGAAGACCTGCGTCTTGTGCTTCAGCCGCCGGAACGACGTCGAATGCAGCACCCGGTCGCGGTCGCGCTGGAAATCGGTGCGGGTCGGGCTCGCGGGCTCGTGGGTCAGCCGGCCGCGACCACGGGTGGGATCGGCGGCGTAGGACGCGCGCGGGCGCAGGATCCACGCCGTCACGTCGATCGCGGGGACATCCATGCCCTGCTCCTTCATGCGGCCTCCCACGCGGCGTTGCGCGTTGACCGTCCCGCCGCGCGTGCTTACCTCTTGCATGAAACCACGCGCAACACGTCGCGCGACGTTCGCCGCCCAGTCGGGCTTCCGCCTGATCCTGACGCGGCCCGCGCGACCAAGGCAGGCAGCCGGTCCATGACCACAGACACGCTCGTCGCCCCCGTCTCGCTGACGGAACGCGCCGCAGGGCGCATCAACGAGATCCTGGCCGACGAAGCGCCGGGCTCGAAGCTCCGCGTCAGCGTGCTCGGCGGCGGCTGCTCGGGCTTCAGCTACGACTTCGGCTTCGACGTCACGGCCCAGGCGGACGACCTCGTCATAAGCCGGGACGGAGCGACCGTGCTGATCGATCCCGTGTCTCTGCCCTATCTGGCGGGCTCCGAGATCGACTTCGTCGACGAACTCATCGGCGCCTCGTTCCAGATCCGCAACCCCAACGCCACCGCCTCCTGCGGTTGCGGAACCAGCTTCGCGATCTGAGCGCGTCCGGAACGATCGGCTCATTTTTGGGCAGCAGGGGTCAGGCCCCGGCGGTCCGGACGCCAAACCGCGCAACGGCGCCACAGGACGGTCGGCTCAAGTTCCGCGATGAGCCGTCGATGGCGGCTCGCTGCAGCGCCGCGCAAACGGGCGCGGCGGTCCGTCGCAGCGCTTGATGCGCAGCGCGTCGCGCCTCAGTTTCCAACGACCGGTCACCCGTTCATTTTCGCTGCGAAACAATAGCGCACCCAAAGCGCACCTTTTGGTCTTGGCAATTGGGCTGTGGCACGCCAATTAGGATCGGTACGACGGTGAGCGCTTTCGCAAGCCGTCATGCAGCCCTCCTTTGGGCGTTTCCTCCCTAGACTTGGGCCGCTCGCTTGTCGGGCGGCCTTTTTTTCTGCCTGCGCCCTCGCGGCCCGCGCTCAAGACCGTTAGGTCTGACGCACGCGCCGCCCGCTCCGGAGGACCGCCCCGTGCAGATCGCCACCTGGAACGTCAACTCGGTTAAGTCCCGGCTCGACCTGCTGCTGCGCTGGCTCGGCGAGGCGAAGCCCGACGTCGTGTGTCTGCAGGAGATCAAGTGCGTAGACGAGGCGTTCCCGCGGGCCGCGATCGAGGACGCCGGCTACCATGTCGCGGTGCACGGCCAGAAGACTTACAACGGCGTCGCCATCCTCTCCCGCTCCCCGCTTGAGGACGTCACGCCCCGGCTTCCCGGCGACGACGGCGACGACCACGCCCGCTTCATTGAGGCGGTGGTCTCGGCCCCCTCGGGCGCCGTGCGCGTCGCCGGCATCTATCTCCCGAACGGAAATCCGGCTCCGGGACCGAAATACGACTACAAGCTCGCCTGGATGGAGCGCCTGCGCGCCTACGCCGCAGATCGGCTCCTGTTGGAGGAGCCGCTGATCATAGCCGGCGACTACAACGTCATCCCCGCCCGCGCCGACGCCCGGCGTCCCGACGCCTGGGTGGAGGACGCGCTGTTCCGGCCGGACACCCGCGCCTCCTGGCGCAAACTGCTCTCGCTCGGCCTCACGGAGGCCTTCCGCGCCTGCGACGACGCCGAGGGGCTCTACAGTTTCTGGGACTATCAGGCCGGCGCCTGGCAGAAGAACGACGGCATCCGGATCGACCATCTGCTGCTTTCTCCGCAGGCCGCCGACCGGCTGGTCTCGACCCGGATCGACAAGCACGTGCGGGCTTGGGAACGTCCGTCGGATCATGTCCCGGTCGTTGCGGAATTTGCGTTCGTCTGATGGCGCGACGCGTGGCGGGACCCGCTTAGGTTTCAGAACATAAGCGTTGATTAAGCGCTGGCGGAGCACATTCGCCGCCTGCCCTCCAACGCTGTCCCGGTGGTCCCGTGTCTGTCCTCTCGACGCTGAAAGTGCGCCTGCCCGCCACCACCATCGGCCTCGCGCTGCTCAGCGCCGGCCTGATGGGCGCGCTCAGTTGGCACTCGGCGAAGCAGGGCCTGGTCGACGAGGCGAACCAGCGGCTGCGGTCTGCCGCCGTCGCCCGGAGCGAAAGCGTCGAGCTCCTGGCGGAGCGGGCCAAGGCGGATTTCATCGCCGTGGCCGCGCATCCGCTCGTGCAGCAGAACTTCGGCGACATCGCGGAAAATCTGGACCCGAGCCGGCCGGACTTCGAGCAGCTGAAGACCGCCTTCCAGAGCGCGCCGGACGTCGCCGGGCGGGTCGCCGTCGACGGCGCCGAAACCAACACGACCTACGGCCGCCGCCACGCCAAGGTGCAGGAGGTCGCCCGCAAGCTGATCGCCCAGCCCGGCTACGCCGACCTGGTCTTCCTCAGCCCCGAAGGCCGCGTCGTCTACACCACCACCAAGGGCGCCGACTTCGGCGCGGCCGTGACGGACGCCTCGCTCGCCGGCACCGGCCTGGCGCGGCTCTACGACACGCTGAAGGCCGGCGCCGACGACGCCGTCGTCTATCAGGACTTTGCGGCCTACCCCGCCGGCGACGGTCCCTCCGCCTTCATCGGCCGCCCAATGACCAAGCGCGCGAACGTCGCGATGGGCTCGGCCCAGGCCTCGGAGCGCACCGGCTACGTGCTGATGCGGCTGTCGCCGGCTCTGTTCGACCAGACGCTGTCGAAGCGCGCGGGGCTCGGCGAAACCGGCGAGGCGCTCGCGATCGGTCCCGACGGCGCGCTTCGCAGCAACCCGCCGCTCGCAGGGGAAGCGCACGCCGGCGACCCAGCCGCCCGGATCGGTCTCTCCGTCGAGGCCGCGAAGGACGCGGCGCCCTTCACCTTCGAGCGCGACGGCGTGGCCCGGATGGCGGTCGCCACCCCGATCGACGTGCTCGGCGCGCCCTGGACGATCGTCGCCGACCAGACGACCGACGAGGCCGTCGCGGCGGCGACCGCGCTGACCCGGACGCTGGCGATCACCGCCGTCGCCGTGCTGGCCCTCACCGCCCTGCTCGGCATGATCCTCGCCCGCTCGATCGTCGGCCCGCTCGGCGCGCTGACGAGCGCGCTGAAGGCGCTCGCCGCTCGCCAGGAGCTCGCCGAGGTGCCCGGCAGCCGCCGGTCCGACGAGATCGGCGACATCGCCCGCGCCGTCGTGACGATCCGCGACATGTCGCTCGAGGAGGCGGCCCAGCAGCTCAAGACCACCGAGGCCGCGCGCCTTCGCGAGGAGGAGGCCCGCCGGAAGATGCTGCGGGAGCTCGCCGACCGGTTCGAGCAGTCCGTCGGCGGCATCGTCTCGGACGTGACGCTGTCGATCGGCGGCCTGCAATCGGCGGCCCAGACCATGCGCGCGACCGTGGACGGAACCTCGCAGCGCTCCGCCTCGGTCGCCTCCACCGCGGAGCAGACGGCGGGCAACGTCAACGCGGTCGCCGCGGCGGCCGAAGAGCTCGCCAAGACCATCCATGAGATCGCGGGCCGCGTGGAGCAGGCCGCGGCGATGTCCTCGCACGCCGTGGACGGGGCCTCGATGGCCGAGCGCACGATCTCCGAGCTCTCGAGCGCGGCGATGCGGATCGGCGACGTCGTCGACCTCGTGTCGCAGATCGCGAGCCAGACCAACCTGCTGGCGCTGAACGCCACCATCGAGGCGGCGCGCGCGGGCGAAGCGGGCCGCGGCTTCGCGGTCGTGGCCTCCGAGGTCAAGGAGCTCGCCAGTCAGACCACGCGCGCCACCGCCGAGATCGGCCAGCACGTCGCCCTCATCCGCCAGACGACCGGCGACGCGTCGCGCGCGATCCAGGAGATCGCCCGCCAGATCCAGGCGATGAACGAGGTGTCGACCACGATCGCCTCGGCGGTCGAGGAGCAGAACGTCACGACGCAGGAGATCGTCCGCAGCATGGACCAGGCCTCGGCCGGGTCGCAGGCGATGACCTCCGACATCGCCCAGGTCGCGCGAACGGCGGGCGAGGCCGGGGCGGCGGCCGGCGACGTGGCGCAGGCCGCCGACGACCTGTCGCGTCAGTCGGACAGCCTCAGCCGCGAGGTGCGGCAGTTCCTCAGCAACGTGCGGGCCGCGTAGAGACACAAAACGACGCGCCGGCGCCTCCGCACCGCCGCGGCGGCGCGTCATATCCGAAGGCCGCGGTCCGCCGACCCACGCGCCCTTCGGAGCTTTCTCGCAGTGACACAGACCGACCGCCCGGCCTCTCGCCTGACGCGACGCGCGACCCTTGGCGCGTTTGCCGGCGCCCCCGCAGCCCTCGCCGCACGACCCGTCCGCGCGCAAGGCGCCGCGGCGCCGGTCGCGCCGGCGGGCGGCATGTGCGTCCTGCCCGTAGAGGCGGTCGAGGGGCCGTTCTACTTCGACCCCCAGCTCGACCGGAGCGACATCACCGAGGGGCGCCCCGGCGTGCCGCTCGAACTCACGTTGACGGTGATCGACGCCGCGACCTGCACGCCGCTTCCCGGCGCGCGCGTGGATATCTGGCACGCCGACGCCGCCGGCCTGTACTCGGGATATCCGAGCCAGGGGGGCGCCGTCGGGGTCTCTACGGAAGGCCAGACCTTCATGCGCGGCTCGCAGGTCACCGGCGCCGGCGGCCTCGCGAGCTTCCGCACGGTCTATCCCGGCTGGTACCGCGGTCGGACGCCCCACATCCATGTGAAGCTGTTGCTGAGCGCCCGCGAGGTGCTGACCACGCAGCTCTACTTCCCGGACGCGCTCAGCGAGTACGTGTTCGAGCACGTCCCCGCCTACCGCGGTCGCGGCGCCGAGCGCGACACCGTCAACGCCACGGACGGCGTACTGAACTCGACCGAAAACGGCCGCAAGACGTTTCTGAACCTGAGGGAGGAGATCGATCGGTACGTTGGCACGCTGACGATCGCCGCAGACCGCGCCGCGGTCGCCGCCCCCCGGCGTCGGGGACCGCCGCCGCCCCCATCCGGCGGCGCTCCCGGATCAGGCCAACGGCCGGAGGGACCGCTCGTGCCCGGACCAGTGGTCCGCGGCGGCGAATGACGCGAGAGCGATCCGCCGCGGGGCTGACCGTCAGCCGCGGTCTTTCAGCCAGGCGTTGACGTAGCTGGCGGAGGAGGCGCGCTCGTCCTCGCTCGCGGCGCTCATCGCCTTGTCGTAGAGCTCGACGATCCACTGGTCCTGATCGCCCGCCGCCTCCTTGGCGAGCGTCAGCCACATCAGCCCGCGCGCCGCCTGGCGGGGCACCTCCCCGCCGTTGAACAGCAGGTGGCCGAGCACGGCCTGCGCGTCGCGTTGGCCCTTGTTCGCGGCGAGGCCGAGCCAGCGGGCCGCCTGGCGCACGTCCTTCTTCACGCTCTGCCCGTCAAGGTACATGCGCGCCAGATTGTACTGCGCGTCGGGGTCGCCGAAGTACGAGGCGGCGTAGGAGAACATCTCCCGAGCCCGCTCCGGGTCCGCCGTGATCGGGCTGTTCGCGATGCCGTCGAGATAGTAGTTCCCAAGCGCCACGAAGGAGTTCGCCACGAACCGGGCTTGCACCGTGTCCGGCGCGTCGTCGGCGTGGGCGTTCGCGATCTGGCTGAAGTAGTCGAACGCCTTGACGTCGTCCCGCTCGACGCCGTCGCCCTCGGCGTACATGCGGCCGAGCTTCCACTGCGCCATGGCGTGGCCGCGGTTCGCCGCGTCGATCAGCGACGCGACGGCGCCGGCCTTGTCGCCGGCGATGTAGGCGCGCGCGCCGGTCTGGAACTGCTCGAACGGCGACGGCTGCTTCTTGGAGCTCGTGCCTTCGAAGGCGCGCGCGGCGGTCGAGCCGCCGAACAGCGCCAGCGCCGCGAAGGCCAGGCAGGGAAGGCGCTTACACGTCCGCATAGGCGCGCCGCTCGAACTTGGCGCCCGGATGGGTCACCGCTCCCTCGCGCGCGGGGCCGACGCCCTGCGCGTACTTCCAAAGCGCGCCTGACCCAAAGCCGTGGTCGCGCGGCGTCCACGCCTGGCGACGCGCGTCCAGCTCCTCGTCGGTCAGCGCCACGTCGAGCGTGCCCGCGACGGCGTCGATCGTAATGACGTCGCCGTCTCGCAGCAGGCCGATCGGCCCGCCCACGGCGGCTTCTGGGCCGACATGGCCGATGCAGAAGCCGCGGGTGGCGCCGGAGAAGCGGCCGTCGGTGATCAGCGCGACCTTGTCGCCCATGCCCTGGCCATAGAGGGCCGCGGTGGTCGACAGCATTTCGCGCATGCCCGGGCCGCCGCGCGGACCCTCATAGCGGATGACGAGGACCTCGCCTTCGCGGTAGCTCCTCTTCGTGACCGCCTCGTAGCACTCCTCCTCGCTGTCGAAGCAGCGCGCGGGTCCAGAGAAGGTCTGGTTGGCCATGCCCGCGACCTTCACGATCGCGCCGTCCGGAGCGAGGTTGCCCTTGAGGCCCACCACGCCGCCGGTCTTCGTCAGCGGCTTGTCGGCCGGCAGGATCACGTCCTGATCCGGGTTCCAGCGCACGGACGCCATGTTCTCGGCGATCGTGCGGCCGGTGACGGTGAGGCAGTCGCCATGCAGGAAGCCGTGGTCGAGCAGCGTCTTCATCAGCAGCGGCACGCCGCCGACCTCGAACAGGTCCTTGGCGACGTAGCGGCCGCCGGGCTTGAGGTCCGCGACGTAAGGCGTGCGCTTGAAGATCTCCGCGACGTCGAACAGATCGAATTCGATCCCCGCCTCGTGGGCGATCGCCGGAAGGTGCAGGGCCGCGTTGGTGGAGCCGCCCGAGGCTGCGACCACGGTCGCGGCGTTCTCAAGCGCCTTGCGGGTGACGATGTCGCGCGGGCGGATGTTACGGGCGATGAGCTCCATGACCATCTCGCCGGCCGTCATGCAGAACCGGTCGCGGATCTCGTAAGGAGCGGGTGCGCCGGCCGAGTAGGGCAGCGCGAGGCCGATGGCCTCGGACACCGTCGCCATGGTGTTGGCGGTGAACTGCGCGCCGCAGGCGCCGGCGGAGGGACACGCGGCCTGCTCGATCTCGTCGAGGTCCTCGTCGGACATCGCGTTGACCGAGTGCTTGCCGACCGCCTCGAACACGTCCTGGATGGTGATCGGCTGGCCGCGGAAAGAGCCCGGAAGGATCGAGCCGCCGTAGATGAAGATGGACGGCACGTTGAGGCGGACCATCGCCATCATCATGCCGGGCAGAGACTTGTCGCAGCCGGCGAGGCCTACGAGGGCGTCGTAGCAGTGGCCGCGCATGGTGAGCTCGACGGAGTCCGCGATGACCTCTCGCGAGGCGAGCGAGGACTTCATGCCCTCGTGGCCCATGGCGATGCCGTCAGTGACGGTGATCGTGCAGAACTCGCGCGGGGTGCCGTTGGCGGCGGCCACGCCCTTCTTCACCGCCTGCGCCTGCCGCATCAGCGAAATGTTGCAGGGCGCCGCCTCGTTCCAGCACGAGGCCACGCCGACCAGCGGCTGGTGGATCTGCCCCTTGGTCAGTCCCATCGCATAGAGATACGAGCGGTGTGGGGCCCGCGACGGACCTTCCGTGACATGCCGGCTCGGCAATCTCGACTTGTCGAAGACTTTGGCGTCCATAGGTCCCGCTTATGCCCCGGCCGCGCGTCCTGAATATGGCGCGCGCATCGACGTTCCGAGGAAAGCGGATCCGACCATGCCGCATCGGGAAACAACCGATGCTAAACGACACCCGAACACACGCGGCCCGCTGACGGAACGTCCCGATCCCCCGATCGGCTCTACTCTAAAGACTGCAATCTGATCAGCAGGTTAAGCCAATGGGTGGCGGCGATTTGCGGCTAAATGGCGGCGAAGAAGGCGCCACGCCGCCCGGTTCGAGCGTCCGGACGGCCGGCGTGTCTTTCAGGAGACAGGGGCGAGCGTCGACCCCGCCGCGGCGAGCGTGGGCTCCACGCCCAGCACGCCGTCGAGCAGAGCCATCTGGCGCGTCAGGCAGACGCGAAGATCGTAGGTCGCAAGCGCCGTCTGGCGCGCGGCCCGGCGCATGGCGCCGAGGGTGTCTCGTTCGGCCAGCGTCCGCGCCACCGTTTCGGCCAGGCCGACGACGTCGAAGAAGTCGACGAGGCGGCCGTTCACGCCGTCGGTGATGGCCTCGCGCACCGGCGCGGTGTCGGAGCCGACGATAAGGCATCCCGCGGCCATCGCCTCGAGAAGCGACCACGAGAGCACGAAGGGATAGGTCAGGTAGACGTGGCAGGACGAGATCTGCAACAGCGCGAGGAAGTCCGGCTTCGGGATCTGCCCGAGGAAATGCACCCGGCTCATGTCGATCCGGCCGCGCACCTCCTCAAGATAGGTCTCCTTCCACGTCGTCCCTGCCGGCGCGGGGCGGCCGTAGGCGACGCCGTCGCCGCCCACGATCAGCACCTGGGCGTTCGGACGCCTCGCCATGATCTCGGGAAGCGCCCGCATGAAGACGTGATAGCCGCGGTAGGGCTCGAGCTGCCGGTTGACGAAGGTGATCACCTCGTCCTTCGCGGTGAACGTCCGGTCGAGGCCGGCCGGACGAAGATGCGCCTCTGAATTCGGCGCAGCGGCGTCGACATCCACTCCATCGTGGGCGACCTGGATGCGATCCCACAAGAAGTCGGGATGCTGCCGCTTCTGCCACTCGGTCGGCGACAGGCCCATATCGGCGGCGGCGAGCGCCGTCAGCATGCCAGCGTTCTTGGTGCGGATGCGAGCCGCGGTCCGCAGCCCGCCGTCTGGAAACTCCGGATCGAACCCCACGTCGGCGTTGCGGTAGTTGTAGAAGAACTCGCTGTAAACGACCTGTTTGGCCGCCGGAAAGATGTCGCGGGCGAACAGCGTTTCGCCCCAGCCGGAGTGGCCCACGATCAGCGCGGGATCGCAGCCCGCCTCCTGGCGGAGCCGCTGCATCGCGGCCCCCGCGAGTTCGCCCCGCACCACGTCGGAGGTGAAGCGCTCGACCAGCGGGTGGCCGGGCTTCGGCGGGTCCTTAGGCAGGGCGTAGCGCGCGAGCGTCACGCCCGGGCGCGGACGCGCCGTGGGGCTGCCGACCGCGAAGACGCGAACGCCCGGCCGCTGCGCGAAGGCTTGCGCCATATGCACGAACTGGCCGGGGAAGTTGTTGTGAATGAACAGGACGTCCAACGCCCCTCCCCGCATGCTCGATCGCGATCGGGCGACCGCGGTCTTCGGACTAGAACCGCTCAGGCCGGCCGGGTCCACTGGAACACCCAGGTCTCGGTCAGCGTCTTGCCGCCGGCCTTGAGCACGCCGCGGATTTCGGCGCTCGCGCCCGGCTCCGGTATCTCATGGTCGAGGAACAGCCGGAAACCGCCGATCTCTCGGTTCGGCATCACGAAGGCGGCGTTGATCTTGCCGAGGCTTGCGCCGGTCTCGGTGACGACCTTGGTCGGATCGTCCAGCCAATAATCGAGGTCGCCCCCCGAGAAATCGACGATGAAGCGGCGGACGTGGTCGGGCCCCGGAGAGGGATCGCCCGAGGCCCGCGCCTCGGCGACGAAGGTGTGGATCGCGCGCGCCTGGGGCGACACGCGCTCGGCGAGCTTCAGCGCGCGGATGCGGTAGGAGTAGCGCAGCGTCGAGCCCGCCGTCGCCGGCGCGTCCGGGACCCAATAGGCGACGATGTTGTCGGCGGTCTCGTTGTCGGTCGGCAGCTCCAACAGCTCCGCCCGCCCGGGCCCCCAGTCCCCGTTCGGCTCGATCATGTAGCTCGGGCGCAGGTCGTAGCGCACCTCGAGGTCCTGGTAGTGCTCGAACAGCCGGTCGCGCTGGAGCAAGCCGAATCCGCGCAGGTTGCCATCGCCGAAGCCCGTCTTCTGCAGCCGCTCGGGGTTCATCAGCGGCCGCCAGATCGCCTGCCCCGACCCGGTCTTCACCAGCAGGCCGTCGGAATCGTGCACCTCCGGGCGGTAGCCGCGGTAGTGCCGCCGATCGTTCTCGCCGTAGAAGTACATTGAGGTCAGCGGCGCGACGCCGAGCTTCTTGACGTCCGTCCGTGGAAACAGCGTAGAGCCGACGTCGACGGTGGTTTCGTCGCCCGGCGTCAGCACCATGCGGTAGGCCCCGGTGATCGAGGGGCTGTCGAGCAGCGCGTGCACGACGAGCGCGGTCGCGTCCGGCCTCGGCTCTTCGACCCAGAACTCGCGGAACGTCGGGAACTCCTCCGGCTCGGGCTCGCCGGTGGAAAGCGCGAGTCCCCGGGCCGAGATGCCGTAATGCTGGCCGGCGCCCAGCACGCGGAAGTAGCTCGCGCCCAGGAACACGCCGAGCTCGTCCATCACGGTCGGGCGGTTCAGCGGATAGAGCAGCCGGAGCCCGGCAAAGCCTGTGTCGATCGACAGCCTCTGGGACAGCTTGGTCTGGCCGAAATCGAACAGCGAGGCGTCGTAGGGAATCGGCGCCGGCACGCCTTCGCGCACCAGGTTCACGGTCACGGGGTCTTTGTAGAGGAACCCGAGGTGGAACAGCTCCATCCGGAAGCCGCTCGGCGACTTGCCGAAGAACGCCTTCTCCCGCCGGAACCGGATGTCGCGATAAGCGTCGAAGCTCATTTCGGCGAGGGCCTTCGGCAGCTCCGCCGTGCGCGCCTCGAACGGCGCGGACGCGAGCTTGCGCGCCCGATCGATGACGACGCCGTGGTCGAAGGCGACGGGGCCGGGCGCCGGCGGGGGCGGCGCGTCAGCCGGTTGCGCGGCGAGCCCGGCCGGCACGAGTGCGGCCCCCGCGCCCAGCAGAACGACGGCGTCTCGGCGTGTCAGCGTCAATTGAATATGTCCCCATGAATCGCCCAGGGGGCTTACGTAGCGCATCCCCCGTTCAACGGAAGACACGCAACCGCGTGAACGCGCGGGCTCGGGCATGCGCATGACCGAGCAGCCGCGAGCGCCGGCCGAAGCCCCGGTCGGCTGGGGTTCCGCCGCCATCCAAGGCCGACGGCGGCATCATCTACGACACGGCCCGGCCTCAGTACCCCCGCCGCCGGTCGACCGCATTGAGCGGCGGTTGGCCGGAACGGACCCGTCGGATGTTCTCCGCGATCTGCGTCGCGGCCGAGGCCGGCAGCGCGATCGAGGCGAGGTGCGGGGTGATCAGCACGTTGTCGAGGCGCCAGAGCGGGCTCGCCTCGGGCAGCGGCTCGGTCGCGAACACGTCGAGCGTGGCGTCGGAGATGACGCGCCGCGTCAGCGCGTCGACCAGCGCCGCCTCGTCCACCACTGGACCGCGCGAGACGTTGACGAATTTTGCGCCCTCCGGCAGCAGCGCCAAGCCCTCCGCATTCAGCAAGCCGCGGGTCTCGGGGGTCAGCGGCAGCATCACGACGAGGATCTCGCAGCCGCCGAGAAACGCGGGAAGCGCCTCCATGCCGGCCGTGCAGGCGACGCCCTCGATGGTCTTCGGCGAGCGCGACCAACCGCGCACGTTGAAGCCCTGGCGGGCGATCTCCGTCGCCGCGGCGGCGCCCAGTTCTCCCAGCCCCATCACGCCGACCCGGATCTCCTCCGCAGGGCGCGGATGCACATAGACCCAGCGGCCCTGGCGTTGCGCGCGCTCGAACACCGGAATGTCGCGAGCGTGCCGCAGCACCGCGAACAGCACGTACCCCGCCATCATCCGGGCCATCAGCGGATCCGACAGACGGGTGATCGGCGCGTCCGGGAGGTCGTCGCGCGCCGTCAGCGCGTCGACGCCGGCGCCGAGGTTGATCACCAGCGCGAGATTGGGGAAGCGCGCGAAGAAGCCGCGCGGCGGGTTCCAGACCAGCGCATAGCGGACGCTCGCGAGATCCGAGACGTCGTCGGCGCGCCGCACGTCGAGGTCGGGCAGAACCGCCGCGAGAGCCTGCCGCCAGGGCTCAAAGCCGTCGACGGCGCTATGGAAGACGAGGGTGTCAGGTTCGGTTCGGGACATGGCGGCACCATGCCAAGGCGCGCCGAGTCGGCCAAACCGTTTAACGTGATCGGCGTCAACCGCTCAGCGGCCGACCGAGCCGCTCAGCCCTCGCCGCCGACCAGGCGGGCGGCGAAGAAGCCAGCCACCGAGGCCGCGGCCGTCAGCGCGGTGCCCCAGGACAGGTCCACGAACGTCACGGTCGCCGGCCAGTCCTTCAGCGTCGCGAGGTTGGTGAAGTCATAGGTCGCGTAGCAGAAGAAGCCGAACAGCGCGCCCCAGAGCAGCGCGGTGGTCCAGGACCCCGCGACCAAGCCCGGCGTCACCGCAAACAGCACGATACCGACGACATAGATCGCGTAGAAGCCGACGGCTGCGACCATGTTCGGCTCCGGCGCCAGCATCGCGCCGATCTGCGAGCGGTAGAACCCGCTCGCGACATAGCCGAGCCAGAGGAAGTCGGCGGCGAAGAACAGAAGAGCCGCGCCCACATAGGCGGCGGCATAGGTGGCGGCGGAAAAGGTCAGCGGTCCGCTCCCTGGCGCGGCGTCACCGCGCCATGGACGCGCTCGACACCTTGTCCCCGGGCTTGAGCCCGATCCGCGCCGCAGAGCCTGCGAGAAGCTCCACGACGTAGCGCACGTCGCCGCCCGACTCGATGATGCGGGTCGAAAGCGGCTCCGTGTCGGCTTCTACGCGCAGGACCGCGCCATCGGATCGCACGAACACCATGTCGAGCGACACGTAGGTGTTCTGCATCCACATGCTGACGCTTTGCGGGCGGCCGAAGTCGAAGATCATGCCGCGGTCGGGCGCGAGCGAGCGCCGGTACATCAGCCCGACCTCGCGCTCCTGCTCCGAGCGCGCGACCTCGACCTGGAAGCTGTGGACGCCGGTCGCCGTCTCGATCGTGAGCGGCTCGAGCTTCGCCGCCGCATGCACCGGCGGCGCGGCGACGAGCGCGACGAGAAGACCAAAGGCGGCGAGAAACGTGCGGGCGAGCGTCATGGCCCGGTTGTCGTGCCGCGCCCGTCCGCCGTCAATGGGACGCATTGGAGGCGCCGAGCGACGCCGGCGATGAAAGCGTAAAGGGATCGTCAGGCCGCGCTCAGTGCGAGGCGGGACCGCCGCCGGGCCCGTGCGGCCCTTCCGGACGAACTTCGGCGGCCATCATGCCCTTTGGGCCGGGGCCGAAGCGGACATAGACCTTTTGACCCGGACGAAGCTCCATCAGGCCGTAGCGGCGGAGCGTCTCCATGTGGACGAAGATGTCCGGGGAGCCGTCGTTGCGGGTGAGGAAGCCGAAACCCCGCAGGCGGTTGAACCACTTCACCTCGACCAGCTCGAGCCCGCTGGTCGGCGTCACGTTCACGTGCGTGCGGGCGGCCGGCAGTTCGCCGGGGTGGAGCGCGGTGCTGTCGTCGATCGACAGCACGCGGAACGCCTGGACGCCCTTGGCGCGGCGGTGCGCCTCGCACACCACGCGCGCGCCTTCGTTCGCGGTCTGGAACCCGTCGCGGCGCATGCAGGTGACGTGGAGCAAAACGTCTGGGCCGCCGTCGTCCGGCACGATGAAGCCGTAGCCCTTGCCGACGTCGAACCACTTGATGACGCCGGACACTTCGTACAGGTCGACCGGCGCCTGCTCGACAGCGCCCGAGACTTCCTGATCGTCCGGAGCTTCGCCCCGCGGCCTGTCAGCACTCATACGACCCGCCCGCTAGGAACCCAACGCGACACTCTGCGACCCGCTGCCGAGTCGTATCCCCTCGCACGATAGCACCGCGATCCGCGGGGCAAAGCGAAAAATGGCCCAATCAAGGCGCGGGTGTCGCCGGAGCGTGACCGTGCCTAACAGATTGCGCCTCCGCATAGGGCGCAAAGATCTCCACCAGGTCGTCCCTCAGCACGAGGTCGGCGAAGCCGTCGAGATCGGTCGGCTCTCGGTTGGCGATCACCAGCGGCGCTCCGGCGCGCTTGGCCATGCGGGGAAGCAGCGCGGCGGGATAGACCACCAGCGACGAGCCGAGCGCCAGAAACAGATCGCAGTCGGCAGTGGCGCGTTCGGCGGCGCGCATCGCCTCCTGCGGCATGGCTTGGCCGAAGGAGATCGTCGCCGATTTCACCAAGCCGTCGCAGGCCGGGCAGCGCGGCGCCCGGCCCGTGGCCTCAAAGGCCGGACGGATGTCGGCCAGCTCGCGTCGTAGTCCGCAGTCGAGGCACGTGGCGTAGGTTCCGTTGCCGTGCAGCTCGATCAGCTTGTCGTCGGGCACCCCGGATACGCGGTGAAGGTCGTCGATGTTCTGCGTCACCACGCAGGCGATCGTTCCCTGCGCCACGAGCCGGGCGATGGCATGGTGGACGGGGTTCGGAGCCGCGCCGCGGGTCGCGTCGTCCATCACGAACTTCCGCCGCCACGCCTCGCGCCGCATCTCGGGCGACGCCACGAAGGCGCCGAAGTCGATCGGCCGGTTCTGCGACCACAGCCCGCCGGGGCTGCGGAAATCAGGAATGCCGGAGGCGGTGGAGACGCCGGCGCCGGTGAAGGCGACCGCCGCCCGCGCGCCATCGATGAGCTCCCTCAGCCGATCGGCCTTGCGGACGTCGTCGCGCCCCATAGCTTACGCGCCGGCGCGGCCGCTCACGGCCGGATCGAGGAGACGCTGCATGAAATACCTGCACACCATGGTCCGCGTGACCGACATAGACGCTTCGCTGGACTTCTATTGCGCCAAGCTCGGACTGGAGGAAATCCGGCGCAAGGACGACGAAAAGGGCCGCTACACGCTGATCTTCCTCGCGCCTCCCGGCCAGCCGGAGGCCCAGGTCGAGCTCACCTACAACTGGGATCCGGAGGCCTATGGGGAAGGCCGCAACTTCGGCCACCTCGCCTACGAGGTCGACGACATCTACGCGCTCTGCGCCAAGCTGCAGGCGGCCGGCGTCACCATCAACCGCCCGCCCCGCGACGGCCGCATGGCCTTCGTCCGCTCGCCGGACAACATCTCGATCGAGCTTCTGCAGAAGGGCGGCGCGCTTGAGCCGGCCGAGCCGTGGGCCTCGATGCCGAACACCGGCAAGTGGTGAGCGATCGCGGTCCCGGCGCAAGCCGGGGCCGCGCGACCGGCCTCGTCAGCCCTCGCCCGTCGCGACCGGCGTCGCGGCGGTGATCCGGCCGGCTTTGCGCCAGGGACTGCGGCCGAGGCCGAAACGCTCGAGCACGTCGAGCGCCCCCCAGAACAGCGGCGCCTGGCGGTGCTTCAGCGGCGCGAGCGCCCAGGGGTCGACGCCGACGAACGGCAGGAACGGGTTGCGGCGGGCGTAGGCCCAGATCTCGATGCGAACGGAGGGACGCGCGCTCGCGCCGCGGGCGTGGAAACCGCTGGTGTCGGCCGCGACCAGCGTGTTGGCGGGGACCGCGAACTTCTGCGGCTCCGGCAGCCGCATGCGCTTGAGATCGCCGGCCTTGAGGCGGAACGAGCCGCGCGCCGAGAGACGGTCGAGCCGCGAGGCCTCCACGCTCATGCGCTTCTCCCAGGCGAGGCGTCGGGGGGTGTGGCGGTGCGAGCCTGGCACGTAGACGAAGGGCCCGGCGTCCTCCGCCACGTCCTGAAGGAACAGCCAGGCCTTGAGGCTCGGGTGGAAGCAGTCGGCGTGCAGCGCCGTCTGCGGATCGGTGGCGGCGTCGTCGACCTGGGCGAACACCGTCTGAACATAGACGATCGGCTCCACGTCGAAGCTGGCGACGTAGCGGATCAGGCCCTGAAACTCGGGCAGGCGGACCATCTCGGCGCAGGCGGGCATGGCGGCCAGAGCGTCCGGATCGAGCGCGATCCGGCGCGTGACGGCGTCGCCCTGCTTCATCTCTCGGGCCGGCGCGACATAGGCCTCCACCTCCGCGCGCACCCGTCGGAACAGCGACGGCGGCAGGAAATCCCGTTTCAGGACGAAGCCGTCGCGGGCGAAGGCGGCTCGGTCCTCCGGCGCGACGCGGTCCTGCAGGTGCAGCCGGCGGCGGTCCGCCATGCGCTGGGCGAGCGCGCAGCGCCAAGCGTGCAGACCCTTTCGGTTCAGCCGTTCGCTCCCCAGAATGCCGTTGTCGCAGAAAGACTTGGCGGACGTGAAAATCTGCGCCGCCCACATCGGCGCCAAAAGCCACCGAACGCCTGTCACAGCCATCGCCTTCACCTTCGTCGCGGATCTCGCGTGGACCAAAGCGTCATTCGCGGGGCGAGGCAATCTGCGAGCCCACAATTAGCGGTATGCGTCATTATGACGCACACCCAGGATCATCAATTGCGGAGCCGCAATCGTCCGGCGCCCTCGACGCCCAAAGTTCGCCGTATTTCATGGAGGCGCGCGAGCGCACCCAAGACTCGGCAAAGTCGAATCACTGCGGCCGAGCCTCTCAGTCCTTGATGATCGCCGGTCACACAACCTCTCAGCGAAGTGCGTCGCCGGTGGAACGGCGGCCTTTAGTGGATCCGCGCCGCGCTTCATTGTGAGACGACGCCGTCGTCCCGCAACGGCACACGTTATGGCCAAATAGCGCGCACAGTGGAGCCAAGACGTCGTGGTTAACGCGGAGGCTTGCGCAGGTCCTGCGGCAATCGCCCTCTTCAAATAGGTAAACAGACCGTTAATATCGGTAGCAGGCGCGGCAGTACATCTTTGGGTTGCGCAGCGTGGAGTTTGACGATGGCGACATCGATCGGCGTTCCCGGTTATCGGCCGTTCTTCGGCCTTGAGTTGGCGCGGGCTCGGCTTAACGCCATGACCTCCGCCGTGAAGGGCCCGCAGGCCGCTCCGACGAGCGCGGGGTTCGGCTCCGACAGCTACGACGAAATCGAGGTCGAGTACGACGCCTCCCTGTCGACCTGCTGGTGCTGGATGAATCCAGCCGAGGCGCCCAGCTTCACTCCCGGCCTGCTGCGAGACATTTCCGCCCACCAGCGCGCGATCCGCGAGGCCTTCACGACGCGTCGGCCGGACGCCCCGGCCCCGCTGAAGCAGTGGGTGCTCGCGTCCCGCCTGTCCGGCATCTTCAACCTCGGTGGCGATCTCGAACGCTTCGCCGGCTGGATCCGCGCCCGCGACCACGAGGCGCTGACCGCCTACGCCCACGCCTGCATCGACGTGCTGCACGAAAACGCCGTCGCCTTCGACAAGCCGGTCGTGACGGTCGCGCTGGTGCAGGGCGACGCGCTCGGCGGCGGCTTCGAGGCCGCGCTGTCCTGCGACGTGATCGTCGCCGAGCGCGGCGTGAAGTTCGGCCTGCCGGAAATCCTGTTCAACCTGTTTCCGGGCATGGGCGCCTACAGCCTGCTCGCGCGCCGCATCGGCGCGGCCCAGGCCGAGCGCATGATCATGAGCGGAAAGCTCTACACCGCCGAAGAGCTTCACGCGCTCGGCGTCGTTCAGGTCTTGGCGGAGCCGGGCGACGGCGTCGCGGAAACCCACAGGCTGCTCACGCGCAATCTGCGCCGCCACAACGGGCTCTCGGCGATCTACCGCGCCGGCCGCCGCGTGACCCCCGTGCCCTACGAGGAGCTGCGCGACGTGACGGAGCTCTGGGTCGAGACCGCGCTCAACCTGTCGGACTCCGACCTGCGCAAGATGGAGCGGCTGACGACCGCTCAGGACAAGCGCGTGCAGGCGTCGCTCGAAATCGAAGCGGCGCGCGCGGCGGCGGAGTGACGTCGGCGGTTCCTCCCCGGGCTTGAGCTCGGGCGGCGGCTGGGCCACGTTCGCCTCCCCCGCCCCGCCCCGCCCCGCCCAAAGGTTCGCCTGATGCCCGTGACGCTCGAGGCCCGCATCGAACGCTGGCCGATCGCCGGCTCCTTCGCGATCGCGCGCGGCGCCGTTACCGAGGTGGTCACCGTCGTCGTCGAGTTGACCGACGGCCGAAATCGCGGCCGCGGCGAGTGCCGCCCCTACTCCCGCTACGGGGAGACCGCCGACGGCGTGAAGATCGAGATCGAGGGCCTCGGCCCGGAGATTGCGGCGGGTCTCGACCGGGCCGCACTGCAGGCGCGGCTCCCCGCCGGCGCCGCGCGCAACGCGCTTGACTGCGCCTTTTGGGACCTCGAGGCGAAGCGCGCCGGCGCGACGGTGGCTGCGCTCGCGGGGCTGCCGGAGCCCGCGCCGCTGATCACCGCCTACACGCTGAGCCTTGGGACGCCCGAGAGCATGCGCGCCGCGGCCGAGACGGCGGCGGCCCGTCCGCTGCTGAAGGTGAAGCTCGGCGGCGCCGACGATCTTGATCCCGCCCGCATCGCCGCCGTGCGCGCTGGCGCGCCGAACGCTGAGCTGATCGTGGACGCCAACGAAGGTTGGACCGGCGCCGCGCTCTCCCGCAACCTCGCCGCCTGCGCAGAGGCCCGCGTGACGCTGGTGGAGCAGCCGCTTCCGGCGGCGGACGACGCCCTGCTGGCGAACATCGAGCGGCCCATCCCGGTCTGCGCCGACGAGAGCGCCCACGACCGCGCGAGCCTGGCGCATCTCATCGGCCGCTACGACGCGATCAACGTCAAGCTCGACAAGACCGGCGGCCTCACCGAGGCGCTGGCGCTGGCGTCGGACGCGCGGGACGCGGGGCTCACGCTCATGGTCGGCTGCATGCTGGCGTCCTCGCTCGCCATGGCGCCGGCGGTGCTGGTCGCGCAGGGCGCGGCGGTCGTCGATCTCGACGGTCCGCTGCTGCTCGCCCGCGACCGCGAGCACGGCCTGATCTACGAGGGCAGCCTGTTGCGGCCTCCCTCGCCCGCGCTCTGGGGATGACGCGCCCGGAACGATCGGAGGCGGCTCACAAATCGGGCGAATCCCTGTAAGGCTCAAACGTTGCGCGGCGTTCGGGACCCCTCCCGCCCGGCGCAGCGGAGCCCAGTGCGATGAACCCTCCCTCCCCGCTCACCCTCGACGACTACGAGTCGATCGAGCAGGCGGTCATGGAGACGGAGCGCGGCCGCTGGTTCCTGGCGGAGTTCGCCCGGCGCAACCGAGCCGCAGACACCGGAGTCATCCTCGAGGCGCTCGGCCGGCTCGAGGGTCGGCTCGCCGAGACGCGCGTCCTGCCCCCGCCGCCGCCGGAGCCTGAACCGCCGATCGAGCGCATCGCGCCGACCCTCGCGAAGCTCGCGGACGCGGCCTCGCGGCTGCGGTCGGCTCTCGATGCGCCGGCCGAGGCGGAGGAGCGCGTGGAGTTGGCGGTCAGCCGCATCGCGACGCTCGAGCGCGCCATCGCCGCCGTGCGAAATGTCGCGGCCGGCGTCGTCCAGGCGCCCGAGCCTTCGCCGGAGACGCCGGCCCTGGCCGCCCTGGAGGTCGCTCCCGAGCCTGTCCACACGCCGCTTCCGGGACCGACCTTCTCTCCGGCGCCGAAATCACTCGACGTCCCGAAGCCCGAGCCGGTTTCTTCTCCCGAGCCCGTCCGCACGACGCCCGCCGACGACGTCGCCGCAACGCGGGAGGCGAAGCGCGAGGCGCGCATCCGCGCCGCACAGGCCCGCATGCAGGCCCGGGCGCAGCGCGCCGCCCCCCTGCTCCCACCCCGCGCCCCTCAACCTGCGATTCCGCCGGCGTGGTCGCGCGCCGCCGAGGAGCGCGTAAGCCCGCCCCGCCCGCTCGCACCCGGCCCGCTGTCCCGCGCGCTGCTGGAAAGCCTGTCGGACGTCGAGAAGGCGCTGCTGTTCGCCTGAGGGCGTCAAGGGCGCCGGACCGCGGCAAGCGGGGGCGCTTCCCGTGGCCTAGGCCGCCCGATCCGGCGTCGTCCGCGCGATGACCTCGCGGACGTTGGCGACGAACAGCGCCGTCGCCTCCTTCCAGCCCTGCGTCAGCGCGAAGGCGCGGGCCCGCTCGGGCGGGATCTCGAGCGCCGCCAGCGCCGCGGCCCGCAGGTCTTCGTCCAGCGCCCCCGCGCCGGAGCCTTCGAGGATGTCGAGCGGGCCGGTGACGGGGAAGGCCGCGACCGGCACCCCGGAGGCGAGCGCTTCCAGCACTACGATGCCGAAGGTGTCGGTCAGGCTCGGGAACACGAACACGTCGGACGACGCGTAGGCCTCGGCGAGCGCGCCGCCCTCCAGCGTGCCGGTGAAATGCGCGTCCGGAAACTTTGCTTCGAGCTCGGCGCGGGACGGGCCGTCGCCGACCACCACCTTCGAGCCAGGCAGGTGGAGCGACAGAAAGCCCTCGATGTTCTTCTCCGTCGCGACGCGCCCGACATAGAGAAAGATCGGCCTGGGCAGGTCGAAGGCGCGGGCCTCGGGGTTCGGGCGGAAGCGGTCGGCGTCGACGCCGCGCGTCCAGTGCATCAGACGCTCGAACCCGCGGGCGGCGAGCTCCCTCCGGAGCGAGGCGGTGGCCACCATGACCCCCGCGCCGGCGTTGTGGAAGCGGCGGAGCCAGGCGTAGGTCCAGCGCTCCGGGATCGGCGCGCGGCTGCGGACGTACTCCGGGAAGCGGGTGTGATAGCTCGTGGTGAAGGGGCGGCCGACCTTGAGGCAGGCCCGCCGGGCGGCGATGCCAAGCGGCCCCTCGGTCGAAATGTGGACGTGATCGACGTTCGCCGCGGCGATCATCTTCGCGACGGCCCCTGCGCGGGCGAGCGCCAGCCGGATTTCCGGATAGGTCGGCATCGGCAGCGTGCGGAAGCGCTCAGGCGTCAACAACTCGATCTCGACGCCAAAGGCCGGCGCCTGCTCGATCAGGTGCTCAATGGTCCGCACGACCCCGTTGACCTGGGGCCGCCATGCGTCGGTGACGACAAGAACGCGCATGAACGAAGCAGCGCTCCTACGCGCGGACCGAGTGCTAAGCGGCGGCGCGGATGCCGCGCGCGGCGGTTTCGACGACCGGAGCCTGAACCGCGGGGCGGTTCTCGGTCCACCGGATCAGCTCGAAGCTGCCATCGTAATTCTCAGCCACAGCGGTGCAGCTTTCAACCCAATCGCCGGTGTTGACGTAGGCGACGCCGTTGATGTCGCGCATGGCGGCGTGGTGGATGTGCCCGCAGATGACGCCGTCCACCTCCTGCTTGTGCGCCTCGGCCGACAAGGTCTCCTCGAACTGGCCGATGAAGTTGACCGCGTTCTTCACCTTCAGCTTCGCCCAGGCCGACAGCGACCAGTAGGGGAAGCCGAGCTTGCGCCGGACCATGTTGAGGTAGGTGTTGACGGTCAGGGCGGTCTCGTAGGCCCAGTCGCCGAGGAAGGCGAGCCACTTCGCGTGCCGCACCACCACGTCGAAGAAATCGCCGTGGATGACGAGGTAGCGCTTGCCCGTGGCGGTCTCGTGGATCGCGGTCTCCATCACCTCGATGCCGCCGAAATGCGAGCCGTAGTAGGTCCGTAGGAATTCGTCGTGGTTGCCGGGCAGGTAGATGATGCGCGCGCCCTTGCGGCCCTTGCGCAGCAGCTTCTGTACGACGTCGTTGTGGGACTGCGGCCAGTACCAGCTCTGTTTGAGACGCCAGCCGTCGACGATGTCGCCGACAAGGTAGATCACGTCGGCGTCGTGGTCCCGCAGGAAGTCGAGCAAAAGCTCCGCCTGGCATCCTTTGGTCCCGAGGTGGACGTCGGAGATAAACAACGCCCTGAAGCGCCGACCTTCTTCCGATTCCGACACTGAGCGGCCCTCCGAGCCGTTGCCTAATCCTCGTTCTAGTCACGATTCGTCTCACGCATATGACGCGATCACGCGCGCGTGGGCGTTACAACGACGTCGATCCGCCTCCGTAGATGGGGCGCTCCCGCAGGCCGGCCAGAATGGCGGGGTCGGTCGCCCCATGATCTTGAAGCGGGCCGCGCCCGTCGCCACGTAGATCCTCAGCCTGATACCGCCGCGACACTCGTTCCACGTGCGGCCTGCCGGAGACCGAAGCATGACCTCGAACCCCTATGCGGACGACGCCAGCGCCGCCGCCATTCCCGGCGTGCCGCACCGCTGGAACGCCCTGACGATCGCGCTTACCGCGATCGGCTTCATCGTGTTCTGGCCGCTCGGCCTCGCCATGGTGGTCTACGTGATCTGGGGCGAGAAGATCGCGGCCTTCGCGCGGGGGCCGAAGAACCCGTTCCGCTCCAACAACGGCTTCTCCGGCGCGAACGACACGTTTTCGCGCGCGGCGGAGGACTTCACCCGCAACATGCGCAGCGAATTCGGCTTCGGCCGGAAATCGCGGGAGACCGGCAACGCCGCCTTCGACGCCTGGCGCGCCGCCGAGCTGAAGCGCATCGAGGACGAGCGTCGCAAGCTTGACGAGACCACTGCGGCCTTCGAGGCGCATCTGCGGGCTGAGCGCGGCGGCGTCGACGACGTGCGCCAGCGTGAGGAGTTCGACCGCTTCATGCGTGGCCGCGGCGCAGGCTTCTGAGCGCTTAGGCCGAGACAGTGAAAAGGGCGGCTTCGGCCGCCCTTTTTATTTGGCTGGGGACCTACGCGACCTGATCTCCCTCCCCCTTTCAGGAGAACAACCCGCGTCGGGTCATGAGCGCAAAACCGTGCCGCCCTCACTCCTCCACGTCTTGCAGCGCCTCGGCGATGCGGCGGGTGACGCCGCGGGGGACAAGGCGCGTCATCAGGGCGCTCACCTTCGACATCCCGCCGGGGATCACGATCGCCTGACGCTTCTGGAAGCCGTCGAAGCCCGCCTTGGCCACCGCCTCGGCCGAGACGACGCCGACCTTGAACAGCCGCGTGCCGCCGAGATCGGCGACGGAGGAGAATTCCGTCGGCACCGGGCCGGGGCACAGCGCCGTCACCGTGACTCCCTTCGCACGCGCCTCCTCGTGGAGAGCTTCCGACAGCGACAGCAGATAGGCCTTGGTGGCGTAGTAGACCGCCATGTTGGGCCCGGCCTGGAAGGCTGCGAGCGAGGCGACGTTGAGGATCCCGCCGCGCCCCCTCGCCAGCATCCCGCGGAGGAATAGGCCCGCCAAAGCCGTGGGGGCGGTGACGTTGACCGCGATCATCTCGAGCTGACGGTCGAGCGGAAGCTTGGCGAAGGTCCCCCGCAACCCGAATCCCGCGTTGTTCACCAGCACGTCCACCACGTGGCCGGCGCGGCCGACGGCGAGCGCGAGCTCCTTCGCGCCATCGGGGGCCGCGAGGTCGGCCGCGACCGCGTGCGCGCTGATCCCATGGCGGGCGGACAGTTCGTCCCCCAGCGCCTTGAGCCTGTCTTCACGCCGGGCGACCAGCACCAGATCGTCGCCGTTGGCGCCGAACAGCCGCGCCAGCTCCACGCCTATCCCTGACGAGGCGCCGGTGACGAGAACGGTACGGCGGGCGGTCGAAGGCGTGGTCATTGGGCCGTTTCTCCGGGATGATGCGGCGCGCGAGGGGCGATCAAGCGACATGACGCCTTCCCTGCCCCGCCGGGACTGTGTATTGGACGCGCTCAGCCACGCAATCGCCCCCACGAGCCACGCGCCCTAAAACGCGGGGACCCCCGTCCCACGCGCGCACGCCGCGGACCCGGAAAGCCTGCCCCATGCCCAAACGCACAGACATCGCCACGATCCTGATCATCGGCGCCGGTCCGATCGTCATCGGTCAGGCGTGCGAGTTCGACTACTCAGGCACCCAGGCCTGCAAGGCGCTGCGCGAGGAAGGCTACCGGATCGTCCTCGTCAACTCGAACCCCGCGACCATCATGACCGACCCGGACATGGCGGACGCGACCTACATCGAGCCGATCACGCCCGAGATCGTCGAGAAGATCATCGCGAAGGAGCGCCACGTCCTCCCCGGCGGCTTCGCCCTGCTGCCGACCATGGGCGGCCAGACGGCGCTCAACTGCGCGCTGTCGCTGAAGAAGATGGGCGCGCTCGAGAAGCACGACGTCGAGATGATCGGCGCGACGGCTGAGGCGATCGACAAGGCCGAGGACCGCGAGCTGTTCCGCGAGGCCATGACCAAGATCGGGCTGGAGACGCCGCGCTCGCGCCTCGCCCACAACCTCTCCGAGGCGCTCGCCGCGCTTGAGGACATCGGCCTGCCGGCGATCATCCGCCCGAGCTTCACCATGGGCGGCACCGGCGGCGGCATCGCCTACAACCGCGAAGAGTTCCTCGAGATCGTGGAGCGCGGCGTCGACGCTTCGCCCACGGACGAGGTTCTCATCGAGGAGAGCGTGCTCGGCTGGAAGGAGTACGAGATGGAGGTCGTCCGCGACAAGGCGGACAACTGCATCATCGTCTGCTCGATCGAGAACATCGATCCCATGGGCATCCACACCGGCGATTCGATCACGGTGGCCCCGGCGCTGACGCTGACCGACAAAGAGTACCAGCGCATGCGCGACGCCTCGCTCGCGACGCTGCGCGAGATCGGCGTCGAGACCGGCGGCTCCAACGTCCAGTTCGCGATCGACCCTGCCACGGGCCGCATGATCGTGATCGAGATGAACCCGCGGGTGTCGCGCTCCTCGGCGCTCGCCTCCAAGGCCACCGGCTTCCCCATCGCCAAGGTCGCGGCCAAGCTCGCGGTCGGCTACACGCTCGACGAGATCGACAACGACATCACCGGCGGCGCCACCCCGGCCTCGTTCGAGCCGACGATCGACTACGTCGTCACCAAGATCCCGCGCTTCGCCTTCGAGAAGTTTCCGGGCGCCGAGCCGACGCTCACCACCTCGATGAAGTCGGTCGGCGAGGCGATGGCGATCGGCCGGACCTTCCAGGAAAGCCTGCAGAAGGCGCTGCGCTCGCTGGAGACCGGTCTCGGCGGCCTCGACGAGATCGAGATCGACGGCCTCGGCCAGGGCGACGACCGCAACGCGATCCGCGCGGCGCTGGGCAAGCCGACGCCGGACCGTTTCGTGAAATGCGCGCAGGCGCTGCGCCTCGGCTTCACGGTCGAGGAGATCCATGAGGCCTGCAAGATCGACCCGTGGTTCCTGGAGCAGCTTGCCGACATCGTGGCGACCGAGGAGAAGGTCCGGCGCTTCGGGCTGCCGACGACCGAGCGCGCGTTCCGCAAGCTCAAGGCGCAGGGCTTCGCCGACAAGCGGCTCGCCACGCTCGCAGGCCTCGAAGCGGAGCAGGTCTCGGCGCGGCGCCGGTCGCTCGGCGTGCGGCCGGTCTACAAGCGCATCGACACCTGCGCGGCGGAGTTCGCCTCCCCCACCGCCTACATGTACTCCACCTACGCGCCCGTGTTCGCCGGCGTCGCGGTCGACGAGGCGGCGCCTTCGGACCGGAAGAAGGTCATCATCCTCGGCGGCGGACCAAACCGCATCGGCCAGGGCATCGAGTTCGACTACTGCTGCTGCCACGCCTGCTTCGCGCTGTCGGAGGCCGGCTACGAGACCATCATGGTCAACTGCAACCCCGAGACCGTCTCGACGGACTACGACACCTCCGATCGGCTCTACTTCGAGCCGCTGACGGAAGAGGACGTGCTCGAGATCATCGCAACGGAGACCTCGAACGGGACCCTCCACGGCGTCATCGTGCAGTTCGGCGGCCAGACCCCGCTGAAGCTCGCCAACGCGCTTGAGGCCGCGGGCGTGCCGATCCTCGGCACGACGCCGGACGCGATCGATCTCGCCGAGGACCGCGACCGCTTCAAGCGCCTGCTCGACAAGCTCAAGCTCGTGCAGCCGAAGAACGGCATCGCCTACTCGGTGGAGCAGTCCCGCGTCGTGGCGGAGGGCCTCGGGTTCCCGCTGGTGGTTCGCCCGTCCTACGTGCTCGGCGGCCGCGCCATGGCGATCCTCCACGACGACCGCGCTTTCTCGGACTACCTGCTCGGCACGCTGCCGGACCTCGTGCCGGAGGACATCAAGCAGCGCTATCCCAACGACAAGACCGGCCAGATCAACACCGTGCTGTCGAAGAACCCGCTGCTGTTCGACCGCTACCTCTCCGACGCGATCGAGGTCGACGTCGACGCGCTGTGCGATCGCAAGGACGTCTTCATCTGCGGAATCATGGAGCACATCGAGGAGGCGGGTATCCACTCCGGCGACTCGGCCTGTTCGCTCCCGCCGCATTCGCTCGAGCCCGAGATGATCAGGCGGCTTGAGGACCAGACCCGGGCGCTCGCTCTCGCGCTTGAGGTCGGCGGCCTGATGAACGTGCAGTACGCCATCAAGGACGGCGTGATCCATGTGCTCGAGGTCAACCCGCGGGCGTCGCGCACCGTGCCCTTCGTGGCGAAGGTCGTCGGCCAGCCGTTCGCGAAGATCGCGGCGCGGGTGATGGCGGGCGAGAGCCTCGCTTCGTTCGGGCTGAAGGCGGAGCCGCTCGGCCATATCGCGGTGAAGGAGGCGGTGTTCCCCTTCGCGCGGTTCCCCGGCGTTGACACGGTGCTCGGACCGGAGATGCGGTCAACCGGCGAGGTGATGGGGCTCGACTACGACTACGGCGTCGCCTTCGCCAAGAGCCAGCTCGGCGGCGGCACCCGCGTGCCGCAGTCCGGCACGCTGTTCGTTTCGGTCAAGGAAGCCGACAAGGACCGCGTGCTGCCGGCGGTCCGGATGCTGGCCGACGTCGGCTTCAAAGTGATCGCGACTTCGGGCACCCAGCGCCACCTCGCCGCCCACGGCGTCGACGCGCGCAAGATCAACAAGGTGCTGGAGGGCCGTCCGCACGTGGTGGACGCCATCAAGAACGGCGGCGTGCAGCTGGTGTTCAACACCACGGACGGCGCCCAGGCGCTCGCCGACAGCCGCTCGCTCCGCCGCGCAGCCCTCTTGCACAAAGTGCCGTACTATACGACGCTCGCTGGCGCCGTGGCTGCGGCTCAAGGCATCAAAGCCTATCTCGGCGGAGACCTTGAGGTGCGCGCCCTGCAATCCTACTTCGGAAAGAGCGAAGAGGGCGGTTAAGCCCTCCGCTCGGAACGTCGCGCCGGCCGGCGACGCTCCCGAAGTCCGAAGCCTCGTCCCCTGGAGCTCTCCACGGGGCGGGGCGTCGCTTTGTTTTGAGAGAGACGGAAATGGACAAGATCCCGATGACCGCCGCAGGCCACGTTGCGCTTGAGGCGGAGCTCAAACACCGAGCGTCCAGCGAGCGCCCGCGGATCATCGCGGCGATCGCGGAGGCGCGCTCGCACGGCGACCTGTCCGAGAACGCCGAATATCATGCCGCCAAGGAGCAGCAGAGCCTCAACGAGGGCCGTATTGCGGAACTGGAGAGCATGATCGCGCGCGCCGAGATCATCGACCCGACGAAGCTCAAGGGCGACACCATCACGTTCGGCGCGACGGTGACGCTCATCGACGAGGACACCGACGAGGAGAAGGTCTACCAGATCGTCGGCGAGCCGGAGTCGGACGTGAAGAACGGCCGGGTCTCGATCGGGTCCCCGATCGCCCGCGCGCTCGTCGGCAAGAAGGTCGGCGACACGGTCGAGGTCGTGACGCCCGGCGGCGGCAAGAGCTACGAAGTTCTGAAGGTCCGTTTCGCCTGACGACTCCAGGCGCGGCGTAGGTCCGAGCAAACGGAAACGGCCCGCTCTTGAGCGGGCCGTTGTGTTTTTGCGCGGCGCCTCTCGGCGCGGTCGACGTCGCGGCTCTCAGAAAATAACGAACCAGGCGATCGCCATCGCGACTAAGGCCCCGAGCGTGCCGACGACGACGACGACGGGCATGCCCTTCGGCGCGTCCGTTCCCTGCTTTGCTTCGACGGGCGTCACCTTTTCCGTGACGGCGCCGGGCGGCGGGGTGTGGGTCTGAGCGGTGGTCATGTCGCGGCGTCTCCGTAAGGATTGCGGCCCGCAAGCCGAGCCTTCCCAATCACAACGGCTGAAACGCCGAACCGATCCCTAAAAAGATCGCGAGCGCGAGATTGGCGGAGGAGAGGCGACGGCTCTGCGTCAGACGCCGCCGTCGAACGGCGCGGTCGCCTCGTTCTTGACTTGACCGAGCGCCAGAGCCGTCTTCACCGACTTTACGTTCTTCGCCGCGGTCAACTCGATCACGAAGTTCTGGAAGCTGGTGAGGTCCCGGGCGACGCACTTCAACATGAAGTCGACCTCGCCCGAAAGCATGTGGCACTCGCGGACCGTCGACCAGTCGCGCACCCGCGCCTCAAATTCGGCACGGTCCGCTTCAGAGTTGCCGGCGAGTTGGACCATCGCGAACGCCGTCACCTCAAAACCGAGCTTGCGCTCGTCGAGCAGCGCGCGGTAGCCGCGGATGGCGTCGGCCTCCTCAAGCGCGCGCACACGCCTCAGGCAGGGCGGCGCGGAGATGCCAACGCGCCGGGCCAACTCCACGTTGGTCATCCGGCCGTCCGCCTGCAATTCGCTCATGATCTTGAGATCGATGGCGTCGAAACGTCCACGCATGCAGCGGGCATCCGAATGGTGCGATGCAACAATGCACCGGTGTAGTCGGGCGCCCTTCTGAACTCAAGAGCGCAGCCGGCGCAAGAGCGAACACCGCGGCGGAGGTACGTGGCGCGGGATAAAAAAAGCCGGACCTCGATGAGATCCGGCGGAAAGTTTGGGACCGGCCGCGAGGGGACGCGCGCCGAATCCTGAGGGGAACAGCCAATTGCGGCCGCGCAGGAGGAGGTCGCGCGACCAGATCGCAGTCAGCATGCGAGGAAAATGCGGGGCGCAGCCCTGCGGAACAACGCATGGAACGGCATAACCGCTATGCATTTGCTGATAAACTAGGCGCCAAGCATGTGCAAAAAGGTCAATAACTGTGCACGTCGATCGATAGGTGCGATCTATCGCCTTTTTTCGTCAAGCCATTCAATGACATGCAGCCTCGTCCACCGCGATTGCCCCTATTTCTGATCTCCGCACCGCCGGCCGCCTGGGGCCGAGAGCTGCGTCAATAAGACCAGCGCTGCGCCTTCGCGAGCAGGAAGTCGCGGAACACGTTGATGCGCGCGACGTTCTTCAGCTCCTCCGGATAGACGAAGTAGGCGTCGAGCGTCGGCATCTCGGCGTCGCCCAAGACGCGGACCAGCTGCGATTCGGGTTCGACGAAATAGTCGGGCAGCACCGCGAGGCCGATGCCGCGTTCGCACGCCTGCTTGATCGCCGCGACGCTGTTGATGACGAGGCTGGCAGGCCGCGGGCTCTTGGGGCTGCGGTTGGCGGTGAGCAGCCAGTTGATGCTCTGCAGGAACGGCGGCACCGGGCCTCCGAACTCGATCAGCCGGTGGCTGTCGAGGTCCGCGACGCTCGTCGGCCGGCCGTGGCGCTTGAGATATTCGGTCGAAGCGCAGACGTGGTAGTGCACCGTGAACAGGCGCCGCTGGATCAGGTCGGGCTGCGTCGGCTGACGCAGCCGGATCGCGACGTCCGCCTCGCGCATCGACAGGTCGAGCTCGTCGTCCGTCAGGATGAGATGGAGCTGGATGTCGGGATAGAGCTCCATGAACTCCCCGAGCTTCGAGCTCAACCAGCCGGTGCCCAGGCCCAGCGTGGTGGTGACGCGAAGGACGCCGTTCGGCCGCTCACGGCTGTCGGTCAGGATGGAGCGCGCGGCTTCGAGCTTCGAGAAGACGTCCTGGGTGGTGCGGAACAGCATCTCGCCCTGCTCCGTCAGGATCAGGCCGCGCGCGTGTCGATGGAACAGCGGGACCTTCAGCTCGTGCTCTAGCGCGGAGACTTGGCGACTGACGGCGGACTGACTGAGGCCCATGACCTCGCCGGCGCGCGTGAAGCTGCCTGCGTCGGCGGCCGCGTGGAAGATCCGCAGCTTGTCCCAGTCCATCCGTTCCCCCTCATAGGCCGGACCGACCATGGCGGCCGCCCTCCCCTTGCCCTGTCGGCGCGCGGCGTCCGCCGCGTCAGCCCAATCGTCGTCTCACGCGGCCTGCCGCGCCGCGTCTTCGGCCGCGAGGAAGCGCTCGGCGTCGAGCGCGGCCATGCAGCCCATGCCGGCCGCGGTCACGGCCTGTCGGTAGGTCTCGTCGGCGACGTCGCCCGCGGCGAACACGCCAGGAATGTTGGTGAAGGACGTGCCTGGCTTGACCGCGAGATAGCCGGAGGGCCGGGTGTCGACCTGTCCCCGGAACAGCTCGGTCGCCGGCGCGTGGCCGATCGCCACGAACACGCCGTCGCAGGCGAGTTCGCTGTGCTGGCCCGTCCGCGTGTCGACAAGCTTCACCCCGTGCACCTTCGGAGGCGTCCCGCCCCCGAGGATCTCGGCGATGGCGGCGTTCCACACCACCTCGACCTTCGGATGCGCGAACAGCCGGTCCTGGAGGATCCGTTCCGCGCGGAAGCCTTCGCGGCGGTGGACGACCGTGACCTTGGAGGCGAAGTTGGTCAGGAACAGCGCCTCCTCGACGGCCGTGTTGCCGCCGCCGACCACCACGACCTCCTTGTTGCGGAAGAAGAAGCCGTCGCAAGTCGCGCAGGCGGAGACCCCGTAGCCCTTGAAATGCTCTTCGCTGTCGAGGCCGAGCCACTTGGCCTGTGCGCCCGTCGCGATCACAAGCGCGTCGCAGGTGATGGTCCCGGCGGACTCGGTCTCCAGCACGAAGGGCCGGCGCGACAGGTCGACCTTCGCGACATGGTCGAACAGGGTCTTGGTCCCCATCCGCTCAGCCTGGATCTGCATCTGCTCCATCAGCCAGGGACCCTGGATGGGCTCGGCGAAGCCCGGGTAGTTCTCGACGTCGGTCGTGATGGTGAGCTGCCCCCCCGGCTGAAGGCCGGAGATGACCAGGGGCTCCAGCATCGCGCGGGCCGCATAGACCGCGGCGGTCCAGCCGGCCGGGCCGGACCCGAGGATGACGAGGCGATGGTGGCGGGCGGGAGCTGAGCTCATTTCGGTCGTCCGTTCGTTTCGCGCGCGGCGACCGGGGCCTTCCGGTCGACGTCACGCCGCAGGATGTCGCGCGTCGCGGCCAGCGCCTGGATCGCCCGGGCGATCTGGGGCGTCGAGTCCAGCGGCGGATAGGAGTAGCGCTCCAGCCGGCCGGAGAACGGCCGGATCACGCCGAGCGCCGTCAACCGATCCAGGAACGCGCGCGTCTTCCGTCGTCCGCCCGAGGGCTCGAACACCAGCACCGGGCGGCCCGTCGCCGCCGCCTCTCCCACCATATTGGTGGAATCCGCGGTCACCACGAGCGCTTCGGCCTGCGCAAGCAACGAAATGTAGGGGTTATCCCCTGTTCCATCCCAGAAGTAGTGGGCAAGCCGTTCAACCGCCAGAGCGAGCGGCTGCGGCGTGCGCCGAGAGGCCGTCGCCATCAGCACCGCGCCGTCGTTCTTCAGGCGGGTCAGCCCCGCGACCAGACGGTCGATGTCCTCGGCCGAAAATCGGTGGTGGCGGGTGTCGCCGCCGAGCAGCACGGCGACGCGCCGGCCGGGGACGTCGGGGCCCACCAGCGGCGGCGCGCCGCGGGCGGCGGCGAGCCGCACCGCGTTTACCCGGTGCGGGCTTGTGGTCGAGACCACCACGTTCGGCCCCCGCAGCCGGTCATGCTCGGGGACCCAGACAACGTCCGCGACGCCTGCTCCAGCGCGCGCGTCACGCAGAAAGACGGTGAGCACCTTGCCGCCTGAGGCTGTCTTGATCCGCCTGAGGTAGGGAGCGGCGCGCCGGCCCGCCGCGATCACCACGTCAGGCCAGCCCTCGCCCGGCTTGGGAGCGATCGGGCTTCCCATCCGGTCGGGCGCGTCGCGCGGGTCGATCGGTCCCCAGGGAGCAAGCCAGACCCACGGGCGTCGCGGCGCGATACGCCGGCGTTCGATACGGTCGGCGACCGCCTCCGCCACGCCGAGGCAGGGCTGCTCGTCGCCCGCCTTACCGTCGGTCAGGACCCATGCGCGCATAGCATGACTGTGCGGCGTGACGCGCGGAGACGCAAGCGACCGCGGCGCCGCAGCGGGCCTCACATGAACAGTTTTTCGCCCTCGAGACCCTTGTACAGCCCCGCGACCTGCTCCGCGTAGCCGTTGTAGAGCAGCGTCGGGCGGGTTTCGTCACCGCCCAGCACCCGCTCGCGGGCCTGGCTCCAGCGGGGATGCGAGACCTGCGGGTTCACGTTGGCCCAGAAGCCGTACTCGCTCGGTCCCGCCGCCGCCCACAGCGTCTTCGGGCGGGTCTCGGTGAACTCCACGCTGACGATCGACTTCACCGACTTGAAGCCATACTTCCACGGGACGGCCAGCCGGATCGGCGCGCCCATCTGCTTCGCGAGCGGCTTGCCGTAGGCGCCGGTTGCGAGGAAGGCGAGCTCGTTCGTCGCCTCCGCCATCGTCAGGCCCTCGACATAGGGCCATTCGTACAGCGGCGAGCGCTGCCCGCTCGCGACCTTCGGGTTCAGGAAGGTCGTCATCTTCACGTATTTCGCGGAGCCGAGCGGCTTCGCCCAGGCGACGAAGTCCTTCATCGGGATCCCGCTCCACGGCAGCGCCATGCCCCAGGCTTCGACGCAGCGATGCCGGTAGAACCGCTCCTCGAGCGGAAGCGCCTTCAGCAGGTCGTCGATCCCGATCTCGCGCGGCCGCTCGACCAGCCCGCCGATCTTGAGCGTCCAGGGCCGCAACGGCAGCTTCTGCGCCTCGTCGGCGATGTATTTGCTCGTCCCGAACTCGTAGAAGTTGTTGTAGTTCAGATTGACGTCCTCCGGCGTCACCGCGCGATCGAGCGCATAGCCGTCGTTGCGCTTGAACGGATAGAGCCCGGCGCTGGGGTCGACCTCCGGCGGAGCCGGCTTCTCGTCCGATCCGAACAGCCATCCGGCCTTCGCCGACCCTGCGCCGAACGCCGCGGCCGCGCCGCCGACAGCTCCCGCCACCAACGCTCTGCGGCTCAGGACCAGACGCTCAGGCGTCAGCTCGCTCTCGCGAAGGGTCCAGCTCGGCGTGCGCTTGATCAACATGGCGGCCTCGGCTTCGTCAGTGGCGTCCGTCAGGCTACGAACGAAAACGGCCGGGCGTTACCGCCCGACCGTCAGTATGGTCTCACAAGGTCGCGAGAGGAATCACACCGGATCGAGGGTGAGAGCGGCGTAGCCCGCCGACACCGCGAGGCCGGTCTGGCCTTCGAGGCTCAGCGGCTGCAGCGACACCGTCGTTCCCGAACCGCCGACGAGCAGATTAGCGCCGCCGCCGATCAGCGCCGCCGCGCTCGCGGTCGCGCCGCGGTACTTGCCCGCGAGATCGCCCGGTCCGATGTCGTTGGAGTGAGAAATCACTGCCCACTTCAGGACGCTCGGGCCGGTGGCGCCCACATCCACGCCCACCGTCGAGATGTGGCCGAGGTAGGCGTCGACGGGGTGGCGGGCCCCGATCGGCTTGTAGTCGCAGGCGAGTTCAGTGTCGGATCCGAGGATCCAGCCGATGCCGCCGGGCGAGCGGCAGCTCAGCGTGCCCACCTGCACGCCGGACTCAACGGGACGCTTGCTGACGACGACGGACGGATGACCGAGGTCGGCGGCGGACGCCGCAGCGCCAGTGGCGACGAGCGCGGCGGCTGCGAGAGTGGCTTTGAGCCGGATCGACATGACGTTTCTCCAGAACGAGCGGTCCCCACCGCCTAACGCCGCAGCCCAGGCTATGGTTTCTGTCCGCGACACGGCCTTTTACGCAGGGCCCGACGCCGCCCTGCGCGAGACCCCGGCCTCAGCGCAGAGAGGCGCAGAACCGCTGGATGCGGCTGCAGGCCTCCTCCAGCGTTTCGTCGGCCGTCGCGTAGGAAATCCGGAAGTTCGGGCCGAGGCCGAAGGCCGAGCCGTGCACCACGGCGACGCCCTCAGCGTCCAGAAGTTCGGACACGAAGTCCTCGTCCGTCCCGATGACCTTACCCGAGGGCGCCGTCCGGCCGATCGTCCCGGCGCAGGAGGGATAGACGTAGAACGCGCCTTCCGGCGTCGGGCAGTTGAGGCCCTTCGCCTGGTTCAGCATGGAGACGACGAGATCGCGCCGCCGCTCGAAGGCGGTGCGGAAGCCTGGCAGGAAATCCTGCGGGCCGGACAGCGCCTCCAGCGCCGCCCACTGGGCGATGGTGCAGGCGCCCGAGGTCTGCTGGCCCTGCACCATCTCCATGGCCTTGATCAGCTTGTCCGGCCCCGCCGCGTAGCCGATGCGCCAGCCTGTCATGCAATAGGCCTTGGACACGCCGTTCATGGTCAGCGTGCGCTCGTAGAGCGCAGGCTCGACCTGCGCCGGCGTGGTGAACTCAAAGCCGCCGAACACGAGGTGCTCGTACATGTCGTCGGTCAGAATCCAGACATGCTCATGCCGCAGCAGCACGTCGGTGATCGCCTTCAGCTCCGCGCGGGTGTAGGCCGCGCCCGACGGGTTCGACGGCGAGTTGAACAGCACCCATTTGGTTTTGGGAGTGATCGCCGCTTCCAGCGCCTCCGGGCGGACCTTGAAGTCCTGCTCCAGCGTCGTCGGCAGAAACACTGGCGTCCCACCGTTGATCGCCACCATCTCGGGGTAGCTGACCCAGTAGGGCGTGGGGATGATCACCTCGTCGCCCGGGTTCAGCGTGGCGACGAAGGCGTTGTAGAGGATCTGCTTGCCGCCGGTCGCGACCAGCGTCTGGGTGGGCTTGTAGTCCAGGCCGTTCTCACGCTTGAACTTCTGCGCGATCGCCTCGCGCAGGGGAGCGATGCCGGCGACCGGAGGATACTTGGTCTCGCCGCGCCGGATGGCGTCGATCGCGGCGTCCTTGATGTTCTGCGGCGTGTCGAAGTCCGGCTCGCCGGCGCCGAGGCCGATCACGTCGCGCCCCTGGGCTTTCAGGTCTCGCGCCTTCTGCGACACCGCGATGGTGGCGGAAGGCTTTACGCGCGAAAGCGTGTCGGCGAGGAAGGCCATCGGGAAGGCTCCGTCTGCAGGCGAAAATGACGGGGCGGACCCTAGGCCGCGGCGCGGTCCGGAGGCAAGACGCGGCGCATGGCGGTCGACGGCTTAGGCGCGTCACGCTCTCTCCGCTTGATCCCATCTCGCCGTCTCGTGAGATTTCCCCGACGTCCGGGGAACCATCCCCGCTCAAGGGCGTTTTCGGGCTGTGAACCCTCTACTGCGGCCGAGCTTCCAACCCGGCTGAACGCATGAAACGCCGCCCGCGCCCCGGGCGGCGTTTTTTTGACCCTCGCTCCCGTTGCGCGGCCCGGAGGGCTCGGCTAACGCTGTCATCTCATCTCCATGGGGCGCCCAGACCGGGCTGAGACGGCGGCGACGCCGGACCCATCGAACCTGATCCGGCTCATACCGGCGGAGGGATTGCGAGATGGCGGACGCCGCAGATCGGCTCGTCGCCCCCTTGTCCGACACGACCGCGAAGCCCAGACGCGCCCTCATGGCGTTTGGGCGGCTCGCTGCGACGCTCGGCGTCCTGATCGCCGCCTGGCAGGCCTTCGTCACGCTGTCGGGCGCGCCGCCGTTCCTGCTGCCGCCGCCGGCCCGCGTCGGCGCCGCGCTGATTGCGCAGTCGGGTTTCCTCGCACGCCAGACGCTGACCACGCTGACCGAGATTGTCGGCGGCCTCGCGATCGGGGTGGCCGTCGGGGCCGTCACGGCGCTCGCCATCGCGGCGCTCCCCGCGCTTCGCCGTTGGCTGCTGCCGCCGTTGATTGTGGCGCAGGCCGTGCCGGTGTTCGCGATCGCTCCGCTGCTGGTGCTGTGGCTGGGATTTGGTCTGGGATCGAAGCTCGCGATGGCGGCGCTGATCGTGTTCTTTCCCGTCACTTCCGCCTTCTACGACGGCCTGCGCCGGGCCGACCCCAACCTCATCGACATCGCCCGTCTCTACGGCGCCTCGCCGCTGAAGGTCCTGCTGCTGATCCGCCTACCCTCGGCGCTGCCGGCCTTCGGCACGGGGCTGAAGCTCGCCGCCGCGGCCGCCCCCATCGGGGCCGTGGTGGGCGAATGGGTCGGCGCGTCGTCCGGCCTCGGCTTCGTAATGATCCACGCCAATGCGCGGATGCAGACCGACCTGCTGTTCGCCGCCCTCATCATTCTCGCCGTGGTCGCCGCCGGCCTCTGGTTCGCGGTCGACTGGGCGCTCGCGCGCCTCATCCATTGGTCGCCGGAGCATGGCCGCCGCGACTCCTGACCTCCGACACCGAGCCCATCCACGATGATCCGCTTCGCCCTCGCCTTCGCCGCCCTCCTGATCGCGGCGAGCCCGTCGACCGCCGCCGAGAAGCTGGTGGTGCTGCTCGACTGGTACGTGAATCCAGATCACGCGCCGCTGGTCGTCGCCAAGGAGGGCGGCTTCTTCGCCCGCCACGGCCTTGACGTTGAGCTGATCGCGCCCGCCGACCCCAGCCAGCCGCCGCGGCTCGTCGCCGCCAAGCAGGGCGACGTGGCGGTGACCTACCAGCCGGAGCTGCACCAGCAGGTGGCCGCGGGCCTGCCGCTCGTCCGATTCGCGACGCTCATCGACACCCCGCTCAACACCCTCATCGCGCTGAAGGACGGGCCGGTGAAGGAGCTCAAGGACCTGAAGGGCAAGAAGATCGGCTACTCCGTCACCGGCTTCGAGGACACGCTGCTGCTCGCCATGATGGAGACCGCGGGCCTGACGCGCGACGACGTGGAACTGATCAACGTCAACTTCGCGCTCACCCAATCCCTGATGGCGAAGCGGGTCGACGCCGTCGTCGGCGGCTACCGCAACTTCGAGGCCACGCAGATCCGGCTGGCCGGCGGCGAGGCGCGAGTGTTCTTCCCCGAGGAGAACGGCGTGCCGACGTACGACGAGCTGGTGTTCGTCGCCCACAAGGACGCGATCGGCGACGACCGCCTGAAGCGCTTCGTGGCGGCGATCGAGGAGGCCACGACCTTCCTGCTGAACCACGACGCGGAGGCCTTCGCGCTCTACCTGAAGGGCCATCCCGACCTCAACGACGAGTTGAACACGCGCGCCTGGGCCGATACGCGGCCGCGCTTCGCCAAGAACCCCGGCCTGCTGGACGCCCGCCGCTACGAGCGTTTCGCGGAGTTCCTCAAGGCCAAGGGCATGATCAAGGAGACGCCGGCTGTCGGGACCTACGCAGTCGACGTTCGTTAGCGGCAGGACGCGTCCGTCACACCTCCAGCGCGGCGCGAAACGGCAAAAATCCGATCGCGTCGCCGGGCTTCACCTCGTCGTGGCCGGCTGGGATGACGGCGAGCCCGTCGGCGGCGATCAGCGGGGCGAGGCGTGCGGAACCTCCGCGGCCAAGTTTCTCGACCCGCGGCAGGCCCGACGGATCGGTCCCGACCAACGCGGCCGGGGCGAACTCGGTGCGGCCGCCGGGGCCCTTCTGGCCAAAGGCCGCGACCGCGGACAGCGGCGCCAGAGGACGGGGCTCCAGGCCTGCGAGCCGCTCCAGCACCACGCGTCCGATCAGCATCTGTCCGACCAGAGCCGCGAACGGATTTCCGGGAAGGCCCACGAGCGCCGCGCCGCCGACGCGGCCGGCGACGATCGGCTTGCCCGGCTTCAGCGCGACTTTCGCCAGCCCGAGCTGACCGCCCGCGGCGGCGACGGCGGCGGCGAGGTGGTCCTCCTCCCCGACCGAGGTCGCGCCGCTGGTGACCAGCGCGTCGCAGCGTCGGCCCGCCTCGATCAGCAGACGCGTGAGCTCCGCCGGATCGTCCGGCGCGATGCCGTAGTCGATCACCTCGTGCGCCGGCGTCGACAGGATGCCGAGAAGCATCGGGCGGTTGGCGTCGTGGATTCGGCCGGGCGTGAGCGAGCGGCCGTGCTCGACCAGCTCGTCGCCGGTGGAGAGCAGACCGATCACCACCTTGCGCCGCACGGCGACCCGCTCCACACCGGAGGCGGCCAGGATGGCGAGGTGGCGCGCGTCGATCAGCGCGCCGGCGGGAACCAGCAGATCGCCCACGCTGACGTCTTCGCCGCGGCGGCGGATGTTGGCGCCACGCTCGACCGCGGTCCGGAGCGCCACGACGTCGCCGTCGCGGGTCACGCGCTCCTGCATCACCACGGCGATCGCTCCCGGCGGCATCGGCGCGCCGGTGAAGATGCGGACCGCCTCGCCGGGCTTGAGCGTCTCGCGGGCGCCCGCGGAGCCGGCCGCAAGCCGGCCGCGGAGAACGTGCCGCAGCCCGAGGTCGGCCAGCGCGTACCCGTCCATGGCGGAGTGATCGAACGGCGGCAGCGGCGTCGGGCTCATCGTCGGCTCGGCGGTCACCCGTCCGCGCAGCTCCGCGAAGGGCAGCGTCTCGACGCCGACCGGCCCCGCGACCAGCGCCGCGACGGTCGCCCGCGCCGCCTCGACCGAGAGCAGGCCGGGGTCGGCGCAGAGATCGAGCGTTGTGACCGTCACGCCGCCGAGCCCGTCACGAGGCGGATGTCCGGCCCGCCGTCGCGCGCGACGATCCGGCCGATGACGGCGGCTCCGGTCGCGCCCGCGGCGTGGAGCGCGGCGACGCAAGGCCCCGCCTGATCTTCGGCCACGGCGGCCAGCAGCCCGCCCGAGGTCTGGGGATCGAACAGCAGCGCCTTCAGCCAGGCGGGAACGCCCTCCCCGCCGCCGATGCGCGGCAGGTTCGCGAGAGTCTGCGGCAGCGCGGTCGAGGCGAAGCCCCGCGCCGCCAGCTCCGCCGCCTCCGGCAGCAGAGGCAGCGCCGCGGGGTCGATCTCGGCCGCGACCCCGCGGCTCGCGTCGAGCATCTCCGCGAGGTGACCGACGAGGCCGAAGCCCGTCACGTCGGTCATGGCGCGGCCACGGTGGGTCCGCAGCACCTCGACGTCCGCGGCCAGGGGGCGGGCCATCTCGGCCCAGGCCGCCGCCATCGCCGCCGCGGGCGCCTGGGCCCTCATGTCGGCCGCGATCAGCACGCCGACGCCGAGCGGCTTGGTGAGCACGAGCCGCACGCCCGGCGTCAGACCGCCCTTGCGGCGGCCGTCGCCCTCCGCCAGCCCGCCGGTCACCGCGAGACCGAACGCCGGATCCGCGGCTTCGCCGGTGTGTCCGCCAATGATGGAGACGCCGAGCGGGTCGAGCGCCGCGCGCGCTCCCGCCATCATCTGGTAGAGCGCCTCGGCCTGCTGGGCGGGCGCGTCCGGCGGAAGGGCGGCGATGGCGAGCGCGTAGGACGGCCGCCCTCCCATGGCGAACACGTCGCCGATCGCGTGGACCGCCGCGATCTTCCCGAACAGGAAGGGATCGTCGACGGGCGCCTTGAAGAGGTCGACGGTCTGGAGCTCCAGCGCGCCGTCGCTCCGCCGGATCACCGCCGCGTCGTCGCCGACGCCGAGGATTACCTCTTCAGACGCGACGCCCGGTCCCAGCCGCCGCAGCGCCGCTGCCAGCGGAGCGGGGCCGAGCTTCGCGGCGCAGCCCCCGCACCGCATCGCCGGATCGTCGGAGACGGGCGCCGGCCCCCGCACGCCGTCCATCGCCGGCGGGTCGCGGTACATCGCGATCCAGCGACGGTCGATCCAGTCCTTGAGAGTCCAGGCCCAGCGGCCGGCGGCGGCGTAGCCGTTGCGGGTCGCGACCGCCGTGCCGTCCCCGCGGCCGATGAGCGAGAGGTGATCGGCCTGCGCCGCCAGCGGCTTGAGCCGCTTTCCTCGCGCGGCGCGTCGGAGGTTCGCGGCGAGCGCCGGCCCCTGGCGCACGGCGTAGACGCCGGCCTTCGGCCTCGGCTGGCCGAGAACGCCCGCGCAGTCGCCGACCGCGAACACGCGGTCGTCCGCCGGGCTCGTCAACGCCGGCGTCACCGCGATGAAGCCGCTCGCATCCTCCGGCAGTCCAAGCGCGGCGGTGATCGGGTGCGGCGCGGCGGCGGTCGCCATGAACACGGCGTCGGCCGGGAGACGCCGGCCGTCGTCCAGCGCGACCTCGCGCTCCTCGATCGCGGCGAGCCGCGCGGTCTCGTCGAGCGTCACCTGGGCCTGCGTCAACGCCTCGCGCAACAACGCCGCGACCTTGCCGGGATAGCCCGGCAGCAGCGCGCCGCCGGCGAGGAGCGTGACATTGAAGGCGTGCGGGTCGAGCCCCGCCGCCTCCGCGTCGCGCCGAAGCCGGCGGGCGAGCGCCAGCGCGAGTTCCGTCCCCGCCGCGCCGCCGCCCGCCACCACCACGGACCTTGGGCCGTCTGGCCGCAGCGCGGCCAGCCGGAACGCCTCGAACCGCGCGAGGAAGGTCGCGATCGGCTTCACCGCGATCGCCCGCTCGGCGCCCGCGACGCCTTCGAGCCGGGGGGCGATGCCGACGTCAAACGACACGAAGTCGTAGGCGATCGGGGGCCGCCTTTCGAGCAGCAATCGGCGCTCCGCCCGGTCGAGTCCCGTCGCCGCGGCGCCGATCAGCCGCGCGCCGGTGGCGCGGGCGAGCCGCACCAGATCGATCATGATGTCGTCGGGCTGGTAGACCCCGGCGATCAGGCCGGGCAGCATGCCGGAATAGGGCGTGGTGAGCTCCTTGGCGACGAGCGTCAGCCGCACGCCTTTTTCCGGCCGCATGGCGAAGGCGCGCAGCACGTGGACGTGCGCGTGGCCGCCCCCGACCAGCACGATGTCGGTCGTGATCGGCCCGGGCGCCGCCCTCTTCATGCCCCCGCCCCTTCTTCGTCGATCCGCATGCGCCGCCCCCGCCTGTCGAAGAAGGCGCCCTCGTTCAGCGCCAGCCGGTCGTCGTCGATCATCTGCTCCACGCGCCGCAGTTCGATCCGTGCGAGCGGATCCTCGATGGGGCCGCCGTCGGACGACGTCGCCGTAAAGAACACGGCCCCGTCCCAGGCGCCCGGCGCGGAGGCGAACAGCTTGCGAAGCTGCCGCCACGCCACGTCGTCGCCGATGACATGCAGAAAGGTCGAGGCGACGGGCTTTGCGTCGGCGTCGGTGATCTCCACCAGCACGATCAGCGCGGTGAAGGCGCCGGTCTCGGCGAAGGCGGCCTTCACCCAGGCGTCGAAGTCGAGGCCCTTAAAGGCCATGGGCAACTCCGACCGCAGCGCCTCGATCCGATGACCCTGCGGTCGCCGATCGCGCCGGAAGCCGCAAGTGCGACTCAGAAATCGACAAGCGGCGTCTCCGGCATGTAGCGGTCGAACAGCTCGGCGAAGGCCAGACCCCGCGCACGTTCGTACCAGGCTTCGAAGGCTTCAAGCGCCTGCAGCGTCGCAGCCCCCGCCTCCTCCGCCGGCAGCGCGCCCGTGCGGGCGTCGTGGATCGCGTCCGCCAGCGCCGTCAGGGCGTCCAGCACCGGCTTGCGGGCCTCGTCGATCTCCTCCCACTCGAGCTCGGCCGCCGCGGCCGCGCGCTGCGCGACGTGCGACGCCTCGCGGTCCGGCGCCGCGGCGTCGGCCTCGACGAGCGCCCGGAGAAAGCCGTAGCGGCGAAACGCGCGGCGCCGGGCGACCTCGCGACGCTCGATCTCCTCCGCCACGCTCGCGCGGAACCGCTTCTCCTCGGCGTCAGCCGCAAGCGCCGTTCGCTCGAGCGCGACGAGGGCGTAAGGCCGATCCACACCGGTCATCGACGAGGCCTCTCATGCGGATTGGTGGAAGAGAGTGGGAGTCGAACCCACCGGAGACCGGCTGACGGCCCCCTCCGGCTTTGAAGGCCGGCCGCCCCACCGGGGACGCTTCTCCTCCGTGACGCGTTCACGCTTCGCTCTGCTCCGTCACGTCCTTGCGGCGGAACAGGTCGCGGCGGCGGCGGTTTATGCGCCGCTCGTCGCCGCGGCGGATGGTGACGCCGTGACGGTCGAAGAACTCGAGAATCTGTATGGCGACCTTGCGCCCGTTGTCGAGCCTGTCGCGAAGACGTGCGGCGGTGACGACGCCCGCCGGGTCCTCGGCCGCCGCCGTCTCCGCCACGTCGACCAACTCGGCGGTCGTCTCGCGCAGGAAGAAGTGGTCATGCGCGATCTCGTCCACGCGGCCGAGCCGGCCGACGAGCTTGAGCACCCGGCGCACGTCCGCCTCGTCCTCTCCAAGCTCCGCGCCAAGGTCGCGCACCCGCGGCGGGCGAAACCGCAGGTCGCCGGCGAGCCGCGGGGCGATCGCCTCCCACAGCTCCTCGTCCACGGGCGCGAGCCGGACGACGTGGCCCGGCAGCCGCGTCCAGGCGCCCTCCACCGCCACCTCGCCCGCGCGCTGAAGCGCGGCGAGCGCGGCGAGGAACGCCGGCGCCGGCAGCCGCGGCTCGGCGGCGAGGCGCAGCCGCTCCGCCCCCATGCCCTGCAGATCGGGATTGTCAGCATGGTAGGCGCCGAGCGTCTCGGCGACTGAAGCCGCGAAGGCGCGCCAGGTCTCGCCTCCGACGGCGACCACGCGCCCCTTGCCCGCAGGGAGGCGCATGAGGCCAAGCCGCGCGACGACGGCCGCCATCTCCGCGTCGGGCGCGTTGCGGTCGCGCATGAAGGCGTCGAGGTCGACCGCGTGCGGCGGCGCGGCGAGCAGGGCGGCGAGCGCGCGGCCATGGTCGTCGTGGGCGAGCGCCTCCAGTTGCGCGGCCCGCTCAGGGGAGCGTCGCCGCCGCGACGGCCCACGCAGGTCCAGGATGCGCCCGCCGGCGATGGTGCGGGCGCCGCCGACGTCGCGCAGCACGAAGCGATCGCGAGCGACCGCGGCGAGCGGGCGGTCCAGGACCAGCTGCGCGCGCGCCGTCGCGCCCGGCGGAATGGCGTCGCCGTCGATCGGCACCACGCGGGCGGCGATCTCGGCGGCGCCGTGATGCAGTCGCGCCGGGCTCCAGGCCGCGAGCGGCCGCGGCTCGGTCGCAAGCAGGGTCAGCTCCACGTCGAGACGATCGGTCGGCGCGTGCAGCTCCGCCGCCTGGACGACGTCGCCGCGGGAGATCGCGTCCTTGGTCACGCCAGGGCCGGCGAGATTGAGCGCGCAGCGCTCGCCGGGCCGCCCTTCGTCCGCCGGCTGGTTCTGCGCGTGGATCGCGCGCACCCGCGCCTCCAGCCCCTGGGGCGAGACGATCACCGCGTCGCCCACCCGCACGACTCCGTCGCGCACGGCGCCGGTCACCACCGTGCCGGCGCCCGACAACGTGAAGCTGCGGTCGACCGACATGCGGAATCGGCCCGCGGCGGGCCGCTTGGGCGTCTCCACGCGCGCCGCGTCCAGCAATGCGAGGAGCGGCGCGATCCCCTCGCCCGTCACGGTGGAGACCGGGACGACGGGCGCGCCGTCGAGCCTGGTGCCCGACAGGAGCGCGGCGACCTCGATCTCGGCCTCGAGCCGCCGGTCGTCGTCGACGAGATCGACCTTGGTCAGTGCGACGGCGCCCCTGGACACCCCGAGCATGTCGACGATGGCGAGGTGCTCGCGGGTCTGCGGCATCGGTCCGTCGTCCGCCGCCACCACCAGCAGCACGAAGTCGATCCCGCTGGCGCCGGCCAGCATGTTGCGGACGAAGCGCTCATGGCCGGGAACGTCCACGAAGCCAAGCGTCGCGCCGTCCGGCCGCGGCAGATAGGCGAAGCCGAGGTCGATGGAGATGCCGCGGGCCTTCTCCTCCTTCAGCCGGTCGGTGTCGACGCCGGTCAGCGCCCGCACCAGCGCCGACTTGCCGTGGTCGATGTGCCCAGCCGCTCCGACGATCACCGCGAAGGCGCGTCCATGGGCGCGCGGGCGGAAGCCTCGGCCTGGCGGGCCTCGTCGTCGGTCAGGGCGCCGCGGACCGCACCAAGGAAGGGCGCCGCCAGCGCGCTGCCGCCGGCTTCGGCCCTGAGCAGCCACCCGAGCGCCGCCGCATCGTCCTTCGCCACGCCCTGCCCCAGGTGCAGCGCGGCCCCCAGCATCGCCTGCCCGTCGGCGTCGCCCCGCCGGGCGGCCTCAGCCCACCAGCTGGCGGCCTCCGTCTTGTTGCGCTCCATCCCGAGCGCGTTGTTCGCCATCAGGCCGAGCCGCGTCATGGCGCTCGCGACGCCGTTCTCGGCGGCGGCCAGCGCCCAGTGGCGCGCCCCGGCCAGATCCTGCGCGGCGCCCTGGCCCTCTAGCAGCATCCAGCTCAGCATGTCCTGGGCTGCGGGATCGTCCTGCTCCGCAGCCTGACGGTAGAGGGCGAGCGCCGCGGCGTCGTCCTGAGGGACGCCCTCGCCCTTGAAATGAAGGGCCGCCAGATTGCGCCGACCGACGGCGTCGCCCGCGCGCGCGGCCTTTGCGAACCACTCCGCCGCCGTCGCCGGATCGCGCGCCACGCCCAGCCCTTCCGCGTAGCAGGCGCCGAGATTGCTCTGCGCCCGCGCCACGCCCTCGTCCGCCAGCACGCGCCACAGGGCGACGGCCGCGCCGTGATCGTCGGCCTGCGCGGCCTCGAACGCCTGCGACAGGCGCTCCTCGACGGACTTCCGCGGCGCCGGCGGGGTAAAGCGGGCCTTCAGGCGATCGATCCAGCTCATGCGGCGGCTCCAACCCGCGCCGAGGCGAGCTCCGCCAGCATGGCGTCGAAAACGACCTCGTCGTCGAGCCCGCGCAGGTCGAAGATCAGGCGATCCTCCGCGATGCGGCCGATCACGGGGACCGAAAGCCCGCGAAACGCCGCCGCGAGCTCGGCCAGCGCGGAGCCGGCCCGCTTGCCCTCGATCGCGGACACCGCGAGACCGCCGCTCGGGATCGCCGCCAGCGGCAGCGCGCCCGAGCCGATCTGGCTCTCGGCGTCGACGACGCCGACAGCGAACGCGGGGCCTGCGGCCTCCCCCAGCGCGGGCGCGAACCGCGCCGCGAGGGCCTTCAGCGCATCGGCCGGCCGCGCGAGCAAGGCGAGCGTGGGCAGGCGCTGCGCGAGGCGGTCGGGATCGCGGTAGAGCTTCAGCGTGGCCTCGAGCGCAGCGAGCCGAAGCTTGTCCAGCCTCAGCGCGCGCTTCAGGTGATTCTTCGCGAGCCGCTTCACGAGATCCGCCCGTCCGACGACGAGGCCCGCCTGCGGGCCGCCGAGCAGCTTGTCGCCGGAGAAGGTGACGAGGTCGGCGCCGTCCGCCACCGCCTCTTGAACGGTGCGCTCGCGCTGCAGGCCATAGGCCGAGAGATCGACCAGCACGCCGGAGCCGAGGTCGTCGACAAGCGGCAGACCGCGCTCGCGCGCCAGAGGCGCGAGTTCCTTCGCGGCGACCTCCTTGGTGAAGCCCTCCACCCGGTAGTTCGAGGGATGGACCTTCATCAGAAGGGCGGTCTCGGGACCGATCGCCTCCGCGTAGTCGGCGAGATGGGTGCGGTTGGTGGTTCCGACCTCCACCAGCCGGCAGCCCGCGCGCGCCATGATGGAGGGCATGCGGAAGGAGCCGCCGATTTCGATCAGTTCCCCGCGAGACACGATCGTCTCGCGGCCCTCGCTCAGCGAGTTCAGGGTCAGCAGCACGGCGGCGGCGTTGTTGTTGACGGCGACGGCGTCCTCCGCCCCGGTCAGCTCGCGCAGCAGGCCCCGCACATGGTCGTCGCGCTCGCCGCGCCGGCCTGTGGCGACGTCGAACTCGAGCGCGGTCGGCGAGCGCATGGCGGCGGTGACGGCGGCGATCGCCTCTTCGCTCAGCAGCGCACGCCCGAGATTGGTGTGCAGCACCGTGCCGGTGAGGTTCAGCACGCGCCGCTGGCTGGGCGCGTCGTCCGCCTCCAGCCGCGCCGTCGCGACGATCGCGATCCGCTCCACGGACACGTCCACCGCCGCGCCCGCGAGCCAGGCGGACCGCGCCGCGGCGAGGCTCGCGCGGACTGCGGCCACCGTCGCCACCCGACCGTAGCGCTCGATCGCGACGGCCGCCTGCGGCGCCGCGAGAACGCGGTCGACGGCGGGGAACGGCGGGCGGGCGGCGGGGCTGTCGTCCATGCGGTCGGCGCGTCCTGACGGAATCGATCAGTACCCCAGAAGATAGGGGTTGAACGCCGCCCGCGCCCAGCCCGCTTCCCGGACCTTGAGGTCCAGGCCCAGCGTGGCGACGTCGTCCGCCACCGGATCCATGGCGGGATCGAGATGGTGATGGAAGATCTTTAGATAGAGGCCGCAGGTGTCGCAGCATTCGGCCTTGGCGGTCGCCTCGTCCTTGCGCGCCCGTCCGGCCGGGGCCTCGCTCGGCGAGTCAGCCAGCGTCTCGCCGTCCTCGGACAGCGCGTGGTACGAGATCTTGTCGGTGGCGTCGCAGGCCACGCATTTGATGCGGACGTGGTTCCAGAGCGTGCCGCAGAGGCTGCAGGCGACGTAGCGCGCGCCGTGGGCGCTCGACCAGCCCACCACGAGGCTCGCGACCGGCGGGCCGCCACAGGCCGGACAGGCGCCGACGCCGACCGGCTGCAGCCGAGCGACCTCCAGCTGGGAGGCGAGCCGCGCGAAATGCACCTGCAGCGCGGCGGCCGCGAAGACGTGTTCGGCCAGCGTCTCGAGCGACGTCGCGGTCTCGATGACGTCCACCAACAGGCGCTCACGGAACGCCCGGTCGCCTTCGGCGATGCGCCGGCGGGCATCCGACGCCTGCTCCGGCATGGGCAGGTCGGCGACCGCAGCGACCAGCCGCTCCAGCGTCGCATGCGCCGCCTCGTCCAGGTCGAAACGTGCGCGGTCGATCGGCGGCATGCCGAATTCGAAGGCCCGGTCGAGCGCGTCTTTCTGGGGCAGCTTCGGCTCCGGCAGATCGCTCAAGATGTGATGCTGCGCGCGCGCGAGCCCGCTGAGAAAGCGCAGGTAGGCCTCGAGCGGATGGCCGGAGGCCAAGGCCTGGAAACGCGCGGCGCGGTCTGCGAACAGCCGCGCCGGATCAGGAGCGACCGCGAAGTCGGGCTTGGCGACCGCGCCAACGTCGATCGGCGTCGGTTCGATAGAGGCGGGACCGGCCATGGGACACTCCGAAACGCAGGCGAGAGAGGATGCTAGCACGCGGCGGCGGCGCGGACGCGGCGACCGGGCCGGGAGGCGTCTTCCGCGGCCGATCTCGCGACCGGCGCTTGAAAGCAGGCCAGAGCCGGGACGCTGGATCACCGGAAGCGTGCGCCGCGCACGGGTCAGCCATGCTTAGACGAAGGTTTAATGCCGCGGGTTGGTATGCCAAATACCAGCCATCGAGTTTCAAGGACGCGGCAAACGTCCCAACCCGAGGTGCAGACCATGACCGCCATTCTCGTCGATACGTTCTCCGGCTCCGCCTTCGGCGGCTTCTTCTCCCGCTTCCTCAGCGAGTTCGAGGCCTTCTTCGAAGAGCAGGGCCGCGCGCTTTATCACGCTCATCGCGACTATCCGTTCGGTCTCTGAGCCGAACGTTCCGAACGCCGCTCGCTGTCGAGCGGCTTGAAGGCTTGAGCGGCCGGATCTCAGCGAGATCCGGCCGCTTCGCGTTTCGTCCACCGAGCGCCCGGCTCAGTCGTGGCTTTGGCCCTTGGCCTCCTGACGCAACCACTTGCGGTGGTGACGCCAAGCCCAGCCGCCGGTGACGCGGCCTTCGGTCATGCCGCGGATCGAGCCCTTGACCCAAATGCCGGCGTAGACGTGGACGATGATCAGCAGGATCGCCGCGATCGCCGCAAGCGAGTGCACCAGCGCCGCGAGGCGGTTCGTGCCGATGCTGACGACCCCGTGGAAGTACTCGTCCCAGATCACGAGGCCGGTGGCGAACAGCACGACGATCAGCAACGCCGTGCCCCAGAACACCATCTTCTGGCCGGCGTTGTACTTGCCGAGCTCCGGAAGGCGCTCCTCGTCGCCCTTCACCACGTCGCCGATCTGCGACACCCACTGGGTGTCGTCGCGGTTCCAGAGGTTATGGCTCCAGAACCGCACGAACAGGATGGCGAAGCTCGCGATCAGCACCACGCCCAGCCAGGGGTGGAACGCCCGTGTGTTCGCTCCGCCTCCAAACAGCTCGGTGAGGAAGAACAGGCTGGGGTGGAACAGCGCCAACCCGCTCAGGGCGAGCAAAGTGAAGGTGGCGGCGGTGATCCAGTGGTTGACGCGGGCGGAGGCCCCGTAGCGCCGGACCTCCGTCCGCTCCACCATGATGGGACGACGTTCGATCTCGACGGCCATCAGAGCGTCCTCGTCTCAGGCGTCGGGTCGGACCGAGCGCCCTCCTCCGCAAGATCCGCGGCGTTCTCCTCGTCCGTTTCCGACACCCGGTTCGGCCCCACCACCGTGTGGTGGAAGAACGCGCCGACGGCCGCGAAGGCCAACGCGCCGAGAGCGAGGATCTTGCCCGTGCCCTTCCAGGCCGAGACCAGCGGGCTGATCTGCGGATCCTTCGGCAGGCCGGCGTAGATCTCCGGCTTGTCGAGGTGGTGCAGCACGTACATCACGTGCGTGCCGCCGACGCCGGCCGGATCGTAGAGCCCCGCGTTGGCGAAGCCGCGGGACTTGAGGTCCGTGATGCGGCGGTCCGCCTGCTCCTTCATGTCGTCCTTGGTGCCGAACATGATGGCCGCTGTCGGACAGGCCTTGGCGCAGGCCGGCCCCTGACCGACCGCGACGCGGTCGGAGCACAGCGTGCACTTATAGGCCTTGCGGTCGACCTGGCTGATGCGCGGGATGTTGAAGGGGCAGCCCTTCACGCAATAGGCGCAGCCGATGCAGTTTTCCGACACGAAATCGACGATGCCGTTCGTGTACTGGACGATCGCCCCCGGCGAGGGGCAGGCCTTGAGGCACCCGGGATCGGCGCAGTGCATGCAGCCATCCTTGCGGATCAGCCACTCGAAGTTGCCGGTGTCCGGGTTGTCCCATTCGCTGAAGCGCATCAGCGTCCAGCTGTTCGCCGTCAGGTCGTGCGGGTTGTCGTAGACCCCCGTGTTGACGCCCACCTCCTCGCGCAGGTTGTTCCACTCGAGGCAGGCGGACTGGCAGGCCTTGCAGCCGATGCATTTCGACACGTCGATCAGCTTCGCGACCTCGAGCCCCGTCGACCTTACGGCCGGCGGGGTCGAGGTGGAGGCGGAGCGCCGCTTGATGTCGAGGGACTGATACGAAGCCATGGTGTCAGCCCTCCCTTACGCCGACGCCGGAGCCGAGGTCGGCTCGATGTTGACCAGGAACGCCTTGTACTCGGGCGTCTCGATGTTGGCGTCGCCGACGAAGGGGGTAAGCGAGTTCGGGTTGTAGCCCTTCTTGGTCTTGCCCATGAAGCCCCAGTGCTGAGGGATGCCCACCACGTGGACCGGCCGCCCGTCGACCATCAGCGGCTTGATGCGCTTGGTGACGACCGCCTTGGCCTTGATCGACCCGCGGTTCGACCACACCCGCACCCAGCCGCCCTTCTCGATGCCCTTCTCCTTGGCGAGCTGCTCCGAGATCTCGACGAAGAACTCGGGCTGCAGCACCGCGTTGACCCAGACGTGCTTGGTCCACTGATGGAAGTGCTCGGTCAGGCGATAGCTGGTCGCGACGTAGGGGAACTTGTCGGCGTTCCCCAGCGCCTCGAGGTCGGCCTTGAAGATGCGCGCGGCGGGATTGCCACGGATCTTCGGCGCGATGGCGTTCGCCACCGGCGCCTCGAAGGGCTCGTAGTGCGACGGGAACGGCCCGTCGCGCATCATGCCGCGGGAGAACAGCCGCGCCACGCCCTCGGGGTTCATGATGAAGGGTCCGACCGACTGCTCCGGCTTCACGGTCGGGCCGTAGTCCGGCACGTCGTAGCCGCCCCAGCGCTCGCCGGTCCACCAGACCAGCTTGCGCGACGGATCCCAAGGCTTGCCGGAGACGTCCGACGAGGCGCGGTTGTAGAGGATCCGCCGGTTGAGCGGCCAGGCCCAGGCCCATTTGGGCGCGAGGCCCGTGTCGCCGGGGTCGGAGGTGTCCCGCCGGGACATCTGGTTGCCGGCCTCGGTGTAGCAGCCCGAGTAGATCCAGCAGAACGAGGCGGTGGAGCCGTCGTCCTTCATCTGCGCGAAGCTGTCGAGCAGCTTGCCCTTCGCCACCAGCACCTTGGTGGGGTCGTTCGGATCGGTCACGTCGGCGAGCGCCGTGCCGTTCATCTCGCGCGCGAGCTCCTCGGCCGCCGGCTCCTCCGGTTGGCCGTAAGGCCAGCGCAGGTTGACGATCGGGTCCGGGAAGGCGCCGCCCTCGTTGAGATAGAGCTCCTTCAGCCGCAGGTGCAAGCCGGCCATGATCCAGGTGTCGGCCTTGGCCTCGCCGGGAGGCGACACCGCCGCGTTGTGCCACTGCAGCCAGCGGCCGGAGTTCACGATCGAACCCTCGTCCTCGGCGAAGCAGCTGGTCGGCAGCTGGAACACCTCGGTCTGGATGTCCGCCGTTTTCACGTCGTTGAACTCGCCGTGGTTCTCCCAGAACCGCGAGGTCTCGGTGTCGAGCGGGTCCATCGTCACCAGGAACTTCAGCTTGGCGAGGCCCGAGGTGATCTTCGCCCGGTTGGGGAAGGTCATCAGCGGGTTGAACCCCTGGCAGAAGTAGCCGGTGATCTTGCCCTGGTTCATGAGCTCGAACGTGCGCAGCACGTCGTAGGTCACGTCGAGCTTGGGCAACCAGTCGAAGGCCCAGTTGTTCTCCGCCGTCGCCTTGTCGCCCCACATGGATTTCTGGAACGAGACGAAGAACTTCTTGTAGTTCTGCCAGAAGCTGGTCTGGCCAGGGCGCAGCGGCTTGAAGCCGCGCGTCGACATGTAGGCGTTGAAGTCGGGCTCCTTCTCCGTCGGCAGGTTCATGTAGCCGGGGAGCGAGTTCGACAGCAGGCCGAGGTCGGTGAGACCCTGGATGTTGGAGTGGCCGCGAAGGGCGTTCATGCCGCCGCCGCGCACGCCGATGTTGCCCATCAGCAGCTGGATCATCGCCATGCCGCGGATGTTCTGCGCGCCCTTGGAGTGCTGGGTCCAGCCGAGCGCGTACATCGACGTCATGGTCTTCGTCGGCGTCGAGCACTCGGACATCATCTCGGCCACCTTCAGGAACTTGTCCTTCGGGGAGCCGCAGATCTTCTCCACCATCTCAGGCGTGTAGACCGCGAAATGCTGCTTCATCAGCTGGAAGACGCAGCGCGGGTCCTGCAGGGTCGGGTCGACCTTAGCGTAGCCCTGCTCGTCCATCTGGTAGTCCCAGGACGAGCGGTCGTAGTCGCGCTTCTCTTCGTTGTAGCCCGTGAACAGGCCGTCCGACCACGCGAACTCCGGCTTCACCAGGAAGGAGGCGTTGGTGAAGGCCTTGACGTACTCGTGCTGGATCTTGTCGTTCTGAAGCAGGTAATTGATGACGCCGCCGAGGAAGGCGATGTCGGTGCCGGGCCGGATCGGGCAATAGAAGTCGGCGACCGAGGCGGTCCGCGTGAAGCGCGGATCGACGACGATCAGCTTGGCGCCGCGGTTGGCCTTGGCCTCAGTGACCCATTTGAAGCCGCACGGATGCGCTTCCGCCGCGTTGCCGCCCATGACGACCACGAGGTCCGTGTGCTTGATGTCGCCCCATGCGTTCGTCATGGCGCCGCGACCGAATGTTGGGGCGAGACTCGCCACCGTCGGTCCGTGTCAGACGCGCGCCTGGTTGTCGAAGGGCAGGACGCCGAGGGAGCGGATGACCTTGTAGGTCAGCGTTCCCGTCTCATTGGTCGTGGCCGAGGCCGCCAGGAACCCGACCGAGGTCCAGCGGTTGACGGTGACGCCGTCCTTGCTGGTGGTCTGGAAGTTCTTGTCGCGGTCGTCCTTCATCAGGCGCGCGATGCGGTCGAGCGCGAAGTCCCAGGTCACCCGCTCGAACTTGTCGGAGCCGGGCTTCCGGTGCATCGGGTACTTCAGCCGCGTGTCCGCATGCACGAAGTCCAGAAGCGCCGCGCCCTTGGGGCAGAGCGTGCCACGGTTCGTCGGATGATCCGGATCGCCCTCGACGTGCAGAAGCGAGGCGTGTGTGTTCTTGGACCTGTCGCCGAGGCTGTACAGGATGACGCCGCAGGCCACGGAGCAGTAGGGGCAGATGTTGCGGGTCTCGGTGGTGCGGGCCAGCTTGAACGGCCGCACCGCTTGCGCCATGGCCTGTTCGGCGCCGCCGAACCCCATAGCCCCGAGAGTGGTCCCGGCAACGCCCGCGCCCGCCGTCCGTAGGAACTGGCGCCGCGAAAGTTCGCCGATCATCTGGGAAGCGTCCTCCCTCCTGAGCCGACCGCCCTCCAGCCGCCGGCGAAATCAAAGCCGGACGTTCCGCCGGCTATGCCGGCTATTTAGGATTTGAATAGGTCGAATGTCAAACGCCGCCCAACGGGAAGCGCGAGGAAAAGCCCTTTGTTTGTAGTTGGTTATATCGGCGGTTGCCGACGTGCGCGAAGCTGTGACAGGAATTTCGCCCCACGCTGCAATGCACCAGGCAACCACCCCTACGAAGACCCTCAGCCGTGACCGAACCCACGACGCTCGATCTCAGGGGGCTCCGCTGTCCGCTTCCCGTGCTGCGATTGCGGAAGGCGCTGCTCGGCAGCACCGCGGGGACGACGATCGTGGTCCTGACCGATGACCCGCTGGCCGCTCTCGACGTGCCCAACTTTCTCCGGGAAAACGGCGACGAACTGCTCTCGAACGATCCCGACGCCGGCGGCCGGCGGTTCGTCGTCCGGCGCGGACCCGGACCGGAGACAACCGGCTGACGACATCGGTTCGCATGCGCCTGACCGACTCCCTGCGCCTGCATTTCCTCAACGGGCCTCGGCGGCCGACGCCGCTGAGGGTCTGCTGAGGGTCTGCTCGTTCGTCGTGCCGGCGTTTTTTGACCTGATCGAGCCGGTCGCCCCGCCGGACCGGGCCTCCGGCCCCGGGTTCACCGGCCGGCGGAGCGCCGCGCTCCCGCCCGCCCTCTTCGCGGTCCCACCCTCAGCCCGAACTGCGAAACCCGCTTGAAAGCGAAGCGCCCCCCAACTAGTGTCCGCGCCGCGCCGCATGCCGGTCGCGAGCGCGTAGCTCAGTTGGTAGAGCAACGGACTTTTAATCTGTAGGTCCTGGGTTCGAGTCCCAGCGCGCTCACCACCACTCGGGCATCGGACCTCGGCGTCGCCGGGACCCCTCTCCCGCCCATTGTTCGTCAGGACATCGCGCGGGCTCTCGCCGCCGTGAACCCTTGCGCGTCCTTACGACGCGCCGCGGGCGGCTACGCCTGGGAGCCGCCGAAAAGGAAGTCTCCGGCCTCTACCGCGGGCGCGCCGCGCAGCGTGGCGAGGAGGACCGCGTTCGCCGAGCCTGAGCCGTCAGAATCGAAGAAGAGTTTTCCGGTGTCGAGATCATAGACAAACAACGTGCCGGCCTCTGTCGCCCTCCCCGTCGTGTTGATCTCGACCGAGGACGCGCTTCCTCTCCAAAGGGAGATGGCGTCTTCGCCGGATTCAAAATCTGAAATCACGTCAGCGCCGTCGCCTGCGCGCGTAAACACGAACGTATCCGCGCCGGCGCCTCCGATCAGCACGTCCCTGCCGCCGGCCCCTCGGAGAACATCGTCGCCCGCGCCACCGACCAGCCGATTGCCCGCTGCATCGCCGCTCAAGTGATCCGAATAAGCTGACCCAACCACGTTCTCGAAGCCGCGAACGCCACCCGTCCCCTGGGCCTTCCCAGCGGCGAGATCCACGCTGACCCCGCGGGAGAACGCGGCATAGCTCAACACGTCGATGTCGTCGCCGCCGTCTACGAGGCCGGTCGTGCGGGAGCCGTCGCGGATGTTGAAGACGTCGTCGCCGGCGCCGAAGGCGATGGCGACGCCGGCGCCCCCGTGGATATGCCCGCCGTTCGTCACCGTGTCGTCCGAGCCGGAGGTCAGTTCGAGACCGAAGCTCGACCGGCCCCAAATTACTCCGTCGTTCACCAGGCGAAGGCCCAGACCCGCGTCGCCGGAACTCCGGACGCCAACGTCGCCGCCTACGATCCGACCTTCGGAATGGTTTTCGATCGATCCCGCGCCGGTGTCGACGCCGACTGAATCTGAGCCGGCGCCGGCACGGATGTCACCGTCGTTGACGATGGTCACGCCGAACTCCGACGACGCGCTTTGGTAGACGACGACGCCCCGGCTTACGCCGAACCGGTCCGCCAGTCCCACGATCTCGCCGCTGTTCTCAATCCGTCCGAGCACTTCTTCGCCGGCGACGCCGGCCCCGCCGAGGCCAACGATCCTAGCGCCGTCCTCGTTGTTGATCACCAAGCCGGCCGGCGTCGCTCCGTTCGGTAGGCTCGACCGCAAAATGCCGTAGCCGTCACCTGCGATCCGCGCGCCGGGGCCGCGGTTGATGATCAAACCGAAACTGTCAGCGTCGACTTCGACCCCCGCCGCGAAGCTCGCAGTCGCGCTCTGACCGCCGATGATGGTCCCGGAGTTTGAAAGCTCGAACTGGGCGCGCAAATAAATCGCGTCGGTTTCCGCCGACCAAATCGCCCCTGCGTTTGCGATCGAAACGCGCAGCTGCGGCGAACCATCGACGTCGATCGCGTTTCCCTCGACCGACGACAGCGAACCTGATGCGAGGTTGTTGACGCTCAGCGAACCCGCTTCGGCGCCGAACGTGTCGATGGCCGCGGCCTGGCCCCGGATGACGCCGCTGTTGAGCACCGACCCGCCGCCGTCGGCCGCCACCGCCGCCGTCCTTGAAAGAACGACGAGCCGGCCCTCGACCTCCAGGGTATCTCCAGCCAAAGCCACCGACGACGTCCGTGTCGATCCGGCGGGAACCAGAACGTCAGCCATGCAAGTCACTCCGAGACGGTGGAATCCTCCTCGAAGTTTCGAGCCGAGGCAAGACCGGCGACATGATGTATATTACATCGGCGGCTCGACCATCGGCGGCTCGGGCGGCGAGATCGGCTCATCGTCGATCGAGGGGTCGATCGAGGGGTCGGGGTTCGGCACGATGTCCGGATCCTGGACCGGGACCTCGTCGGGGATCGGCGGGCGCACCGGCTCGCCGGGCATGGGCGGGTTCGGGACGTTCGGGCCTGCGGGCATGATGTCCTCCTGTAAACGGTACCTCCGGACAACCCGCCGCGACCGGCTTCGTTCCGATCACTCGGCCGGCGCCGGGCGTCCGACGACGCCGCGGCCGCGCCTCGAACGGCGGCGCACAATGCGGTATCTGCGCACCGCGCGGCGGTCGGCCTCCTCCTTCAGCGCCACCTGCGGCAGCAGCAGGTGCTTCATCAGGACCAGCGCGATCACCAGCAGCGGCACGGCGAGGAAGGCGCCGACGGGGCCCCACAGCCACAGCCAGAAGGCCAGCGCCAGCAGGACCAGCAGCGGGTTGATGGTGAAGCGGTGGCCGAGAACCATCGGGGTCAGGATGTTGCCTTCGATGAAGGTCAGCAGCACGAAGGCGAGAGGCGGCGCCGCGGCGGCGAGCGTCGTGTCGAAGGTCACCAGGCTGACGCCCGCGAGGATCAGCGTCAGCAGCGCGGGGCCGAGGAAGGGCGCGTAGTTCAGCACGAAGGCGAGGGCGCCCCAGAGCGAGGGGCTCGGCAGGCTTAGCGCCCACATCAGCAGGGTGGTGGCGATCCCGAGCGCGAAGTTGATGACGGTGATGGTGACGAGATAGTCCGAGACCCGGGCTTCGACGTCCCGCATCACGCGGCCCGCCGTCAGCCGCGCCTTGCGGCCGAGGCAGAGGCCCAGCAGCCCCTGGCGGATCTGGGTGCGCGTCGCGAGGTAGAAGAACAGCGTGCACAGGAACAGGGCGGCCTGGCCGATCAGGGCCGGGGCGGACAGCGCGGCGCTGGACAGCAACCCGGCGTGTTCCAGCACGACCTTGGGCGTCTGCTTGTCGCCCATGTTGGCGACCTTCTCCAGCGACTCCGAGACCTGCTGGATCTGGAGGAAGGTCGCGCGGAACTCGATGACCTTGAGCTGCAACGCGCGCCACAGCTCCGGCGCGCGGTCGATCCAGGATTGCAGCGGCAGCGAGAAGGCGTAGGCCGAGAGATAGACGAGCGCGATCAGCAGCAGCACCACCACGAGGGCGGCGAGCGTCGCCGGGACGCCCTTCCTCTCGATGCGGCCGATGCCCGGCCCGAGCAGCAGCCCGAGAATGACCGCCAGTGTCATCGGCATCAGGATTTCAGCGGCGAATTTGAGCGCGGTCGACAGCACGACGACAAACAGGCCGATCATGCTGACCTTGGCGCCGGAGTCGAGCAGACGGCCGATGGACGCGCCGCGCCGCTGCGCGAGCGTCAGCCTCTCGCTGCCGGCCGTAACCGTGAGCGGCTGCGAAACCTCGTCGGAGATGGCCAACGGTTGTCACCTTCCGCCTGCCCGAAGACAGGCTCATTGCCCCAGACAGGGCAAACCGCCAAGGGCTGTCGGAGGTTCCGCGAACGCGAAGGGAAACCAAGATCTCGGAGACGGAGGCGGCGACGAAATCGACGCGGGGGCGAGCTAACGCGCCCGTGGAGGCGCCGGAGGAAAGACCTCACGGCCGACGCGCCCCCGGCGGACGCGCAAACTACGCGGACCTGAGCGACTATCTGCTCGCGGCGACATGCGCGCGTCCGCGCATGATCACTGCTCGCGGAAGCTGCGGCGGAACGAATGCACGATAGGGTCGAGGAAATACTCCGCCGCAACCCGCTTCTTCGCCTCGACATAGGCCTCGACCGGCGTGCCGGGCTTGAGGTCCTCGGGGCGCGCATAGGCGAGGAAAGCGCTGCGGTCGACGGTGACCTTGGCGGTGTAATAGGTCTCGCGCGTCTGGGGGTCGGTCATGATGTCGGCGGCGACCTGAAGCACCTGGCCTGGGATCATCGGCATGTCACGCTGGGCGAAGGTAAGGAACGACACCCGCGCCGGCATGCCGGCCTCGATGTTGCGGATTTCCTGCGGCGTGACCTTGCCTTCGATCACCAGATCGCCCTCGGTCGGGACGATCTCGAGGATCTCCGTGCCCGGCCGCACCACGCCACCGACCGTCTTGGCCTGCAGGTTGAGCACGAAGCCGGTCTCGGGCGCGGACACCGAGGTGCGCGTGAGGATGTCGCTCGTCGCCGACACGCGGGCCTCGAGGCTCGCGATCTCCGAGCGCGCCTTCGCAAGGTCGGTCGAGGTCTCGTTAAGGTGCTGCGTGACGACGTTGCGGAGCGTCACCTGCTTCTCGATGATCTCGGCCTCGGCCCGGCGGATGTCGGCGTTGAAGGCCGCGACGTCGGTGTCGAGCTCGGAACGCCGGCGCTGGAGAGCCAACATCTGCGGCTTCCGGGCGAGGCCCTTGTCGAACAGGCCTTGCGTATCGGCGATCTCGACGTCGATCAGGTCGCGTTGGGCGAGCGTGCCGCCAATGCGGTCCTTGTTGCCGTCGATCTGCGCCTGCAGCTTCCCGATCTGCGCCTTCAGCAGCTCCAGCCGCTCCGCCTGGTCGCGCCGGGTGGTCTCGAACAGCGCGCGCTGGCCTTCGATGAAGGCCGGCAGCGTCGGATCGCTGGGGTCGGCCTGGAAGGCGGCGGAAAAATCGATGCTCTCGGCGTTGGTCAGCTGGGCCGCGAGCCTTGCCGCCTCCGCCTGGCGGCGCGACAGCGTGTTGCGGAACTGCCCGTAGGCGGCCTGCGCCTGCGCGCGCTCCAGCGTCAGCAGGGGCTGGCCCCGCTTCACGAGGTCGCCTTCCTTCACGAGGATCTCGGCGACGATGCCGCCCTCAAGATGCTGCACGACCTTTCGGCTGGCCTCGGGACCCACGACGCCGCGCACCACGGCGCCGGCCGCGAGCGGCGCGGTCGTCGCCCACACCGCGAAGCCGCCCATGAAGCCGAACACCACGACGCAGCCCGCGAAGGTGACGCCGCGAAGCCGGGCGGAGAGTTTCGGCGAACGCGCCTCGCTCATCGTCCCGCTCCCGCCACGGCCGGCCGCGGCTCGTTCGGCACCGGCGCCATCAGTTCGCGCAGCACTTCGGTCGGCGGACCGAGCCGCGAGATCTGGCCGTTCTGCATGACCGCGACGCGGTCCGCGAGCTGGGCGAGCGCCGGCTTGTGGGTGACGAGCACCACGGTGACGCCGCGCTGCTTCAGCGCCGCCATGCAGGTGACGAGCGCGCGTTCGCCCTCCCCGTCGAGGCTGGCGTTGGGTTCGTCGAGCACGACGATGCGGACGTCGCCATAGACCGCGCGGGCGAGCGCGACGCGCTGGCGCTGGCCCCCGGAGAGCGGCGCGCCGCCGTTCACGAGCACGGTGTCGTAGCCCTGCGGCAGCGCCTGGATCAGGGCGTGGCAGCCGGCGAGCTTCGCCGCGTCCACCACCTTGGCGTCGTCGGGCTCGTCGAAGCGGGCGATGATGTCGCGGACCCGGCCCGAGAACAGCTCGGTGCCCTGCGCGAGATAGCCCACGTAGCGGCGGCGCTGATCGTCGCGCCAATGCATGATGTCGCCGCCGTCGAGCCGCACCGAGCCGCGGTGGGCCGCCCGCGACCCCACCATCGCGCGGCACAGCGTGCTCTTGCCGGAGCCGGACGGGCCGATGAAAGCGAGCGTCTCGCCCGGCGCCACGTTGAGCGAAACGCCCGCGATGATCGCGCGCTCAGCGCCCGGTGCCATCACAGTGACGCCGGCGAGCGTCAGCCGGCCCTCGGGCTGAGGCAGCGCGATCGGCTCCTCGACGATGGCCTCGGAGGCGTTCAGCAGCTCCGAGATGCGCTTCCACGCCGCGCTCGCCTGCTGGAGGCCGCGCCATGCGGCGATCGACTGGTCGAGCGGGGCAAGGGCGCGCGACAGCAGGATCGAGCTCGCGATCATGCCGCCGGGGGTGATGTGGCCGCCGAGGGAGAGCCAGGCGCCAAGCGCGAGCGTCGCGATCTGGGCGACGACGCGCAGGAACTTGCCCGCGCCGATCATCACCGTGCCGGTGTCGGTCGCTTCCGCCAGCAGCGCCGTCGAGGCGCTGTTCGCGCGGCTGGCGCGCTCGGCGAGCGGCCGGCCGAGGCCCATGGCGGAGACGGTGTCGACGTTGCGCGCGGCTTCCGCCAGCACGCGCTGCGCTTCCTGATGCCCCTGCGCGACCTTCTCGGTCGCCGGCTTGGTCACCCGGTCGTTGACGAGCGCGAGCGCGACGATCAGGACCGAGAACACGAGGCCCAGAAGGCCGAGGTAGGGATGGATGATGGTGCAGCCGAGCAGGAACAGCGGCATCCACGGCGTGTCGCAGAGCGAAGGCAGCGTCGGCCCCGACAGGAACGAGCGCACCGCCCGCAGGTCGTTGAACGGGGTGCCCTCGTAGGCGCCGGAGGAGGACTTCACGAGCCCCCGCTCGGCGCCCATGGCCGCGGCGAACACCGGCTCGAACAGCGTGTCCTCGATCCACTCGCCGATGCGGGCGAGCGTCCGCAGACGCAGCGACTCCAGCGCCGCGTAGACCGCGATCGACGCCGCCGCGATCAGCGTGATGTAGATCAGCGTCTCCACCACGCCGCTGCGCAGGACGCGGTCGTAAACCTGCATCATGTAGAGCGAGGGGACGAGCAGCAGCAGGTTGATGGCGACGCTGAAGAAGGCGAGCAGCCCGAGCGCGGCGCGGATCTCCGTCCTCACGCGCGTCAGAGCGACCGCGCCCGATCCCTTGCCTTCGATCCGCTTCATCAAAGTCCCCTCAAACCGACGCGACGGCGAGTTGTGGCCAAACGATCACCTCGGGACAAGTTAGTAGGATCCCGGCGCCTTACGATCCATGAACCTAGCCGGAGAAGATAACGAACTGGATATTAGTGGAATAACGAACCCGGCGCGATTTTACGAACCCCTGTCGCCGTCCGCCCAGCCCTTGGACGTTTCCAACGCGTAGTCGGCGAAACGCCCTTCGGCGATCGCTGCGCGGGCGCCCGCCATCAGGCGTTGGTAATAGGCGACGTTCGCCCAGGTCAGCAGCATCATTCCGAGGATTTCGCCGGCCTTCACGAGGTGGTGGAGGTAGGCCCGCGAGTAGTCCCGCGCAGCGGGGCAGTCGCTTTCAGGGTCGAGCGGCCTGGGATCGTCGGCGTGGCGGGCGTTCTTGAGGTTGATGCGGCCGAAGCGGGTGTAGGCCAGGCCGTGGCGTCCCGCACGCGTCGGCATCACGCAGTCGAACATGTCGACGCCGCGCGCGACCGACTTCAGCAGGTCGTCCGGCGAGCCCACGCCCATCAGATATCGCGGGCGGTCCGCCGGCAGCTCGGGCGTGGTCTCCTCCAGCATGGCGAGCATGGTCGCCTGCGGCTCGCCGACTGCAAGGCCGCCGATCGCGTAGCCGTCGAACCCGATGCCGACCAGCGCGCGCGCAGATTGCCTCCGCAGCTCCGCCACGTCCCCGCCCTGCACGATGCCGAACAGCGCCCTGCCCTCCGGCGCGCCGAAGGCCGCTTTTGAGCGCTCGCCCCAGGCGATCGACAGCCGCATGGCGCGCTCGACCTCCTCCGGGGTGGCCGGAAGCCGAACGCATTCGTCGAACTGCATGGAGACGTCGGCGCCCAGAAGCCGCTGGATCTCGATCGAGCGCTCGGGCGTCAGCCGGTGCTGCGAGCCGTCGATGTGAGAGCGGAACGTCACGCCGTCCGGATCGAGCTTCCGGAGCGCGGAGAGCGACATCACCTGGAAGCCGCCGCTGTCGGTGAGGATGGGGCCGGACCAGCCCATGAACTTGTGCAGCCCGCCGAGCGCCGCGACGCGTTCCGCGCCCGGCCGCAGCATCAGATGGTAGACGTTGCCGAGCACCACGTCCGCGCCCGTGTCGCGCACCTGGTCGGCGTACATCGCCTTGACGGTCGCGGCGGTGCCGACGGGCATGAAGGCCGGCGTGCGGATCGTCCCGCGCGGAAAGACGAGCGCGCCGGTCCGGGCGGCGCCGTCGGTCGCGGAGACGGTGAAGGGAATTAGATTCATCAGCTAAGTCAATTCATCCATCGTCTTTAACACCCAGGTACTCCAATTTAGTTGCATAAGTTATTTCATATTCATTACCAAGTTCGATTTGAAGTTCTTGCGATAGAATTCTACCATCCTCGTAAAAATTAATCACATCGCATTCACTTCTGAAGCCTGCATTATATGGATTATCCCAATCCATTGTATCATTGTACCGTTTCGCCCAATTGTTTAGTTTTTCTTTTAATTTCTCCGATATAGAAAATTCAGATGTATCAATATCCCCAAAATTGATATGATCATTCCACCAGATCGGCCAAGCTTTATACTCTGCCAATACCTAAATTTTTTCATAGCTCGCCACCTGAGTTTATCGCTGCAGGGCTGCTGTTGAAAAACAGGCACGCGTCGCCGTAGGAGTAGAACCGGTAGCGCTCGGCGATGGCGTGGGCGTAGGCGCGCTTGACGACGTCGAGGCCGGCGAAGGCCGCGATCAGCATCATCAGCGTCGACCGCGGCAGGTGGAAGTTGGTCAGCAGCGCGTCCACCGCCCGGAACGGGACGCCCGGCGTGATGAAGATGTCGGTCGCGCCGTCGAAGGCCGAAAGCCGACCGTCGAGGCCGACTGCGCTCTCTAGGAGCCGCGTCGAGGTGGTGCCGACCGCGACCAGCCGGCCGCCCGCGGCCCGTGCGGCGTTCAGCGCCGCGGCGGTTTCCGCCTCCAGCACGCCGTTCTCGAAATGCATGCGGTGGTCGTCGGTGTCCTCGACCTTCACGGGGAGGAAGGTGCCGGCGCCGACGTGCAGCACGGTCTCGTGGCGGGAGACCCCGCGGCGGTCGAGCGCCTCGACAAGGCGCGGCGTGAAGTGCAGGCCGGCCGTCGGGGCCGCGACGGCGCCGGGCTCGCGGGCGAACAGCGTCTGGTAATCCTCGCCATCGCGGGCGTCGGTCGCGCGCTTGCCCTCGATGTAGGGCGGCAGCGGCATCTCGCCGGCGCGGGCGATCGCAAGATCAAGGTCGGGCCCGGACAGGTCGAAGGCGAGCGTGACCTCGCCACCCTCCCCGCGGGCTTCCACGGTCGCGGCGAGTTCGCGGAGAAGGCAGGCGCCGCCCTCCGACCCGACCACCACCCGCTCGCCCGGGAGCAGCTTCTTGGCGGGGCGCGCAAAAGCCTTCCACCGCGCGCCGTCGACGCGCTGGTGCAGCAGCAGCTCGACCCGGGCCGCGCTCTCGCCCCGCAGCCGCACGGCCCGGAGGCGCGCCGGGATCACCCGCGTGGCGTTGACGACCAGCGCGTCGCCGGGCGCGAGCAGATCGGGCAGGTCGGAGATCAGCCGGTCCTCGAGCTCCGGCGTTCCGCCGGGACGCACCACGAGCAGGCGCGCGCTGTCGCGGGGGCTCGCCGGCCGCAGCGCGATCAGCTCCTCCGGCAGATCGAAGTCGAACAGGGAGACGTCCATCGCGGTCCGGCGCCCGCTCTCAGTACAGGCGCACGAGCAGCGCGCCGACGAACAGCGTCGCGATGCCCAGAAGGCGCAGCAGACTGAGCGGCTGGACCGGCACGCCGAGCACGCCGAAATGGTCGAGCAGCGCGGCGCAAAGAAGCTGCCCCGCGATCACGAAGGCGATCGTCGCGGCGACGCCGAGCTTCGGCACCGACAGGGTGACGACGACAATGAAGGCCGCGCCCAGCAGGCCGCCGCCGATCCACCAGCCGAGCGCGACGTCGCGGGCGCTCGCGAAGGCCGGCCCCACGACGCCCATGGCGGCGGCCGCCGTGGTGAGGGCGATCGTCCCCACCCAAAACGACACCGCGCTCGCCGCCACCGGCGACCCCAGGCGCTGCGCGAGGCCGGAGTTGACGATGCTCTGGAGCGCCACGCCGGCGCCGACCGCGAGGACCGGCAGCCCGAGCAGGAGTTTCGAGAGCATCGTCGGAAGCCTCCTCAGGCGTCCGCGGCGACCTTGATCGACACGATCTTGTCGGGATCGATCACCGGCTCGCCGCGCTTGATCTTGTCGATGTTCTCCATGCCCTCGGTGACCTGGCCCCAGATCGAGTACTGGCCGTCGAGCCACGGCGCGTCCTCGAAGCAGAAGAAGAACTGGCTGTCCGCCGAATTCGGGTCCATGGAGCGCGCCGCGGACACCGTGCCGCGGACGTGCTTCTCCTTGGAGAACTCCGCCTTGAGCTTCACGCCCGACCCGCCGCGGCCGGTGCCTTCCGGATCGCCGGTCTGCGCCATGAAGCCGTCGATCACGCGGTGAAACACCACGCCGTCGTAGAATTTCTGGCGGACGAGCTCCTTCACGCGGGCGACATGGCCCGGCGCGAGATCGGGGCGCAGCGCCACCACCACGCGGCCCTTGGTCGTCTCCAGAACCAGCGTGTTCTCGGGATCGCTCATGTCAGTTCCTCTCGTTGTCGTTGAGGTCGGAGCGCGGGATCAGCCCGCCGCGCCGACGAGGCGGGCGGAGGTCACCTTGTCGGGGTTCGTGACCATGCCGCCTGCGCCCGAGCCCTTGTTGAGCTTGTCGACGACGTCCATGCCCTGGGTGACCTCGCCCACGATCGTGTACTGCCCGTCCAGCCAGGGGGACGCGGCGAAGCAGATGAAGAACTGGCTGTTGGCGCTGTTGGGCGAACCAGCGCGCGCCATGCCAACCACGCCGCGCTTGAAGCTCTCCTTGGAGAACTCCGCCGGGACGTCGGGATATTTGGAGCCGCCGGTGCCGGTGCCGGTCGGATCGCCGGTCTGCGCCATGAACCCCGCGATCACGCGGTGAAAGGGCACGCCGTCGTAGAACTTCTCGTTCACGAGCCTGACGATTCGCTCGACGTGCTTCGGCGCGAGGTCCGGCCGCAGACGGATGGTCACCGCCCCCTTGGTGGTCTCGAGCACGATCGACGGCCCGGCCTTGGCGGGCGCGGTCTGCGCCGCGGCGGGGACGACGGCGGCGAGGCCGAACGCGAAGGCGAGTGCGAGCAGCAGCTTCATGGACAGCGTCCTCGGAAGGATCGAGCCGCGCGACGGCGCGCTCATGAACGGAACCGATCGGCCAGCCGGCGGGCGACCTCAGGCGGCGCGAAGGCCGAGACGTCGCCGCCCATGGCCGCGATCTGGCGGACGAGCGTGGCGGTGATGAAGCGGGACGCCGGGCCGGCCGGCAAAAAGACGGTCTGCACGTCGGGCGCGAGTTCGCCGTTCATGCCCGCCATCTGCATCTCGTAGTCGAAGTCGGTCGCGTCCCGCAGCCCGCGAACGAGCAGCGTCGCGCCGGCCGCGCGCGCGGCCTCGACGACCAGGCCCGAGAACGCGACGATCTCCAACGCGACGCCTGCGGTCTCGGCCAGCGGCCCGCAGGTCGCGGCGATCAGCTCGCGGCGCTCCTCGGCCGAGAAGATCGGCTGCTTGCCGGCATGGACCCCCACCCCGACCACGAGCCGATCCGCGAGGGTCAGCGCGCGCGCGACCACGTCGAGGTGTCCGTTGGTCACCGGGTCGAAGGAGCCGGCGTAGAAGGCGGTGCGAGGCATGAGCGACCGGCGACGTGAACCCGAGGGCGGATTGCGCGCCGTGCTTACCCCGCTGGCGGTCCGGACGGCAAGCCCGGCGGGGTTCGAAGCGGTGAACGCGACATGAACGGCCGGCCCAGAAAACGTTCAGTCGACCATCGCCATTCTCCCCCTCGAAACATCGAGGAGGTCGTGATGAACGCCGAACCGACGATGCGTTCGCAAAGGCTCCGTACGGCGCTCGCGGGCGTCGCCCTGTTGTACGCGATCCTTTCGTTGGCGGTGCTGGCGACGGCGTCGGCGCCTAAGCGCGACGCAAGCTTGGGCGCCGCGACCACCCTCGAAAGCAGACCCCTCGCGCGGTGACCCCCGCCGCGAAACGGCGTCTGGACGAAATCCCGCCCCTCTTCGTCCCGAACGCGCGCGAGGACGCCCGGCCCCTGGGGAGCGGCCGGGCGGCTCTTTGCTCCCGAACGCAAAACGGCGCGTCGCAGACCCTGCGACGCGCCGTTTTGTATTTGGAGGCCCAGCCTGGACTTGAACCAGGATGTAGAAGCGTTCCCGCTTCCTAGAGTAGCCATTCCCCCACCGGGCCGACGTCCGGACGATGTCATGGTCGAATGCGCCCGACAACGAGGACCGGAAGTTAAGCTTAAGCCTTTCTTTCCCCGCCGCTCACGCGCCGGCGTCGCCCTCGTCGCCGGCTTCGGCGGTCTCCTCCTCGCCGATGTGCTCGACGGAGACCACGCGCTCGCCGTCGGCGGTGTTGAACACGATCACCCCTTGCGTCGAGCGGCCCGCGAGGCGGATGCCCTCGACCGGGCAGCGGATCAGCTGGCCGGCGTTAGTCACCAGCATGATCTGATCTCCGTCCTCGACCGGGAACGAGGCGACCAGCGGCCCGTTGCGCTCGTTGGTGACCATGGCGACGATGCCTTTGCCGCCGCGGCCGGTGACACGGTACTCGAACGACGACGAGCGCTTGCCGTAGCCGTTCTCCGAGAGCGTGAGGATCATCTGCTCGGCCGCGCTCATCGCGGCGTAGCGCTCCGGCGTGACCGCGACCTCGTCGGTCGCGCCGTCCTCGTCCGCCTCGGCCGCGGTCTCCTCGGCCGTGCTCTCGCCCTGGCCGCGGCGCACCGCGTTCGCGAGCTTGAGATAGGCCAGCCGTTCCGCCGGCTCGGCCTCGAAGTGGCGCAGGATCGAGAGCGAGATGACCTTGTCGCCCTTCGCCAGCGTGACGCCGCGGACGCCGACCGAATCGCGGCCCTTGAACACGCGGACGTCGTCGACCCGGAAGCGGATGCACTGGCCGCCAGCCGTCGTCAGCAGCACGTCGTCGTCCTCGGTGCAGATCTGCACGTCGACGATCGCCTCGCCCTCGTCGAGCTTCATGGCGATCTTGCCGGAGCGGTTGACGTTGACGAAGTCGGACAGCTTGTTGCGCCGGACGGTGCCGCCCGAGGTCGCGAACATCACGTCGTACTTCGCCCACTCTGACTCGTTCTCGACGAGCGGCATGATGGTGGTGATGCGCTCGTTCGGCTCGAGCGGCAGCATGTTGACCAGCGCCTTGCCGCGCGCCTGGGGCGCCGCGAGGGGCAGACGCCACACCTTCTCCTTGTAGACCTGGCCGCGCGACGAGAAGAAGAGCACCGGGGTGTGGGTGTTGGCCACGAACAGCCGGGCCACGAAGTCCTCCTCGCGGAACGACATGCCGGAGCGGCCCTTGCCGCCGCGACGCTGGGCCCGATAGGTCGCGAGCGGCACGCGCTTGACGTAGCCCGCGTGGGACACGGTCACGACCATGTCCTCGCGCTGGATCAGGTCCTCGTCCTCGAAGTCCGCGTCGGACTCCAGGATCTCGGTGCGCCGTGGCGTGGCGAACTGCGCCTTCGCGGCCAGCAGCTCGTCGCGCACGATCGCCTGCACCCGCTCGCGCGAGCGCAGGATCTCGAGGTAGTCGGCAATCTCGACCGCGATCTTGTCGAGCTCTTCAGCGATTTCGTCGCGCCCGAGCGCGGTGAGGCGCGCGAGCCGCAGCTCGAGGATGGCGCGGGCCTGCTCGAACGACAGCCGATAGGTGCCGTCCGCCGCCAGCTTGTGGCGTGGGTCGTCGATCAGCTCGATCAGCGGCGCGACGTCCAGCGCAGGCCAGTCGCGGTCCATCAGGCGGTCGCGCGCCGTCGCCGGGTCCGGCGCGGTGCGGATGGTGTGGATCACCTCGTCGATGTTCGCGACGGCGATGGCGAGCCCGACCAAGACATGCGCCCGGTCGCGGGCCTTGTTGAGGCGGAACTTGGTGCGGCGGCTGATCACCTCCTCGCGGAAGGCGAGGAAGGCGACGAGCACGTCGCGGAGGTTCAACAACTCCGGCTTGCCGCCGTTGAGCGCCACCATGTTGACGCCGAAGGTCGCCTGCAGCTGGGAGAACCGGTAGAGCTGGTTCAGCACCACGTCGGCGACCGCGTCGCGCTTGAGCTCGACGACGATCCGCATGCCCTGGCGGTCGCTTTCGTCGCGCAGGTCCGAGACGCCCTCGACCCGCTTGTCGCGCACGAGCTCCGCGATTTTCTCGACCAGCGCGGCCTTGTTCACCTGATAAGGCAGCTCAGAGACGATGAGGGCCTCGCGCTCCTTGCGAACCGTCTCGACCTCGACCCGGCCGCGCATGATCACCGAACCGCGGCCGGTGGTGTAGGCCGAGCGGATGCCGCCGCGGCCGAGGATCAGGCCCGACGTCGGGAAGTCCGGCCCGGGCACGATCTCGAGCAGTTCCTCGACCTCCATCTCAGGCTTCTCGATCAGCGCCACGCAGGCGTCGACCACTTCGCCGAGATTGTGCGGTGGGATGTTGGTCGCCATGCCGACGGCGATGCCGCCCGCCCCGTTGACCAGCAGGTTCGGGAACTGCGCCGGCAGGACCGAAGGCTCCTTCTCGGAGCCGTCGTAGTTGTCCTGGAAGTCGACCGTGTCCTCGTCGATGTCGGCCAGCAGCGCCATGGCCGGCTTCGCCAGCCGCACCTCGGTGTACCGCATGGCGGCCGGCATATCGCCGTCGATCGAGCCGAAGTTGCCCTGGCCGTCCGCCAGCATCAGCCGCATCGAGAAGTCCTGCGCCATGCGGACGAGCGCGAAGTAAATCGATTGGTCGCCGTGCGGGTGATACTTACCGATGACGTCGCCGACCACGCGGGCCGACTTGCGGTAGGGCCGATCGGGGAAGTAGCCGTTCTCGTTCATCGAGAACAGGATGCGCCGGTGCACCGGTTTCAGGCCGTCGCGCACGTCGGGAAGCGCGCGCGCCACGATGACGCTCATCGCATAGTCGAGATACGAGCGACGCATCTCGTCGGCGATGGAGACGGGCTTGATGTCGGACGGGCCGCCGGACGTCGGATCGGTAGGATCGGCCAAGATTGAAATGCTTTCGATCGTTGCTTGCGGCCCGCAAACTAGACGATTCCGCGCCCCGACGCCAACTTCGCCCCCCGATTCGAGCACACTAAAAGCGCAATGCGATCAGGGGCTTACGGCCGCAGTGCAGAGCGCATGCCGGAAACACGTCTGGGACCCACCGCTCTTTCGCCCCGCAGCGACTGTGGATAGGCTCTTGAGGCTCTCCCGCCGCGCCGTCTCGGGATCCCCGCGTGCTCCTCGATTTCGTCTCGTCCGCCTTCGTCACGTTGCTTGTGACGATGGACCCGGTCGGCCTCGCGCCGGTGTTCCTGGCGCTCACGCCGGGGGCGAGCGGCAGCGCGCGCCGGCGGATCGCTCTCCGCGCCGTGATCATCGCGTTCTGCGTCCTGGCGGGCTTCGCTCTGGTCGGCGACTGGCTGCTGCGCCAGCTCGGCATCACCCTGCCGGCCTTCCGCATCGCCGGCGGCATCCTGCTGTTCTGGATCGCCTTCGAGATGATCTTCCAGCTGCGGATGGAGCGGAAGGCCTCGACGGCGGAGCAGGCGCTGCAGGAGCATTACAACGACCTCGCCGCCTTTCCGCTCGCCATCCCGCTGATGGCCGGCCCCGGCGCGATCGCCGCCGTGCTGCTGTTTTCCGGCCGCGCCGGCGGCGATCCGATCCGCTTCGGCGTGCTGATCGGGACGGTCGCGCTGGTCACCGCCGCCTGCTACCTCGCCTTCCGTTTCGCGGAGCCGATCGATCGGCTGCTGGGACGGACCGGCAACCTGGTGCTCACGCGCCTGCTCGGCGTCATCCTCGCGGCGCTCGCCGTCCAGTTCGCGATCGACGGCGTGAAGGCGGTGATCGCGAACTGAGCCAGTCCGGGCGTCCATTGCTCCGCCCCGCCGCGGCGACTAGGTTCCCGCGATGACAGACGCCCCCCTCTCCCCCATCCACGTCGTCGGCGGCGGCCTCGCCGGCTCCGAGGCGGCCTGGCAGATCGCCAACGCCGGCGTGCCCGTGACGCTGCACGAGATGCGGCCCGAGCGATCGACCGACGCGCATCAGACCGACGGCCTCGCCGAGCTGGTGTGCTCGAACTCGTTCCGTTCCGACGACGCCGAGCAGAACGCGGTGGGCCTGCTGCATCAGGAGATGCGGCGGCTCAACTCGCTGGTGATGCGGGCGGCGGACGGCGCCCAGGTGCCGGCCGGCGGCGCCCTCGCCGTGGACCGCGAGGCCTTCTCGGCCGCCGTGACGGCGGCTCTGGAATCGCACCCGCTGGTCACGATCGTCCGCTCGGAAATCGCCGGCCTGCCGCCCGAGGCTTGGGACAGCGTCATCGTGGCGACCGGCCCGCTTACCTCGCCGGCGCTGGCGGAGGCCGTGCGCGCCGTCACCGGCGAGGGCGAACTTGCCTTCTTCGACGCCATCGCGCCGATCGTGCACGCCGACTCGATCGACATGTCCATCGCCTGGCGGCAGTCTCGCTACGACAAGGTCGGGCCTGGCGGCACCGGCGCCGACTACGTCAACTGCCCGATGACGCGCGAGCAGTACGAAGCCTTCGTCGCGGGGCTGGTCGCCGGCGACAAGGTCTCGTTCAAGGAGTGGGAGGCGACGACGCCGTACTTCGACGGCTGTCTGCCGGTCGAGGTGATGGCGGAGCGCGGGCCGGAGACGCTGCGGCACGGCCCGATGAAGCCGATGGGCCTGACGAACGCTCACCAGCCCGACGTCAAGGCCTACGCCGTCGTCCAGCTCCGCCAGGACAACGCGCTGGGCACGCTCTACAACATGGTCGGTTTCCAGACGAAGCTGCGCCACGCCGAACAGGTCCGGCTGTTCCGCACCATTCCGGGGCTCGAGAACGCCGAGTTCGCCCGGCTCGGCGGCCTTCACCGCAACACCTACCTGCACAGCCCGAAGCTGCTCGACCCGACGCTGCGCCTGAAAGCCCAGCCGCGCCTGCGCTTCGCCGGCCAGATCACTGGTTGCGAGGGCTATGTGGAGAGCGCCGCGGTCGGCCTGATGGCCGGACGTTTCGCCGCCGGCGAGCGGCTCGGCCGAGCCTTCGCCCCGCCGCCCGTCACCACCGCGCTCGGCGCGCTCCTCGGCCACATCACCGGCGGCCACCTCAGCGTCGAGGGCGAAGGCCCGCGGAGCTACCAGCCGATGAACGTCAACTTCGGCCTGTTCCCGCCGGTCGAGGGCGCGCTGCGCATGCCCGACGGATCGCGCCCGCGCGGCGCTCAGAAGGCGGCGGTGAAGAAGCGCATGCTGACCGACCGCGCGCGCGCCGACCTTGCCGCGTGGCTCGGCGGATCACAGCTGCCGGCGGAGGCTGCGGAATGAGCGAGACGATCGAGGATCTGGTGTTCCGGCTCGCCAGCGAGCGCGGGCTCGGCAAGACGATCTGCCCGACCGAGGCCGCCAAGGCCGCCGCCGAGCAGCGCGGGGAGGAGGACTGGCACGGCCGCCTGTCCGACGTCCGCGCCGCCGCCGTCCGCCTCGCCCGACGCGGCAAGCTCGCCGTCTACCGCAAGGGCAAGCCGGTCGATCCCAACAACTTCAAGGGCATCTACCGCATCGGGCTGCCCGCCCCGGACGCGGCCGACGAGACCGAGCCGGAGGCCGAGGCGGTGATTACCGACGCCGAACGGTCCGACGGCGGCGACGACTGAGAGCGGGAGCTCTGATCGCGGACGGCGATGATTGGAAAGCGCTGAGATTGTGTCCCTGCCTTGAGCCGGGACCCGGCGTCGCGCGGGACCGAAGCGCGGGCTTCGAGACGCCGGTCCCTGGTCGACTGCTCAGCATGAGGCGGTTTGCGTCTCTGGAACCTGCCCCCTCCTGATGCTCAGGAGCCCGCCATCCGGCGGGCGTCTCGAAGCACGCAAGGCCGCAGGGGGCCCTTCCGACGTCGCGCTCGTGCAGCACCTTGTTGCGCTGGAGGTCATGCAACAGCGCGAGGGGGACGCAGTCGGACGCATCGCGGCGCCCGATCTCGCCTTGTGCGAGCATTTTGGGCGCTCTACGATTTAGGCTACGCGCAGGCTCGAATTCGAAACCGACGAAGACCGAATGGGCGATTTTGTTTCAATCTCAGGCTTTTCCGTCGTCGCGTTCACGTTGGCGCTTGCACCGCTGACGTCTGGATTAGCCTTAGGAGCCGAGCTCAAGTCGGGTCCGGCGCAACCGGCGAAGGACAATCGCGCCTCGATCGACGACCTCCAAGTTTCGCTTTGCCAGTCGATAGCGGACGCTCTCAAGCGCCGAGGCCGCCCGGAAGATCCTGTGTGCAAGAATATCCTCGAGACGCATCGGGCGGGGTCGAACAAGAAGTCGATGCAAGCTTACTGCCGCGGCGGTCCGGCCAAAGCCGATATATGCGAACTCGCGCGCGCGACGGCCGCTCGCCTCTCGACAAGCCTTCCAATCAGAATCAATGCGCAGTCGTCGCTGACGGGCGCGCAAGCCAAGGGCAAGGCGCTCACGCTGACCTACACGTTCAACGTTGCAGGCAGTCAGGTCCGAGGGCTCGCCACGCACGGGTTTCAATCGACGCCTGAGACGGCCGAAAGCCTATCCGCGCAGGCTCGGAACCAAGTCTGCAGCATCGCCTCCATGACCTCGGTCGTGAACGCCGGACTGCAGATCGAGACCTTCTACGTGTCCAGGGACAACAAGCTCCTCGGTTCGGCGAACGTGAACCGGTGCCCCTGATCTAGGGACGGCCTCGCTCACCAGGCGGCGGCTTCGGCGATCCGATCTCACACCACCATCTGGTTGCCGAGCTCGATCACGCGGCCGGCGGGGATGCGGAAATACTCGGTGGCGTCGTAGGACTGGCGCACCAGGCTGATGAACACGTGGTCCTGCCACAGCGGCATGCCGACGCTGGCGGAGGCGCGGAACGAGCGGCGCCCGACGAAGAACGACGTCTTCATCATGTCGAAGGGCAGGCCGTACTCCTTCGCCTGGGCGAGAGCCCGCGGCAGGTTCGGATCCTCCATGAAACCGTAGCGGATGTGGAGGGTCGCGAACTCCTCCGACACCCGGTGCAGCTCGATCCGCTCGTTGTCCGGCACGATCGGCAGCGGCTCGGTGCGCACCGTCAGGATGACGTTCCGCTCGTGCAGCACCTTGTTGTGCTTGAGGTTGTGCAGGAGCGCGGGCGGCGCGACGTCGGGCGAGGACGTCAGGTACATCGCGGTGCCCTTCACGCGTGTCGCCGAGCTCGTGCTCATGGACTTCGCGAACTCGGCGAGCGGGATGCTCTCGCGCTTGATGCGGCCCTCGACGAAGCGCACGCCGCGGATCCAGGTCCACATCAGCATGACGACGAAGGCGCCGAGGATCAGCGGGATGTAGCCGCCGTCCTTGAGCTTCAGCAGGTTGGCGCTGAGGAAGGTGAAGTCCACGATCAGGAACGGCGTCATCACCGCCGCGGCGGTGGCCCAGCCGTAGCCCCAGGTCTTGGCGATGACGACGACCGCGAGGATGCTGGTCACCACCATCGTGCCGGTGACCGCGATGCCGTAGGCGGCGGCGAGCGCGCTTGAGGTCTGGAACACGATGACCAGCACCAGCACGCCGATCAGCATCAGCCAGTTGACCTTCGGCATGTAGATCTGGCCGGCCTGGGTCTCGGAGGTGTGCTGCACTTCGAGATGGGGCAGCAGGCCAAGCTGCATCGCCTGCCGCGTCAGGGAGTAGGCGCCGGAGATCACGGCCTGGCTCGCGACGACGGTCGCGACGCAGGCGAGGATCACGAGCGGCAGGCGGAACCACTCCGGGGCCGTGAGGAAGAACAGCTCCTTGATCGCGGACGGATCCGAGATCGCGAGCGCGCCCTGGCCCAGATAGTTGATCACGAGCGAGGGCAGCACGAGCCCGAGCCACGCCAGCCGGATCGGCCCGCGGCCGAAATGGCCCATGTCGGCGTAGAGCGCCTCGGCGCCGGTCACGGCGAGGAAGGTCGCGCCGAGCACGATGAAGGCGAGCCAGCCGTGGTCAACCAGGAACAGCACCGCGTGGTAGGGGTTCAAGGCGTGGAGAACGACCGGCGCGTCGAAGATGTGGATCGCGCCGAGCACCGCCAGCGTGATGAACCAGACCACCGTGATCGGCCCGAACCAAGCCGCGACCTTGCCCGTGCCCGAGGACTGCACGGCGTAGAGCGCCACGATGATGCCGATGGTGATCGGCAGCACGTAGGGGTCGAACACCGGGGTCGCGACCTTGAGGCCTTCGACCGCCGACAGCACCGAGATCGCGGGCGTCAGAATGGCGTCGCCGTAGAACAGCGCGGCGCCGATGACGCCGAGCGCGAGCAGCGGCGTGCTGGAGCGCCCCAGCGCCTGCTGCGCGAGCGCCATCAGCGAAAGCGTGCCGCCCTCGCCGTGGTTGTCCGCCCGCAGCAGAATGAAGACGTACTTGAAGGTGACGACGACGACGAGCGCCCAGGTGAGCAGCGAGACGATGCCGATCACCTCCTCCGTGCTCGGCGCGTGGCCGAGGTGGAGCAGGGACTCGCGCATGGCGTAGAGCGGACTGGTGCCGATGTCGCCGTAGACGACGCCGACGCTGCCGATCGTCAGCGACCAAAAGCCGTGGCGCTTGTCGTGGACGACCAGCCCCTCCGCCACGCTCGCGCCATGCGTGCCCGTCGCCCCGGGCGTCAGAGAGCCGGCCTGCCCCTCGGGCGACCCGGACGGGCCGGCCGCGCCAGCGCTGGAACTGTCAGTCATGGAGAACCTTGAGCCGCGTTGCGGGGGTGCGGGCGACCTATGGACGGCGAAACGCTGCGTCGCAGTATGTGTGGTCTTTTAAGGGCGGGGCAACGGGGCGCTCACATATCCCAGCAGCCAGTAGCTCACAAGTCCGACCCACTCCCGCACCGCGATGTCGACCCGACGCAGGCCGGCGCCGACCGAGGAGAACGGACGCCACGCGTCCTCCGGGCCGCGGGTGCGGTAGTCCACCGGCCAAGCCTCCACGGGAAAGTCGGCCGCGCGGAAACAGCCGATCGCCCGCGGCATATGGTAGGCGGAGGTGACGAGCAGCCAACGCTCGCCCGGCTTCGGCGTCACCAGGTCGAGGGTGAAGCGCGCGTTCTCCACCGTGTTGCGCGACGCGCCCTCGAGCGTAATGCGCTCACGCGCGATCCCGAAGCTCACGAACATGCGCTCGGCGAGGTCGGCCTCCGTCGCGCCGTCGAACAGCATCGAGCCGGAGCCGCCGGTGAAGGCGATGCGCGCGTCAGGCCACCGCCGCGCGAGCTCCGCGACAACCGTCATGCGCTCGGCGGCCTCGGTCAGCGCGACGTCCTGACGCGAGCCCGCGACGATGGTGTCGAACGATCCGCCGAGCACGACGATCCCCGCCGGCGCCGGCCCCTCTTCGACCCGGGGGAACCGCTCCTCGAGCGGCAGCAGCAGAAGATTGCCAAGCGGCGACAGGCCCGCGATCGCGACGCCTATCACCGAGACGGCCATGAACGCCGCTCCCACCCCCCGAAAGCCGAAGGCCGCGAGCGCGGCGCCGAGCAAGCCGAGCAGAGCGAGCGCGTTCGACGGCGCGGCGACGAAGCCCAGGATCTTGGACGCAACGAAGAACATTCAGGGCCTCGCGGGACTGCCGCGCGATCGACGGACCGCGGGCGACTCTTTCTTCACGAGCGGAAGTCTAGAGTGCGCGGAGGCGCGCGCCATTGCGCCCGCCGAGATCGTGACTGACGGCCAAGGATCCGCTCGCCCCGATGCCCACCCTCGCCGATTGTCTCGCACGCCGCGACAACACGCTGGCGGCGGTCCGCATGTTGGGCGCTTCGGCGGTGCTGTGGGCGCACGCCTGGGTCGTGACGACGCCGGGGATCGCGACGCGCGACTACGCCCACGTGTTCGCGTTCTCGCTGGATTTCCATGGGGTGCACGCCTTCTTCGCGCTCTCCGGCCTGCTGCTCGCCCGCAGCTATCTCACGCGGCCCGATCTCCTGCGCTTCGTCGTCGCGCGCATCGTGCGCTACGTGCCGGCGATCCTGGTTTCCGCGCTCGTCGCGGCGTTCGTGCTCGGCCCGCTCGTGACGCGGCTGAGCCTCGCCGACTATTTCGGTTCGGCCGCCCCGGTCCTGTTCGTGCTGAAGGTCGCAACACTGCTGAACGTCAACGCGACGCTGCCCGGCGTGTTCGACGGCAACGTCAAGCCGAGCCTGCTCTACATCCCGCTCTGGACCGTGCACTACGAGTTCGTGTTCGCCGTCGCGCTGGGCGTCGCCGGCGCTCTCGGCCTGCTGAAGCGGAAGCCGCTGGTGCTGGCTGGCCTCGGCCTGATCCTCGCGATCAACGTCGTCTGGTTCTGGAACGGCGAGGCCGCACATCTCGCGCTCGGCTCGCCGCATCACCTCGTCCGCTTCGGCTCGACCTTCGGCCTGGGGGTCGCCATGGCGGTCTTCGCTGACCGGATCCCGGTTTCGAACCGCATCCTCGCCGGGATCGCGGCCGTCTGCGTCCCTCTCGCCTTCACGCCGCTCGCGGCCCTCGCGGGCATGATCCTGATCGCTTACGCGATCCTCTGCGTCGGGTTCACGTCGTTCCCGCTCGCCCGGCCGCTCGCTGCCCTCGGCGCATGGTCCTACGGCTTCTATGTCTGGGGCTATCTGATCGAGCAGACGCTGGCCTACGCGGCGCCCCAGCTCGGGGGCTGGCCCGTGTTCCTGACCACCCTCCCCCTCGCGCTCGCCGCCGGCTGGCTGTCCTGGCGGTTCATCGAACGGCCCACGCTGGGATGGACCGCGCCGATCACCGCCGTCCTCCGCCGGCTGATCCCCGGCGTCGCGCCGGACCGGCGGGCGGCGGACGCCGCGCCTCGGGCGACGCCCGGCGACGGCTGGATCAATCCGAAGATCAGTCCCAAACCGGAGCCCACGAGGGCGAAGTGATCCGTCCCTCGGGCGTGCCGAGGCCCGAGATCGTCGCCATCTCCGCCTCGCTGAGGGTGAAGTCGAACACGTCAAAATTATCCCTCACACGCTCGATCTTCGAGGAGCGTGGGATGGCGATGACGCGGTCGAGCTGCAGCGCCCAGCGCAGCGCCACCTGCGTCGGCGACTTGGCGTGCGCCTTGGCGATCGCCTTGATGGCCGGCGTCTCGTTCACTCTCCCCTGCGCAATCGGGCTGTAGGCGGTCAGCGCCATGCCCTGCGCGTCGAGCTCGGCCTTGAGCTTCGACTGATCGATCAACGGGTGGAACTCGACCTGGTTGGTGACGAGCGGCGCGTCCGAGAGCGCGACAGCCTCGCGCACCTGAGCCACCGTGAAGTTCGACAGTCCGATGTGCTTGGTCATCCCGGAGGCGCGCACCGCGTTCAGCGCCCCGATCGTCTCCCTGAGCGGGACAGCCGGGTTCGGCCAATGCAGCAGCAGCAGGTCGAGGTGGTCGACATGCAGCCGCTTCAGGCTCTCCTCGGCCGAGCGTTCGAGATCGCCCGACCGGAAGCGATCGGTCCAGACCTTGGTCGTCAGGAAGTACTCGTCGCGTGGGACCCCGCCGGCCTTGAGACCCTGCCCAACCTCCGCCTCGTTGCCATAGGCCTGCGCGGTGTCGACGTGGCGGTAGCCGAGCTTGAGCGCCTCGGCGACCATCTGACGCGCGACGTCGTCCTTCAGCTGCCAGGTCCCGAAGCCCAGGGCGGGGATCCCGGCGCCGTTCGCGGAAACGAGGGGCGTTTTGTGGGTCGTGGCGACCATGGGCTCGTCCTTCCGTTCAGGCCGGACGTCTCAAGCCCGTCGCGCGGCGACGTCAGCGCGAGGCCCGGCCGAGGATCGGTGTCGGACGACAGTTAGGGCGGCCCCGACCGATATCAGGGCCGGGAGTTGCAGAAGGCCAGCGGCGACGCTTCCTGAGCCCAGAGGGGCGCTCAGAGCCCCGTCGCGGCGAAGCGGCGCCAAGCGGCTGTGTTGCCGACGAAGACGTTGCGGTCGACGTTGCCGGTCACGCCGCCGATGCGGCCGGTCGCCGTGTGCTGCCAGAGCGTGAAGTTGCGCGAGAGATGGTAGCGGATGCTCGGGTGTCCGGCGACGCTCCGCAGCCAGAAGTGATAGTTCGGGAACGCCCCGACCAGCACGTCGCGGTGGAAGTCGACGCTGGTGTAGATCGCGGGGCGCTTGCCGTAGTGCCGCTCGATCGTGCGGAGGAACACCGACATCTCGCGGAGGATCTCCTCCCGCGGCGGCCGGCGCTTGCAGCTCGGCGAATCCGGGTTCCACTCCATGTCGAGCACCATGGGGAGCGCATTCGGGTCCACCGGCACGTTGGCCTTGAACCACGCCGCCTGCTCGGCGCCGGTGCGGCAGAAATAATAGAAGTGATAGGCGCCGCGCGGCACGCCGGCGGCCCTGGCCCCCGCCCAGTTTTCGGCGAAGCGGTCGTCCACCCGGTCGCCGCCTTCGGTGGCCTTGATGTAGGCGAAGCTCGCGCCCGCGGCAGCGACCCCCGACCAGTCGATCGAGCCCTGGTACTTCGCGACGTCGATGCCGTGAATGGGGTGGTCGTCCGGCGTGGTGACGGCGCCGGTGAGCGGCGAGCCGAGGCCGACGGTCGGACCGACGTCGGTGTGGAGCGCCGTGCGCTCGATCTCCGGTCCGACGGTCGAGCAGGCGCTCAACGCCGACGCCACGGCGATGGCGAGACCCGCGCGCAAGGCGCGGCCCGCCAGCGATCCCCCGATGCGGCCCATGCGGCTCTCATCCTCGTCCCGAACGCGTTGCAAACTCTAGGATGAAAACGGTGATCCGTCGATCAGGGACGAAGCGCCGCCAAACGGTCGGCGTGCTCCTGCAGTGCGGCCGCCGCGACGACGTCCGCGACCTCCGGGGAGACGGCCGGCGCCCGGTCGATCTCGAGCATCAGGACGAGGACAAGCGTCGCGAACACCGCCGCGCCCGTCAGGCGCCCCCGTGGGCTCTCGCTCATCCCGTCCTCCCTCGCTTTGGTGAATCATTCCTCGCCAGCAAAGGCCAAGAACGTGGCGAAAGGGTTAATCCTCCGCTCACCATGTCGCGCGGCAGGCTCAGCCGAGGCCGAACCACCAGGTCGCGAGACCAAGAAACGAGAAGAAGCCCACGGTGTCGGTGACGGTCGTGAGGAAGACGCCGGAGGCGACCGCCGGGTCGGCCTTCAGGCGATCGAGCGCGAGCGGGATGAGGATGCCGAACAGGCCGGCGCACAGCATATTGACCACCATGGCGGTGGCGATGATGACGCCGAGCTGGTGGTTCTGGAACCAGCCGCCGGCGGCGAGCCCCAGGAGCACCGCCAGCGCCGACCCGTTGGCGAGGCCCACCAGCGCCTCGCGTCGCACCAGCCGCCGGGCGTTGTGGCCGCCGATCTCGCGGGTCGCGAGCGCGCGCACCGCGACCGTCATCGCCTGGGTGCCGGCGTTGCCGCCCATGGAGGCTACGATCGGCATCAGCACCGCGAGCGCCACCATGTGCTCGATGGTGGCCTCGAACAGGCCGATCACGCTCGCGGAGAGGAACGCCGTGCAGAGATTGACCACCAGCCACGGGATGCGGCTACGGGCGGTGTAGAGCACCGTGTCCGAAATTTCCTCGTCGCCGGTCACGCCGCCGAGCGCGCGCAGGTCCTCGTCGGCCTCCTCCTCGATCACGTCGAGGATGTCGTCGACCATCAGCACGCCGACGAGGCGGTCGGCGTCGTCGAGCACGGCCGCGGAGACGAGGTTGTAGCGCTCGAACAGGCGCGCCGCCTCCTCCTGGTCGGCGGTGGCGCGCACCGTGCGCGGATCGTCGTCGAGGATGTCGGCGAGCAGCGAGGTGCGCCGCGCCCTGAGCAGCTTGTCGAGCGGCGCCGCGCCCAGCAGCTTGTACGCCGGGTCGACCACGAAGATCTCGTAGAAGGTGTCCGGCAGGCCCGGCGTGTCGGCGAGGTAGTCGATGACGTGGCCGACGGTCCAGAAGGGCGGCGCCGCGACGAACTCCGTCTGCATGCGCCGGCCGGCGCTCTCCTCGGGGAAGTCGAGGCTGCGGGTGAGCGCCACACGGTCCGGCCCAGGCAGCCGGTCGAGGATGAGAGCGCGGTCGGCCTCGTCCAGGTCCTCGAGGATGTAGACCGCGTCGTCCGAATCCAGGTCGCGGACGCCTTCGGCGACGGTCTCGGGAGGCAGCTCCTCAAGCAGCTGGACGCGGACCGTCTCGTCGATCTCGGTCAGCGCGGTGAAGTCGAAGTCCTTGCCGAGCAGCCCGATCAGCTTCGGCCGGTCGTCGTGCTCCAGCGCCTCGATCAGGTCGCCGACGTCGGATTCGTGGAGATCGCCGACGAGTTCCTTAAGCCGCGCCTCGTCCCCGGCCGCGATCGCCGCGGCGACCGTTTCGACGAAGGCGTGGGAGAGCCGCCCCTCCTCGTCGCGAAACGCGGTTTCGGCCGTGATCTCTTCGGGGTCGCGCGTTTCGACGTCAGCGGTCATGCGCCCTCGAACCCGGTTGCAGGATTTTGAAGATCCTCGCGGGGTTTAGGTCTTATGCCGCGACGCGGCAACCGCAAGACGAAACGGAAGATCCGACCGACTTGCTTTACACGCAAAGCGTGCACATCCTGAGAAACTCAATCATTCGACTCTCGGGGGAGACGCGAAATGACCGATCGGGTGGTGTGCTGCGACGGCACCTGGAACACGCCGGACGACGTCGACGACGGTCTGCCGGCGGCCACCAACGTCCACAAGATCTACAGCGCCCTGGCCGATCGCGATCCCCGCAAGAGCTACTACCATCCGGGCGTCGGAACGGGCGGCGGCTGGTGGACCCGGGTCGCCGGCGGAGCCGCGGGCGTCGGCCTGACCAAAAACGTGAAGAGCGCCTACCGGTGGCTCGCCGACGCCTATGAACCCGGCGATCGGATCTGGCTGTTCGGCTTCAGCCGCGGCGCCTTCACCGTGCGGTCGCTCAGCGGGATGATCTCGCGCTGCGGCCTGCCCGACCTCGGCGGGCTGTCGGACGACGCGATCTGGGCCGCGGTGGACGGCGCCTTCGACTACCGCGCGCGCAAGGACGACGTGATCTCCACCAAGACGCGCCCTGCGAAGGGCGTCGCTCTGGGACAGCCCGTCAAGGGAAAGACGCCCATCCACTTCATCGGCGTGTGGGACACGGTCGGCGCGCTCGGCATTCCCGACGACATGGCGCTGCTCAACCTGATCGACGACCCGTCGCGCTACGAGTTCCACGACACCGACCTCAGCCCGAACGTCGTTCACGCCCGCCATGCGATCGCAATCGACGAGCGCCGCCAGAGCTTCACGCCGACGCTGTGGTCCGACACGCCCCCGAAACAGAACCTGAAGCAACGCTGGTTTCCGGGCGTCCACGCCGACGTCGGCGGCGGCTACGGCCAGACCGGGCTGTCGGACGGCGCCCTTGCCTGGATGATGGAGGAGGCGAAGGCCGAGGGCCTCGCCTTCCGGGCCGGAGCCGAGTCGCAGCTCAAGCCGGACCCGCGCGGCCTGCTGCACGATTCGCGCACCGGCGTGTTCAGGACGCTGAAGTCGCGGCCGCGCGAGGTCCCGAGCTTCGCCGACCCCGCCGCGCCGCTGCACGACTCCGCGCGGGACCGACACGGGAATCCGCCGCTAAGCCAGCTCTCTTATTGGCCGACCGCCACTCTCCCGAAGCCTGCCGCCAAGGCGCGGTCCTCGGCGACCGTGGACGTCTTCGCCCGCGATCCCTGGAACGCCACGGGACTGTTCCTGGAGGCCGGCGCGCCTTACGCCTTCGCCGCGACCGGCCAGTGGCTGGACAAGTCGATCCCTTCAGGCCCTACGGGTTCGGACGACGGCGAATTTCACCTCGGCGAGGCGGTGCACGCCCTGCTCGCCGGCTGGGGCAAGGCCGAGCAGGTCTACAAGAGGCTGACCGGCAACCAGCACGCCGACTTCTGGCTGACGAAGCGGGAGGAGGCCTTGGGCTGGTTCGCGCTCGTCGGCGTCGTCGCGAGCGGCGCGTGGATCGACGAAGCGGGCGTGGAGATCGGGCGGCCCCTGCGGCGGGAGGCGAAGCCGATGATCCTGCAACACGAGACCTTCCTGATCGGCGCCAAGGCGACCTTCACGCCGCGCGCCTCCGGCTATCTCTACTGCTTCGCCAACGACACCTGGCAAACCTACGACAACAACAGCGGCAGCGTCCGGCTGACCGTGACGCGCCTCTGATCTCGCCTTCCGGCGCGAAATACCGCCGCACGAATCAAAAGACCCCGGAAGCTGGGCTTCCGGGGTCTTTTGCGATCGCATGAGGTAGATTGTGCGACCAGTATGTCTGGTGCGGTCGAGAAGACTCGAACTTCCACGGGTTGCCCCACAGCGACCTCAACGCTGCGCGTCTACCAGTTCCGCCACGACCGCGACGGCGGTGCTGATAACAAATCGATGTCGGCTCCACAAGGGCGATCGGCCGGGTTTCGCCTCCGACGAGCGGCTGTGGACAACCTGCGCCGCCGGAGCCTCGTCACGCCGCCGTGGCGACGGGCTCGGGCGCAGGCGTAAGGCGATCGGTCCGGCCCTTCTGGTCGCGCGTGATCATGGAAGTGATCTCCACGCCAATGCGGTCGCCGTTGACGAACACAGAGCCCCGCGCGATCGGATGGTCGTTGGCGAGGATCGTCACCGCGTCGTCGTCCTCGGTCGTCAGCTCGATCACCGCGCCGCGGCCCATGCGCAGCAGCTGATGGATCGGCATCCTCGCCGCGCCGAGCACGATGGTGAGCTCGAGGTTGACCTCGTCGATGCGCGGCACGAAACGTCTCCGGGGGCGGCTGCGGCCGATACGCCGGCCCCCTGAAGTGCAACACAGTCGTGGTTAACGCATGGTTGAGCGTCTCCCCTCCGGCCTACGCGACGGCCTCGCCGCGCGGCTGCCCGCGCCGGACGGCGCTCCTCCGGTGGACTGGCTCGTGAGCGACTCGCTGGTGGACTACCCCGCCGCCGTCGCCGCCATGGAGGCGCGCGCAGCCGCGATCGCGGAGGGGAGCGCGAACGAGCTCGTCTGGCTGCTGGAGCACCCGCCGCTCTACACCGCCGGCACGGGAGCGGACGCGGCCGACCTGGTGCAGCCCGACCGCCTGCCGGTGTTCGCGACAGGGCGCGGCGGCCAGTACACTTACCACGGGCCCGGCCAGCGCATCGCCTATGTGATGCTCGACCTTCACCGCCGCGGCCCCGACGTGCGCCGCTACGTCGCCGCGCTCGAGGCTTGGCTGATCGCGGCGCTCGACCGATTCGGCGTGCGCGGCGAGCGTCGCGAGGATCGGGTCGGCGTCTGGGTGCGCCGGCCCGACCGCGGGGCGCAGTCGGAAGACAAGATCGCCGCGATCGGCGTGCGGGTTCGGCGCTGGACGACCTTTCACGGGATCAGCCTGAACGTGGAGCCCGACCTCGGTCATTACGCCGGCATCGTGCCCTGCGGCGTGCGCGATCACGGCGTGACGAGCCTCGCCGATCTCGGCCGAGTGGTGAGCATGACGGAGGTCGACATGGCGCTGCAGGAGACCTTCGAGAAGGTTTTCGGCCCCACCCGACGGGTGGAGACGATCGCGCTGTCTGGCGCCTGAGCTTCGAACTCTCACCCGCTCGGGCTCAGGCGTCGCGCGCGATCTCGACGCGGTCGCCCTCGGGAACGGCGTGGAGCTCCGCCGCGCGGCGCTCCACGCGCGCGACCTTGGCCTCGGGCGGGCCGGCCCGGCAGGCTTCGACGAAGGCCGCGATTCGCTCCTCGGGACCCGCGACCAGCGCCTGCACCGAGCCGTCCGCCCGGTTGCGGACCAAGCCGCGCAACCCAAGCCCGTTGGCGTTGCTTTGCGCCCAGGCGCGGTAGCCGACGCCCTGGACGCGCCCCGTGACCACGATCTCCGCCGCGACCTCCGTCATCGGTACCCGCCCTGCGCCGCGGGCCCGCCGCGCGCGCCCGATGAAAACCGCCTGAGCTCGGCCAGATAGGGCTCGGGCAGCCCCCATTCGACCGCCGCCGGGATCACCATCTCGCTCATGTAGCCGGAGACGGCGATCCCGGGCTGGACGTGCCGCGAGACGTAGACGATGGCGCTGCGCGCGCCCTCCGCCGACCGCACCCGCAGCCGTTCCTTGCGATAAAGCCCCATGGCGACCCGCTCGAAGGCGTCGAGCGCCCACAGGTCCTTCTCCGTCAGGCGCCACAGCACGCCATGCGCGGCGGCCGCAGGGTCGCGCAGGACCGTGGCGTAGCCGTCGCGGGAGATCGCGAACCGCCAGCCGTCGAGCACCGCGGGACCGACAGGCTCCGCCATCGGGCAGCGGCGGGCCATCGACCGTCGGCACATGTTCGCGCCGTAAGCGAAATAGTGAGGCATGGGGAGAGCTTAGGGATAAATCCGGCGATGTCGAACCCTAGGCCGCCGATGACCGGCGTCGCGAAAAGGCATAGGCTCGGAGCGTTCTTCCCTACCGCCGGTCCGCGATGCTCACCGTCCACCACCTCGCCTACTCCCGCTCGACCCGCGTGCTCTGGTTGCTCGAGGAGATCGGCGCGCCTTACAGGCTCGTGCGCTACGAACGAGACGCGGAATTCCGCGCCCCGCCGGAGTTGAAAGCCGTCCACCCGCTCGGCAAGTCGCCGGTGATCGAGGACGGCGGCCTCGTGATCGGGGAATCGGCGGTCATCCTGAGCCACATCGACCGGGTCTACGGCGGCGGGCGCTTCACGCCCTCGGAGGAGGCGGAGCGCCTGCGTCACGAGGAATGGCTGCAGTACGTCGAAAGCACCGCCGCTTTCCCCATCATGATCTCCGCCGTCGGGGCGCGCGTCGGGATGTCCGATGGGATGGCGGCCTTCGTCGCCTCGCCCCTCGCCCGCGTGCTGGAGCTGATCGCAAGCGCCGTGGAAGGCGAGGGCTTCATCATGGGCGAGGACCTGAGGCTCGCCGACATCCAGTTCGTCTATGTGCTGGAGATGGCGAGGCACGCCGGCCTTCTCGCGGACCGGCCGGCGATCTCCGCCTACCTCGACCGCCTCAAGCGGCGTCCCGCGCTCGTGCGGGCTCTGGAGATCGGCGGCCCGATGGCGCCGCCGAAGAGATGAGGGCCGAGCGCTGAGGCGGCCTCGTCCCGCCCCGCGCAGCCCTCACTCCAGCTCGAGGATCACCGCGTCCACCGCCAGGCTGTCGCCGGGCTGAGCGTTGATCTTGGCGATCTTGCCGTCGCGTTCGGCGCGGAGGACGTTCTCCATCTTCATGGCCTCGACGACGGCGAGGATCTCGCCGGCCTTGACCTCCTGGCCCTCCTGCACCGCGATCGAGACCACGAGGCCCGGCATCGGGCAGAGCAGCAGCTTGGAGGTGTCGGCGACCTGGCGTTCCGGCATCATCGCCAGCAGCTCGGCGATGCGGGCGCCGTGGATGCGGGCGAGGACCGAGACGCCACGGTGGGCGAGGTCCCAGCCCGCCGGCGGGTGCTTGCGCACCTGCACCGAAACCGGTTTGCCGTCGACCTCGCCGCGCCACACCGGCTCCCCCGGCTTCCAGTCCGTCGCGACGCGGTAGACGCGGCCCTCGCCGCCGTCCTCCTCGTCGACGAGGCGCACCGCCACCGCGTCGCCGTCGGGCCGCGTCTCGACGCGCGTCGGGGCGCCGTCGAGCAGGATGGTGCGGAGCATCTCCTTGGTGGCCGCGCCGCGGCGCAACTGGTGCGAGATCGCGCGCCGGCGCTCCATGGTCAGCCAGTCGATCTGGGCGGCGACCGCGACCAGCGTCGCGGCGATTTCGCCGTCGGGCTTCGCCGGCGCGAAGCCGTCCGGGAACTCCTCGGCGATGAAGCCGGTGGAGAGCCGCCCCTCCTGCCAGCGCGGATGCTCCATGAGCGCGGTGAGGAAGGGGATGTTGTGCTGGATGCCGTCGATCGCGAAGGCGTCGAGCGCGCCGGCCTGCGCCTTTATGGCGGTCAGGCGGTCCGGGCCATGGGTGATGAGCTTCGCGATCATCGGATCGTAGTGGATCGAGATCTCGCCGCCCTCGGTGACGCCGGTGTCGTTGCGCACCGTGATCCCGCCCGCGCTCTCCTCGACCGGCGGCCGGTAGGTCTTGAGCCGGCCGATCGACGGCAGAAAGTTGCGGTAGGGGTCCTCGGCGTAGATGCGGCTCTCCACCGCCCAGCCGGTGAGCTTCACGTCACCTTGCGTGATCGCAAGCTTCTCGCCATAGGCGACGCGGATCATCTGCTCGACGAGATCGACGCCCGTAACGAGCTCCGTCACGGGGTGCTCCACCTGCAGGCGGGTGTTCATCTCGAGGAAGTAGAACGACTTGTCCTGCCCTGCGACGAACTCCACCGTTCCGGCCGAGTCGTAGCCGACGGCCTTCGCCAGCGCGACCGACTGCTCGCCCATGGCCCGGCGGGTGGCCTCGTCGAGCAGCGGCGACGGCGCCTCCTCGACAACCTTCTGGTTGCGGCGCTGGATCGAGCACTCGCGCTCGCCGAGGTAGACGACGTTGCCGTGCTTGTCGCCCAGCACCTGGATTTCGATGTGACGCGGATTGACGATGAACTTCTCGATGAAGACGCGGTCGTCGCCGAAGGAGGACTTCGCCTCCGACTTTGACGCGCGAAAGCCCTCCGCCACGTCGTCCGCGGAATAGGCGATGCGCATGCCCTTGCCGCCGCCGCCGGCGGAGGCCTTGATCATCACGGGGTAGCCGATCTCGTCGGCGATCCGGACCGCCTCCTCGGCGCTCTCGATCACGCCGAGGTTGCCGGGCACGGTCGAGACGTTGGCCGCAGCCGCCGCCTTCTTCGACTCGATCTTGTCGCCCATGGCTTCGATCGCGCGCGGATTCGGCCCGATGAACACGATGCCCTCCGCCGCGAGCGCCTCGGCGAAGGCGGCGCGCTCGGACAGGAAGCCGTAGCCCGGATGCACCGCCTCGGCCCCGGTCTCTTTGCAGGCCGCGATGATCTTCTCGATCACGAGGTAGGACTGCGACGCCGGGGCCGGCCCGATGTGCACCGCCTCATCCGCCATCTCGACGTGGAGCGCGTCCCGGTCCGCATCGGAATAGACCGCGACGGTCGCGATCCCCATGCGGCGCGCCGTCTTGATCACGCGGCAGACGATCTCGCCGCGGTTGGCGATGAGGATTTTCTTGAACATCGAGATGGGGACTCCCGAAGGACCGGCGGGCGAGAACTCGTCACGTTCTTAGGCGCCGCAGCATCGAGCGTCCACACACACTAAGGGCGAAGGTCCGGCCGCTCTCAAGCGGCGCGCGCGGGGGCCAGGCTCTCGATCTCGTCGCACAGCCGCGCCAGCGCCCCGGGCCCGTCGCAGGCGGCGGCGACCTCCGCGCAGCGGGCGCGCACCCGCTCGGAACGCAGCAACGCGCCGAGAAGCCGCGCCGCCCGGCGCTCATCGAACCAGCCGGTACGGAACGCCGCTCCGCAGCCAAGCTTCGCCACGCGGATCGCGTGGTCGGCCTGGTCGAAGGCGAGCGGGGCGACAAGCTGGGGCACGCCCGCCGCGAAAGCCTGCGCCATCGTGCCGACGCCGCCATGGTGGACGATTGCGGCGCAGCGCGGCAGCACCTCCGGCAGGGGCGCATAGCGGGCGATATGGACGTCCGCGCGCCTCTCCCCGCCGTCCTCGATCGGCGTCTGCGAGAGCGCGAGGCAACGGCGGCCGAGGCGCGCGCAGGCGGCGATCGCCACGCGGTAAAGCCGCTCGGTGTCGCGCCGCGTCGAGCCGAAGGTCACGAGCACCGGCGGCTCGCCTTCGGCCAGAAAGGCCTCCAACGCGGGATCGAGCCCCTGGGCCGCCCCGCCTTCGCGGCCGGCCTCGGGGAAGCCGATCTGCACGGTCTGCGCCGGCCAGTCGGGCTGGGCGGCGTGGAACCAGGCTGGAAACATGGCCGCGACCCGCGCCGGCGAGTTCCACCAGTAGCGCAGCCGCTGCACCGGCCGCAGGCCGAGCGCCGCGCGAAACGCGTTGAGGCGCGGCAGCACTACGGGATTGACGAAGTAGGCGTCGGAGCCGAGCTGCAGCTCCCACTTCAGCCCGGCGTTGAGCCAGCGCGGCATGGGGAGGCCGGGCGTGCGGGGCGCGTCGTGCCGGGTCTGGATCGTCAACGGCGAAAGGTGCACGGAAATGAGCGGATCGCCGAACGCGTCGAAGGCCACCCGGGCTCCGATGGCGAGGGTCGAGCCGACCACGACGGTCTCGCCAGGCCGGCGGCGTTCGGCGACGAAGCGGTATGTCTCGGGCAGCGACCGCGCGGCCTGCCGGAACAGCCGTCGCGCGCCACGCCACGGCGTCCAGAACGTCGGGTGGCCGAAGCGCTTCTCATACTCTTCGGCGCTCATAGCGGGCGCGAAATCGAGGCCCGCCCGCCCCGCCGCGTCGCCAAACGGCGCCGGCGCGCACAGCGCGACCTCGTGGCCACGGCGGACAAGTTCCGCGCCGGCGGCGATGAAGGGCAGCACGTCGCCATAGGTGCCGATGGCGACGATCAGAACAAGCATACGCGTGACGCCCCAGCCGACCCGACGGTCGTGACGGCGTCACACTACCGCAACTGCGAAGGGATGCGAAAGCGGCGCGCGCGGGGAAGCGGCCCGCGCGCCGCGGAACGTGCGGCGCTCAGTCCGCCTTGGCGTTCGGCACGCGCACCACGTTCCACACCAGCCCGAGCTTCTCGAGACCCGAGATGATGTAACCGTTGACGTCGATCTCGTACCAAGCGAGGCCGGCGTAGGCGTTGCGCGGGTGCTTGTGGTGGTTGTTGTGCCAGCCGTCGCCGAAGGTCAGCAGCGCCAGGATCCAGTTGTTCTTGGCGTGGCTGTGGTTGTCGAACCGCTCGGAGCCGAAGGTGTGGCCGATCGAGTTCACCGCGAGCACGATGTTGAGGAACAGGAAGGTGCGCAGGAATCCGCCCACCAGCATGGAGCCGATCCCGTGCTCGAGCCCGCCGAAGGCGTAGCCGAACAGGAACGGCGCGCCGGCCATGGAGACGAAGGCCCAGAACCAGCGGGTGCGATGGCACCACATGATCACGGGGTCCTGCTGCAGGTCGCGGGCGAACACGTCGAGGTCGGTCGTGGTGGAGTCCGCCAGCCAGCCGATGTGGCTGTGGAACAGGCCCTTCAGCGTGCCCTCGTTGTTGCAGAGGCCGTCGACGACGGGGCTGTGGACGTCCCCGCACTGGTCGGCGTGGGCGTGATGGCGGCGGTGGTCGGCGACCCAGCGCAGCACCGAGCCCTGGCAGCAGAGCTGAGCCAGAATGCCGATCGCGTAGCGCATCGGGACCGAGGTCTCGAAGCTGCGGTGGGTGAAGTAGCGATGGTAGCCCATCCCGACGCCGACATTGATGATCACGTAGCCGACGCCGAGCGAGGTCCACTCGATCCAGGTCATCGGGTGCGTGAACATCCACCACACGCCGAGCATGGCGCCGACGCCCATGCCGCCGATCAGCGTGCCGTACTCCAAGCGCTTCCAGAGCGCGTCGGGACCCCCGACCTTGATCCCCGCCTTCGGATGGGACAGCGCGCTTTCGCGTGCGCCACCGCCGGACGCTGCGTCCAATGCGACCATGACCGTACCTCGTCTCCACCGCCACACGAGCGAGAGACGGGCCCGCGCGCCCTTCGTAGGGGCGCAAGGCTCGGACGTGACAGGTCCACCCGCTCGCTCATGACTAATGAGCCGTTAACGCGCGCGCGAATCGAGTCGAAAGTTAACGAAACGTTAAAATTGGCGAGATTGCGTTAACGACGTCCCCCCTCCCCCGTGTCAAAGCGGGACAAGGAAGCCTGTCGCGGGATCGGGGAAACGCGAAAAAGCCCGCAACCGAACCCGGCCGCGGGCTTTTGACGTCATCGAGCCGCTTGAACTGCGCTCAGAGCGGGATGTTGTCGTGCTTCTTCCAGGGGTTCTCGAGCCGCTTGCCGCGCAGCATGGCGAGCGCCCGGGCGACGCGCCGCCGGGTCGAGCGCGGCTTGATGACCTCGTCGATGTAGCCGCGCTCGGCCGCGATGAAGGGTGTGAGGAAATGGTCCTCATATTCCTTCGTCTTGGCGGCGATCCCTTCGGCGTCGGCCCCGCGGAAGATGATCTCGACCGCGCCCTTGGCGCCCATCACCGCGATCTGGGCCGAGGGCCAGGCGTAGTTCACGTCGCCGCGCAGATGCTTGGACGCCATGACGTCGTAGGCGCCGCCGAAGGCTTTGCGGGTGATGACGGTGACCTTCGGCACGGTGGCCTCGGCGTAGGCGAACAGCAGCTTGGCGCCGTGCTTGATCAGGCCGCCGTACTCCTGCGCAGTGCCCGGCAGGAAGCCCGGAACGTCGACGAAGGTCACGATCGGGATCTCAAAGCAATCGCAGAAGCGCACGAACCGCGCGGCCTTGCGGGAGGCGTCGCTGTCCAGCACGCCCGCCAGAACCATCGGCTGGTTCGCCACGAAGCCCACGGTGCGGCCGTCCATCCGGCCGAAGCCGGTGACGATGTTCTTCGCGAACTCAGCCTGGATCTCGAAGAAGTCGCCCTCGTCGACCGTCTTCAGGATCAGCTCCTTTATGTCGTAGGGCTTGTTCGGGTTGTCCGGGATCAGCGTGTCGAGCGAGGGGTCGTAGCGCTCGGGATCGTCGAAGGACGGCCACTCCGGCGCGCCGTCGCGGTTGTTGCCCGGCAGGAAGTCCATCAGCCGACGCATCTCGATCAGCGCGTCGACGTCGTTGTCGTAGGCGCCGTCGGCGATCGAGGACTTGGTGGTGTGGACCTTGGCGCCGCCCAACTCCTCCGAGGTCACCGTCTCGTTGGTGACGGTCTTCACCACGTCCGGTCCGGTGACGAACATGTAGGAGCGATCGCGCACCATGAAGATGAAGTCGGTCATCGCGGGGGAGTAGACGTCGCCGCCGGCGCAGGGACCCATGATCAGCGAGATCTGCGGGATGACGCCGGAGGCCAGGACGTTGCGCTGGAACACCTCGCCGTAGCCGCCGAGCGCCGCGACGCCCTCCTGGATGCGCGCGCCGCCGGCGTCGAACAGGCCGATGATCGGCGCCCGGTTGCGGATCGCCATGTCCTGGATCTTGATGATCTTCTGGGCGTGGGTCTCGCTGAGCGAGCCGCCGAACACCGTGAAGTCCTTCGCGAACACGAAGACCTTGCGGCCGTTGACCGTGCCCCAGCCGGTGACGACGCCGTCGCCCGGGATGGTCTGCTTCTCCATGCCGAAGTCATGGGAGCGATGCTGGACGAACATGTCGTATTCTTCGAACGAGCCCGGATCGAGCAGGATCTCGAGCCGTTCGCGCGCCGTGAGCTTGCCGCGGGCGTGCTGGGCGTCGATCCGCTTCTGGCCGCCGCCGAGCCGGGCGGTCGCCCGGCGCTGCTCGAGCTCCGCTACGATGTCCTTCATGTCCGCCCGAGGCTCCGCCGTCTTGAGGATCGTCAGGACGGCGTACCCCGCGGCCTGTTGCGCCGCAACGTCGACAATGGATCGAGGCGTCGCGGGCCTTCAGCGGGCGGCGACGGGCTCCGCCATCGCCGTCTTGGGCTCCTTGGGCTTGGCGGGAGCCGCCTTCGGCGCAGCCTTCGGAGCATCGGGAGCCGCCGCGGGAGCGACGGCCGGAGAGGTCTCGAGCGGCTCGGCGTAGGGCTGCGCGAACACCTGCTTCGAGACGTCGGTGCCGTAGACCCGCTCGAGCACGTTGCGCGCGAGGCCGTTGGCGAGGGCGCGATCAACCTCGGCCTTGTTCTGGGTGGCCGCCATCGCCGCGCCGATCACGCCGTTGATGGCCGCGTTGTCCATCGCCGTGACGTCGAACTCGCCGTGCGACTTGCCGCTCTGCGCATCACGAACGTTGACGTGCGCGGCGATATGATTGGCGTCGCCGATCAACAGCGACAGCGCCGGATCCTTGTAGTGCAGACTGGTCACGGCGACCTGGATGTCCTTCGGCGCGCCCGTGCGGCCGAAGCGACCCGCTTGCCCGCGCATGCGCTGGCGCACCACCTCCGCGAGCGTCGTCGAGTTGACCGTCGGACGAACCGTGACGTCGACCTTGTCGACATAGGATGCGCGCTCGACGAGCGGCGGATGGTTCACGCACGCGGCGAGACCGCTCGCGAGGACGACGGCGGCGAGAGGCGGCATGAATCGCATCGTGAGTCTCCGGGACCAAGTCCCCGCTTATTGCGGACTCTGGCCCCGAAAGGACTACGTGGAACTGCTTAGACCCCAACGTGAGGTAAAGATTGTGGCCAAATGGTCACTTTTTTATGGCGCGTAAGATAACCAGACGCGTCATGGAGAGCTTGGCTTGGAACCCCGCGCTAGGGCTCTCTGAAGTAAAGCGCGAAGGCATTGCGCTTTTACTTCAGACGCGCCGCGCGCCCGGAGCCCGCATTACGTGCGGGACACGGGGCGGGGCTTCGGGACTTTCAGGATCAGCCGCGGCCGTTCTCGGTCACCTCGAGCGGCGCCTCGCCCGTGCGAGGTTCGGGCGTCGGGACGCGTTCGGCCTCGCCGCGGGTGGCCTGCTTCCCGTCATGGGCCGCCTTCAGCACCTTGAGCGCCTCGAGCGGCGCCGGCTCGAGCCCCGCCCCGCCCTTGGCCACGTGCTCGAAGATCTCCGCCTTCATCCGCGGGTCCCAGAAATGCTGGATGTGGTCGACCAGGCCCGGCACGCGCTTGGCTTCGGGCTGGCTGTTGAAGAACCAGCCGATCTGGTTCGCCATGTAGATCAGGCGGTCGAGCGTGGTCTTGTGCTCGCGGCCCTCGATCTCGGGGACGCCCGGGCGGGCTTGGTGGGCGTGGGCCATGGCGGTTTCCTCAGCTCAGGCGGACGGCGCTCTCCGGCGCCCTGTCCGCGACGATGCGATGGGGGTGGGTAAAGACTTCGAAACCGTCGCCGCGGGCGATGGCGGCCAGCGTGATCCCGGCCTCCTCCGCCATGGCGACGCCGAGCGCCGTCGGGGCGGAGACCGCCACCACGAGACCGACGCCGATTACGGAAGCCTTTTGGATCATCTCGACCGAGACGCGGCTGGTCAGCGCGACGAAACCGGTCGCGGCGTTTTCGCCGGAGCGGGCGAGATGGCCGGCGAGCTTGTCCAGCGCGTTGTGGCGGCCGACGTCCTCGCGCGCGGCGACGAGCCCCTGCCCCGGACGGTAGAAGCCGGCGCCATGCACGGCGCGCGTGGCGAAGTTCAGCGCCTGCGCCCGCGACAGCGCCTCGAGCGCTTCATGCACGTCCGTCGCCGTGAAGACCGCGTCGGCGGTCACCCGGCGGGCGGGCTTCACCGCCTGCTCCAGGCTGTCGATGCCGCAAAGGCCGCAGCCCGTCGGGCCGGCGAGGCTGCGACGGCGGGCGCTGAGCGAGCGGCCAAGGTCCTTCGCGAGCCACATCCGGGCTTCCAGCCCGACGCCCTGGTCCACGATCTCGAGGCTCTCGATCTCGGAGGCGTCGCCGACGATGCCCTCGGTCAGGCTGAAGCCGACGGCGAAGTCCTCGACGTCGGCCGGCGACGCCATCATGACCGCCTGCGTGCCGCCGTCGTAGACCAGCGCGATCGGCGTCTCCGCCGGCGTCGCTCGCTCCGAGGTCTCGCGCAGGGTCCCGTCGCGCCAGACGGCGCGGGAGATGCGAACGATGGGGGGCGGAGGGGTGGTCATGTGGTCTCGCGTCATCCCGGCCGGAGCGAAGCGCAGAGCCGGGATCGTCCGCAGATAAGCGCGCTTCGTCCGGAAGACGATCCCGGATCGACGCCTTCCGGCGTCGTCCGGGATGACGAACAGCCTACTCCGCCGCGACCGGCAGAATTCGGCGGCTGAGGTCGGAGTGCTCTTCGTAGCCCTCCTGCCAGGCGCTCGGGCCGTTGGAGGGCGACACCTGCACCGCCGTCACCTTGTACTCGGGACAGTTGGTCGCCCAGTCCGAGAAGTCGGTGGTGATGACGTTGGCCTGCGTGTTCGGGTGGTGGAACGTGGTGTAGACCACGCCCGGCGCCACACGGTCGGTGATCAGAGCCCGGAGGCTCGTCTCGCCGGCGCGGCTGCGGAGAGACACCCAGTCGCCGTCGCGCACGCCGCGGTCCTCGGCGTCCACCGGGTGGATCTCCAGCCGGTCCTCCTCGTGCCAGCGCGAGTTCTCCGTGCGGCGGGTCTGCGCGCCGACGTTGTACTGGCTGAGGATGCGGCCGGTGGTGAGCAGCAGCGGGAACCGCGGCCCCACCTTCTCGTCGGTGCCGACGTATTCGGTGATGACGAAGTTGCCCTTGCCGCGCACGAAGCCGCCGATGTGCATGATCGGCGTGCCGTCCGGCGCCTCTTCGTTGCACGGCCACTGGATCGAGCCCTTGTCCTCGAGCGCCGCGAAGGAGACGCCCGCGAAGCTCGGGGTGGAGGCCGCGATCTCGTCCATGATCTCGGACGGGTGGCTGTAGTCCATCTCGTAGCCCATCGCCTTGGCGATGAGCAGCGTCACCTCCCAGTCGGCGTAGACCGCCTTCGGCGCCATCACTTTGCGCACGCGCTGGATGCGGCGTTCGGCGTTGGTGAAGGTGCCGTCCTTCTCGAGGAACGACGAGCCCGGCAGGAAGATGTGGGCGTAGTTCGCGGTCTCGTTCAGGAACAGGTCCTGCACCACCACGCACTCCATGGCCGCGAGGCCGGAGGTGACGTGATAGGTGTCCGGGTCGGACTGGGCGATGTCCTCGCCCTGCACGTAGAGGCCCTTGAACGTCCCGTCGACGGCCGCGTCCAGCATGTTCGGGATGCGCAGGCCGGGTTCCGGGTCCAGCGGCACGCCCCACAGGGTCTCGAACATCTCGCGCACGCCGTCCTCGGAGACGTGGCGATAGCCCGGGTACTCGTGCGGGAACGAGCCCATGTCGCAGGAGCCCTGCACGTTGTTCTGGCCACGCAGCGGGTTCACGCCGACGCCGCGCCGACCGATGTTGCCGGTGGCCATCGCGAGGTTCGCGATCGCCATGACGGTGGTCGAGCCCTGGCTGTGCTCGGTGACGCCGAGGCCGTAGTAGATCGCCGCGTCGCCGCCGGTGGCGTAAAGCCGGGCCGCGCCGCGCACCAGGTTCGCCGGCACGCCGGTGATGCTCTCGGTGGCCTCGGGCGAATGCCGCTCCTCGGACACGAAAGCCGCCCAGTCCTGGAAGGTCTCCAGATCGCCGCGCTCGCGCACGAAGGCCTCGTCGATCAGGCCTTCGGTGACGATGACGTGGGCCATCGCCGTGACCAGCGCGACGTTGGTGCCGGGCTTCAGCGGCAGGTGGTAGTCCGCGCGGATGTGCGGGCTCTTCACGAGGTCGATGCGGCGGGGGTCCGCCACGATCAACCGGGCGCCCTCGCGCAGCCGCTTCTTCATGCGGCTCGCGAACACCGGATGGCCGTCGGTCGGGTTGGCGCCGATGACGAAGATCACGTCCGACTCTTCGACCGAGTCGAAGTCCTGGGTGCCGGCCGAGGTGCCGTAGGTGGTCTTCAGGCCGTAGCCGGTCGGCGAGTGGCAGACGCGGGCGCAGGTGTCGACGTTGTTGTTGCCGAAGCCGGCGCGCACCAGCTTCTGGACGAGGTAGGTCTCCTCGTTGGTGCAGCGCGAGGAGGTGATGCCGCCGATCGACGAACGGCCGTATTTGCCCTGGATGCGCTTGAACTCGGAGGCGGTGTATTCGATCGCCTCCTCCCACGACACCTCACGCCACGGATCGGTGATCTTGGCGCGGATCATCGGCTTGAGGATGCGCTCCTTGTGGCTGGCGTAACCATAGGCGAAGCGGCCCTTGACGCAGGAATGGCCGTGGTTCGCCTTGCCGTCCTTCCACGGCACCATGCGGACGAGCTCGTCGCCGCGCATTTCGGCCTTGAAGGTGCAGCCGACGCCGCAATAGGCGCAGGTCGTGACGACGGAGTGCTCCGGCGTGCCGATCGCGATGACCGACTTCTCCTGCAGGGTCGCGGTCGGACAGGCCTGCACGCAGGCGCCGCAGGACACGCATTCAGACTGCAGGAACGGCTCGTTCATGCCGGCGGACACGCGGCTCTCGAAGCCGCGGCCCGAGATCGTCAGCGCGAAGGTGCCCTGCACCTCCTCGCAGGCGCGGACGCAGCGCGAGCAGACGATGCACTTTGACGGGTCGTAGGTGAAGTACGGGTTCGACTCGTCCTTCTTGGAGACGAGGTGGTTCTCGCCCTCATAGCCGTAACGGACTTCGCGCAGGCCGACGACGCCCGCCTGCTCCTGCAGCTCGCAGTCGCCGTTCGCGGCGCAGGTAAGGCAATCGAGCGGGTGATCGGAGATGTAGAGCTCCATCACGCCCTTGCGGAGCTGCTTCAGCCGCGGGGTCTGAGTCTTCACCACGAGGCCGTCCATGGCCGGGGTGGTGCAGGAGGCCGGCGTGCCGGCGCGGCCCTCGATCTCGATGAGGCAAAGACGGCAGGAGCCGTAGGCCTCGACGCTGTCGGTGGCGCAGAGCTTCGGAATGGCGTTTCCGGCCTCCATCGCGGCGCGCATGATCGACGTGCCTTCGGGCACCGTGATCTTTTCGCCGTCGATGGTGAGCGTCACCATCTTCTCGGACTTGGAGAGCGGGGTGCCGTAGTCGGTCTCATGGACGAGGGACATCAGTTCCTCCTCACTCGGCGGCCAGCGGCACCGAGCCGCGGCCGAAATCTTCGGGGAAGTGGGTGAGCGCGCTCATCACGGGATACGGAGTGAAGCCGCCGAGAGCGCACAGCGAGCCCAGTTTCATCGTGTGGGACAGGTCTTCCAGGATCGCGAGGTTCTTCTCGCGCTCGACGCCGGCGATGATCTTGTCCATCACCTCGACGCCGCGGGTGGAGCCGATGCGGCAGGGCGTGCACTTGCCGCAGCTCTCGACAGAGCAGAACTCCATCGCGAAGCGGGCCTGCTTGGCCATGTCGACGCTGTCGTCGAAGACCACGATGCCGCCGTGGCCGATCAGGCCATCCTTCTTGGCGAAGGCCTCGTAGTCGAACGGGGTGTCGAACAGCTCGCGAGGGAAGTAGGCGCCGAGCGGGCCGCCGACCTGCACCGCGCGCACCGGACGCCCGGTGAACGTGCCGCCGCCGATCTCCTCGACCAGTTCGCCGAGCGTGACGCCGAAGGCGATCTCGTAGAGGCCGCCATACTTGACGTTGCCGGCGAGCTGGATCGGCATGGTGCCGCGCGAGCGGCCGAAGCCGACGTCGGCGTAGGCCTTGGCGCCCTCGGCCATGATGAAGGGCACCGAGGCGAGCGAGATGACGTTGTTGATCACCGTCGGCTTGCCGAACAGGCCCTTGTGAGCCGGCAGCGGCGGCTTGGCGCGGACGAGGCCGCGACGGCCCTCAAGGCTCTCGAGCAGCGAGGTCTCCTCGCCGCAGACGTAGGCCCCGGCCCCGACGCGGATCTCCATGTCGAAGTCGTACTCGGAGCCCGCGATGCGGGAGCCGAGGTATCCGGCCTTGCGCGCGGCCGCGACCGCCTTGTTCATGGCGGCGACGGCGTGCGGATACTCCGAGCGGCAGTAGACGTAGCCCTTGTCCGCGCCCACCGCGACGCCGGCGATCGTCATGCCCTCGATCAGCTGGAAGGGGTCGCCCTCCATGATCATGCGGTCGGCGAAGGTGCCGCTGTCGCCCTCGTCGGCGTTGCAGACGATGTATTTTTTGCCCGGCGCGCAGGCGGCGACGGTGCGCCACTTGATGCCGGTCGGGAAGCCCGCGCCGCCGCGGCCCCGCAGGCCGCTCTCGAACACCTGCTCCACGGTCTCGGACGGGCCGATCGCGATGGCGCGCTCGAGGCCCTTGTAGCCGCCGTGGGCGAGGTAGTCGTCGAGCGAGACCGGGTCGGTGATCCCGACGCGCTTGAAGGTGAAGCGCTCCTGCTTGGCGAAGAACGGGATCTTCTCGACGTTGTCGAGATAGAGGGGACCGCTCCGGCCTTCGAGCAGCCCGCCGTCGATCAGCGCGTCCACGTCGCGCGGCTTGACGGGGCCGTAGCCGACGCGGCGGCCGAAGGGGGTGACGACCTCGACCAGCGGCTCGAGCCAGAACATGCCGCGCGAGCCGTTGCGGACGATCTGGACGTCGAGGCCGCGCGCCGCGAAGGCGTCGGCGAACGCCTTGGCGACCTTGTCGGCGCCGAGCGCGACGGCTGCGGCGTCGCCGGGAACGTAGATGCGGGCGGTCATGAACGCACCTCCGCGGCGATCTCGTCGATCGCCTCGTCGTCCAGCCGGCCGATCAAGCGGCCGTTCACCATGGCCGCCGGCGCGCAGGCGCACAGGCCAAGGCAGTAGATGGGCTCGAGCGTGACCTGGCCGTCGGCGCGGGTCTCGCCGTAGGCGCAATCGAGCGCCTCGCCGACCTTCGCGGACGTGACGTGGCCGCCGGCGGCCTGGCAGGCTTCGGCGACGCAGATCTTGACGACGTGCTTGCCGGCCGGCTCGTGCCGGAAATCATGGTAGAAGGTGAAGGTGCCGTGCACCTCGGCGCGCGACAGGTTCATCGCGTCGGCGATCAGGGGGATCGCGTCCTGCGGCACATAGCCGAAGGTCTCCTGCAGGGCGTGCAGGATCGGCAGCGTCGCTCCCTCGAGCGGCAGGTGGTCCGCGATGATCTCGCGTCCTCGGGTCGGCGACCACGCTTCGTGCGCATGGCGCGATCCTGAGACGATATGACCCGTCGTCATGGTCCGCGCATCCTCCATATTGAATTCTTGTTGTTCTAAAGAGTGTGTCGTTCTCCCCCGCGCATCAATGGGCGTGTTCCGTTACGCGATAGAACATTCCTATCGCGGGCACGCCGCCGCACGTCCGACAGGCGGTATCCAGCTACACTGACGCAAGCCGGGAGGCGAGCGTCTTGGCCGTTGCGACCAGAGCAGTCGTAGCGGGCGTCGTCGGATCACGATGCGGCACCACCAGCCCCACCGTGTGCACCACCTCCGGGTCGACGATTGGTATCGACCGGATGTTGGGCGGCAGGCCCATGACGTCGGTGAAGCTCTGCTGAAGGATGCTCGACCATGCGCCGGTGCGGACGTGGCTCAGCAGCACGACGGTGTCGTTCGATTCGAGCGTCGGCGAGGGGGACGCTCCGGCCTCGCGCAGCAGCGTCTCGACGATCCGGCGGTTCTGCATGTCCGGCGTCAGCAGGCAGAGCGGCAATCGGCCGACGTCGCGCCAGGTGACCGTCTCCCGCGCGCCGAACTCGCCGTCGGCGGCGGTGATCAGGCGGTAGCCCTCCCGCCAGATCGGCGTCACGGACACCCGTCCCAGCGGCTCGTTGTCGAGATAGGTGATGCCGGCGTCGATCTCGAGATTGTCGAGCGCGGCGCCGATGTCGAGGGACGTGCTGCTCAGGATCGTGAAGCGGACGTCGGGATGCTGCGCGCGGTAGGGCGTGGTGAGCTGCGCCACCATCGGCAGCGCCGTCGGGATCACCGCGATCCGCAGATGCCCCACCACGCCGCGCTTCAGCGCGTCGATGTCCTGGCGCATGGCGCGGGCGTCGCCGACGATCCGGCGCGCCCATTCCAGCGCCCTCTGGCCTTCGGGCGTGAAGCCGTGAAACCGCGAGCCGCGCTCGACGAGCCGCACGCCGAGCGCGTCCTCGAGCTGTTTCACCCCGGCGGACAGCGTGGGCTGCGTGACCCCGCAGGTCTCGGCGGCGCGCCCGAAATGCCGCTCCTGTGCGAGGGCGAGAAGGAAGTCCAGCTTGTCGAGCATCGTCTGTCCAGGTGCGCGGACGTGCGGTGTCCGCGAGCGCGAACATAGCCTTACGAGCACAGGCGCGCATCCGTCTTCAACGTGTCAGGTTATTTCGGGGGACGTGCGCCGCGCGGCGTTTACGTACCGCTGCGGATAGGATTAAGGAAAGAACGTTAGCGGGCGGAACAATTGAAAAGACGGCGCCCGCGGCTTGGCCGGGAGGGCCCGATGACAGCCATACGTTCCCATGCACCCTGGATTGCGCTCGCGCTGATCGGCGCCTTCGCGCTCGGCACCGTCGCGCTCCACCGCGGCGAATCGATCGGCGCGCTCTGGATCGTCGTCGCGGCGGTCTGCAGCTACCTCGTCGCCTACCGCTATTATGGCCTGTTCATCGCGAACAAGGTGCTCCGGCTCGATCCCCGCTACGCGACGCCGGCGACCCGCCTGAACGACGGCCTCGATTACGTTCCGACCAACAAATACGTGCTGTTCGGCCACCACTTCGCGGCCATCGCCGGCGCCGGCCCGCTGGTCGGCCCCGTGCTCGCGGCGCAGATGGGCTACCTGCCCGGCACGCTCTGGATCATCGTCGGCGTCGTGTTCGCCGGTGCGGTGCAGGACTTCATCGTCCTGTTCCTTTCGACCCGCCGTGACGGCCGCTCGCTCGGCGACATCATCCGTCAGGAGATGGGCCAGACCGCGGGCATGATCGCCCAGATCGGCATCCTGCTGATCATGGTGATCCTGCTGGCGGTGCTCGCCCTCGTCGTCGTCAAGGCGCTGGTGGGCTCGCCCTGGGGCATGTTCACCGTCGCGGCGACGATCCCGATCGCGCTCTTCATGGGGCTCTACGGCCGCTACCTGCGCCCCGGCCATGTCGGCGAGATCTCCGTTATCGGCGTCGTGCTGCTGATGGCCTCGATCGTCTACGGCCAGCACGTGGCGGAGAGCCCGACGCTCGCGCCGCTGTTCACCTTCAAGGGCGAGGCCATCGCGCTGATGATCATCGGCTACGGCTTCGTGGCCTCGGTGATCCCGGTGTGGCTGCTGCTCGCGCCGCGCGACTACCTCTCGACCTTCCTGAAGATCGGCGCCGTCGTCGGCCTCGCCGTCGGCATCCTCGTGGTGATGCCGGACGTGAAGATGCCGGCGGTCACCAAGTTCGTCGACGGCACCGGCCCGGTGTTCGCCGGCTCGCTGTTCCCCTTCCTCTTCATCACCATCGCCTGCGGCGCGGTCTCGGGCTTCCACTCGCTGATCGCCTCCGGCACCACGCCGAAGCTGATCGAGAACGAGACCCAGGCCCGCTTCATCGGCTACGGCGCGATGCTCACCGAGAGCTTCGTCGCCATCATGGCGCTGATCGCGGCCTCGGTGCTCGACCCAGGCATCTACTTCGCCATGAACAGCCCGGCCGCGCTGATCGGCACGACGCCGGAGACCGCCGCGGCCGCCGTTTCGGCCTGGGGCTTCGTCGTGACGCCCGCCGATCTGACGCTGATCGCCCAGCAGGTGGGCGAGAGCACCATCCTGTCCCGCGCCGGCGGCGCGCCGACGCTCGCCGTCGGCATGTCGCACATCCTCTCGCAGCTCATCGGCGGCGAGGCGCTGATGGCGTTCTGGTACCACTTCGCCATCCTGTTCGAGGCCCTGTTCATCCTGACGACGGTCGACGCCGGCACGCGCGTCTGCCGCTTCATGATCCAGGACCTCGTCGGCAACGCCGTGCCGTCGTTCCGCGACACCAAGTCGTGGACGGCGAACGTGATCGCCACGGCGATCGCGGTGACCGCCTGGGGCTACTTCCTCTACCAGGGCGTCATCGATCCGCTGGGCGGCATCAACACGCTGTGGCCGCTGTTCGGCATCTCCAACCAGATGCTGGCGGCGATCGCCCTGATGCTGTGCACGGTCGCGCTGTTCAAGATGAAGCGGCAGCGCTACGCCTGGGTCACGATCGTCCCGACGGTGTGGCTGCTGATCTGCACGCTGACCGCCGGCGCCGAGAAGCTGTTCCACCCCTCGCCCGCCATCGGCTTCCTGGCGCACGCCCGGAAGTTCGGCGACGCGGCGGCCGCAGGCCAGGTTCTGGCCCCGGCGAAGACCGTGGAGCAGATGGGCCGCATCGTGTTCAACGACTACGTCAACGCCGGCCTCACCATCGCCTTCATGTCGGTGGTGATCGCCATGGTGTTCTTCGGGCTGAAGTGGATCTTCATCGCCCTGAAGTCCGACGACGTCACCGCCAACGACGCGCACGTCGCGCCGGCGGAGTGACCCGATGCGACAGGCGCTCCAGTCCGTCCGCCTCAAGCTCGACCCGCTGGTCTGCGCCTGTCGGGCGGCGCGGGAGACCGCGCATCTGATGGTCGGGGTGCCGGACTACGATCGCTACGTCGCCCACGTCCGGGCGACCCATCCGGAGACGGAGCCGATGACCCGCTCCGCCTTCTTCCGGGACGCCACCGACCGCCGCTACGGCGGCGGCGGGCGGACCGGCGTGATGCGCTGCTGCTGAAGCGCCACAACGGGGCGGGCTCATAACCCGCCCCGTTGCGTTCGCGACCGCCGCGTACGCGGGGCGCGCCCCGCTGGTTGTGTCGCTCGAACGATTTTTTTCAGGGCGTTTTCAAGCGTTTTTGGACGCGAGCGCCTTCGCCAGCACAACCCACACGAGATCGAGCAGACCGCCCGAGGCCGCGCCATGCGCGATGCAACCTTCCGCGCGCCGCGCCGATCACGCGAGGTAACAAGACGCCTCCTGCCGCAACTTGAAGCTGCATTCACTGGCGCGCGTCTGCAATGAGCGCCGGATTTCGCTGTCGCGAGGCCGGGGTCGCGCCGCGCGAGCGAAGTTTTACTTAGGCCGACTCCACGTAGTTCTTCGAATTTCACAGTGCATAAATTCCACGCTACAAAGTCGTGTTGAAATTTAGACACGGACTCGAGTTCGCAACTCCAAGGATACTGAAGTAGCGATTGTCAGCAGCGAAGACGGGCCCATTCTACCGGCCCTGACTGGAGGGTCTTCGCATGCGCCTGTTCACGACCTCATGCCTCGCTCTGGCGACGGCCCTGGCGGCTTCGACCGTCCCGGCGCGCGCGGCCGACCTGCCCTTTGAAGCCCCCGCCGAGGCGATCGCCGTGTCCGGCTTCACCTGGAGCGGCGTCTACGTCGGCGGCGCGATCGGCTACGCCTTCAGCGACCTCGACGTGAAGAACCGCGGGCTCGGCGACCGGTTCAGCTACAAGAATTCGGTCGACGGTCTGACCGGCACGGCGTTCGTCGGCGTGAACTACCAGTTCGACGCGATCGTGGTCGGCGCCGAGGCCGACGTCACGATCGGCGACTTCGGCGGCAAGTCGAAGAGCTGCGGCAACGGCGCGCCGTTCAACTTCACCTGCAAGGCAAACGCCGACGATCTGTTCGGAACGGTCCGCGGCCGGATCGGCTACGCCTTCGATCGCATCCTGGTGTTCGGCACGGGCGGCCTTGCGATCGGCGGCGACGTCGACTTCAAGCGCGACAGCCCGTTCGGCGCCCCGTTCGACTTCCGCAAGAAGTCCTCCGGGACCCGCTACGGCTACGCCGTGGGCGGCGGCGTCGACTATGCGGTCACCGACAACGTGATCGTCCGCGCCGAGTACCAGTACGTCGATTTCGGCAAGGAGAAGTTCACGTCCCGGAGCGCGGTCGGCGGAACCCAGCCGGTCGAGATCGAACAGGACGCGCACTTCGTCCGCGCCGGCGTCGCCTACAAGTTCTGACCTTTTCTCAGGCGAGCCGAACGGCTTCGCCCATCGGCCTCCGCGCGATCCCGCGCGGCGGCGTGAGCCTTCGTTTGCGTAAAGCGCCGCGTCCCGTGCGGGACGCCGCACGCCGATCCGCGGCCAGATCAAAACTCTCAAGGGAGCCCGACCGACCATGACGCACACGACCGACAAGACGACCCGCCCCGCCGTCCTCGACCTCGAGGCCGGACGCCGCGCCTTCATCCGCGCCTGCGGTCTCGGCGCAGCCGGCGCCGCCGTGTTCGCCGCGACCGGCGCCGCGCCCGCCGCCGCCGCGACAACCGACCTCGACGTGCTCAATTTCGCGCTGAACCTCGAGTACCTCGAAGCCGAGTTCTATGTCCGCGCCGCTTTCGGCCGCGGACTGGCGAGCGGCGACGTCTCCGGTACGGGGCGCCTCGGCGGCGTGATCGGCGGCCGCAAGGTGACCTTCGCCACCAAGAACATCCGCCTCTACGCCGAAGAGATCGCGGACGACGAGGAGAAGCACGTCAAGCTGCTGCGCGGCGCCCTCGGCTCCCAGCGCGTGGCGCGGCCGGCGATCAACCTGCGCGACAGCTTCACCGCCGCCGCCCAGGCCGCGGGCCTGATCGGCGAGGGCCAGACCTTCGACGCCTTCGCGAACGAGACCAACTTCCTGCTCGCGGCCTACATCTTCGAGGACGTGGGCGTGACCGCCTACAAGGGCGCGGCGCCACTGCTCGCCAACAAGGCGCTGCTTGAAACCGCCGCCGGCATCCTCGCGGTCGAGGCCTACCACGCCGGCGTCATCCGCACGATCCTGTTCGGCCTCGGCCTGTTCGACGCCGCCCAGGCGATCTCGAACGCCCGCGACTCGCTCGACGGGACGACCGACCTCGACCAGGGCATCGGCACCGCTGACAAGGCGAACCTCGTCCCGACCGACGCCTTCTCGGTGGCCTACAGCCGCTCGGTCCCTCAGGTGAAGAACATCGTCTACCTGTCGCCCACCGGCGCGAAGGGCGGCTTCTTCCCCTCCGGCATCAACGGCGCGTTCGCCTGATCCGAACGGCGTCCGCCGCGGCGGCGCAAGACGGCGGTCGCCCGCAAGCAGCGACGTCCACGCCCCGCCGGGGCCACCCTCCCCGTCGTCCTCCGGCTTGACCGGAGGACCCACCCCAGACGTCGAACGCCACGCCCGAGATGGATGGTCCGGTCAAGCCGGACCATGACGGCCCGGGTTGGGGATGACGGCGCGGGTGGCGGAGGCGGCGCGCGGCGGCCGCCCCCGCCCCCGGGCTCAGACCTTACCGTCGAGGCCCATCTGGTAGTACTTGTGGGTGATCCGCTCCTGGTTCTCCAGCAGCCAGTCGATCGTCGGCTCGTTCGACATGGCCTTGCGGATCGCCTGGGTCATGCCCTTGCGGTGGATGTCGAACAGGACCTTGTGGTCGAGATTCTCGACGTCGACGATGGTGGGCGCGAGCCAGACCGAGCAGATGATGCCGAGGTCGTTGGCCTTCTCCTTCGGGATCAGCCCTTCGCGGACCGCGTCGAGCACGCCGTTGGCGATCGCGAACTGCACCGTGCCCATCAGGATGTTGGTGTAGCGCGGGTTGTCGACGGTGACCTTGGAGACGCAGAGCGTCACGGGCCGCACCATGATGTCGGTGTTCAGCAGGGCGAAGACGCGGGTGTGGCCGGCGACCTGGTCGCCCGTCAACGTCGCGAGCGCCGTGCCCACCGGACCGTCGAGTTCGCCGATGACGACTTCAGGCTCGGCCGCGGTGCCGGGAGGGCCGCCGGCGACGAGCGCCTCGCCGGCGCGCAGGACGATGCGGTTGGACATGGAGATCTCCTCGTAGGCGTTTCGAACGGCGTCAGGACGCGGCGTCGGCCGCGGCCTTCGTCGACGCCCTGCTCTCGCGCGGAAGCCACAGGCAAAGCAAGAGCGCCGGCAGGCCGGTGAGGAAGGTGATGACGAAATAGGGGCCGTAGCCGACCGCGGCCACGCCGAAGCCGGAGCCGCCTGCGAGCAGATGGCCGGGCAGCGCGTAGATCGAGCTCAGCACGGCGTAGCGGGTGGCGGAAAACTCCGACGCCGCAAGCTTCGACATGAAGGCGATCAGCGCCGTGCCGGCGACCGCCGAGGCGACGTTGTCGAAGCTGATGGTGGCGGTGAGCATCGCCACGCTGTGGCCGGACGCCGCGAGCGCCGTGTAGAACAGATTGGTCGCGGACGAGGCCACGATGCCGATGATCAGCACGGTCCGGACGCTGAAGCTCTTCAGCAGGAAGCCGCCGAGGAACGCTCCGGCGATCCCGAGCGCGACGCCGAAGATCTTGGTGACGTTGGCGATCTCGACGTTGGTGAAGCCGAGGTCCTTGTAGAGCGGCGACGACATCACGTTCGCGAGTTGGTCCGGCACCCGGTAGAGCCCGATCAGGGCGAGCGTGGCGATCGGCGTGGCGGCCACCAGCGCGACCAGGTCGCGCAGCGGCGCCGCGAGCGCGGACGCGGCGCTTGTGGGCTCGGCGCGGTCGGCGTCGCGGTCGGTCGAGGGGATGACGGTGAGCGTGAGCACCGCGACCAGCGCCATGATCGCCGCCATGCCGCCATAGGCGCCGATCCAGCCGAACCCGGTGGCGAGGTAGAGCGCGCCGGCGCCGGCGGTCAGCATCGCCAGCCGGTAGCCGAGCTGGTAGGCCGCGACCAGCAGGCCCTGCTCGTCCGGCCCGGCCGCCTCGACGCGCCAGCCGTCGACCGCCGCGTCCTGGGTGGCGGAGGCGGCGGCGGTCGCGAAGCAGCCGATGGCGGCCAGCGTGAGATTGGCCGCCGGATCGCCAAAGGCCATGGCCGCGAGGCCGACCGCGACGCAGACCTGAGCGGCGAAGATCCACGCCCGCCGACGCCCGAGCGCTCGCCCGAGCGGCCCGAGGCTGTAGGCGTCCATCGCCGGCGCGATCAGGAACTTCAGGCTGTACGCGATGCTCGCCCAGGACAGGAGGCCGATGACCTGCACGCTGACGCCCGACTCTCGGAGCCAGAACGCGAAGGTGCTTCCAACCAGCAGCAAGGGCAGGCCCGAGGCGTAACCGAGCACGCCCGAGGAAACGCGCTTCAGGCCGAAGCCGGCGGACCGGGACGGCGCCGGGACGGCGGACGGCGGATTGGGCACGGACGACCTCCCTGGCCGAGCGATGGCGTTGGCGCGCCGGGGGCGGCGATTCGCGTCCGCGGGCGCATCGGCTCCTTCCTAGCCCATCCGAGCGGCGCCGCGCGCCCGCCTTCCGTCGCGCGCGGTTCACACCCCGCTGAGGGGCGTTGTCGCTTTTAATGTTGACACGTTCTATGGAATTAGATGGTTATAGCCACGTGGCAGCGACGATCGCGGCCGACCGAACCCCGCCGAGGGCCCGATCCGATGCGCTGTCGACCTTCGCGCTGACCGACGTTCCGCCTGACCCGCTCCCGTCCGTATCGAGCGCGCCGCCGCTCCGGACACGAAACCCGAGATTAACCTCATGTTCACCCGCCGCACCGCGCTTGGAGCGCTCGCCGCCGCTTCCGCCCTGCCCTTCGCCGGCACCGTCCGCGCCGACGCGAAGAAGATCCGGATCGGCCTGCAGAAGAACGGCGTCTTCCTGATCGCCAAGACCCGCCACGCTTTGGAAGAGCGGTTCGCCGCCGACGGCGTGACGATCGAGTGGCTGGAGTTCACCTTCGGCCCGCCTCTGCTCGAGGCGCTGAACGTCGGCTCGATCGACATCGGCACCGCCGGCGACGCGCCCCCGATCTTCGCCCAGGCCGCCCGCGCCCGCTTCGTTTACGCCGCGACCTACCCCGCCTCCGGCGCCGCGATCCTCGTCCCGAAGGACTCGCCGCTTCAGTCGGTCGCCGAACTCAAGGGCAAGCGGATCGCGATCCCGAAGGGCTCCAGCGCCCACAACGTCGCCGTCCAGCTGATTGAAAAGTCCGGCATTTCGTTCGACGACGTGACGGCCGCCTACCTGCCGCCCGCGGACGGACAGGCCGCCTTCTCCCGCGGCGCCGTCGACGCCTGGGCGGTGTGGGACCCGTTCTTCGCCATCGCGGAGCAGACGCTCGGCGCCCGGGTGCTCGCCTCGAGCGCCGAGGCCGGCCCGCAGAACGGCTTCACCCTCGCCAACCGCGGCTTCGCGACCGAGAACCCCGCGCTGCTGAAGGCCGTGATCGACGAGTTCGCCCGCGTCGGCGTTTGGGCCGACGCCCACAAGGACGAGGTGGCCGATCTCTTCGCCGGAGCCACCAAGACCCCGATCGAGGCGCAGCGCCGCGCGCAGACGCGCACCGGCTACGCGGTGCGGGCCGTGACGCCGGACGTGGTCGCGACCCAGCAGGCCAACGCCGACCGCTTCCACCGCCTGGGACTGATCCCGACGCCGGTGGTGGTCGCGGACGCGGTCTGGACCGCGGGAGCCTGACCCATGCGTTTCGACTCCAAGAACCTCCTCGCCTTCGTCATCCCCGTCGGGTTGATCCTCGTGTGGCAGGCCCTTTCGTCCCTTGGCCAGCTGGCGCCGGAGGTGCTGCCGGCGCCGACAGCGGTGGTGGCCGCCGGCTGGCGCCTCGCGCTCTCGGGCGAACTCTGGACCAACATCGGCATCAGCGCGTGGCGGGCCGGCGTCGGCTTCGTGATCGGCGGCGGCATCGGCTTCGCGCTCGGTCTCGCGAACGGCCTGTCGAAGCTTTCGGAGCGCCTCACCGATCCCACCATCCAGATGGTGCGCACCATCCCGCACCTCGCCATGATCCCGCTGGTCATCCTGTGGTTCGGCATCGACGAGACCGCCAAGGTCTTCCTGGTCGCGCTCGGGGTGTCGTTCCCGATCTACCTCAACACGCTGCACGGCGTGCGCACCGTCGACGCCCAGCTCGTGGAGATGGGCCGGGCCTACGGCATGACGAACCGCGAGCTGTTCTTCCGGGTGGTGCTGCCGGGCGCCCTGCCGTCGATCTTCGTCGGCCTGCGCTACGCCCTCGGCATCATGTGGCTGACGCTGATCGTCGCCGAGACGATCTCGGCCTCCTCGGGCCTCGGCTACATGGCCATGAACGCCCGCGAGTTCATGCTGGTCGACGTCGTGGTGCTGTCGATCCTGATCTACGCGCTGCTCGGCAAACTCGCCGACACCATCGCCCGCTGGCTCGAGCGCGCGACGCTCTCCTGGCACCCGGCCTACCTCGCGCACTGAAGGACGTCGTCGATGACCGCACGCTCGCTTACGGCCCGCGGCCCCGCGGCCTTTTCGCCAATCGCCCAACGGCAGACCAGCGGAACCACGCGTCTCGGCGCCGGCGGCAAGGGGGCCACCGTTACCCTGCGCGGCCTGTCGAAGTCCTTCGGCGTGAAGCCCGTGCTCAAGAACGTCGACCTGCACATTCCGGCGGGCCAGTTCGTCGCCGTCGTCGGCAAGAGCGGCTGCGGCAAGAGCACTCTGCTCCGCACCATCCTGGGCCTGGAAGCCCCGACCGCGGGCGACGTGCGCGTGGCGGACGCGGCGCCCAACGTGCAGGCGGCGCGCATCATGTTCCAGGAACCCCGGCTGCTGCCCTGGGCGCGCGTGATCGACAACGTCGTGGTCGGCGTCCGCAACAAGTCCGACAAATCCGCCGCCCGCGCCGCCGCCCAGAACGCACTGGATGCCGCCCAGAACGCACTGGATGAGGTCGGTCTTGGCGACCGGGGCGGCGACTGGCCGTCCGCGCTGTCCGGCGGCCAGAAGCAGCGCGTGGCGCTGGCCCGCGCCCTCGTCAGTCATCCGCGCCTGCTCGCGCTCGACGAGCCGCTGGGCGCGCTCGACGCGCTGACCCGGATCGAGATGCAGGGCCTCGTCGAGCGCATCTGGCGCGAACAGGGTTTCACCGCCGTGCTCGTGACCCATGACGTCTCCGAAGCGCTCGCGCTCGCCGACCGCGTCGTGCTCGTCGAGGACGGCGCCATCGCGCTCGACCTCGCCGTCGACCTTCCCCGCCCCCGCCGCCGCGGCTCGCCCGAACTCGCGCGGCTCGAGGGGATCATCCTCGATCAGTTGTTCAGGACCGGCGACCGCGTCGCCGCGGAAGCGCCTGCAGACGCTCTCCAGGAGGCCTACGCATGACGACCCGCAAGTCCATCGTCGCGATCACCGGCAGCCTGTCGCAGCCGTCCCGCACGCGCCGCCTCGTGGAAGACGTCGCGGGCCGCATCCAGTCCCGCTCCGGCGGCGCCGTCACGCTGATCGACGTCGCCGAAATCGGCCCCGACCTCGGCCAGGCCTTCAGCCGCGCGGCGGCTTCGCCGGCGCTTGAAGCCGCCCTCGCCGCCATCGAGAGCGCGGACCTCATCGTCGCCGGTTCTCCTGTCTACAAAGGCTCCTACACCGGCTTCTTCAAGCACCTGATCGACCTCGTCGACTACAAGGCGCTGGCCGGCGTGCCCGTGGCCCTGCTCGCGACCGGCGGCTCGGACCGCCATGCGCTGGCGGTGGAGCACCAACTCCGGCCGCTGTTCGGCTCGTTCGACGCCCACACCCTGCCGACCGCCGTCTTCGTCGTCGACCGTGACATCGTCGACGGCCGGGTCGTCAACGAGGGCGTCGCCCGACGCCTCGACAATCTGGTCGCCGAAGCCGCGGGTGCTCTCGCGCGCCCCGCCGCGATCGCCGCCTGATCCCCGCACCAACGTCTCGGCCTCTTAAGCCTCAGGAACCCTCGAAATGTCCTCCATCGGTCTTCGCGCAGGCAGAACGCTCGCCGCCGCCCTGCTCCTCGCCTCGCTCGGCGCGGCCACCGCCGCCGACGCCGCCGAGCGCACGCTGCGCATCGGGTTCCAGAAGTACGGCACCCTGATCCTGCTCAAGGGCAAGGGATCGCTCGAAGAGAAGCTCAAGCCGCTCGGCGTCACCGTGAAGTGGTCGGAGTTCCAGTTCGGCCCGCCGCTGCTGGAGGCCGTCAACGCCGGCGCGATCGATTTCGGCACCACCGGCGAAGCGCCGCCGATCTTCGCCCAGGCGGCCAGCGCCAAGCTGACCTACGTCGCCTACGACCCGCCGTCTCCGAGGGCCGAGGCGGTCCTCGTGCCGAAGGGCAGCACGCTGCAGACGCTCGCGGATCTGAAGGGCAAGAACATCGCCGTCGCCAAGGGTTCGAACAGCCACTACCTGCTGGTCAAGGCGCTGGAGAAGGCCGGCGTGTCCTACAGCGACGTCAAGCTCTCCTTCCTCACCCCGGCCGACGCCCGATCGGCGTTCGAGAGCGGCAAGGTCGACGCCTGGTCGGTGTGGGATCCCTTCTTCGCCGCGGCCGAGGTCGCCGGGGCGCGCGTGCTGACCACCGGCGAGGGCATCGTCGAGAATCACCAGTTTTTCCTGAGCTCGCGCGACTACGTGAAGGACAACGAGGACGTGCTCGCCGTCGTCCTGGCCGAACTGCGCAAGGTCGAGGATTGGGTCGCCAAGGACCCGAAGGCGGCCGCCGAGGAGCTGTCGCCGCTGGTCGGCATTCCGGCGCCGCTGCTCACCACCGCGATCTCGCGCCTCGGCCTCGGCGTCGGCCCGCTCAAGCCGGAGGTGATCGCCGCCCAGCAGCGGATCGCCGACGCCTTCCTCGAACTGAAGCTGCTTCCGAAGCCGATTGTGGTTCAGGACGCGGTCGTGACCATCAAGACAGCGGAGGCCGCGCAGTGACCGGACACGCCGCAGACACCGCCAACGTCCTCTGGTTCCTGCCGACCCACGGCGACGGCCGCTACCTCGGCACCTCAAAGGGCGGCCGCCACGTCGACCTCGGCTACCTGCGCCAGGTGGCGCAAGCGGCCGACCAATTGGGCTACTACGGCGTGCTGCTGCCGACGGGCCGCTCCTGCGAGGATTCGTGGGTGGTGGCTTCGGCGCTCGCGCCGCTGACCGAGAAGCTGCGCTTCCTCGTAGCCGTGCGTCCGGGCCTGCAGTCGCCGACGCTCGCGGCTCGCATGACGGCGACGCTCGACCGGATCTCGGACGGCCGCCTGCTGATCAACGTCGTAACGGGCGGCGATCCTGCGGAAAACGCCGGCGACGGCATCTTCCTGAACCACGACGAGCGCTACGCGGTAACCCGCGAGTTCCTCGACGTCTACCGTCGACTGCTCGCCGGCGAGACCGTGCATTACAAGGGCGAGCACATCCGGATCGAGGACGGCCGGCTGCTGTTCCCGTCCCATCAGGCGGGGGGTCCCCCGCTCTACTTCGGCGGGTCGTCGGCTGCGGCGAACGAGGTCGCGGCCAACACCATCGACAAGTACCTCACCTGGGGCGAGCCGCCGGCGAACGTCGCGGAGAAGATCGCCGGGGTGCGCGCGCTGGCGGAGGCCGCGGGCCGGAAGGTGACCTACGGCATCCGCCTGCACGTGATCGTGCGGGAAACCAATGAGGAGGCCTGGGCGGCGGCCGATAAGCTGATCAGCCACCTCGACGACGACACCATCGCGGCGGCGCAGAAGGTTTACGCGCGCATGGACTCCGTCGGCCAGCAGCGGATGGCGGCGCTCCACGGCGGACGCCGCGACAAGCTGGAGGTCAGCCCAAATCTGTGGGCGGGCGTCGGCCTGGTCCGCGGCGGCGCAGGCACGGCGTTGGTGGGCGATCCGGAGACGGTCGCGGCTCGGATGAAGGAGTACATGGCGCTCGGGATCGACACCTTCATCCTGTCCGGCTATCCGCACCTTGAGGAATCCTACCGGTTCGCGGAACTCGTGCTGCCGCTGCTCCCGACCGCGACCAAGGGGCGCGAGGCCGCGACCACCGTCAACATGGGCCCGTTCGGCGAGACCATCGCGAACGACTCCCGCCCCCGGCTGCGCGTCTCGCAGTCCTGAGGATCTCGAAGATGAGCCGTCCCGGTCCCGACGTCCCCTCGGTCGTCATCCTCGGCGGCGGCTTCACCGGCGCGGTCGTCGCGCACCAGCTCGCCCGCCGCGCGCCGGGCGAGCTGCGCATCACGGTGGTCGAGCCGCGCGAGCGACTGGGCTCGGGCCTCGCCTACTCCACGGCGGAGCCCGCCCACCGCATTAACGTGCCTTCCTCGCGTATGACCTTCGTGCCGTCCGACCCGTGTCACTTCGACCGATGGCTGCGGCGGGACGGCGTGCTGGACGAGGATGTCGGAGCGGAGCTTGCGGACGGCCGGGCGTTCCCGGCCCGCGCCGTGTTCGGCCGCTACGTATCCGAGACGCTCGAGCCCTACCTCCTCTCCGGCGCGATCGAACACGTCGTCGCGCGGGCCTCCGGCCTCGCCTGCGATGGCGACCGCTGGCGCGTGGCGCTCGACGGCGGCGGCGCGCTTACGGCGGACGCCGTCGTGCTCGCGACCACCCATCCGCGCCCGGACGCGCCCCCGGCGCTCGCGCCTCTCGTCCGCGACCCGCGCGTGATCGTCGACGCGCAGCGCGGCGACGCGCTGAACGAAGTCGATCTCGACGCGCGGGTGCTGATCGTGGGCACGGGCCTCACCATGGCCGATATCGTCGCGGCGCTGGACCGGCGCGGGCATCGCGGCCCGATCGTCGCGACGTCCCGGCGCGGTCTCCTCTCGCGCGGCCATCCCACTGGCCCCGCCGGCGAGTTCGGCGTCTTCGCGGACCCGCCGGAGCGCCGGGCCTCCGCGCTCGTCCTTCGCATCCGTCGAGCGATCGAAGCCGCCGCAGCTGAAGGCCGGCCGTGGCAGCACGTGCTCGACGCGGTGCGCAACCAGGCGCCCGCGATCTGGGCGAACCTGCCGCTTGGCGAACGTCGGCGGATCGTGCGCCGCCTGCGCCCGTTCTGGGACGTCCACCGATTCCGCGTCGCGCCGCAGGTCGAGGCCGCCGTCTCGCGGCGACGGTCAGACGGCTCGCTCGTCGTGATCCGAGGCGAGACCCAGGCCGCTGAGGCCGGGGAACGCGAGCTCTTCGTGACGCTGCGGCCGGCCGGGGGCGCGGCGGAGCGCCGGGCGTTCGACGTCGTCGTGCTCGCCACCGGACCCGCGCACCGTTCGCTGGTGGAGACCGATCCGCTGGTCTCGGCGCTCTACGACGCGGGGCTTGTGGCCCCTGACCAGGTCGGTCTTGGTCTCTGGACCGACGACCGCAGCCGGGCGCTCGGCCCCGACGGCGCCCCCACGCCCGGTCTTTTCATCGCCGGCCCCCTCGCGCGCGGCGCCTTCGGCGAACTCATGGGGCTGCCCGAGGTGGCCCGCCACGGCGAGGCGGTCGCGAAGGAAGCCCTCCTCGACCTGCTCTGGGAGGATGAGCGTGAGGTGGCCTGAGGCCGCCGCCCTTTCGCCCACCCGTCACGCAAGAGTGACGCTTCCCGGCGATTGCCCGAAGCCCGCCGCTGGCCTAAGCCCATGGTCCCCGCGAGGGACGAAGGCGGCGCCGGCGGACGGCGCGCTCCGTCTCCCGCGCCGTTTCGAGCGACCGCCCTAGCCTCCGCAGGAGATGCGAGAGATGACCGCCTTGACCCGTCGCACCATCCTCGCAGGCGCCGCGGTGGCGGCGGCGGCTGTCAGCCCCTCGGGCGAAGGCGCCCGCGCCGCGGCCCCCGCCGCCGGCCGCCAGTCGCCCGGCGTCTACCGCTACCGCGTCGGCGATTTCGAGATCACCGCGCTCACCGACGGCGTCGCCCGGCGGCCGCTCGACGAGAACTTCGTCAAGAACGCTCCGGTCGAAGACGTTCGCGCCGCGCTGCACGACGCCTTCCTCAACACGGAGCGCGTGCCGATCAGCTTCACCTCGGTCGTGGTCAACACGGGCGGCAAGCTCATTTTGATCGACGCCGGCACCGGCGGCCAGATGGCGCCGACCGCGGGCCAGCTGCAGGAGAACATGGCGGCGGCGGGCATCGATCCCAAAGCGATCGACACCGTCGTGATCTCGCACTTCCACGCGGACCACATCTCTGGGCTCCGGCTGAAGGACGGCGCGCTCGCCTTCCCCAATGCGGAGATCGTGGCGCCCGAGGCGGAATGGGCGTTCTGGATGGACGACGGCCGCATGAGCCAGGCGCCGGACGCAATGAAGCCGACCTTCAAGCTGGTCCGGAAGATCTTCGAGCCCATCGCCAAGGACGTCCGCCGCTTCCAACCTGACGACGAGCCCGCCCACGGCCTGACGGCGATCCCGGCGCCCGGGCACACGCCCGGCCACACCGCGTTCCGGGTCTCCTCGGGGTCCGAGCAGCTCATCATCTGGTCCGACACGACCAACCACCCCGCGCTCTTCGTGCGCAATCCCGGCTGGCACGCGGTGTTCGACATGGACCCGCGGCAGGCCGAGGCGACGCGGCGCCGTATGCTCGACATGGCGACCACGGACCGTCTGCTGGTGGCGGGCTATCACTTCCCCTTCCCCGCCGTCGGCCACATCGCCCGCCGGGACAAGGAGTTCATGTTCGTTCCGACGATGTGGAACCCGGCGATCTAAACTGCGACGCCGTCCGGTCGCGCCCCATGGACGTCCGCGGCACGGCCCGTGTACATCTCGACGGCCCGCGCGGATGGAGCGCGGGCGGTCGCCCCGACGACGCCGCAGGAACGGACGCACCTTGGACCGGATAGCCTTCGTCGCCAGCGGCGCGGAAGATGCGCGCGAAGCCCGCGCAAAGCTCAGCGAACGCTATGGCGGCGTCCCGCTCGACCAGGCCGAGGTCGTCGTCGCGCTCGGCGGCGACGGCATGATGCTTCTTACGCTGCACGACGTCATGGGCCGCGTGGTGCCGATCTACGGCATGAACCGCGGCTCGGTCGGCTTCCTGATGAACGACTACCGCGAGGACGACCTTCCCGAACGCATCGCGGCCGCCGAGCGAACTGTCATCCATCCGCTCACCATGCGGGCTCGCGACGTTCAGGGCGGCGTCCACGTCTCCAAGGCCATCAACGAAGTCGCGCTCTGGCGGCAGACCTACCAGGCGGCCAAGTTCCGGATCGACGTCGACGGCAAGACGCGGTTGCCCGAGCTGATCTGCGACGGCGTTCTGGTGGCGACGCCGGCCGGCTCCACCGCCTACAACCTCTCGGCTCATGGCCCTCTCCTGCCGCTCGCGAGCCCGCTGCTGGCGCTCACCCCGATCTCGCCGTTCCGCCCTCGCCGGTGGCGCGGCGCGCTGCTGCCGGACCGCGCGGCGGTCGCGATCGACGTGCTTGAGCCCGAGAAGCGCCCGGTGGCGGCGGTCGCCGACAACACCGAGTTCCGCGACGTGCGCCGGGTCGAGATCGCGCTCGACCGTAAGACCAGCCTCGTGATGCTCCACGACCCCGGCCACGGGCTGGAAGAACGTATTCTTGCGGAGCAGTTCGGCTGGTGACGCCGCGTTAAGGGCGTCGGCCTTAGGCTCGCAGGCGTTTCCGAACCCCGAGCGTCTCGCGCGATGATCCGCGTCGATTTCACGAAGCTGCGCATCCTGGTGGTGGACGACAACGCGCACATGCGCCGCATCGTGCGCACGCTGCTGCACGGCTTCGGCGCGCGCGAGGTCTACGAGGCGGAGGACGGCGCCTCGGGCCTCGAAATGTTCACGACCCATCTGCCGGACATCATCATCGTCGACTGGGCGATGCCGATCTTCGACGGCGTCGAGCTGACCCACATGATCCGGAAACCGGACAGCGCGACCAACCCCTACGTGCCGATCATCATGCTGACCGGTCACTCCGAGAAGAGCCGCGTGCTCCGGGCCCGCGACGCCGGCGTCACCGAATTTCTCTGCAAGCCGATCTCCGCCAAGGCGCTGCACCAGCGCCTGCTCAACTGCGTGCTCAACCCACGACCGTTCATCAAGACGCGCGACTACTTCGGCCCGGACCGCCGTCGCAGCATGTCGTCGAACTACAACGGCCCCGAACGACGGACGAACAACGACCACGTCGTGGAGGATTCAGCTCCTAACCGCCTGCGCGAAAGCGTGGTGTCATGAAGGTGGCTTCCATGCCCGAAACCTCGCATCTGGACGGCGTCCGGCTCAATCCGGAGGTGGCCGCGGAGAGCTTCAAGGACCACTTGGTGCTGAGGCCCCCCAACAAGCTGAAGGAGCGCGCCACCCGCAGGGCGCCGATCCGCGACTCCGGCGACTCGGGCGCGATCATGCGCGCCGAGATCGCGCTTGAACGCCTGTCGCAGGAATTCGAGGACTGGATGCGGATCGAGATGGAGACCCTGGAGGAGGCGCGGGCCGCGCTCGCGCTCGCGCGCGACGAACCGACCATCGCCGCGCTGTTTCGCGCCGCGCACGACCTGCGCGGCCAGTCCTCCACCTTCGGGTATCCGCTTGCGGGCGAGATCGCGGAGGGGCTCTGCGACCTGGTTGAGTATGCGACGCCCGACACCCTGCCGCGCCAGGCGGTGATCGACCGTCACGTGGAGGCGATCCGGGCGATCGTGCGGGAGAACGTGCGCGATCGCCATCATCCCGTCGGCGTCGAACTCGCCGCGCGGCTCGCCGCGCTTCGGGCGGACGCCGCCAAGAAGGGCTGAAACGGAACGCTTAGGCCTCGCCGGATCGGTCTGGCCGGAGCGCGGTCAGGCCGCCGCCGCGTTCGGCAGGGCGCCCTCGAAGAGACGCCGCGCTTCCGTGCGCGCCGCCTCCGCCGCGAAGCGCCGCAGCATCGCGCGCAGCGGTTCGATCGAACGGTCGTGGGGCGGGCAGCCGGCGAGCGCCCGCTCGACGATCCGGCGCGACAGCTCCGGGCTCGCGCCGCCGGAGCCGAACTCGCGCGTCGCGGACAGCGCGGCGCGGAACACCGGGAGCGCGGCCAGCGGGAGGCCGCTGTCACGGTACACCGCCTCGAAACCGCGGCCCGTGAAGTCCCGGACGAAGCCGGAGACCCGCGCCGGCGACTGGCCGGACAGAGCCGACAGGGCGGCTTCGAACAGCGAGGCGTCGCCGCCGAGTAGCGCGCGCAGCGCGAGGCTCGGCGAAAACTCCCCTCGCGCCGCAAGCCGCGCGACGAAGGCGCGACGGTCCGCCTCCCCAGCCGCGATTGCGAGCGCTCCCCGGTCGCAGGCGTCGTCCGCCGCGCGGCGGGCGCGGTCGGGGGCCAGCCAGCCGCAGCTCGAGACGAAGCCCTGCAGCGCGGAGGCGACCGCGCGCATCAGGATCAGCCGGAGCTCCGCGCCGAGGTCGTCGCGCGCGAACAGCGCGTCGCGCACTGCGCCGTTCGCGCCGTGCCGGGTCGCGATCCGGGCTGCGGAAGAGCGCATGAGCCGGGCGTCTGGATTGGCGATCAAGGCGACGCAGGCTTCGGGCTCGCCCACCTCGGCGATCGCGGCGCAGAGCGGCGCCGACAGCGGCCGGCGCCGGGCGATCGCCGCCTGCACCCGGCCCCCGCCCTGGGCGACCAGATCGACCAGCTCCACGTCGCTCAGCAAGGGGGAGCGCTCCAGCACCGGCGTCGCGACGTCCGGCGCGTCGTTCGCCAGGGACAGCAGGATGGCGTGCGGGGCGTCGGAGGAGCCGGCGAACACATCGGCGAGCGCGGCGCGCACCGCGAGGCTGCGGTCGTCGAGCGCGTAGACCAGGGCCTGCTCGACGTCGGCGCGGATGTGAGGTTCGAGATCGCCGTGGAGGTAGGAGCGCGCGAGCGCGGCCACCGCATCGGCCCGCATCTCGGCCGGCGCGTCCTGCGCCCATTCGACGAACCGCTCGACGATCATTTGCGTGCGCTCCGGGCGGCGCGGCCGACGGGCGTGGACTCGACCGCCGTGCGGAAGCTGGCGAGATCGAGCGGAGCCGCCGCGGAGGCGGCGAGCGCCGCCCGCACCGCGCGGCGGCGCGACTTCGTGGCGGCCTGCGCAGCGACGACGTCCGCCGGACGGACGTCCGTCGTCACGGCGGCGGTCGCGGTGTCCACTACAGCCGGAGCTGCGGCCGCGTAGGCGCGCGCGACCGACTGTTGGGTCGTCGCGGACGGCGCGCCCGCTCGGCTTCCGGCGTCGGAGGCGAGGCCAGCCGCGCCGAGCGACGACCAGGTTTGCGACACATAGGCGGCGACCGGCGAGCGGCGGCCAGTCTGGAACAGCGAGTGGAACGCCTTGCCGTCATTCTCCGCGCGGAACGGACCGTAATCGGTCGCGTCCGTCGTCTGCTGCAAGGCGAGCGCCGCCGTAGCGGTCGCGGGCGCTGCGGCGACCGTCGCGGTCGCGCTTCCGCCGGTCGTCAGGCGCGCGTAGACCTCCGAGGCCGTGCGTTCCCGGCCGCGGTCGTAGAAGATCGCCCGGTTGCTGCCCGCCTGCAGCGGAAAGGCGTCGGCCGCGGATGCGTTCGGGGTCGTGGTCGCGAGCTTGACCAGATCGACCGCGCCGCGCGCGCCGAGGAAATGCGCGACGTAGAGTTCGCCTTCGGTCGGCGCGCGGCCGAGTTCGGACGTCAGCGTCTGTGCGTTGCGCCGGGTGAAGGCGCCGGCGAGCAAGGCTGCGGCGTTCGGATCGTCGCGCAGCGCCAGCAGTTCGGCCTTGCGGGTCGGATCCGCCACGACGTAGCGACCGGACGCGCTCTTCGACACGTCGGCGGCCTCGGCAGCGAGGCCGAGGCTCGGCCCGTCCTCCTTCAGGACCTGGAGCCAGGTCTGGTCGATGAACTGGAACAGCCCGCGGGCCGACGAGGTCGGCGCCTTGGCGGAGGGATTGAGCGAGGACTCGCGTTGCGCCGTTCGGAGCAGATAATCAAAGCCCGCCCCCGTCGCGTCGGCGGCGCCTTTCAGCGCGGCCTTTACGCGGCCGGCAGCTTCGGACGGAGACAACAGCTCCATGTCGTTCGCACGCCCCCTCGACGCAACCCGCGCCCTGTCCGAGCGTCTTGGTGAAGATCGCTCCGCTATGGTTAATCCCGCCTTAACGAGGCTGGGCGAGCCCAAGAGCGCGAGGCCCTCTGGGACGGCGCGGGGACGTGGCCTAGCCGCCGTCGCGACCTTCCCGACACGGGACGCCGACGGGCTTCTGGCGGCCGAGGCGACATTGGCCGAGGCTGGCGTCGAGACGCTTCTGATCCCCGTTACGGTGGTCGCCGGCGAGATCGCCTTGGCGGAGGTCGAGCGTTGCGTCGCCGCGGGAGCCCAGGCCGCGCTGCTGCGCGGCGTGCCTACGGGAGCCGACCTCGGCCATCTTGCAGCGCTGCTGGCGGTCGCCGAGGCGCGCGCGGGCTGTATGGAGGGCGCGACGCGAATCGTGGCGGAGGTCACGACGGCGCGCGGCCTGCTGGAGCTTCGCAGCCTCGTCGGCGCCACGCCGCGGCTGGGGGGCCTCTCCTGGGACGCGGAGGCGCTGCGTGAAAATCTCGGCGTCACCGTCCTGCGCGACGCTGAAGGGAGGCTCCTCCCGCCGCTCGCCCAGGCGCGCAGCCTTGTCCTGATCGCTGCGGCCGCCGCGGGCGTTCCCGCGATCGACACATCCTCGGCCGACGAGGGCGAGGTCTTTCGTCAGGAGTGCCGCGAAGCGCTGCGAGACGGCTTCACGGCCAAGCTCGTGACGACCATGGAGCAGCTTCGGATCGTGCGCGAGATCACGGGCTGACGGCCGCGAGGCCTCACGCCTTCGGCCGCTCCATCGCGAAGGTCTCGAACACCGAGGCGTAGTCGAGGTAGCCGCAACGGGCCAAGGCGCCGGCCTTGGCGAGATCGAACAGCCCTTCGGTGAGGTACGCCTCTTCGATGTGCACGCCGACCACCTGGCCGATCACCATGAAGCGGTTGGTCGCAACGCCGTGGACGTCCTTGAGCTCCGTCACGCTGAGCGCCTTGCACTCAAGCGCTGCCGGGCTCACCTTCACCCGCGGCGCGCGGACCAGACGCGAGGGCGCGGCCTCCAGACCCGCCAGCTCGAACTCGTTCACCTCGGGCCCGACCAGCGCCGAGCTGAGGTTCATCGCCTCGCGCAGCGCGTGGCTCGCGAAGTTGCACACGAACTCCCCCGTCGCCTCCACGTTGGCCACCGAGTGTTTCCGGCCGCCGGACGAAAACATCACCATCGGCGGGCTGTCGCAGACGCCGTTGAAGAAGCTGTAGGGCGCAAGGTTGGGGACGCCGGCGGCGTCGACGGTCGAGATCCAGCCGATGGGCCGCGGCGCGACGATGGCCTTGAACGGATCGTGCGGCAGGCCGTGCCCCTTCGAGGGCTCGTAGAAATGGGTCATCGCTCAGGCCGACCAGCGCGTGACGATCTGGGCCAGATCGGGCCGCGGGCGGTCCGGGAGCCGCTCCTTCGGCGTGCCGAGGTGAAGGAAGCCGGCGACCTTCTCCGCGGGCGTCAGGCCGATCGCCGCGCGTGCCTCCGCGTCGTAGGCCGCCCACCCGCTCAGCCACTGCGCGCCGTAGCCGAGCGCGTTGGCCGCGATCGTCAGGTTCATGCAGACGGCGCCGGCGGACAGCACCTGCTCCCATTCCGGTATTTTCACATGGGGCGCCGCCGTGCTGACCACCGCCACCACGACCGCCGAGGCCGAGAAATTGTTCTCCTGCGCGGCGATGCGGGCGGGAGGCAGGTCCGGCTGCTGGGCCTTGAGCAGAGCTGCGAGCTTCAGGTCGAGCGCCTTGCGCGCGTCCCCCTCGATCACGATGAAGCGCCAGGGCGCGAGCTTGCCGTGGTCCGGCACGCGAGCGGCGATGGTCAGGATGCGCTCAAGCTCCGCGGCCGAAGGGCCGGGCTCGGCGAGCGCGTTGGCGGGCACCGAGCGGCGCGCGCTCAGGAGATCGAGAGCGTCGGGGGCGGGTCCAGTCATGGGATCGCTGTCTCCTTCGAACAATGGCGCGGCCATCGCATGCCCCGGCCCGCCGCGCAACGCATGGCCCGCGGGCCGAAGCGGACTTGCAATGGCCGCCCGGCGATGGCATCGCCATGGAATGGGTGATCGTCGCCTCTCCGTGGCCGTCATAGCCGTCCGACTGTCGCTGGCGCTCGGCGCCTGCTGCGCGACTTCCGGGGCGCTCGCGCAGAGCGGCGAGAACACGCCCCGTGGGACGGAGAAAAGCGGCAAGGGCGGCTTCAGCTACGGCGGCGAGATCACCGGGCGGATGAACCTCCTGGCGCCTCCGAAGCTCGGTGAGATCGGCCCTCCCCCGATGCCTTCGCCGCCGCCCGGCTTCGACGGGCCGGACATCGGCTCCCGCGGCAAGCCCGAGCACGACGTGCTCAAGGGCCTGAAGCTCCCGCACCTCACACCCGCGCCGCGCCCGGGCGCTCAGCCGACGCCCGTGACGCCCACGCTGGAGGACCCGCCGGCGCCGGCCGTCGCGGCGCCCATCATCAAGCAGCCGCTCCACCTCGCGGCGACCTTCGGCGACAAGGGCGCGAAGGTCCCGAACGGCGTGAAGTGGCGGGTGTTCACCGACCAGCCGGACGCGAACGGCGAGCATCTGATGGTCGCGGAGTCCAACGACGCCGCCCCGCGGTTCGATCTCGATCCCGGCGGCTACGTGGTGCACGCGGTCTACGGTCTCGTCAGCACCGCGCGCTACGTCTCGGTCGCTCCTGATCACCCGACCGACACCACGATGTCGCTGCCGGCCGGCGCGATCCGGCTTGCGGCCTTCGTCGGCGACGCCCGCGTGCCGCCGGACCGGGTCGGCTTCACGCTCACCCGCAACGACGCCGGCGTCACGCGCACGGTCGCCGAAAACGTGCGGCCCGGGGCGCTGCTGCGCGTGCCCGCCGGCCAGTACCACGTGGTTTCGGCCTATGGCGACGCCAACGCCATTGTCGAGGTCGACCTCGACGTCGCCGCCGGAAAGCTTGTCGAGGCGCAGGTGCACCACAAGGCCGCGCGGATGACGCTGCGGCTGGTCCGCGCCGCGGGCGGGGCCGAGGTGAAGAACACGTCCTGGACGGTGCTGACGCCCGGCGGCGACGTCATACGGGAGTCGATCGGCCAGTTGCCCCCGATCGTGCTGTCGGAGGGCGACTACACCGCGATCGCCCGGCACGACGGCAAGATGTTCCAGCAGAACTTCTCGGTGCGCGCAGGCTTCGACGCGACCGTCGAACTCACGCTGAACTGAGGCGTCCCTTCAGGCGAAGGCCCGCAGCGCGTCGCGAATGGCGTCGAGCGAGCGTTCCGCGGCTTCCGCGCCGAGCCGGATCGCCTCCTCCGCCCGGTGGAACTCGAACAAGCCGATGCCGCTCAGCCGCGGACCGATCATGACGTCCGGCGGGTCGCCGGCGAGCCGCGACCGTGAGATGCGATCCTGCGTGATGTTGTAGGCCTGAACCATCACCCGCGCGATGCCGGGAGCGTCCGGCGCGCGGTCGGCGGCCGGCGGCGGCGTCCCTTCCTTCGAGCGATTGCGGCGCAAGCGCAGACGCCGACGCGCCCGCGTCACGCCCGCCGCCACCGCGTCGTCGCCTTCGGTCGCCTCATAGGTCTGGATGACGGCCCCATGGGGCGAAATCTCGGACTGCAGCCCGACGGCGACCACGACCCGCCCGCCGAGGGCGCGGGCGGCGGAAACCGGGACGGGATTCACCAGCGCCCCGTCCATCAGCCAGCGCCCCCCGACTCGCACAGGTTCGAACACGCCGGGCAAGGCGTAGGAGGCCCGCAGCGCCAGCGCGAGATCGCCCCGACCGAGCCAGACCTCGTGGCCCGTGCCGTATTCGGTCGAGATCGCCACGAAGCGTGCGGCGAGGTCTTCGATCCGGGTTTCGCCGAGCTGGGATTCAAGTTGCGCGCGGAGCTTGCCGCCGCCGATGAGGCCGGCCCCCGCGAGGCTGACGTCGAGCACGCCGAACATCCGCCGCCGGGTGAGCGAACGCGCCCAGGCCTCGAGATCGTCCAGCCGGCCCGCGGCCCAGCACCCGCCGACCACGGCGCCGATGGACGTGCCGGCGATAATGTCGGGCCGAATGCCCGCGGCCTCCAACGTGCGCAGAACGCCGATGTGCGACCAGCCGCGCGCCGCGCCGCCGCCGAGAGCGAGCGCCAGCGACGGCGGACGCGGCGCGTCGGGCTCGCGGGAGTCAGCCTGCTCCGTCGCGGCGATCGACGGGTGGCGGCGAAAGGGGAGGCTGGGAAACACCAGCGGGGCACTCCGTCACGAACGGCCGGACGTCCGCCGGCGGGCGCTCCATAGGACATCCGTGCGACGACTTCGCGTCGCCCGGTCAACCCGCCTTGTACGTCTCCGCCGGGTCGAACAGGCGCGCGTCGTCCACGGGCGTCAACGCGGCGCCCAGCGCGCCCGGCCCTGTCGGCGCCGCCCGGTAGAAGCACGATTTGCGTCCGGTGTGGCAGGCCGCGCCGGTGCCGGCCACGCGGACGCGGAGCCACAGCGCGTCCTGGTCGCAGTCTACCCTGAGCTCGACGACCGCCATCTCGTGGCCCGAGGTCTCGCCCTTCCGCCACAACGCCCCGCGCGACCGCGACCAGAAGTGCGCGACGCCGGTCTCGACCGTCGCCTTAAGCGCCTCGGCGTTCATGTAGGCGAACATCAGCACGCCGCCGGCGTCCGCATCCGTGACGATCGCGGCGATCAGCCCGTCGCGGTCAAACTTCGGCGCGAAGGCGAGCCCCTCCTCAACCTCGTGGTGGGAGCCGCGGGCGGCGAAAGCAGCGGGAGCGTCGGTCACGGTCGAGGGTCCATGCGCCGCTCCGGGCGACGAGCGCCCGGGCGAGATGACGAGACTGTGGATGAGAGCCGCGGCGCGCGGCCGTCGTCAGCGTGGGGCGTGAGCGGCGCGCACCAGCGTGATGAAGCGCACCTGCTCCGCCGGATCGTCGCGGAACACGCCGGTGAACTGCGTCGTCACCGTCGATACGCCCTGCTTCTGGATTCCGCGCATCGCCATGCACATGTGCTCGCCCTCGATCATGACGGCCACGCCGCGGGGCTTCAGGTGCTCGTCGATCGCCTCGGTGATCTGAGCCGTCAGGGCCTCCTGGGTCTGGAGGCGACGGGCGAAGGTGTCGATCACCCGCGCGATTTTCGAAAGGCCCACCACGCCGTTCGACGGGTAATAGGCGACATGGGCCTTGCCGTAGAACGGCACCATGTGGTGCTCGCAGTGAGAGAAGTACGGGATGTCGCGCAGCACGACCATGTCGTCGTAGCCCTGGACCTCCTCGAAAACGCGCTCGAGACTGTCAGCCGCCTTCTCGGCGTAGCCTCCGAACAGTTCGGCGTAGGCCTTCACCACGCGCTTCGGGGTGTCGATGAGGCCTTCGCGCGCCGGATCGTCGCCGGCCCAAGCGATAAGCGTGCGCACCGCAGCCTCGGCCTCTTCCCGCGTCGGCTTGCGGGTGGTCTGGTGACCTTTGGGGGCGGGGATCGGAACGCGGGCAAACGGGTGCTGAACGACAGCGTCCATGAGCTTCCTCTTGCCGGGGCCACACGACGGCCCCGCTACGCAGCGCGGAGATGCGTAGACCATAGCACGACGAAACGACAGCTTGCTGCCTCTTTCGCCGGCTCGCATGGCGAGCGTCTCCCTGGATCGCTATATAGTCGATCGGCGCTCAGGGACAATCGAGCCAATCCGCGCATCCTGGTCGACGTAAGGGCTGGTCAGCCATGTTGGACGACATCTACAACCGCCGCATCCTCGAGCTTGCGGCCGAAATTCCGCGCATCGGCCGCCTGCCCGCGCCGGACGCGACCGCAACCGCGCACTCCAAGCTCTGCGGTTCGACCGTCACCATCGACCTCGCCTATGACGGCGAACGCGTCACGGACTTCGCGCACGAAGTGCGCGCCTGCGCGCTCGGCCAGGCCTCGTCCTCGATCATGGCGCGCACCGTCGTCGGCCGCACCGCCCAGGAGCTTCGGGAGGTGCGCGAGGCCATGCGCCGGATGCTGAAGGAGGGCGCTCCCGCCCCCGAGGGCGTCTGGGAGGATCTCAAGGTTCTCGAGCCCGTCCGCGAGTACAAGGCCCGGCACGCCTCGACGCTGCTCACCTTCGACGCCGTGGTCGACGCGCTGGACCAGATCGAGTCGAAGCGGGCGGCGTGAGCGAATGGCGCTCAGTAAACACCATGTGGGCGTCAGCAAGTTCGTCAGTCTGGCGCTTCGCCACGATCCCGCAGCGGCGGGGATCACATTGGACCCGCAAGGCTGGGCGTCGCTGGACGCGTTGATCGACGGGGCCGGTAAAGCTGGCGTCGGGCTGGACCTTGCGACGCTTGCGGTCATCATTGCGGAGTCGGACAAGGCTCGGTTCGAGGTTTCGAACGATGGCGCTCGTATCCGCGCGGTGCACGGCCACAGCGTCGACGTCGAGGCCCATGGCGCCTCGGAGACGCCTCCCGACCTCCTGTGGCACGGGACCGCAGAACGCTTTCTCCCAGCCATTCTGGCCGAAGGGCTGAAGTCGGGCGCGCGGCGCTTTGTGCATCTCTCAGAGACCGCAGAGATGGCGCGCGAGGTCGGCGCCCGACATGGACGACCGGCCGTCCTGACAGTAAACGCCGCCGATATGGCAGCCGAGGGCTTCGCGTTCTATCGGTCGTCCAGCGGCGTCTGGCTCACTCCTGCGGTCCCTCCACGATTCCTCGCGCAGGCTTGAGGCAGGTGACGCCTCGCCTCTCCCTGCGCTCTCCTCTCGCCTCGGCGCTCCGTCTCCCCATCCTCGCCTATCGCTACTCGCTGTCGCTGCTGATCGGCCGGCAGTGCCGCTACCTGCCGACCTGCTCCGAATTCGCCGACGAGGCCTTGGCGCGCCACGGGGCCTGGGCCGGAGGCTGGATGGCGGCGGGGCGGATCTGCCGCTGTCACCCCTGGGGCGGCGACGGCTTCGATCCCGTGCCGCGCGCGTTGCCTTCGGACGCGGCGTGGTCTAGGCCGTGGCGCTACGCGCGCCGAGCGAAAATCCGCTGCGAGCGCGCGCCCGACGCCGGCGACGCCGCCTGACAGCGGCCGCGGGCGACCTTCCCCACACGCTTACCTGCACTCGTAGGCAGAACTGAGCGGAGACCGACATGCCTCTCGTCACTTTCCCCGACGGCGCCCAGAAATCCTATGACGCCGGCGTCACCGGCGCCGACATCGCAGGCCAGATCTCGAAGTCGCTGCTGAAGCGCACTGTCGCCATGGCTCTCGACGGCGTGGTCGTGGACCTCGCCGACCCGATCGAGCGCGACGCGAAGATCGAGTTCCTGAGCCGCGAGGACCCGCGCGCGCTGGAGCTCATCCGCCACGACTGCGCGCACGTGCTGGCCGAAGCGGTGCAGACGCTGTGGCCGCAGACGCAGGTGACGATCGGGCCGGTAATCGAGAACGGCTTCTACTACGACTTCGCGCGGGCTGAGCCGTTCTCGACCGAGGACCTCGCCGCGATCGAGGCCGAGATGCGCAAGATCATCGCGCGCGACCGGCCCTTCACGAAAGAAATTTGGTCGCGCGACCAGGCCAAGGCGTTCTTCCGCGACAAGGGCGAGACCTTCAAGGTCGAGCTGGTCGACGCGATCCCCGAGGACCAGTCGCTGAAGATGTACGCCCAGGGCGAGTGGAAGGACCTCTGCCGCGGGCCGCACATGACCTCCACGGGCAAGGTGGGCGAGGCCTTCAAGCTGATGAAGGTCGCGGGCGCCTATTGGCGCGGCGACTCGAACAACCCGATGCTCCAGCGCATCTACGGCACGGCCTTCCCGGACCGGGCGGCGCTCGACGCCTATCTCCACATGCTGGAGGAGGCGGAGAAGCGCGACCACCGGCGCCTCGGCCGCGAGATGGACCTCTTCCACTTCCAGGAGGAAGGCCCCGGGACGGTGTTCTGGCACCCCAAGGGCTGGACGCTGTTCCAGGCCCTCATCGACTACTCCCGTCGCCAGCAGAAGGCGAAGGGCTTCGTCGAGGTCAACACGCCGCAGATCCTCGATCATTCCCTCTGGCAGACCTCCGGCCACTGGGACTGGTACCGGGAGAACATGTTCGTCACGCAGACCGAGGACGAGCGCGTCTTCGCGATCAAGCCGATGAACTGCCCCGGCCACGTGCAGATCTTCAAGCATGGCCTGAGGAGCTACCGCGAACTGCCGATCCGCATGGGCGAATTCGGGATGGTGCACCGCTACGAGCCGTCCGGCGCGCTGCACGGCATGATGCGGGTGCGCGCCTTCACGCAGGACGACAGCCACACGTTCTGCACCGACGAGCAGTTCATGGCCGAGACGCTCATGCTCAACGAGCTGATCCTCGACATGTACGCCGACTTCGGCTTCGACAGGATTGTGCTGAAGCTCTCGACGCGGCCCGAGAAGCGGGTCGGCTCCGACGCGCTCTGGGACCGCGCCGAGCAGGTGATGGGCGACGCGCTCGAGACGATCTCGGAACGCTACGGCAACCGAGTGACGACCGCGATTAACCCTGGCGAGGGCGCATTTTACGGGCCGAAGTTCGAGTATGTGCTGCGCGACGCCATCGGCCGCGACTGGCAGTGCGGCACCATCCAGGTCGACTTCAACCTGCCGGAGCGTTTCGGCGCGTTCTTCATCGGCGCGGACGGCGAGAAGCACCATCCCGTGATGATCCACCGCGCGATCTTCGGCTCGCTCGAGCGCTTCACGGGCATCCTGATCGAGCACTACGCCGGGCACTTCCCGCTCTGGCTGGCGCCCACGCAGGCGGTGGTCGCGACCATCACCTCCGAGGCCGACGCCTACGCCGCGGAGGTCGCGGCGGAGCTGCGCCGCGCCGGCCTGCGGGTCGAGCTCGACCTGCGCAACGAGAAGATCAACTACAAGGTCCGCGAGCACTCCCTGACCAAGACGCCGGCGCTCGTCGTCGTGGGCAAGAAGGAGGCGGAGACCCGTTCGGTCTCGATCCGCCGGCTCGGCAGCCAGGGCCAGACGGGCATGTCGCTCGGCGAGGCCGTCGCCTTGCTCGCCGAGGAGGCGACCCCGCCGGACCTGAAGCGCGCCGGCATGGAGACCGCGTCCGCGCCTGCGATCGGCAAGCTGCCGGACGCGGCCGGGCAACTGCTCGACCTCTGACGAAACGGCGGGGGCGGCCACCCGTCGATCGAGAGCGGCGCCGATGCCCGCCTCCGCCCCCCGCCTCTGGGCGCTCCTCCCCAAGCATCGCGGCGACGCGCGCATGGTGGAGGCCGCGGCCGCGGCGAGCGGGCTCGACGTCGTCGTCAAGCGCCTCGTCTTCAACCCCTCGGGCTGGCTGCTCAACCTGCGCAGCCAGGGCTCTCTGTTCTCGGTGAAGGCGGCCGCTCGCGCGCAGCTGACGCCGCCCTGGCCCGATGTCGTGCTGACGGCCGGCAAGCGCTCGGTTCCCGTCGCGCTATGGATCCGCGCGGCGTCCGGCGGCCGCACGCGGCTGGCCCATTTCGGCCGTCCCTCCGCGCCGCTCGGTTGGTTCGACCTCGTGGTGACCACGCCGCAGTACGGGTTGCCGTCTCGCGCCAACGTGCTGGTCCAGCGCTTTCCGCCGACGGCTCCGCCTGAAGCGTTGCCCCCGGTTCCCCCCGATATCGTCGCCCTACCCCGCCCGCGGCTGATGGCGATCGCCGGCGGCGACGCCGACCCGCAGCGGCTCGACGCCGACGCCGCCCGCCGGTTCGCGGCGGACGCCATGGCGCGCGCGACGGCGAGCGGCGGCTCCGTGCTCGCGGCCACCTCGCCGCGCACGTCGCCGGCGGCGGTCGCCGCGCTGAAGGAGACCTTCGCGACCGCGCCGGTCCCGGCGCGCCTTGCGATCTATGGCGAGGGCGCGGACGACTACCGCGCCTTCCTGGCGGCCGCCGACGCTTTCCTCGTCACCGACGACAGCGCGTCGATGATCGCCGAGGCGGCAATGCGCGGCGCGCCGGTCGCGCTGTTTCCCCTGCCGCGGCGGCCTGGCCCGACTCTACGCGCCTACGGCGCCGTTGAGGCCGTGGCGCGCCGGACCCGGACCGGAACGCAGGCGCTGAACGCGGCGATCGGTTGGGGGCTGGTGCGAGGCAACCGCGACATCGACCTCTTCGTGCAAGCGCTGGCGAAAGACGGCCTGCTCGACGGCGGCCCGCGCGCCGCCGAGGTCGCGGCGGCCGAACTCGCCGAGGTGGGCGCCCAGGTGCGCCGCCTCGCGCACGCCGATCACGCCTGATCGTCATCGCAGCGTCAGGGCGGCGTCGCTGCCGCGTCATCCGACGCGGCTAGCGTCACGCCATGCTGATGACGCCGAATCTCGACCCCCGATGCGCCCGCATCCCCTCGGCGGACAAGGCGCGCCTGCGCCTGATGTTCCTCGCCAAGCACGCCTGCGGCGACGGCTCGCCCGACGCCGCGGACGGCAATCACGCCGTCTACCATCACGAGCTTCGGACGACGATCGAGGGCCTTGGGATCGAGGTGGTCGCCGCGAACAGCTTCGAGGCGATCGAGCGGCGGCCGAACGTAGACTTCGTCTTTCCGCTGCTTAACCGCGCCGGCTTCCAGAACAGCGAGATGCTGGCCCCGCTGCTGCTGACACGCTGGGGGGCGCCATTTCTCGGCGCGAGCCCGATCCTGCGCGGGCTGGCCGACGACAAGCACCTCTCGAAGGTCGTGGCTCGCCGCCACGGCGTGCCGACCGCGCGCTGGCTCCCCTGCCGCCGCGGTCGACCGTTGGCCGAGCCGGACTTCCGCGCGGAGCGGCTGGTGGTGAAGCCGAACGCCTCTTCCGCCTCGTGGGGCGTGACGATCGTCGACAGCTGGACCGAAGCGCGCGCCCACGTGCAGGAGCTGCACGGCCTCGGGCACGACGTGATCGTCGAGGAGTGGCTGCCGCTGCTCGACGTCGCCGTGCCGGTGGTCGGCGGGGCCGGCGCCGCGCCGTGGCTGTTGCCTCCCATGGCGCACGCGCCCGAACGCGCCGGCGACCTGCGCTCCTACGAGGAGAAGCGCGCGCTCGCCGCCGACGTCCGCCCCGACCCGCTGACGGTGGTCGACGACCCCGACCTTAGCGGACGGCTGAACGCCTTCTGCCGCGGGCTGTGCGAGGAGCTCTGGCCCTTCGACTACGGTCGCTTCGAATTCCGCTACGATCCCGGCTCCGGGGCGATCTCCTTCATGGAGGTCAATCTCTCCTGCAACCTGTGGTCCCAGAAAAGCATCTCGCGCTCCGCCGCGTCGCTGGGGGTGGACCATGCCTCGCTAGTCGAGTCGATCCTTGCCCACAGCCTTCGCCGGCAGGGCGTCATCGCCTCCGTCGGCCTGGAGCTTGCGGCGTGACCGGCGCTCTCACGGTTCTGGTGCTGGCCGGCGAACGCGACGGCCGGCTCGATCCGCTGGCGGAGGCCGCGGGCGTCGCGCTGAAGGCGCTGTCGCCGGTCGCGGGCCGACCCATGGTCGCCCATGTGCTGGACGCGCTCGCCGCCAGCCACCGGGTGGGCGAGGTGCGGATCTCGATCAACGCCGGCTCTGGGCTCGAGCGCCTGCCGGACGTTCGTTCGCTCGCGGCGTCCGGGCGTCTCATCGTGTTCAGCTCTCGCCCAAACCTCGTCGACAGCGTGCTGGACGCGTTGCACGGCGCGGCCTTTCCCGTGCTGATCGTCACCGCGGACAGCGTCCTCATCACGCCGGATCAGATCGCGGAGTTCGACATCGCGGCGCGCCGGAGCGACGCCGAGGTCGCGGTGGCGCTCGCTCGGCGCGAACAGGTGCTCGCCGCCCATCCCGACGGCCAGCGCAAGTTCTACACGTGCTCCGACGGCGCCTTCTCGAACTGCAACATGTACTGGATGGGCGAAGCCTCTGCGCTGCGGGCGGCCGAACTGTTTCGCTCCGGCGGCCAGTTCGTGAAGCATCCCATGCGCGTGGTCAGCGCGCTCGGGCTCCGCGGCATCGTCGAGCTCGTCCGGTTCCGCCTTGGCCTCAGCGCGCTCAACGCGTCGTTCAAGCGGCTTTCGAGACGGTTCGGGCTGAGGATCGTCCCGATCGAACTCAGCGACGGCGCCGCGGCGATCGACGTCGATCACCTCCGCAGCCTGAGGGTCACCGAAGAGGTGCTTGCGTGGCGCCACGCCGAACCCCAGCGCCTCGCCGCTGAATAGCCGCGCCATGCTGACGCTGCGGACGGCCCCTCCCCGACTCTTCGGCTGGACCTCCGCAAGAAGCCGGCCTCCGACGGATCTCGTCGGGCTCTACTTCGACGCCCTGTGGCGCCACTGGAGCCCTCAGGACCGTGCGGTCGCGCTGGCGCTGTCAGGCGCCGCCGCCCTTGGCCTCGCCGTGCGGGCGCCCTGCGCCGGCTGGCGCCACGGCTGGGACGCCGCGGAACAGGCCCTGATCGCGCGGACCGCCGATCCGGACGCCCATCTCGCCATGGCCGTTCGCAAGGGGGTTCATCGGCTGCTCAATCCCGGCGCGTATCCGCTCGTTGCGAACCCGCTCAAAAACAAGCGGCTGTTCGCCGGCCGATGCCGCGAGGCCGCATTGCCGACGCCTGAGACCTTCGAAGGCGGACCGGACGCGCTGCACATGTGGCTCCATGGCCGGGCGGGCGTCATCGCCAAACCGAACTACGCCTCCAAGGGCGCAGGGGTGATCGGCTTCCAACGCCGCTCCGACGGCTGGCGCAGCGGCGCCGAGCCCATCGACGAGGGTCGCGTCGTCGCCAACCTTGCGGCTGTTCTGCGGGACGGGGGCCTCGTCCAGGAGGCCTGCGCCGCCCATCCCGCGCTGCAGCCGCTGTCGCCCGGCGCGCTGCCGACGCTGCGGGTGATGACCGCGGTGAACGAGGCCGGCGAGATCGAGGCCTGCGACCGCGTCCTGCGGCTGTCGGCGGGCGGACCGCGGCCGGTCGACAACTTCAACGCCGGCAACGTCGTCGCGAGCCTCGACGCAGAGGCGCGCATCGGACGAGGCTTCCGTCGTGTGGACGGCGCAATCGTCCCCGTGGAGCGCCATCCGGCGACCGGCGTCCCCCTCGTCGGGCACGTCGCGCCGGACATCGCCGCGGCGATCGAGCTTGCGACCCACGCTCACGAGGCGTTTCGCGACGGCTTCTTCGTGATTGGCTGGGATGTGGGCCTGTCCGACCGGGGCCCGATCATGATCGAAGGCAACTGGAATCCCGGCGTCGACGTGCTTCAGCTCGTGTCCGGCCGGGGGCTCGGCGACAGCCGCCTCGGCGCGCTCTACGCGGGCCGCCTTCGCGACCTGCCGGCCGAGACGTGGCGGCGGGCGCGCCCGATCGAGCGCGACCGCCGCTAGATCCCGGCCACCGAAGCTTCAGGCGGTCGCGATGTAGTCGCGCATGGCCGACGCCTCGGCCTCGGCCATCGCCATGCGGTGCTTCACCACGTCGCCGATCGAGACGATGCCGACGAGCCGGCGGCCTTCCACCACGGGAACGTGGCGGAACTTGCCCTCGGTCATGCGGTCCATGATCTCTTCGATCGTCTCGTCGGCGGTCGCGGTGAAGACCTTCCGGGTCATGTGCATCGAGACGGGATCAGCCAGGACGTCGGCGCCGCGGGCTGCGAGCGACCGGACGACGTCGCGCTCGGAGATAATGCCCGAGATCCCGCCGTCGGCGCCGGCGATCACCACCGTGCCGATGCGCTTCTCCGCCAGCAGGGCGACGATTTCGGCCATCGTGCGGTGCGGCGAGGCGGTGAAGACCTCAGGCCCCTTGAACGCCAGAATGCGTGCGACCGTCATGCGAGCCTCCTTTTGTGTTTGAGGCCGAGCAAATCCGGCCTCGTTCGCGAGGGGCCGGCGGGAGGCTCGTCGGTCCTTAAGTCGAGGCCGTCCCGCGGCCTGCTGGCTCAATCATGGGGGGCGGGAGGACGCGGAGGCAATGCTACGGAGGCATCAGCCCGGTCACGGAACCGTGCAACTTTCGGATCAAACAGCGGGAACAGCGCAAGCCCGGTGAGGAATCCTCCGATGTGCGCCTCCCAGGCGATGGACGCGGTTTCTCCGCTGAGCGCCATTCCGCCCAGGCCGAAGGCGATGTTGGTCCCGAACCACGCCAGAAGAAAGATCAGGACCTGGGGGTTTCGAAGCGCGGTCGCGAGAGGGACCGCAGGCGCCGAGAACGCCGGGCGGCCACGCCGCCGGAACGCGCCGAGCGGCCCGCCGGCCTCGAACATGAAACGCATCGCCCCCGCCATCTGGCCCGAAATCGCGGCCGACGCGCCGATCACCGGCTGAGGCTCGTCGATATGAAGCGCGAGATGCGCCGCCGCGCCGCCGACCGCGCAAAGCGCTGAGAAGACCAGGAACCGCAGCGAACCGAACCGCCAGGCCACGGCGCTGCCGAAGGCCAGCATGGCGACGCTGTTGACCAGAAGGTGCGTCCAGTCGCCGTGAAGGAAGGCGTAGGTGAGGAACGTCCACACCTTGGCGCCCTCGCCGCCGAGCATGTCGGGGAGATAGGGCGAGGCCGGATCGTAGCGGGCCGGGATGAAGGCGAAGCGCAGAAGAACCGCGATGTCCGCGTCTTCCGAGAGAAAGACGCGCCAGAGATGAATCGCCGCGAACAGCGCGATGCTCGCGAGCACGACGGCGGGCGCGTTGAACGCCGGCTCCCCACGATCGACCGGACGGCTTTGGTGCTCTCTCACGCCACGTCCCTCAGTACCGCGCATTGCCCGTTCGGTCCGTCGACGCGGCGCAACGTGGCGCGAGGCTGGCACGCGGCCTGCTGCGCCAAGGCTGAAGCGCCGTCGTCGGCGGGGAAGCGTCCCGCGACGACACATGGGCGCCCCAAAACGAAACGGAAGGTCCGACCTCCATGAAGGCCGCCGCCACCCGCGAGCTCTTTGCTTACTGGAACCGCCTCCGCGGCGCACGTGCGGCGCCCGAGCGCGCCGACGTGGATCCGGGCCAGATCCGCGGCATCCTCGGCGACGCCTTCATTTTGGAGGCGTCTGAAGAGGCGCAGTTCCCGTTCCGACTGGCAGGCTCGCGCCTCTGCGAGGTGTCAGGCCACGAGATGAAGGGCGAACGCTTCCTGGAACTCTGGTCGGCGGGCGACCGGGCGACGGTGCTCGGCGCGCTGACTACGATCTCCGACGACGCCGCCGTCGCGGTGCTTGGCGCGACCGGCGCGACGGAGCTCGGCCGCAAGGTCGACCTCGAGCTCGTTCTCCTGCCTCTTCGCCACCGCGGCCGCACCCATGCGCGCATCCTCGGCGCGCTTGCGCCGGTCGAAACCCCCTACTGGCTCGGAGCCTGCCCGGTGACGCGGTTCGACCTCGCCTCGCTGCGGATGATCTGGCCGAGCGGACGTCGGCGCGCCATCGGCGAGGCCCCGGCGCCGCAGTCGCCGCCTCCGACGCCGTCGCCCCACGCCCTCGCCGGGGCGGCCCGCAAGATTGGCCGCTTTCTGGTCTTCGACGGGGGGCGCTGAGCCGTGTTCGAGGCGCGCGGGTTACGTGGCGTTAACACCGTTCGTTTAGGTTTAAGACACGCGTCGCGCCATCCGACGCGTTTCACGCTTTCGGGGACGGACGCCTTGATGTTCGCGATGAAAAAGCCGCTCTCGGACGAGCAACGTCGTCATCAGCGGGTCAAGGTCGCGCTTCTCGGCCGCTACATGCTGACGTCTCGCCGCGAGTATCCCTGCCAGACCCTCGACATGTCTCCGGGTGGTCTGGCGCTGGTGGCTCCCGTCCCGGCGCAGGCCGGCGAACGCGTCATCGTCTATCTCGACCACATCGGCCGGGTTGAAGGCGTGATGGTGCGCCCGATCGCCAACGGCTTCGCCATGACCGTGACGGCGACGATCCGCAAACGCGACAAGCTCGCCGCACAGCTGACATGGCTCGCGAACCGCAACATCCTCGGGCTTCCGGAAGACCGGCGCCACGAGCGGGTGATCCCGCGCAACCCGCGCGCGGTCCTTCAGACCGAGGACGGCGCCTCGCACGATTGCCGCATCATCGACGTGTCGCTTTCCGGGGCCGCGATCCAGATCGGGCTCGATCTCCCGATCGGGACGCCCGTCATGCTCGGCCGGACCTCGGCCCGCGTCGTCCGCCACCTTGAGAACGGATTGGCCGTCGAGTTCAGCCGTCCGCAAAACCTCGAGGCGCTGGCGGAACAATTCGGCTGACCTCGCCGCAAATCGCCTGAACAAAAAGCCGCCCTTCGGGGCGGCTTTTTTTTGCGCCCTCTGGCGGCTGCGCCGGCCTCTCCGCGTCGACGACGCGCGGCCTCTTCGCCGCATGGTGAAGACTTTGTAAATCACCCCCCTCGAAAAGCCGGCGCCGTTAAGGTTTGGCTGACCAAGTCGTTCGTTCATTCTCTAAAGGCGGACGCAGTTGGTAAACGAAATACCCACTGCATCTCTGAACAATTCGTATTCAACTTCTTTCTGAATTCCAAATCATCTCGCTAAAACTCCACGTCTTGATTTAGACGGACCGCAAAAGGAATGTGAGACGTTGCTTCCCGGGACAGGACGGGAGACGACAATGTTTACTGAGATCAAGAAGAAGGCGGTTTATATCTTGTTTGGACTTGTTGCCGCTGGATTTACCATCGATCCGGTCGAAGCGCAGACCGTCAAGGTCGCGGCGTCGAGCTCGATGCAGGTGATCGGCGGCGCCAAGGCGCCGATGGGCTGGACGCAGTTTTGCGCCGACACTCCGGTCGAGTGCGACGTCACGCCGATGCGCGCGGCCAAGGCCAAGCTGACGACGGCGAAGCTCGCCGAACTCGACAAGCTCAACCGCAAGGTGAACGCGCAGGTCACTCCCGTCACCGATCAGGAGCTCTACGGCCTCGAGGAGTTCTGGACCTACCCGACCGACAACAAGGGCGACTGCGAAGACTACGTCCTGCTGAAGCGCAAGCTGCTGATGGAGGCCGGCTGGCCTCGGCAGGCGCTTCTCATCACCGTGGTGCGCGACCTGAAGGGCGACGGCCACGCCGTGCTGACCGTTTCGACCGACCGCGGCGACTACGCCCTCGACAACCAGGCGGACGACGTCAAGCCGTGGTTCGAGACCGGCTACACCTTCGTGAAGCGCCAGTCCCAGACCGATCCCAACCAGTGGGTCCTGCTTGGCGACGGCGTGAACCCGGTCGGCGTCGCCGCCGCCCCGTAAGACCCCGAGATCCAGAGACCGCGCGGCCGGCCGCCTGTCCCCACCCCTCCCGTCCAGGCCGGACGCGCGTCAGAGGCCGGTTCTCCGAAAGGAGAACCGGCCTTTTCCTTCTCAGGCCCGTCACAAGGCGGTCAGCCAGCCCGGCTATGGAAGTCTTCAATTTCCAGCGGGGCTCCCAGACATGACGTGCAACAACGACGAAGCCGATCGGCGAAGCGGCGCGGGCGGGCTCACGCGCCGTGAGGCGCTCCTCATGACGCTTGCGGCCGGCGTCACGGCGATCTCCATCACGCTCGCGGTCGAGGGCGCCGAGGCGGCGACCGCGCCCTTCCTGCATGGCGTCGCCAGCGGGGACCCGTTGAGCGACCGCGTCATTATCTGGACGCGCGTCACCAAGCCGGGCGCCACCGCCGACATCGCCGTCAACTGGATCGTGGCGGAAGACGAGGCCTTCACCCGCGTCGTGCGGTCGGGCAAAGCCGTCGCAAGGGTCGGCCGCGATCACACGGTGAAAGTCGACGTCACGCAGCTCTCGCCGGGCGTCGTTTATTACTACCGCTTCGAGGCCGAGCGCGCGCTGTCTCCGGTCGGTCGTACGAAGACCCTGCCCGTCGGCAAAGTCGATCGACTGATGCTGGCGGTGTTCTCCTGCTCGAACTACGAACTTGGGTTCTTCAACGTCTACAAGGAGGCGGCGAAGCGGAGAGACCTCGACGCCGTTCTGCATCTCGGCGACTACATCTACGAGTACGGCCCAGGGACCGGAGGTTACACCACGCCCGCGACCGGCCTCGGACTGGCGCCCAAGCCGCGCGACGCCGATCTCCAGCCGCGCGAAGAGATCATCCGGCTCGACCAGTACCGTGCGCGCCATGCGCTCTACAAGACTGATCCGCACCTGCAGAAGCTCCACGCGCTGGCGCCCTTCATCAACATCTGGGACGACCACGAGGTGGCGAACGACGCGTGGACCGGGGGCGCGGAAAATCACAACGCGGGCGAAGGTTCGTGGAGCGTCCGCAAGCAGCACGGCGTTCGCGCGTTCTATGAGTGGCTGCCAATCCGAGAGCCCGCGGACCGGGAGCGCGTCGATCCGGCGACCGGCAATCCCGACGCGCTCTACCGCACCTTCGACTTCGGCGACCTCGCCCGCCTCGTGATGATCGACACCCGCGAGGCCGCCCGCGACCAACAGCTTTCAAGCGCCGCGCTGGTCGCCGCTTATGTCGGCGCGCCGCCGGACGGCCCGTTCCCGAAAGACGTGCGCGAGGACGGCAAGCGCCGCACCCTGATGGGAGACGCGCAGGCGGCGTGGTTCGGCGAACAGATCGTCACGTCGACGCAAGCGTGGCAGCTGATCGGCAATCAGGTCCTGATGTTCTACCAGAACGCCCCTGATATCGCTGGATCTCCGGTGCTCAGCCCGGCGCAGAAGACGAGCTACAACGCCCTTCTCGACCAGCTTCTCGGCGCCGGCCAAAGCGAGCAGATCGCTCAGCTCGGCGCGGCGGGCCTGCCAACGCCGCTCGCCGCCGACGCCTGGACCGGCTATCCCACGGCCCGCGTCAAGATGCTGAAGACCCTCGCCAAAGCGAAGAGCCCGATCGTGCTGACGGGGGACTCCCACAACGCCTGGACGGCCAACCTCGTCCTGCCTTCCGGGACAGGCTCCAGGCCCGTCGCGCCGGAGTTCGGCGGCACGTCCGTGAGTTCGCCGGGTATGGAGCAGTATCTGCTCGGCGTGCCGCCGACGGCGACCGCGGCGCTTCAGGTCGACAGCAGCGCCCGGAAATCGCCCGTCGACAAGCTGATCTACACGGAGCAAAGCCGCCGTGGTTTCATGCTGGTCGACGTTCGTCCGACATACGCCGACGTCGTCCATGTCTTCGTGTCGAACGTCTTCGGGCCGGATTACACGGTCGAGAACAAGCGCTTTCGCGTCCCGCTCGGATCGCGGCAGGCGATCCCTCTGTCCTCCTGAGCGGAGGCGCACGCAGCGCGGGGCCTCCCGCGCCGCCGGCGCTTTTTCTCAGCCCTTCGCGAGATCTTCGGCGCGGACGTTGCGGGCGATGGCGTCGAGCACGGCGTTGACCATGCCGGCCTCGTCCCGGTCGAAGAAGGCGTGGGCGATGTCCACGTACTCGCTGATCACCACCTTGACGGGGACGTCCCTGCGCTTGCCGAGCTCGAAGGCCCCGGCGCGCAGGATCGCCCGCATGATCGCCTCGACGCGCTTCAGCGGCCAGCCGGCCTGCAGCGTCTGGTCGATCAGCGGGTCGAGCGCGCGCTGCTGCTTGAGCACGCCGCCGACGAGGTCGCGGAAGAACGCGGCCTCGGCGGGCTTGTACTCCTCGCCGTCGACCACCTTGCCAATCCAGTGGGATTCGAACTCAGCGAGCGTGTCCGGCAGCGGCGTGCCGGCGATGTCCATCTGATAGAGCGCCTGGACGGCTGCAAGCCGCGCCGCGGAGCGCTGTTCGCCCTTGGCCATGTCAGACGCACCCCGCCCAGCGCTTCAGGCGAAGCACGGCGAGCGCCGCGGCGGCGGCGTCGCCGCCCTTGTTCATCTCCGCCACGCGGGCGCGGGCAAGCGCCTGCGCCTCGTTCTCGACCGTCAGGATGCCGTTGCCGAGCGGAAGCTTGCGACTGACCGACAGGTCCATCAGGGCGCGCGCGCTCTGCTCCGTGACGATCTCGTAGTGCGTGGTCTCGCCGCGGATGACGCAACCGAGCGCGACCACCGCGTCGTAGGGCTGGTGCCGGGCCGCGGCGGCGTCGGCCAGGATCGCGATGGTCGGCGGAATTTCGAGCGCCCCGGGCACGCTGACGACGTCGAAGGCCGCGCCAGCGGCCTCGAGGCCTGCGGTCGCGCCTTTCAGCAGTTCGTCGGCGATGGCGTCGTAGAAGCGCGCTTCGACGACGAGCACGCGGGCGGGCGTCTTCTCGACGCCGCCGACGCGGCGTTGCGGTTCGGCCATGGGGTGACGAATGCCTTCAAGATCAAGCGGAACGGCTCAGTAGCCGAGGCTGCGCGCCTCGGCAAGCCGCCCGGCGTAGCGCGCCATCATGTCCACTTCGAGGTTGACGCGGTCGCCGACCTGGCGGTCGGCCCAGGTCGTCGCCCCGAGGGTGTGCGGGATGAGATGCACGGAGAACAGCTCGCGGTCCACCTGGTTGACGGTCAGCGAAATCCCGTCGAGGCAGACCGAGCCCTTCACAGCGATGAACTTCGCGAACTCGATGGGCGCGGCGAGCACGAACCGTGAGGTGTCGGGGCCGTCGTCGCGCTCGACGATCTCCGCCGCGCCGTCGACATGGCCAAGCACAAGGTGTCCGCCGAGCTCGTCGCCGATCTTCAGGGCGCGTTCCAGATTCAGCCGCCGTCCGACGCCCCACTCCCCAACCGTGGTGAGACGCTGGGTTTCCGGCCCGGCCTCGACCGCGAAGGCCGCGCCGAGGCCTTCGGGCTCGACGGAGACGACGGTGAGGCAGACGCCGTCGCAGGCGATCGAGGCGCCGAGGTCGATCGAGCGCGGATCATAGCGCGACGCGATCATGAAGCTCGTGATCTCGTCGCCGTCGTCGCGGGCGACGACTTCGCCGATGTCGGAGATGATGCCGGTGAACATTGCGATGCCTCAGGATGACGGCGCGGGCTTAGGCGCGCTCGAAAAACGTCCAGCAGTCCTCGCCGACGCTTTCGCGGCCGATCTCGGCGAAGCGCGCCGCCTCGGTCAACGCGCCGAGCGGTCGGCCCTCGAGCGCCCCAATCGCGTCGGATCCCAGCGTCGCGGGCCCCCGCGCCACCACAGCTTCGTCGACGAGATCGGCGTCCAGCAAGCCGGCGGCGATCGTCGGGCCGCCCTCAACCATCAGCCGGGTGACCCCGCGCAGCGCGAGCAGCTTCAGGGCGCGTGGCAGCGAAAGCCGTCCGTCGGGCCCCCGCTCGACCCGCATGACGTCGCAGCCCGCCGCACGCAGCGCGAGCTCGGCCTCGACGGGCGCGTCGACGGCCGCCACCACCCACGTCGGAACCTCGTGACACGTCGCGACCAGGCGGGAGGTCAGCGGCAGGCGCAGGTTGGAGTCGAGCACCACGCGGCACGGAGAGCGGTCCGCCATACCCGGCAGCCGGCAGGTCAGGGCGGGGTCGTCGGCGAGCGCGGTGCCGATTCCAATGAGGATGGCGTCCGCCTCGGCGCGCATCATGTGGACCCGGCCGCGCGACGCCTCGCCGGTGATGGCAACGGGCCTGCGGCCCGCCAGAGCGACTTTGTCATCGGCCGAAACCGCGAGCTTCAGCGTGACATGCGGCCGCCCCAAAGTGACGCGGCGGACGTGGCCGGCCGCAATCCTCAACGCCACCCGCCCGCAGCCGCCGATCGCGACGGCGACGCCCGCGGCGCGCAGGCGATCGACGCCGCGGCCGTCGACGCGGGGGTCGGGATCGCGCAGGGCGGCGACCACGCGCGCCACCCCCGCCGCGACCAGCGCGTCGACGCAGGGCGGCGTGCGGCCGTGGTGGCTGCAGGGCTCGAGCGTGACGTAGAGCGTCGCTCCCGCCGCGGCCTCGCCCGCCTGGGCCAGAGCCATGGTCTCGGCGTGGGGGCGCCCCCCCGGCTGCGTCCAGCCGCGGCCGACGACGTAGCCCGCGGGCGACACCAGCACTGCGCCCACAGACGGATTGGGCGCCGTGCGGCCCAGGCCGCGCCGCGCCAGCGCCAACGCGACCGCCATCCAGCGCGCGTCGCTTTCCGCGCAGCCGTCCGGGCCGTCAAGGCGGGGAAGCGCCAGCGCGTCCATCATCGCGGCCCGTCCGCGGCGGCGGACGCGGCCTCATCGCCGGCGAGCTCGTCGAGAAGGGTCTCGAAGTCCTTGGCTTCCCGGAAATTCTTGTAGACCGACGCAAAGCGCACATAGGCGACGTCGTCGACGGTCTTCAGCCCTTCCATCACGAAGCGGCCGATGGTCTCGGTGGTGACCTCGGTCTCGCCGCTCGCCTCGAGCTGGCGCACGATCGCGGAGACCATCTGCTCGATGCGTTCCGGATCGACCGGGCGCTTTCGCAGGGCGACGGCGAGAGACCTGTGCAGCTTGTCTCGGTCGAACGGGACACGGCGGCCCGAGCGCTTCGCCACCACGAGCTCGCGCAGTTGCACGCGTTCGAAGGTGGTAAAGCGCTGGCCGCAGACGCCGCACACCCGTCGGCGACGGATCGCGGCGTCATCTTCGGTCGGACGGGAGTCCTTGACCTGCGTGTCAGGCGCGCCGCAGTGCGGACAACGCATTCAGTACTCCCGCGGTTGCTCCTCAGTCCGCGTAGATGGGGAAGCGCTCCACCAGGTTCGAGACCTGCTGGCGAACCTTCGCCTCAACCGCGCTGTCCTCTTCCGTGTTGTTCTGCGAAAGCACGTCGAGGACCGTCGCGATCATGTCGCCGATTTCCTGGAACTCCGCAACGCCGAAGCCGCGGGTGGTGCCGGCCGGCGTGCCGAGGCGGATGCCGGAGGTGACCATCGGCTTCGCCGGATCGAACGGAATGCCGTTCTTGTTGCAGGTGATGTGGGCGCGGCCGAGCGCGATCTCGGAGACCTTGCCCGTGAGGTTCTTCGGACGCAGGTCGACGAGCATCAGGTGCGTGTCGGTGCCGCCGGAGACGATGTCGAAGCCGTGGCCCTTCAGGTTCTCGGCGAGCGCCTTCGCGTTGGCGATGACGTTCTGGGCGTAGATCTTGAAGTCCGGCTTCAGCGCCTCGCCGAAGGCCACCGCCTTCGCCGCGATCACGTGCATCAGCGGGCCGCCCTGAAGGCCGGGGAACACCGCCGAGTTGAACTTCTTAGCGAGATCCTCGTCGTTGGTGAGGATCATGCCGCCGCGCGGGCCGCGCAGCGTCTTGTGGGTCGTGGTGGTCGCGACGTGGCAGTGATCCAGCGGGTTCGGGTGCTGGCCGCCGGCGACGAGGCCCGCGAAGTGGGCCATGTCGACCATGAACTTGGCGCCGACCGCGTCCGCGATCTTGCGGAAGGCCGCAAAGTCGATCTGACGCGGATAGGCCGAGCCGCCCGCGATGATGACCTTCGGCTTGTGCTGCTCGGCGAGAGCCGCGACCTCTTCCATGTCGATGAGGTGCGTGTCGGGCTTCACGTGGTAGTTGACCGCGTTGAACCACTTGCCCGAGAGCGCGGCCTTGGCGCCGTGGGTCAGATGGCCGCCGGCGGCGAGGTCGAGGCCGAGGAAGGTGTCGCCCGGCTGCATGAGCGCGAAGAACACCGCCGTGTTCGCCTGCGCGCCGGAGTGGGGCTGCACGTTCGCGAACTGGCAGTTGAAGAGCTTCTTGGCGCGGTCGATCGCCAGCTGCTCGGCGACGTCGACGAACTGGCAACCGCCGTAGTAGCGGCGGCCGGGATAGCCTTCGGCGTACTTGTTGGTGAGGACGGAGCCCTGGGCTTCGAGCACCGCCTTGGAGACGATGTTCTCCGAGGCGATCAGCTCGATCTCGTCGCGCTGGCGTCCGAGCTCCGACTTGACCGAGTCGAACAGCTCGGGATCGACCTCGGCGAGCGACGCCTGGAAGAAGCGGCTTTCGGCCGCGCGGGCCTGGACGTCGGTGACGGACATAGACGGCTCCTCCTCGGAATGGGGCGAGCGTCCGCCGGCGCGCCGAACGCGAACCGTCGCGGACATCAACCCAGCTAAACCCGTGCGTGCGACGCGCGGGCGGCTGCGTGTTCTCGACCAACGGCTACCACATGTCGGAAAGCCCAGCCAAGCCGCGCGAGCCGGTCCCGCGACTTGGTCGCATCAGACTTTCGAAGGGCTGGCATGCCAGATACCTGCCGGATTCGTGCGGCCTTTCAGCGTTTCAGCGGGGTCGCCTTCAGCGCTTCTGAGCCGCTATATCCGGCTCAGCGCGGGCTTGGAGCCGAGCGTCAGGGACGCGTCATGGGGCGGGACAAAGCTCTTAACGCGATCGCCCTGCTGGGGCAGGCGAAACGTCGCCTCCTCAGCGGCGACCCGACCGCCCTACTCCGCCGCCAGCCGCAGCCGGAGCTTCCGCACGGCGATCAGCTTGAGGTGCTCCTGGCTGGCGTTGGTGGGGCCGACGACGACCACCTCGACCCCGGTCGCACCGTCGATCGCCGCGCAGCGGACGAAGCCGCCGCGGGTGACGAACTCGAACAGCACCTCTCCCGACGCGCCGACGGCCGGCGCGCCGCCCTTCAGAGGCGTGCGCGGCCGGCCGTCGGTCATTGTCGCGGGTCCTTTCGCGCGGCGCTCAGCGCGCCATCGCGAGTTCGCCGGTGCCGTCCATGCCGTAGATGTCCTCGCGGAACTGCACGGTGCCGTCCTGCGCGCCCCAGCCCGAGATGTACCGCCAGTAAACCGGCACGTAGGGGGTCAGGTTGATGTCGATGCGCTCGCCCGACTTGATGGCGGCGTCGATCGCGCGACGGTCCCAGCCGGCCTGGTTCTTCGCCAGCCAGCCGACCAGCTCCTTGACGTTCTGAATGCGCACGCAGCCCGAGGAGTGGAAACGGGCGTTCTCGCCGAACAGGTTCTTCGACGGCGTGTCGTGCATGTAGACGCCGTCCTTGTTCGGCATGTTGATGCGGACCACGCCCATCGAATTGTCGTCGCCCGGATCCTGGCGATACATGTACTGCGTCGCCTCCATCGTGTTCCAGTTGATCTGGTCGGGCTGCGTCTCCACCCCCTGCTGGGAGTAGATGCGGATGCGCTTCTTCGTCAGGTACTGCGGATCCTTCTGCATCATCGGAATGAGGTCCTTCCGGATGATGGAGGCGGGCACGGTCCAGTAGGGATTGAAGTTCACCTGCTGGATCTTGGCGTCGAGCACCGGCGAGGCGCGGTCGGCCTTGCCGACGACCGCCGTGTAGCGCGCCGCGACCTGACCGTCTTCGACCGCCTCGATCTCGGCCGCCGGGATGTTGCAGAGCACGTAGCGCGCGCCGATGTTCCCGCCCGCCATGGTGCGGATGCGCACCACATTGGTCTCGAGCTGGCGCAGCCGGGTCTCGGCCGGGATGTTGAGCGACTGCATGGTGTCGTCGCCGACGACGCCGACGGGGATCAGGCCGTGGCGGGCCTGGAAGCGCTTCACCGCGCCCTCGACGTAGCTGTCGAACACCGGCGACATGCCGAGGTTGGGATCGAGATCGTTCGTGGCGGCGAGCCGCTGACGGAGCGCGACAACCCGTTCGCCGCGCGATCCGAGCTTCAGGCGTTCGCCAGCCGGCACGCGGGTCCACCCGCCGCGAGAGACGATGCTCGTGTAGTCCTGGATAGCCAGTTCCGTCTGCTGAACGGTCGCCGGGGAGAGCAGCGGGGTGCGCGACCCGGACGTGCGGGTGACGCGCGCCGAGGCGTCGAACCTGTCCTTCCATTCGGCCTGACTGTCGAAGGAGAGCGACATCTCCTGCGCCGAAGCCGCCGTCGCGACTGCGCCCGCCGCGGCGCCGAGGCCGAGCCTGAGGGCGTCACGGCGCGAGACGCCGCCAAACATCGAGGACCGTTCCGTCACGACCGATAGCTCCCCACCGAGGACTTGCGGCGCGGGCGGATGATCGCCCCGGCGCCGACACGCAGAGTGCGCGGGTCTTGGTTAACGAACCCCGACCGACCCATCCTGCAACGAGTGGAGACCACGTGCGCATCGGGCCGAAGCGATCGTCCTGAGGTCGCTTCGGAGCCCGGAGCCCGCGCCTCCGTTTCGCTTGATCAGCCACCGGTTTGAGGCGGAACGATGTCGGGGGCGAGCGTCTGGAGCGCGCTCAACCCGACGTGATGCGTCGAGGACGCAGTCCGCAACGCGAAACGGCCGCCGGAGGAGTTCCGGCGGCCGTTCGCAGCCTAACAGCGGAGGAAAAATGGATCAGAGACGGAAACGGATCTGATCGGTCCAGAAGCGTTCGAGCCGGCCGAGCGCGACGTTGAGCGTCTTGAAGTCGTCGGCGTTGACGCCGCCCACCTGCTCGATGGTGCGAATGTGTTTCGAGTAGAGCTCTTCCACGATGTTGTGAATCTCCTGGCCCTGGGGGGTCAGGCTGATGCGCACCGAGCGCCGGTCCATGCGCGAGCGCTGGTGGTGCAGGAAGCCCATCTCGACGAGCTTCTTCAGATTGTAGGAGACGTTCGAGCCGAGATAGTAGCCCCGGGTGCGGAGCTCGCCGGCGGTCAGCTCGGCGTCGCCGATGTTGTAGAGCAGCAGCGCCTGGACGCTGTTGATGTCCGAACGCCCGCGGCGATCGAACTCGTCCTTGATGACGTCCAGCAGGCGGCGGTGCAGCCGCTCCACCAGGGTGAGAGCTTCGAGGTAGAGCGGGCGGACTTCGACCTGACCCTGATCGGTGGCCGGCTTCTCCGTGCTGCGCGCGAGGTTCTTCATGGTGAGGCCTTCCCGTAGTCTTGACTGCTCAAGGCGTCGTCCTGTCCCGCGCCTCGTTGATCTGGAAGATAGGTCCGGGAAGTGAAAATGCGTTTAAATGGCTTGCTGAAATTTCTCTTTATTTCTTAGACTGAACAAACGGTTGCGCAGCTGAGTCAACGAGACGTTACGCACTCGGACGTCTATTGAGATTCATTTGTCCTGTCGAAATCTGAAGACGAGCATTATCGATGCTGCGCACGCCATAGTGGCGGACGAACGATTTTCCCGCTGTGCTCTCATCGGCTATCGCTTGCAGGCTGATCCGGGAGAGGGCCGTCCCGGCACGACGATCCGAGACCGGCTCAGGACATCACCCGTGCCGCTCACAATGTCGCTGCCCTCGTCGATGGACCCGGCAACGGTGGATCTCGTACAGGGCCGCCTCGCCTCGATCCGCGAGACAGAAGGGGTCGCCATTCCTCTCGCGATCGAGAGCGGAAGCCGCGCGTGGGGCTTTCCTTCTCCCGACAGCGACTACGACTGCCGCTTTGTCTTCGTCCGTCCAGTCGAACACTACCTGTCGCCCTGGCCCCGGCGCGACGTGATAGAGACGCCGATCGAAGGCGACCTCGACGTCAACGGCTGGGACCTCGGAAAGGCGATCCGGCTGCTGATGAAGGGCAACGCCGTCATCATCGAGTGGCTGACGTCTCCGATCGCCTATGGCGTGGATGAGGTCTTTAGACGCTCTTTCCTGAACCTTGCAGAGCAGGTGGCGGAGCGGAACCTCGTCGCCCGCCACTATCTTCATCTTGGCTTCGCCCAACGGAACCGCCGTCTCGCCGGACGAGTCTCCATCCCGCTGAAAGCCATTTTCTACACAGTCCGCCCCGCGGCGGCTTTGCGCTGGCTTCGTCAGCGACCCGGCGAAGCGGTCGCGCCGATGAACTTCCAGACCTTGATCGAAGAGTGCGCTCCGCCTCCGGACGTCGTGCGCGTTCTTGATGATCTCCTAGCGCGGAAGGCCCAGACCCGCGAACTCGGCGAAGCTCCGCTGCCGGAGCCGATCGCGCGCTTCATCGACGACGAGTTCCGCGCAGGCGAGGAAGCGTTTCCGAAGCGACCGCCCCGTGCGGGAGCGCAGGAGCAGGAGCAAGCCGAGGCATTCTTTCGCGCAATGGTCGAGCACGTCTGGTCTTCCAGCGGCGCAACACCGCAGGCGGAACGCCTCAGTCGTCTTCGGACTTGGCCTTGAGCGACAGCGCGAGGTAGCCGGCCATCGCCGCCACGATGGACAGCGTCACGAGCCAGCGCAGCCCGCCCCCGTGGGGCTCGAGACCTTCGACCAGCAATTGGGCCGAAGCGGCGAGCAGCCAGATGACGACGCCCCAGGCCGCGCCGAGCCACAGGCCGACCGCGGCGACGGGGTCTGCGACCGCGAAGAACACCGTGGCGACCCGGCCCGTGACCGAGGCGCCGGCGAAGGGATCGCCGCCGAAGCCGAGCAAGGCCGCCCAGTGCCAAAGGCCCTTCAGGCACTCCACCGCCGCGACCGCGCGGACGAAGTACAGCAGACGACGGCTCCAGGGCCTCGAGGGACCGGCGCGGCCGAGGCGCGAATCCCTGAGCTGGATCGGCGGCAGGTCGTCGGGGTCGCCCCGCGGCTCCCGGCGCGGCTCCGGCGATTCGGGCGGTCGATCGATCATCCCGCCCTCCCCTTCTTACTGCGGACGCGTGCCGGACGGCCCACGGCCGAGAGCGCGGCGCGACTTTCCCCGACTCCCGCCGCGAGCGCAAATCGCCCGCTCACCGCGCGGCGGCCATGACGAAACGCCGCGCTCGTTCCGCCCGGCCCCCCTGTCTGGAAAGGCTCCAAGGTGCTATAGGACGGTCGCGCACGGACGGCCGACGCCCGCGAGAGACATGCGGCCGCGATGCGAAACGTCGGAGGCGACGCCTGATGCACGAGACGATCGGAAAGCTCCGCGACCGCCAGGTCGAAATGCGCGAGACGCGCGTCGAGGACGGCGCGCTGGATCTCGCGAAGCGCCCCCGCCGCAACCGCCGCGCGGACTGGTCGCGCCGTCTGGTGCGCGAGAACGTGCTGACGGTCGACGACCTGATTTGGCCGATCTTCCTGATCGAAGGCGAAGGCCGCCGCGAAGCGGTGTCGGCCATGCCCGGCGTCGAGCGGCTGAGCGTCGACCAGGCGGTCCGCGCCGCCGAGCGCGCCGCCCGGCTCGGCATACCTGCGCTGGCGCTGTTCCCCTACACCGATCCCGACCTGCGAGACCCGACTGGATCCGAGGCGCTGAACCCCGAAAATCTCACCTGCCGGGCGCTCCGCGCCATCAAGGCCGAGGTTCCCGGTCTCGGGCTCGTCACCGACGTCGCGCTCGACCCCTACACCAGCCACGGCCATGACGGCTTGATGGCCGGCGACCGCATCCTGAACGACGCCACCGTCGCGGTGCTCGTGCGGCAGGCGCTGACCCAGGCGGAGGCCGGCGCGGACGTTATCGCGCCCTCCGACATGATGGACGGCCGCATCGGCGCGATCCGGGCTGGGCTCGACGACGCCGGGCGCACCGACGTGCAGATCATGTCCTATGCGGCGAAGTACGCCTCGGCGTTCTACGGCCCGTTCCGCGACGCGATCGGCACCCAGAAGGCTCTGGTCGGCGACAAGAAGACCTACCAGATGGACCCGGCGAACGGCGACGAGGCGATCCGCGAGGCGGAGCTCGACGTGGCCGAGGGCGCGGACATGCTGATGGTGAAGCCCGGCATGCCCTATCTCGACGTCGTCCGGCGGCTCAAGGAGCGGTTCCGGATGCCGACCTTCGCCTACCAGGTCTCCGGCGAGTATTCGATGATCCGCGCCGCCGCCCAGAACGGCTGGATCGACGGCGAAGCCGCCATACTTGAGAGCCTGCTGGCCTTCAAGCGCGCGGGCGCCGACGGCGTCCTCACCTATTTCGCGCCTGAAGTGGCGGAGCGGCTGAACGCCTCGCGCTGACGATCCCGGCGCGGCTTAGCCGTACGATCTTCTCCCGACAGCGTCGAACGCTTTGCGTTCGGCGCTGTCGGCGTCTTGCGCACACGGCTGGCCGCGCATCTCGAGCCGGCGCTGAGCCGCCCCCGCGACGCCAAACCTGTTCCAGGCGAAGCCCTGGGCGCGGCTCATCAACGAAAGGCCCTCCCCGCGGCCGGAGCCGCGGAGAGGGCTGAACGCGTAGCGGCGTGGCGTCAGACGCCGATCTCGCCGCCGTCCTTGCGCCGCACGGCGACCACCGCGGGGCGCGGAAGCCCGTTGCCAAGGGGCCACCTGCTGATGGAGTTCGGGACGCCGCCGTCCTCGCCGGGATGCTGAACCGCGCAGAACACGGTGCGCTCGTCGGTCGCGAACTCCGGCCCGCAGATCTCGCAGCCCTTCGGGCCGCTGAGGAACTGCCGGAGATAGCCGCGCTCGGCGCCCGCGGTCGGGACCACGTGCATGGCGTCGTTCGGATTGCCGATGTCGGCGTTGCCGGGTTGCCCGTCGGTGGTGATCCAGAGGTTGCCGCGGTTGTCGAAGGCGATGTTGTCCGGCGACGCGATCTTTCCGAGCTTGCTGGCGTCGGCGTAGCCCGCGAAGAACGTCGCGCTCGCGGCGAGCCCCGGGGTGAGTTCGGCCTCGTCCGTCTTCAGGTCGATCTCGGGATTGCCGCAGAGCAGGAAGACCTCCCAGCGGAAATCCGTCGCGCCATGGTCCCCGTGGCTTTCGGTCAGCTCGATGATGTGGCCGCCGAAGTTCGGCACGCGCGGGTTCGCCAAGGCCGAGCCCGCGTCGGCGACGACCGAGGTGCGCCGGCTGTTGTTGGTCATCGTCAGGTAGACGCGACCGTTGACCGGGTTCGGCTGGCAGTCCTCGGGGCGATCCATCGCGGTGGCGCCGACGAGGTCGGCCGCGAGCCGGGTCTTGATCAGCAGTTCGCCCTGATCGGCGAACTTGCCCTTCAGCTTCGGGTGGTCGAGCGTCAGCGGGATCCACACGCCCTTGTTGTTGTCGCGGAACTTCGCGACGTAGAGAACGCCCTCGTCCAGCAGATCGAAGTTCGCTCGCCGGTTGTTCGGGTCGTACTTTCCGGCCGACACGAACTTGTAGACGTAGTCGAACTGCTGGTCGTCGCCGGTGTAGACGACGACGCGGCCGTCGGCGGCGAGCGAGGTCGTCGCCGCCTCATGCTTGGCGCGGCCGAGGGCGGTGCGCTTGCGGGGACGGAAGTCGGGGTCGTAGGGGTCGATCTCGACCACCCAGCCGAAGCGGAACGGCTCGTTCGGCTCCTTGGTTAGGTCGTAGCGGTCGTAGAACGCCTCCCATTTGCGGCTCGTGGCGCCGGCGCTCACCCCGTAGCGCGCATGGGCGGCCTTAATGTCGGCGTCCGCGACCTGATCGTTGTTCGCGAAGTACTGGTTGAAGTTCTCCTCGCAGGTCAGCCAGGTGCCCCACGGCGTTTTGCCGCCCGAGCAGTTGTTCAGCATCCCGAGCACCTTGGTGCCGGTGGGATCCTCGGAGGTCTTCATCAGCGGATGGCCCGACGCAGGGCCCGAGATGCGCATCAGCGTGTCGCCGGTGATGCGGCGGTTGTACTGGGTGCTCTGCACCACGTTCCAGATCGAGCCGGTGCGCTTGATCTCGACGACCGAGCCGCCATGGGCCGCGATCTCGACGTCCGCGAGACGCTTGTTCGCGCCGGGGACGTAGTTGGGGAACATGTCGACGCCGGTCGTGTACTCATGGTTCACGCACAGCAGCGCGCGGTCGTCGCTGTCGAGCGGGAAGTAGCCGACGAAGTCGCAGTTGAAGCCGAACTGGACGCGCTGGGACTCGGCCGTCTGCCGGTTCTGCTCGAACGCCGGGCCGCCGGGGAACAGCGCGTCGCCCCACTTGATCAGGACGCGATGCTCGTAGCCCTCCGGCACGATGATCTCGTCCGCCGTCGACGGCGCGATCGGCGTGAACGTCAGCCGGCGGGGCGCGGCTTCGGCCTCGCTCGGCGCGAAGGTCGCCGTCGTGGTCATCAGCACCGGAACCGTAGCCGCAGCTCCGATCAGGAACGAGCGCCGCTCGATGTTGCGCGCGAGCACGGACTGGAACGGCTCGTTCAGCGGAAGCTCGCCGGCTTCGGCGTGGAGGCCCGGGCGGTCGATGCCGATCGCTTCTTCGTCCAGCATCTCGGGCGTGTCGGCGGCGCCGTGGCCGGCCGTGTCGTCGATGGTCATGCGAGGTCCCCGTGGGCAGATTGGAAGGCCTCTAACTGCGTCGGCGCCCATGTCAGTGGTTTGACGGATTTCCGACAACGGCACGACGGGGCCGCCGCGACGCGGGAGCCCGTGGACAACTTCCTTCGCAGGCGCCAAAAGCAGCGGTCATGATCCAGATCACCGACCTCACCTGCCGCGTCGCCGGGCGCGTGCTGCTCGACAACGCGAGCGCCTTCCTTCCCGAAGGCGCGCGCGTCGGCGTCGTGGGCCGCAACGGCACCGGCAAGACCACCCTGTTCAAGCTGCTCGCGGGGGACATCGGCCCCGACGACGGCGTGGTGAACATGCCGAAGGGCCTGCGCCTCGGCCGCGTGGCCCAGGAGGCGCCGTCCGGGCCCGAGCCGCTGATCGAGGTCGTGCTCGCCGCCGACAAGGAGCGCGCGGCGCTGATGGCGGAATCGGAGACCTGCACCGATCCGGAACGCATCTCCGACATCGTCACGCGCCTGATCGACATCGACGCCTACGAGGCGCCCTCACGGGCCGCCCGCATCCTGTCGGGCCTTGGCTTCGACGACGAGGCGCAACAGCGTCCCTGCTCCGACTTCTCCGGCGGCTGGCGCATGCGCGTCGCGCTCGCGGCGGTGCTGTTCTCCGAGCCCGACCTGCTGCTGCTCGACGAGCCGACCAACCACCTCGACCTCGAAGGCACGCTCTGGCTGCAGGACTATCTGGCGAAGTACCCGCGCACGACGCTGGTCATCAGCCATGACCGCGACCTGCTGAACGCTTCGGTCGACCACATCCTTCATTTCGACCAGGGAAAGCTGACGGTCTGGAAGGGCAACTACGACGCCTTCGACCGGATGCGTCGCGAGAAGCTCGCGCTCGACCAGAAGGCGGCGAAGGCGCAGGCCGAGGAGCGCGCCCGGCTCGAGGCCTTCATCGCTCGCTTCAAGGCCAAGGCCTCCAAGGCGACGCAGGCCCAGTCCCGCGTCAAGCGGCTCGCCAAGATGCAGCCGATCAACGCCGTGGTGGAAAGCAGCGTGGTGCCGTTCCGCATTCCGGAGCCGGAGCGGGAGCTGGCGCCGCCGCTGGTCGCGCTCGACGGCGTCTCGGCGGGCTACGGCGACCGCACCATCCTGCACAAGCTCAACATCCGCATCGATCCGGACGACCGCATCGCGCTGCTCGGCTCGAACGGCAACGGCAAGTCCACCTTCGCCAAGCTGCTGGCCAACCGGCTTCAGGCGAGCGCCGGCCGGGTCAACAAGTCCGAAAAGATGCTGGTCGGCTTCTTCGCACAGCACCACGTCGAGGACCTCGACGTGGAGGGCACGCCCTACGACCACATCCGCCGCCTGATGCCGACCGCCGGCGACGCGCAGGTGCGCGGCAAGGTCGCGCAGATCGGATTCCCCGGCGATAAGGCCAACACCAAGGTCGGCAAGATGTCCGGCGGCGAGAAGGCGCGCCTCGCCTTCGGCCTCGCCGTCTGGCACGCGCCGCACCTGCTCATCCTCGACGAGCCGACCAACCATCTCGACATCGACAGCCGCGAAAGCCTTGCGCAGGCGCTGAACGAATACGCCGGCGCGGTCATCCTGATCAGCCATGACCGCCACCTGCTCGACGCCACCGCGGACCGGCTCTGGGTGGTCGGCGGCGGCGGTGTCGAGCCGTTCGACGGCGATCTCGACGACTACCGCAAGTACATCCTGTCGGCCGAAGGTTCGGGGAAGTCGAAGAAGGTCGGCAAGGGCACGGGCATGTCCTCCGAGCCCGCGCCGAAGCGGATCGACGTCGGCGCGCTCAAGAAGAAGATCGCCTCGCTCGAGGAGCTGATGGCAACCTGCGACCAGGAGATGGCGCGGATCGACGCCGAGCTGACCGCCAACGGCGGCTTTCCGGGCAAGCCGCAGAAGGCCGCCGCGCTGGGCGCGAAGCGCGCCGAGGTGGAGCGCGCCAAGGCGGAAGCCGAAGAGACCTGGCTGGAGGCGAGCGCCAGCATCGAAGACGCCGCCGCCGCGTGACGACGCGGCCGCTTATCCTCAAGCATCTCTCCACGCCGCGGCCGGCGACGGCCGCGGCGCTTTTGTGTCTCGCGCCGATCGGCGCCTGGATCTTCGCAGTCCTGGACGGGGGCTTCGGCGACCGAAGCTGGGCGGTCGTCGCCGGCGCGATCTTCGGCGTCGCCCTGCAGCGAGGCGAACTCTCGCTCGTTCGGGCATGGCGCGACCTGATGTCGTTAAGGGACGCCGGGCAGTTGCTCGGTTTCCTCGCGGCGCTGGCGGTCGCGGCCGCGCTGACGCTCGGCGCGCTGGCGCTCACGGGCGGCGGCCGGCCCGCGAACGCCCGCATCGGCCCGGTCGACTGGCTGCTGCCGGTGGCGGCTTTCGTCTTCGGCGTCGGCTCCGTGGTCGCCCGCGGCGGCGTGATGGTCCATCTGCGGCGCCTCAGCGAAGGCTCGCTCGTCGCCATCCCGGCGCTGGCGGCCGTCTTCCTCGGCTTCGTGGTCGCGATCGTCCACTGGCCCTGGACCTGGGCGACCGCCATCGCCGAGGCGCCGGCGCCGTGGTTGCCGAGCTGGCTCGGGCCGGCCGGAACGCTCGCCCTCCAACTCGCGGCGCTCGCGGGCTGCGCGGCCCTGCTTTGGCGCTATCGCCCGCCAGCGTCGAAGGACGGGCCAGGGCTCGTCCACCGGGTGTTCATCCAACCCTGGCCCGCGACCGCCGCAGGCGCGCTGCTCGGATGTTTGGTGGCGGCGAGCTACGCCGCCGGAGAGCCGCTCGGCCTGATCGCGGAGTGCGCGACGATCGCGCGTTGGCTCGCCACCATGATCGGCCTCGTCCCACAGACGCTGCCGGGGCTCGACGCCGGCGTCGCCGGCCTGAAGGCGCCCCTGCTGCAGGGCTTTGCGCTCACCGAACATGTCCTGATCCTGATCGGCTTCGTACTCGGCGCCTTCGCCTGCGCGGTGGCCTCGGGCCGCTTCACGATCGAAGGCTTCACGCGACGGGACGCCGTCGAGATGGTGCTCGGCGGGGTCATGATCGGCTGGGGAGCCATGACGGCGCTGGGGGCGGTGACAGGCGAGGCGATCGCAGGCGTCGCGGTCGGCGCGCTCTCGGGCTGGATCTTTCTCCTGTTCGCGTCCCTCGGCATCATCGTCGCGCTGAAGCTCGACCCACGATCGTCCGTCACCGCTCCCGCCCCACCGCCGCCGGAACCCGCCTCGTGATCCGCGCCGTCGTCTTCGCAGCGTTCGCCGCCTTGGCGTCGCCGGCTCTGGCGCTCGACGAGCCGCCCGCGGCGCCGATCCCCACGCTCGCCGCCACAGGCTCCGCGCTCGAGGCCTTCGCGCCGCCGGGCTGGCGGGTCGAGACCAAGGCGGAGGGCGATCTCGACGGCGACGGCCGCCCCGACGCGGCGTTCGTCCTGCGCGCGACCGATCCGCGGAACGTGCTGAAGAACGAGGGCCTCGGGTCGCCGCAACTCGACACGAACCCCCGCATCCTTGCCGTCGCTCTCCGCCGGCCAGCCGGCTATGCGCTCGTGACGCAGAACGCGACGCTTATCCCCCGCCACGTCGATCCCGTCATGGACGATCCCTTCGGCGACCGGGAGCTGTCGATCGAACGGCGCGCTGTAAAGGTCGGCCTTGCGGTCTTCATGAGCGCGGGCGGCTGGGACATGTCCCGCATCGCCTTCACCCTTCGACTCGACGGGGAGGAGCTGCGCCTGATCGGCTACGACCGATCGACGGTGGCGCGGAACACCGGCGCGATGCAGACGCTGAGCGTCAACTACCTCGCCGGCCGGATGAGCCGGGGGAAGGGCTCGATCGAGAGCGACGCGATGAAGACCGTGTGGAGCAAGGCCGCCCGACGGGGGCCGACGATCACGCAGATCGGCGATGGGCTGGAGTTCGATCCCGGCCGGTAGGACTACTCCGCCCCGTACAGCGCCTTGGCGTCCTTCAGCAGCGCCGCGCGGGAGCCGTCCCGCGTGTAGAACATGTGCCCGCCGGGATAGACCGTGAGCTTCACGCGCTCGGGATCGCCGAACGCCGGCAGCTGATCCAGCACGATCCTGGATTCCATGTAAGGCGTGACGAGATCCGTCGTCCCGTGCGCCACCAGCACCTTGAGCTTGGGATCGAGCGCCAGCGCCTCGCGCAGCGCGCTGGTCGATTCCGGCAGCGACTGGCCCGAGCCCCACTTCCAGCCTCTGTTGACGTCGGAGGCGAGCAGTTCGTAGCGGCGGTCGACCCGGAAGCCGAGGTCGCGGGCGTAGAAGTCGACCGCGGCGCGGGTGAGCGGCGCGAGCGCGCCGTCGAGCACCGGGTCTTCCCACCGCGCGCGAGCGGAGGACGGGAAGGGATCGAACGCCGTGACATTGGCGTCGTAGAGCGAGCCGACCTTGCCTTCGTCCCGGCGCAACTCGCGGGCGAAGGTCTGGATATCGACGCGCCCGCCGAGACGCTTCACGAAGGCGCGGTCAAGCCCGGTGAGCTCCGCGACGCGCGCGGACAGGCGGTCGACGGCCTCGGCGTCGCGCGGACCCTTCATCAGGTCGGCGAGAAACGCGCCGGTCGCGTAGGCCTCGACGTCGGCAAGGTCCGCACGTTCGACAAGCCCCTTGCGCGCGCGGGCGCTCGCGGCGAGCGACGGCAGCGCCGAAACCCACGGCACCGGCGACGACCCCTCGCCGTCGCGGATCGCGAAGTCCAGCACCGGCGAGATCGCGATCAGACCGCGCACGCCGACGCCGTCGCGCGCCTGCAGCTGCCGGGCGATGCGGGGCACACGAAAGCCGCCGTAGCTCTCGCCCACGAGATAGACCGGCGACATCAGGCGGTTGCGGAGGGCGAGATGCTTGGCGACGACCCGCGACAGCGTGTCGACGTCGCTCTCGACGCCCCAAAAATCCTTGGGATCGTTGTTCCCCACCGCCCGGCTGTAGCCGGTGCCCACGGGATCCACGAACACGAGGTCGGTGAAGCCGAGCCAAGTCTCGGCGTTGTCGATGAGGTGCGGCAGATCGGAGGGCGTCGTCCCTTCGGTGCCGAAGGGCATGCGCTTCGGCCCGATGGCGCCGAAGTTGAGAAAGGCGGAGGCCGCGCCCGGGCCGCCGTTGAAGGCGTAGGTGATGGGCCTCGTTTTCGCGTCGGTCCGGTCGAGCAGGTAGGAGGTCACGACGACCTCTGCGACCTTTTCGCCCTTCGGATCGTAGAGCGGCACCGCCTCGACGCGCGCGTTGTAGGCGAGCGTCGCGTCCGCCGTCACGGCGGTTTCCCGCTGCGTCGCCTCCGCCGGCAGGGCCACTGGATTCGGCGCCTTCTCCTGCGCGCCGGCGGGAGCGAGGGAGCCGATCAGGAGCGCGGCGGCGAGGAAGGTGGTGCGGCGGGTCATGGGCGCTGACATGGGGCGCAGGGCCTCGGAGGGAAGTTCACATTTCCTAGAGTCCGAACGCCCGCAGCGCGACGACCGTCACCACGCCGACCGCGATGACGCCGAGCAGCGGCAGCCGCGTCGCGGCCACGGCGGCGGCGAGCGCCGCGATGGTTTCCGCCCCGCCGGTCGCGAGCGCGGATGGGGCGATCAGCGCGACCAGAACCGCCGGCGGCACCGCGTTGAACGCCGCCTGCGCCCGGGGGCTGAGCTTGAGGCGTCCGCCGAGCAGCACGCCCGAGATCCGGGTCGCGTAGGTGATCGACGCCATCACCAGGATGGCGAGCAGGGTCCAGGGATCCACGCTCATGCGAGCGCCTCCTCCTCGTCCTCGCCCGCGAGCGCCCAGGCGGTCGCGACGCCCGCGGCGGCGCCGGCCGCGACGTGCCAGGGCGCGCCGACGCCGACGTAGGTCGCCGCCGAGGCGAGCCCGCTCGCGGCGACCACCGCCATGCCGCCCGGTCCACGGACGAAGGCGGCCGCAAGACCGATGAACAGCGCGGTGAAGGCGAAGTCCGCGCCGTAGACCCTCGGGTCGCCGAGCATGGCGCCGCCGATCGCCCCGAGCGTGGTCGTCGTCACCCAGTTGATCCAGAGCGTCGCGCCCATGGTGATGAAGTAGGCCGGCGTCAGCGTCCGCTCCGCGGCGCGACGTTCGCCGAGCGCCCAGTTCTCGTCGGACATGACATAGAAGCCGAGCATCTTCTGCCACCAGGCGAAGGCTTCGGTGCGGCGGGCAAGCGACGTGCTCATCAGCACGTGGCGCGCGTCGATCAGCACGGTCGAGACCGCCAGCGCGAGGATCGGCGCGGGATGCACCCAGAGCTCGACCGCCGCGAGCTGCGCGCCGCCGGCGCAGACGAAGCCGGACATCAGCGCCACCTCGGCCGGCGTGAGTCCCTTGGACGCCATCAGCGCCCCGAACAGCAGGCCGATGGGAATCGCCGCGATCGCCGCGGGAGCGATGTCCCTCAGCCCGTCGCGAACCTCCCGAAGGCCGGCCGTCATCCGCCCTCGCCCACCCGCGCCAGCCACTCGTCTTCCGTCAGGGTCTCGATCCCGAGCTCCTTCGCCTTCGCGAGCTTGGAGCCGGCGCCGGGTCCCGAAACCACGAGGTCGGTCTTCTTGGACACCGAACCCGCGACCTTGGCGCCGAGCCGCTCGGCCATGGCCTTGGCCTCGTCGCGCGTCATCCGCTCCAGCGCGCCGGTGAAGACCACCGTGAGGCCGGTGACCGGCGTGTTCGAGGCGGCGGCGGGCATCGGCGCGGGCGTCAGCTCGTTCAGCAGCGCGTTGAGCGGCGCCGCGTTTTTCGGCTCCTGGAAGAAGTCGACGACGGCGTACGCGACGACGGCGCCGACGCCGTCGATGTCGATCATCTCGCGCCAGGCGTCGTCGCCCTTGTCGCCCCTTACCCCCGGATCGGGGGGCGTTGCGGCCTTCGCGGCGTCGCGCAGGGCCTCGATCGTCACATAATGGCGGAGCAGCCTCTTGGCGTTGATCTCGCCCACATGGCGGATGCCGAGCCCGTAGAGGACGCGATTCACCTCGCGCGTGCGGGCGTCCTCGATCGCGGCGAACAGGTTCGCGGCCGAGGTCTCGCCCCACCCTTCCCGGTTCTTCAGCCGCGTGAGCTTGCCGGGCTGCGCGTCGCGGACCTTGAGCGTGAAAATGTCGGCCGGTTCGCGCACGTCGCCGGCTTCGTAGAAGGCCTCGATCTGCTTCTCGCCAAGGCCTTCGATGTCCATGGCGCCGCGCGACACGAAATGGCGCAGCCGCTCCACCGCCTGCGCCCGGCAGATTAGACCGCCGGTGCAGCGGCGGACCACCTCGCCCTCCTCGCGCACAGCATGGCTGCCGCAGACGGGGCAGACCGTCGGAAACGCGTACGGCTGCGCTCCTTCAGGTCGCTGGTCGAGCACGACCTCCACCACCTGCGGGATGACGTCGCCGGCGCGTTGGACGACCACAGTGTCGCCGACGCGCACGTCTTTGCGGGCGATCTCGTCCTCGTTGTGCAGCGTGGCGTTCTGGACGACGACGCCGCCAACGGTGACGGGCTTCAGCTTCGCGACCGGGGTCAGCGAGCCGGTGCGGCCCACCTGGATGTCGATCGCCTCCAGAACCGTCGTCGCGCGCTCGGCCGGGAACTTGTGGGCGATCGCCCAGCGTGGGCTCCGTGAGACGAAGCCGAGGCGGCGCTGAAGCGCGAGGCTGTCGACCTTGTAGACGACGCCGTCGATGTCGTAGCCGAGGCGCGCCCGCTGCTCCTCGATCGCATGGTAGTGCGCGATCAGCTCCTCGGCCGTCCCCAGAACCTCCATGAGGTCGTTGGTCACGAATCCCCAGCGGCGGATGTTGTCGACCATGCCCTTTTGGGTCTCGGCGGGAACGGCGCTCGCCTCGCCCCAGGCGTAGGCGAAGAACCTGAGCGGCCGCTCGGAGGTGACCTTTGGATCGAGCTGGCGAAGGCTTCCCGCGGCGGCGTTGCGCGGGTTCGCGAAGACGGGCTTGCCGGCCTCGGTCTGGCGCTCGTTCAGCGCCTTGAAGTCCGCATGGGACATGTAGACTTCGCCGCGCACCTCGATCACGTCGGGAACGTCGTCTCCGGTCAGGCGGTCGGGTACGTCGCCGAGGGTGCGGAGGTTCGCCGTGACGTCCTCGCCCACCGCCCCGTCGCCTCGCGTCGCGCCACGGACGAAGCGACCCTTTTCGTAGCGCAGCGAGGCCGACAGCCCGTCGATCTTCGGCTCGGCGGCGACCGGCAGTTCCTGCTCCGGCTTCAGGTCCAGAAAACGGCGCACGCGGGCGATGAACTCCGCCACGTCCTCGTCGGAGAAGGCGTTGGCGAGCGAGAGCATCGGCACCGCGTGCCGCACCTTGGCGAAGGCGTCGGAGGGCGCGGCGCCCACGGTTTCGGTCGGGCTGTCCGGCGTCTTAAGCTCGGGGAACTGAGCCTCGAGCGCCTGCAATCGCCGGCGGAGAGCGTCGTAGCCGGCGTCGTCGATCGTCGGCGCGTCGTCCTGATAGTAGCGCTTGTCATGCGCGCGGATCTCGTGGGCCAGCCGCGCGTGCTCGGCGGCGGCGTCGGGCAGAGCGGGCGGAAGCTCCCCGCCCTCCGTCGCAGACGTCGCAGGGGACTTAGCCATTACGCCGCTCCATCCAGCAGGCTCGCGGCCGCGGCGCGCGCCTCTTCGGTCACCGACGCCCCGGCCAGCATGCGCGCGATCTCTTCCCGACGCGCCCGCGCGTCGAGCGCCTCGACCCGCGTCGCCACCCGCGTCTCGCCCTCGGGCTGCGCCTTCGAGATCAGGAAATGCCGCTCGGCGCGCGCCGCCACCTGCGGCGCATGGGTGACGGAGAGCACCTGCACCGTCCGGGCGAGCCGGGCGAGCCGGGCGCCGATCGCGTCCGCGACCGCGCCGCCGACGCCGGTGTCGATCTCGTCGAACACCAGCGTGGGGGCCGACCCGCGATCGGCCAGCGCGACCTTCAGCGCGAGCATGAAGCGCGAGAGCTCGCCGCCGGACGCGATCTTGGCGAGCGGCCCGGCGCGCGTGCCCGGGTTGGTCTGCACCCAGAACTCGACGCGGTCGATCCCGTCCGGCCCTGCGCCGCCGCCGTCCGAGACGATCTCCGTCATGAATCGCGCCCGCTCGAGCTTCAGATCGGGCAGCTCCGCCATCACGGCGGCGTCGAGCCGACCCGCCGCGGCGCGCCGAGCGGCGCTTAAGGCGCCCGCCGCGGCGTCATAGGCCTCCGCCGCGGCCTTGGCCTCAGCGTCGAGCGCGATCAGCCGCTCTTCCCCGGCGTCGAGATCGGCGAGGTCCGCGAAGAACTTCGCGGCCAGCGCGGCGAGATCGTCGGCCGGCCGATCGTACTTGCGCGACGCCGCGCGCAGCGCAAACAGCCGCTCCTCGATCCGTTCCAGCTCGCGGGGATCGAAGGCGGTGGCCTCGATCGCGGCCTTCAGGTGCGCCTCGCCCTCGTCGAGCGCCAGCAGCGCGGCGTCGAGGGCCTTGATGGCGGGCTCCACCAGCTCGGGCGACGAGGCGGCGCGCCGCTCCAGCCGGCGGATGGCGTTGGCGATGGTGGTCACGGGCGACGAGCCGCCGGCGACGGCGTCGAAGGCCTCGTTGAGGTCCTCGGCCGCCTTCTCGGCGCGCATCATCGCGGAGCGGCGCTCGGCCAGGGCCTGCTCCTCGCCGACCTCGGCTCCAAGCGCCCGCAGCTCCTCGCTGGCGTGTCGCAGGTAGTCCGCCTCGCGGCGGGCGGCTTCGACACGGGCGGTGTGCTCGGCCAACGCCTTCTCCGCCTCCCGGCGGCGGCGCCAGGCGACGGAGGTCGCCGCGACCTCGCGGCCGAGGCCGCCGTAGCCGTCGAGCAGCGCGCGGTGCGCGGCGGGGTCGACCAGCGCGCGGTCGTCGTGCTGGCCATGGATCTCGACCAGAGTCGCGCCGAGAGCGCGCAGCGCCTGGGCGCTCACCGGCTGGTCGTTGACGAAGGCGCGGGTGCGGCCGTCGCGCGCCTGCACCCGCCGCAGGATCAGGTCGCCGTCGTCGTCGATGTCCTGCGCCTTGAGGATCGCGCGCGCGGGATGGTCGAGCGCGAGGTCGAACACCGCGGTGACCTGGCCCTGCGTCTCGCCCTCGCGCACGAGCCCGCCGTCCCCCCGCCCGCCGAGGGCGAGCGAGACCGCGTCGAGCACGATCGATTTGCCCGCGCCGGTCTCGCCGGTCATGACCGAGAGCCCGGCGTCGAAGTCGACGTCGAGCCGGTCAATCAGGACGATGTCGCGAATAGACAGCCGTGCGAGCACGGGCCCTCCCGCGCGGGCGCGGCGGCCCGCGTCAGCCCACGACGCCCCGGAACGCGCGGCTGATCCAGGAGCCGGAGTTCTCCTGCGGCTTCAGCCCGCCGTTCGTCACCAGCGCGTAGCTCTTCTGGTACCACTCGCTGTCCGGGAAGTTGTGGCCGAGGATCGCCGCCGCCGTCTGCGCCTCGCCGGTGATGCCGAGCGACATATAGGCCTCGGTGAGGCGGAACAGCGCCTCCTCGATGTGGCGCGTCTGCTGGTACTGGCTGACGACGACGCGGAAGCGGTTGATCGCGCCGGTGTAGTCGCGCCGGGCGAGATAGAAGCGCCCGATCTGCATTTCCTTGCCGGCGAGCTGGTCGCGGGCGATCAGGATGCGCTTCTTCGATTCCGTTGCGTACTCGCTGTCCGGCCAGCGGCGCACGACCTCGTCGAAGGTCGCCAGCGCCTTGCGCGTGCGCTCCTGGTCACGGCTGACGTCAGGCACTTCGTTGTAATAGGACATCGCCACGAGGTACTGCGCGTAAGCTGCGTCCGGGCTCGTCGGGTGCAGCTGGACGTAGCGCGTGCCGCTGGTGATGGCCTCGGAATAGTTGCCCGAGCGGTAGTTCGCGAAGGTGGTCATCAGGATCGCCTTGCGGCCCCAGTCGGTATAGGGGTGCTGGCGGTCGACCTCGGCGAACTTCTTCTTCGCGGCGTCGTAGGAGCCGGCGTTCAGATTGGCCAGGCCCTCGTTGTAGAGCTTGTCCGCCGGCTCATCGGGCGCGAGCGTCTCCTTGTCCGACGAGAAGTAGGAGCAGCCCCCCAGCGGCAGCGCGGCGGCCGCGGCGAGCGAAAGCACCAGAGCGAATCGAAAGCCCCGACGGCCTGCGGACGGAGTGGCGGAAGACGTACGCATGACCATCGCGAGCCTCGTGAACGCTGAATTCGACGGTGGTTCCCCGATGACCGGACGCCGGAGCGTCGCGGCCGGCGCCGCGTGGTGAACGCGACTCCGCCGCCGTCTATAGCCGAAAGGGATCGGGCGCGCCAACGTGCAAGCGGCCGGCGTGCGTTTCCGCCGCCGGCGCGCCGTCAGTCGACCCGCGGGCCGAAGGCCGGAACGGCGCTGGCGAGCGGGGCGGCGGCGTGCCGCGGCTCGCGCTGCTCCCGGCGAACAGGCGCCTCGTCGACGATGGCGTAGGCGGCGGGATCCGCCAGCAGAGCGCCGAGCACGGCGCCGTTCAGCTTGTGGCCGCCGCAGAACGAGGCGAACCGCCCGACGAGCGGCAGGCCGGACAGCGCCAGGTCGCCCACGGCGTCGAGCGCCTTGTGCCGCACGAACTCGTCCGCGAAGCGCAGGCCCTCGGGGTTCAGCACCCGGTCGTCGCCCAGCACGACGGTGTTCTCCATTGAGGAGCCCCGGGCGAAGCCGGCCGCCCACAGCCGCTCCACGTCCTTCAGGAAGCCGAAGGTGCGCGCGGCCGCGATCTCCTCGCGGAAGACCTGCGGCGTGAGCTCGAAGCGGATCTGCTGGCGGCCGATCAGGTCGGACGCGAAATCGATGGTGACGTCCATGTGGAAGCCGGACGGCGCGGGGGCGAGCTCGGCGTAGCCGCGGCCCTGCTCGACGCGGACCGGCTTCAGGATCTTGAGCATCCGGCGCGGCGCGGAGAGCTTGCGCAAGCCGACCGCCTCGATCGCCTGCACGAAGGGGCGCGACGAGCCGTCCACGATCGCGACCTCGGGGCCGTCGAGGCACACGCGGGCGTTGTCGACGCCAAGCGCGCGCAGGGCCGCCATCAGGTGCTCGATGGTCGAGACGCTCGCGCCGTCGGCGTCGCCGAGCACGGTCTGGAGCTCCGTCGCCTTCAGCAGATCATGCCGGGCGGGAATCTCATGCTCGTCGCCGTCCACGGTCGTCCGGACGAAGACGATGCCCATCCCCGCGTCGCCGGGCTCCAGCGTCATGACGACCGGCGCGCCCGAATGGACGCCGACGCCGTCGACGACGGCCGTACCTGCAAGCGTGGTCTGGTGCGCAAACATCGAACTCGAACCTCGAAATCCCGACGGCTCGCTCCGGAGCCTGTCGTATCGGCGCGTTCGTCACGCGCGAACGACCGGAAACCTGTCCGGCCTTCTTGATGCGCTGCAACCTAAGTCGACGACAGGGGGATCCAAAATCAAGGTTCTTTACGCTTTGTAACAGGCGTATGCTTCTGAAGACGTTAACAAAAATGCCTGCTCGGGCAGGCTCAAAAGCGGACGGCCCGGACCGTGAGGTCCGAGCCGTCGAGTCGCGTGTCGAGCCCGGCAGGACCCGGCGTCAGTTCGCCTGGCGGCGGAGGAACGCCGGGATCTCGAGCTGGTCGTCCTCGAGGCCGCGGGGGTGCTGCTGCGCGGGCGCGCGGCCCTGGGCGTCGAGCCCGCCCTGCGCCGGGCGGTAGGCTGGAGCCTGCGGCCGCCGCTGGTCCGGCTGGACCGGAGCGGGACGCTGCGCCTGCACTGGCTGCACGGGCGCGGGGTGATGCGCCTGCGCGTCATCTTCCTCGTGGTGACGGCCGAGGCCGTTGGCGAGGCGCTGCAGCAGGGTCATGCGCTTGCGGTCCGGAGCGGGCTCGGGAGCCTGCTCGCGGCTGGCGCGGATCTGCGCCTGGGCCGGCAGCGGGAGGTCCTCGATCCGCGGCATGCGGGGCGCGCGGGCGGCGCGCTCGGCCTGCGGCGGGATGAAGGCGTGCTCGTGATGGTCGTCCTCATAGGCCGCGGGAGCGGCGTGCTGGGGCTCGGCCAGCGGAGCCTTCGGCGCGGCGGGACGGATGGTGACGTCCTCGATCGCGGCGATCGCCTGCTGCTCGTAATGCGCCTCGTAAGCCGGCTCATGCTGTTCGGGAGCCGGCGCCGGGGCCGCGGGCTGGACCGGCTGGGTCGGCGCGCGGAAGGTCGGAAGCGTCTGCGGTTCGGGCGAACGGGTCGCCGGAGCCGGCTGCTTAAAACGGTTGGTGAGCTCCGCGATGCGCTGCTCGGCGGGGCTGGTCTGGCCCGCCTCCATGATGTGGTCGATGCCGGTGGCGACGACCGACACGCGGATGATGCCTTCCAGGCTCTCGTCGAAGGTCGCGCCGAGGATGATGTTGGCTTCCGAGTCCACCTCCTCGCGGATGCGGGTGGCCGCCTCGTCGACTTCGTACAGCGTCAGGTCGTTGCCGCCGGTGATCGAGATCAGCAGGCCGCGGGCGCCCTTCATCGAGACGTCGTCGAGCAGCGGGTTGGCGATGGCCGCTTCCGCCGCCTGAACCGCGCGCTTGTCGCCCGAGGCCTCGCCCGTGCCCATCATCGCCTTGCCCATCTCGCGCATAATCGCGCGGACGTCGGCGAAGTCGAGGTTGATCAGGCCTTCCTTGACCATCAGGTCGGTGATGCAGGCGACGCCCGAGTAGAGCACCTGGTCCGCCATGGCGAAGGCGTCGGCGAAGGTGGTCCGCTCGTTCGCGACCCGGAACAGGTTCTGGTTCGGGATGACGATGAGGGTGTCGACCGCCTTCTGCAGCTCCTCGATGCCGGCTTCCGCCGTCTTCATCCGGCGCTGGCCTTCGAAGTGGAACGGCTTGGTCACGACGCCGACGGTCAGGATGCCGGCCTCGCGGGCCGCGCGGGCCACGACCGGAGCGGAGCCCGTGCCGGTGCCGCCGCCCATGCCGGCGGTGATGAACGCCATGTGCGCGCCTGACAGGTGGTCGCGGATCTCGTCGATCACCTCCTCGGCGGCCGCCCGGCCCACCTCAGGCTGGGAGCCGGCGCCGAGACCCTCGGTGACCTGCACGCCCATCTGGATGATGCGCTCGGCCTTCGACAGGGTCAGCGCCTGCGCGTCGGTGTTCGCGACCACGAAGTCGACGCCCACGAGGCCGGCTTCGATCATGTTGTTCACGGCGTTGCCGCCGGCGCCGCCGACGCCGAACACGGTGATCCGCGGCTTCAGTTCCCGGATGTCCGGCATCTTCAGGTTGATCGTCATCGCATGCCTCGTAGGTTGTCGCGCCGTCCCGGCGTTTGCCTGTCTTCACGTTCGGCGTTCGGGGGGCGCGCTCGCCCCATCTGCCCGTCGGTCGCCGATCCGACGGTCAGAAGCTCTCCTTCAGCCACCGCCCAACGCGGTGGATGTAAGTGTCTTTTGGCGCCGACCCGCCGCGGCGCATCCGCCGCGGATCGACGTGTTCCAGACCCGCAACTTGCGGGAAAACCAGAAGTCCGACCGGGCCTGCGAAGGCCGGCCCCTTGGCCGCCTCGGGCAGTCCGCGGGCGCCCAGCGGGCGGCCGATGCGGACGGGCCGGTCGAGAATGCGCCGCGCCAGATCGGGCAGGCCCGTCAGCTGGCACGCGCCGCCGGTAAGCACGACGCGGCGCGCCTCCGCCGCGTAGCCCGAGGCCTTGAGGCGGTCGCGGACCAGCTCGAGGATCTCCTCCACCCGCGGCTTGACAATCTTCACGATCATCGACTTCGGCAGGTAGCTCGCGCCGTCGATCTCGTTCTCGCCGACCGGGGTGACCGCGATCTGCTCGCGCTCGTCGGCGAGCGCCGGAAACACGCTGGCGTGCAGCGTCTTCAGCCGCTCCGCCTCGTCGAGGCTCGTCGAGAGCCCGCGGGCGAGGTCGAGGGTGACGTGGTGCCCGCCGAGCGCGACGGCGTCCGAATGCACGAACTGCCCGCCCTTGAACACGGCGACCGAGGTCGTGCCGCCGCCCATGTCGACCAAGGTGACGCCCATCTCGGCCTCGTCGTCGACGAGCGCCGCGAGGCCGGACGCGTAGGGAGCCGCGACGATCGTCTCGACGTTCAGGTGGCAGCGCTCGACGCACAGCATCAGGTTGCGCAGAGGCGCGCCCTCCGCCGTGACGATGTGCATGTCGACGCCGAGATGCTGGCCCACCATGCCGCGCGGATCGCGCACGCCGCGGGTCGCGTCCAGGCCGAAGCCCGTCGGGATTGAATGCACCACGGCCCGGTTCGGGCGGACCGAATGGGCGCAGCCCGCCTGCAGCACGCGGCGGATGTCGCGATCCTCCACCGGGTGGCCGGCGATCGGCACTTCGGCGTGGAAGGTCTCGGAGGCGAGCCGGCCGGCGGAGACCGACACGATCACGCTCTCGATCTGGACGCCCGCCATGCGCTCGGCGGCGTCGACCGCGAGCCGGATCGCCTGCTCGGCGGCCTCCATGTCGACGATCTGACCGGCCTTGACGCCGCGCGAGCGCTGATGGCCCACCCCGATCAGCTCGACGAGATGGGAGCGGTCGGGGAGCGCGTCGCCGGCTTCGACCGGCTTCAGCCGCGCCACGAGGCACGCGATCTTGGAAGTGCCGACGTCGAGGACGGAGACCACCACTGCGCGACGCTGCGGCAGCGGCTTCATCTTCGGGACAACGCCGTAGGGGAACGCCTGACTCATGTCGCTCCGGCCTTCTTACGCGCCTTCTCGGCGGCCTTCTCAGCCTCGGCCAGCTTTTCCGCCGCCTCGGGCGTCACCCGCACCACGGTGCGGATCGGCGATCGGAGGTCGACGATCGCAATGTCCTTGGAGAACAGATTGCGGGCGGCCTGAAGCGACTCGAGTCGGGCCAGCGCCTCGCGGAAACCCGTCTCCGGCAGCTTCACCTCGACGCCGGACCGAAGCTTGAGGTTCCAGCGCCGCTCGGCCACGAGCACGGCCGCGTAGGTCTCGGTCTTGATCTTCGGCGCGCCGTCCAGCGCTTCGAGCAGCGGCCGCGCGCGAAGGTTCGCGGAGGGGCCGACGACGAGCGGCAGATGGGCGAAGCGGGAATCCCGGAATTCGTCGATCGGGGTGCCGTCCTCGGCGAGGATCTGCACCTTGCCGTCGTGCTGCCACAGCGCGAACGGCTTGCGCTCCACGAGATGCACGGTGACCCGGTCGGGATAGAGCTTGCGGACGGTCGCGTCCTGCACCAGCGGGTTCGCCATCAGCCGGTCGCGGGCCGCGCCGACGTCCAGGAACGGAAGCGCGGTGTTCTCGCCGATCCCGAGGGCGAGCAGGACTTCGTCGTCGGTGAGCGCGCTCTGGCCTTCGGTCGCGACGGCGATCACGCGGAAACCAGCGGCGTTGGCGACGGTGACGTGAAGGTTCTCGATTTCGGCGCGGACCGCGGGCCAATGGCCGCCGTCGATCATGCCCGTCACGCCGGTCGCGCCGAAGAAGACCGCGGTGAGCGCCACGCCGAGGCGACGCCGACGGGCGAGGCGTTCGAGGCGAAAGCGCACCGTTGTCAGACGGCTCGCGCCGATCACCTCGTCGACGTCGTCGAGGTCCGGCCGCGGCTGGCGCGCGTTCTCGCTCGCCGACCGCATGTTCGGGCCCGTCTTGAACACCCGGGTCCGGGGTGCGGCCGCTTCGCGACCGCCGCCGACCGGCGCCCTGCGGCGTCCGTCTAGCGTTCCAAGGAGGCGTCCTCCACTAGCCATCGAACAAGCTCACCAAACCCTATGCCGGCATAAGCGGCGAGTTCCGGCACGAGCGACGTCTCCGTCATGCCGGGCTGCGTGTTCACTTCGAGGCAGACGAGCTCTCCCGTGCCGCCTTCGCGGTCGTCGAAACGGAAATCGGCCCGGCTTACTCCGCGGCACCCGAGAGCGTGGTGCGCCGCGAGAGCCAGTTTTCGGACCTCTTGGTAAACAAAGGGTGAAATTTTTGCCGGGAGGACGTGCACCGAGCCGCCCTTGGCGTACTTGGCGTCGAAGTCGTACCAGGCGTCGCCGGGCACGATTTCGATCACCTCGAGCGCCTCGCCATTCAGCACGGCGCAGGTAAGCTCTTTTCCCGCAACGAAATTTTCCGCAAGCAGCAGCTCGCCGTGCGCCCAGTCCCCGCGGGTGAGCTCCTGCGGCGGATGGGCGTGGTCTTCGTTAACGATTAGGACGCCGACCGACGATCCGCCGTCGACAGGCTTGAGGACGTAAGGAGGCGTTAAGACGTGCGACGCGGCGGCTTCTGACCGTGTGACGACTTTGCCACGCGGGACGGAAACCCCCGCAGCCGCCATCACGGTCTTCGCGCGCTCCTTGTGCATGGCGAGCGACGAGGCCAGCACGCCGGAGTGCGTGTAGGGGATTCCCATGATCTCCAGCAGGCCCTGCACCGTGCCATCTTCGCCGAAGCGGCCGTGCAGCGCGTTAAAGCAGACGTCCGGCTTTACCTTCGCCAGGACCTCGGCGAGATCGCGGCCGACATCGATCGGCGTGACGCGGTAGCCCTCGCCTTCCAGGGCTTTGGCGCAGGCCGCGCCCGACCAGAGCGACACCTGCCGCTCCGAGGACCAGCCCCCCATCAGGACGGCGACGTGTTTGGACATGGTGTTTCCCCGAAGGCGGTCGTCATGCTGGACGGCCGACGGCCGATCCGATTTGTGAGCAGAATGAAGCGCGTCATGGCCCGGCTCGACCGGACCATTCCTCTCGGACGTCGAGCGTCTCGTCGGCGGCGGGCCCCCCGGCCAAGCGTAACGACGACGCGCTTTAGGAGCGGAGGGACGCGCTCGACGGACGTGCCGGCCGTCCTTACGCCGCCACACCGATCCGCTTGATCTCCCACTCGAGCTCGACGCCCGAGGTCTCCTTCACGCGCCGGCGGATCTCCTCGCCCAGGGCCTCGATGTCGGCTCCAGTGGCGCCGCCGGCGTTGATCAGGAAGTTGCAGTGCATCTCGGACACCTGCGCGCCGCCGACCGCGAAGCCGCGCAGGCCCGCCTGATCGATCAGCTTCCACGCGGAATGGCCGGGCGGATTCTTGAACGTCGAGCCGCCGGTGCGGCTGCGGATCGGCTGGTTCCTCTCGCGGTGCTCGGCGACCGCGTCCATCTCGGCGCGGATCGCGTCCCGGTCCTGCAGCTCGCCCTCGAGCAGCGCGCCGGTGAAGATCACGTCGTCGGGCGCGTCGGAATGGCGGTAGCGGTAGCCCATCTCGGCCTTGGAAAAGGTCCGCTTCGCCCCGCTCCGGTCGACGCCGTAGACCTCGACCACGCGGTCCGCCGTCTCCGTCCCATGGGCGCCGGCGTTCATGCGGAGCGCGCCGCCGATCGCGCCGGGAATGCCGAAGTAGAAGGCGAAACCGCCGATCCCCGCCTCCTGCGCCGCGATCGCGACGCGCTTGTCGGCCGCCGCGGCGCCCACGCGCAGTCGCCCCTCGCCCACGGCCTCGATGGCCGCGAAGGGCTTCCCGAGCCGCACGGACACGCCGGGAAGACCGCCGTCGCGGACCAGGAGGTTCGAGCCCAGCCCGATCGGCGTCAGCGGCGCGTCGGCGGGAAGGTTCGCAAGGAAATAGGCGAGGTCGTCCTCGTCGGCCGGCGTGAACAGCGCCTCGGCCGGGCCGCCGACCCGGAACCAGACGAGGTCCGCCAGCGGCTGGCCGGCGAGCAGCCGCCCGCGCAAGGCCGGCATGACGGCGGCGAGGCGTTCGACGAGCGGGGCCGTCATGCGCCGGCCTTCAGCGCCGCGAGCTCCTCTGGCAGGGCCGCGGCCCAATAGGTCGATGTGCCGGCGCCGAGCAGCACGACGTAGTCGCCGGGCTTCGCCACGCTCGCCACGACGCCCGCAAGCGCCTGCGGGCCTTCGAGCGGGATGACGTGGCGATGACCGCGGGCGCGCAGGCCCGCCACCAGGTCGTCGCGCGACGCGCCCTCAATCGGCTGCTCGCCGGCGGCGTAGACGTCCGCCACGATCACGGTGTCGGCGTCGTTGAAGCAGCTCGAGAAGCCGTCGAACAGGGCGTGCAGGCGGGAGTAGCGGTGCGGCTGGACCACGGCGATCACGCGACCTTCCGTCGACGCCCGCGCCGCCTTAAGCACCGCGGAGATTTCCACAGGGTGATGGCCGTAGTCGTCGAAGATGGCGACGCCGTTCCACTCGCCGGTGCGGGTGAAGCGCCGCTTCACGCCGCCGAACTTGGCGAGCCCGGCGCGGATCTGGTCCGCGGCCACGCCGAGCTCGTGCGCGACGGCGATCGCCGCGGTCGCGTTCAGCGCGTTGTGGCGGCCGGCCATGGGCAGCACGAGGTCGTCGATCCGGGTCTCGGAGCCCGTCTTGCGATCTCGGATGGCGACGCGGAACCGGGCCTGGCCGCCCTTCAGGTCGACGTCCAGCAACCGCACGTCCGCCTGCGGATTCTCGCCGTAGGTCACGACCCGGCGGTCCTCGATGGTGCCCACCATGTCCTGCACGGTCGGGTGGTCAAGGCACATCACGGCGAAGCCGTAGAACGGCACGTTCTCGACGAAGGAGCGGAACGCCGCCTTCACCGCGTCGAAGGTGCCGAAGTGGTCGAGGTGCTCGGGGTCGATGTTGGTGACGACCGCGACGTCGGTCGGCAGCTTCAGGAAGGTGCCGTCGCTCTCGTCGGCCTCCACCACCATCCAGTCGCCGTCGCCCATGCGGGCGTTGGTGCCGTAGGCGTTGATGATGCCGCCGTTGATCACCGTCGGGTCCATCGCGCCGGCGTCGAGCAGCGTGGCGACGAGCGACGTCGTCGTGGTCTTGCCGTGGGTGCCGGCGATCGCGACGCAGGTCTTCAGCCGCATCAACTCGGCCAGCATCTCCGCGCGCCGCACCACCGGCAGGCGCTTCTCGCGCGCGGCGTTAAGCTCGGGGTTGCCGCGCTTGATGGCGGAGGACACCACCACGACCTCGGCGTCGCCGAGGTTCTCCGCGGCGTGCCCGATGGTGACGGCGATGCCCTTGTCGCGCAGGCGCTTGACGTTGGCGCTCTCGGCCGCGTCGGAGCCCTGGACCTTGTAGCCGTGGTTGGCCAGCACCTCGGCGATGCCGGACATGCCGATGCCGCCGATGCCGACGAAGTGGACGGGGCCGATGTCGCGGGGAAGTTTCATGGGAGAGGCTAAAACCTGTCAGGACGTGAGCGAGGCGGGCGCTGGCGCGTGGACGCCGGCGGCGGCCAATACCACATCCGCGAGCCGAGCGGCGGCGTCCGGTTTGCCGACGCGCCGCGCCGCGGCCGCCGAGGCCGAAAGCGCCGCGCCGTCGGCGAGGCGCAGGGAGAGGTCGTCGGACAGCGCCTCAGGGGTGAGACGCGCCTGCGGCCAGACCACCGCGCCGCCGGAAAGCGCCAGCGCGTTGGCGTTGGCGAGCTGGTCGTTGTCGAGGGCGTGCGGCAGCGGCACGAGGATCGAGGGCCGGCCGATCACGGCGAGCTCCGCGACCGTCGAGGCCCCCGCGCGCGCGATCACGAAATGCGCGAGCGCCATGCGCGCGGGCATGTCGTCAAAGAAGCTCGTCAGATTGGCCTCGATGCCGGCCGCGGCGTAGGCGGCGCGCGCCGCTTCGAGATCTTCGGGCCGCGCCTGCTGCGTCACGCGCAGCCGGGCCTTGAGTTCGCCCGGCAGCAGAGCGAGCGCGGCCGGAACCACCTCGGACATCACCCGCGCGCCCTGGCTGCCGCCGAACACCAGCAGGCGGATCGGCCGATCGCCCTCCGGCGCCTCGTAGGCGACGCCGCTGGCAGAGATCACCTGGGGCCGCACGGGGTTGCCCACATGGACGGTGGCGGCGCCGGAGGGCGCGCCGGCCACGTCGGGAAAGCCGGTCGCGATGGTGGTCGCGAACCGCGCCAGCATCCGGTTGGCGCGCCCCATCACCGCGTTCTGCTCATGCAGCACGACCGGCACGCCGGCGACACGCCCCGCGACCAGGGGCGGAAACGAGGGATAGCCGCCGAAGCCGACCACCGCCGCGGGCCTCACGCGGCGCATGAGCCCGACGCCCTTCCCCACCCCGCGCGCGAGCGTCAGCCCGAGTTTGGCGTAGGCGAGCGCGCCCGAGCCCCGCAGCGTGTCGGCCGGGAGGGCGTGCACCGCGCGGGCCGGGAACTTGGAGGCGTAGGCCAGCGCCCGCTCATCGGTGACGAGCTCCACGGCCACATCGCGGCGGCCGAGCTCGACCGCCAGCGCTTCCGCCGGGAAGAGGTGGCCGCCGGTTCCGCCGGCCGCCAGCAGGATGGGTCGCGGCCCGGCGGTCATGCGCGCGCCGCGACCGGCGTCGCGCCCTGGGCGCGGGCGTGCCGCGCGATCTCGGAGGCGAGGGCGTCGGTGCGCGGCCGGCGGCGCGTCAGCGCGAGCAGCATGCCGACGCCGAGCGCCAGCGCAAACAGCGACGAGCCGCCGTAGGAGATGAACGGCAGCGTCATGCCCTTCGCCGGCATAAGGTGCAGGTTCACCGCCATGTTGATCGCGGCTTGGAGGCCGAACAGCATGGTGAGGCCTGCGATGGCGAGGCGCGTGAAGCCGTCCTGCTCGCGGCGTGCGTGCTGCAGCCCGCGCATGACGATGAAGCAGTAGATCGACACGATCGCGATGCAGAAGAGGATGCCGAACTCCTCGGCCGTCACGGCGGCGATAAAGTCGGTGTGCCCGTCCGGAATGATGCGCTTGACGGTGCCCTCGCCGGGGCCCTTGCCGAACCAGCCGGCGGAGGCGAAGGCCTCGGTCGCCTTGTCGATCTGGAAGGTGTCGCCGGTCTCGGGGTTCATGAAGCGGTCGATGCGGCGCGCCACGTGCGGCAGCAGCTCATAAGCCGCGACCAGTCCGACGACGCCGACGCCGCCGAGGCCGACGACCCAGATCCACGGCAGGCCCGCGAGGAAGAACAGCGCGCCCCAGACCGCGGTCGAAAGCACGGTCTGGCCGAGGTCGGGCTGCAGCACCAGCAGGCCGACGACCGATCCCAGCAGCGCGATGGCGAGGAGATGGCCGGGCATGTCGCGCCGCTCGGAGCCCTCGGCGAACAGCCAGGCCGAGAGCACGACGAAGGCAGGTTTAACGAACTCCGACGGCTGCACCGCGAGCCCGCCGAAGTTGATCCAGCGCCGGGCGCCCTTGATCTCCATGCCGATGAAGAGGGTCGCCGCAAGCATCAACATGCCGAAGGCGAACACGACCCAGGCGAGCCGCCGCACCTGCCGGGGGCTGAGAAACGACACCCCGACCATGATCAGCAGCGCCGGCGGCAGGAACATCACCTGCCGGTTCACGAAATGGAACATGTCGACGCCGATGCGCTCGGCCACCGGCGGCGAGGCCGCGAGCGACAGCACGACGCCGAGCACCATGAGCGCGCCGACGGCGAACAGCAGCGCCCTGTCGACCGTCCACCACCATTCGCCGAAGACGGTGCGTTCCGCGCGGGAGATCATGACGGCAGGCTCCGGGAGGCGAGACGGATGGCGGGCAAAGTCGACCTATGAACACCGATTAGGGATGACAAAACGTAAACGTCGGGTTTTCGCGTTTGCCAAACGAATGTCGGTCTTAGAGCGGGATCCCCCCGCGCTGGAGGCGTGAGGGGAGAGCCCCGGCGCAAGACGCGACCGGGTGAGCTTTTGGGTTTTGGGCGCAACGGGGACGGAGGTTCATCCGGCGCATCCCGACGGGGCTTCGCCCGTCCACCCTCCCTTGCGCCAGTTCCAGCGGAGCCTGCGCCTTCAATCAGGCCTTCGCGCGCCCAAGCCCCAGCACCGCCGCGCGGAACGCGTCGCCGCGCTTTTCGAAGTTCGGGAACTGATCGAACGACGCGCAGGCCGGCGAGAACAGCACGACGGGCTCCGCCTGGTCGGAAGCTTCGGCGTCGGCCGCAGCGGCCTCGACGGCGCGCTCGAGGGTGCCGAGCTCAACCAGCGGCACGTCGTGGGCGCGCAGGGTCCTCGCAAAGGCGGGCGAGGCCTCGCCGATGAGGTAGGCCTTCGTCACCTTCGGAAACAGCGGAGCCAACGCGTCGATGCCGCCGGTCTTCGGCTTGCCGCCCAGGATCCAGAACACCTTCGGGAACGACGCCAGAGCCTTTTCCGCACTGTCGGCGTTGGTCGCCTTCGAATCGTTGATGAAGGTCGCGCGGCCGGGACCGGCCACCTCCTCCATGCGATGGGCGAGGCCAGGGAAGGTCGCGAGGCCGGCGTGGGCGACGTCGTCGGCGACGCCGAGCGCCCGCACCGCGGCCAGCGCGGCGTTGGCGTTCTGCGCGTTGTGCGCGCCGCGCAGCGCGCGGGCGCCCGACAGGTCGATCGGGTCGGTCTCGGAGACGACGACGACGCTGCGGCCAGCGCCCTTCAGCCGCTCCGCCATCGCCGCAGAGATCGCGTCGTCGCGGGCGATCACGGCGACGCCGGCGCCTGCGACCAGCCTCTCCTTGATGGCGGCGTAGTTCTCCATCGTCCCGTGCCGCTCGAGGTGGTCCTCGGACAGGTTCAGCATCACGCCGACGCTGGGGTCGAGGCTCGGCGCGAGGTCGATCTGGTAGGACGAGCACTCGACCACGTGGACGCGGGTGGCGGACGGCGGCTCGAGATCGAGGATCGCGACCCCGATGTTGCCGCCCATCTGCGCGTCGAGCCCGGCGTGGCGGACGAGATGGGCGATCAGCGCCGTGGTGGTCGATTTGCCGTTGGTGCCGGTTATGGCGACGAAGGGCGCGTCCGGCGCGATCGTGCGGCGTTCGCGGCAGAAGATCTCGATGTCGCCAATGATCTCGACGCCGGCGGTCTTCGCCTTCCCCACCGTCCAGTGCGGCGTCGGATGGGTCAGCGGCACGCCCGGGGCCAGCACGAGGCTATCAAATTGGGCGAAGTCCATGGCGCGCAGGTCGCCGGTCGGCAGCCCTTCCGCCGCCGCCGTCGCCACCCCCTCGGCGCTGTCGTCGAAGGCGACGACCTCGGCCCCACCGGCGACAAGGCTGCGGACGGTGGCGCGGCCCGACCCGCCAAGCCCGAACACCGCGACGCGCTTGCCCTTGAACGCGGTCGCCGGCGTCACGACGGCCGGCCTCCCCGCTGGGCCAGATTGATCCAGAGGAAGGTGGAGCGCGCGTCCGACGAAGCGCGTGCTTCGAGACTCGCCGCCACGCGGCGCTTCTCAGCATGAGGACGGTACGGCAAGCCCTCCTCATGCTGAGGAGCCGTCCAGACGACGGCGTCTCGAAGCGCGCGGTCGGCCTCCGCCACGCCCGCCTTCGCGGACTGAGCCGCCGGTTTCCGCAGATCGTCCCGCATCGCGCTCACCGCAGCTTGAGGGTGGCGAGGCCGACCAGCGCCAGCACGACGGCGACGATCCAGAAGCGCACCACCACCTGCGGCTCCGACCAGCCGAGCTGCTCGAAGTGGTGATGGATCGGCGCCATGCGGAACACCCGCTTGCCCGTGAGCTTGAACGAGGCGACCTGGACGATCACCGAGACCGCCTCGAGCACGAACAGGCCGCCGATGATGGCGAGCACGATCTCGTGCTTGGTGGCCACCGCGACCGCGCCCAGCATGCCGCCCATGGCGAGCGAGCCGGTGTCGCCCATGAAGATCTGCGCGGGCGGGGCGTTGAACCATAGGAAGCCGAGGCCCGCGCCCAGCACCGCGCCGCAGACCACCGCCAGTTCGCCGGTGCCGAGCGTGAAGTGGATCTGCAGGTAGTCCGCGAACACGGCGTTTCCGGAGAGATAGGCGATGAAGCCGAAGCTCGCGGCCGCGATCATGACGGGCACGATGGCGAGGCCGTCGAGGCCGTCGGTGAGGTTTACGGCGTTGCCCGCGCCGACGATCACCACCGCGCCGAACAGCAGGAAGAACCAGCCGAGATCGAGCAGGAAGTTCTTCAGGAAGGGAAACGCGAGCGAGGTGGAGAAGCCCGGCTGGCCGACGCGGGTGATGGCGTAGACCGCTATCCCCGCGATCGCGAACTCGATCGCGAGGCGCATCTTGCCGGAGTAGCCGGCGTGGGTCTGCTTCGTGACCTTTAGATAGTCGTCGTAGAAGCCGATCGCGCCGAAGCCGATGGTCACGAACAGCACGATCCAGACGTAGGGGTTGGCGAGGTTCGCCCACAGCAGCGTGGTGGCGACGAGGCCCGACAGGATCATCAGCCCGCCCATGGTCGGCGTGCCGCGCTTCGCGAGGTGCGTCTGGGGGCCGTCCGAGCGGATCGGCTGGCCCTTGCCCTGCTTGATGCGGAGCTGGCCGATGATCCAGGGGCCGAACAGGAACACGAACAGCGCCGCCGTCATGATCGCGCCGCCGGTGCGGAAGGTGATGTAGCGAAACAGGTTCAGTCCCGGGAAGGCCCAGGACAGGTCGGCGAGGAAATACAGCATCTCAGAGCGATCCCGCCGCGAAGGTCTCGTCGGCGGGCGCGAAGCGGTCCCTGAGCGCCGCCACCAACGGCCCCATCCTGGAGCCGTTCGATCCCTTGATCATCACCACGTCCTTTCCTCGCAGCCGCTCGAAGAGCTTCGGTTCGAGCTCCGCCGCGGTCGCGGCCCATCCGCCGCGCCGGGCGGGCGGCAGCGCGTCGTTCAGCGCCTTCATAAGCGGTCCGGCCGTGAACACGAGATCGATCTTCGCTGTCGCGGCCGCTTCGGCCACCTTGGCGTGGAGCTCCTCCGACTGAGGACCGAGCTCCAGCATGTCGCCGAGCACGGCGATCCGCCGGCCCCCGGACTGCACCGGTGTCTGGCCGAGCAGCGCGAGCGCGGCGCGCATCGAGGCGGGGTTCGCGTTGTAGCTCTCGTCGATGACGGTGAGCACGCCGCCGGGGGCGTTCAGCGCCAGCCGCTTGCCGCGGCCGGCCGGCGGCGCGAAACGGGCGAGCGCGAGCGCGGCGAGCGCGAGGTCGGCGCCGGCGAGCTTGGCGCACAGCAGCACCGCGAGCGCGTTCTGCACCACGTGACGGCCGGGCGCGCCGATCTTGAAGGTGACGCCCTCGCCCAGCACCGTCGCCGCGACGCAAGAGCCCTGCTCTTTCATGGCAATGCGGTCGAGCCGGGCGTCGGACGACACGTGCTCGCCGAAGGTCCAGACCGCGGCGCCGGCCGCAGTCGCCGCCGCCTTCAGGCGCTCGTAATGGGGGTTGTCGCGGTTGATCACGGCGTGCCCGCCGTTGGCGAAGCCTTCGAACACCTCGGCCTTGGCGTCCGCGATCGCCTCCACGTTGGGAAAGGCCGCGAGGTGCACCGGCTCGACGTTGGTGATGGCCGCCACGTGCGGGCGAACCATCTTCACCAGCGGCCGGATCTCGTCGGGATGGTTCATGCCGATCTCGAACACGCCGTAGGCGGCGGAGCGCGGCAGGCGGGCGAGCGTTAGCGGCACGCCCCAGTGGTTGTTGTGGGACGCAGCCGATGCATGGGTCGGGCCGTCCTCGGCCAGCACGAGGCGCAGCGCCTCCTTGGTCGAGGTCTTGCCGACCGAGCCCGTCACCGCGACGATCCGCGCCTTCGAACGCGCGCGGGCCGCGATCCCAGTCGCGACCAGGGCGGCGAGCACGTCCTTCACCACCAGGAGCGGGCCGGCGTCCTTCAACTCCGCCGCATGGGCCTCGTCGATGACGGCGAGCGCCGCTCCGCGGGCGAGCGCGTCCGCGACGAACCTGTGGCCGTCGTGCACGTCGCCCTTGATGGCGAAGAACACGTCGCCGCGGGTTACGGTGCGGCTGTCGATCGACACCCCGGTCGCGGGTTCGTCCGCGCGGCCGACGACGCGCCCCGCGGTCGCGAGCGCAAGCTCCGGCGTGGTCCACAACGGCTCTGCGAACATGCTCGACGTCGTCATGCGGCGGTTCCCTTCCGCTTGAGGGCGTCCCGGACGACGTCGTGGTCCGAGAACGGCAGCGTCCGATCTCCCACGATCTGGCCCGTTTCGTGACCTTTGCCGGCGACGACGAGAACATCGCCGGACTGTAGCTCGGACACCGCGGTCTCGATTGCGGTCTTGCGGTCGCCGATTTCGCGGGCGCCCGGCGCGGCGGCGAGGATCGCGGCGCGGATGGTCGCGGGGTCTTCGCTGCGCGGGTTGTCGTCGGTGACGATGACCACGTCGGCCGCTGCGGTCGCGGCCTCCCCCATCAGCGGACGCTTGCCCGGGTCGCGGTCGCCGCCGGCGCCGAACACCACGACGAGGCGTCCCCTGGCGAACGGACGTAACGCTGCAAGCGCGGACGCGACCGCGTCCGGCTTGTGGGCGTAATCGATGAAGACCGCTGCGCCGTCGCGCTCGCCGACGAACTCGAGCCGCCCCGGCACGCCCTCGAGCCGCTCCAGCGCGTCGAGCGCGACCTCGGGCGCGACCCCCGTCGCGATGGCGAGGCCTGCGGCGGTGAGGGCGTTCTGAGCCTGGAACGCGCCCGCGAGCGGAAGCCGCACGTCGCGCGCGCCGCCGGCCCCCTCGACGCTGAGGATCTGATCCAGCCCGTCGGTCTTAACGCCTGTTAGCCTTAACGTTTCACCCCTCGCGCCGACGGTGAGGAGGCGCTGTCCGCGCTGCCGCGCGGCGTCCGCGAAGGCCGCTCCGTCCGGCGCGTCGGCCCAGACCACCGCGGTCCCCTCTTCGGGGAGCAACTCACGGAACAGCCGCAGCTTCGCGTCGCGATAGTGCTCGACCGAGGGATGGTAGTCCATGTGGTCGCGTGAGAGATTGGTGAAGCCGGCGGCGTTAAGGTTAACGCCGTGCAGTCTTTTCTGATCGAGGCCATGGGACGAGGCCTCCATCGCGAGGTGGCTGACGCCCTCGCCCGCGAGTTCGTCCAGCGTCCGGTGCAGCGAGACCGGATCCGGGGTCGTCAGCGAACCGTAGGTCCCGCCAGAAGGTCCCGTAACCCCAAGCGTGCCGAGGCTCGCGGCCTTGAGCCCCGCGTGGCTCCAGATCTGCCTGAGGAAGGTGACCACCGAGCTCTTGCCGCTGGTCCCGGTCACCGCCGCGATCGTCGCCGGCTGACGCGGGTAGAGCCGCGCCGCAGCCTTCGCCAGCGCGAGCCGCGCGTCGTCGACCTGCACCACAGGCACCGGCGCCTCGAGCGCCTGTTCGGAAAGGATCGCCGCCGCGCCCTTCTCCAGCGCCTGGGCGACGAAACGGGCGCCGTCGGTCTTGGCGCCGGCCAGCGCCGCGAACACCGCTCCGGGCGTCACGGCCCGGCTGTCGGCGGTCAGTCCCGTAACGGGCGTGGCGGCGGCCGCGTCGTCGAAGCCGACGCCTGGAAACAGCGCTCCGAGCGTCGTCACCGCACCGCGCCCACGGTCGCGCCGATCGAGGCCAGCAGGTCCTGCGCCGGCGGCGCGTCGTAGATCGGCTCGACGCCCAGCAGCGGCGCGATGCGCTCCACCATTTTTCCGCCCACCGGCACCACGTTCCAGCCGGAGGTGGCGAAGCCGTGCGTCTCGGGCAGCGCCTGCGGTTCGTCGAGCACGACGAGCATCATGTACTTCGGCTTGTCCATCGGGAACACGGCGGTGAAGGCCGTCAGGTTCTTGTTCTTCGCATAGCGGCCGCCGACCACCTTCTCGGCGGTGCCGGTCTTGCCGCCGACGCGGTAGCCCGGGATATCGGCCTTCTTGGCCGAGCCCTTCTCCGCGTTCAAGCGCATGAGGTAGCGCATGGCCACGCTGGTCGAGGGCTTGAGCACCTGCACCGAGGCTGAGCGCGCCTCCGCGGCGGTGCGCTGCATGAAGGTCGGCGTCATCAGGTAGCCGCCGTTCACCAGCGCGCTTACCGCCATCACTGACTGGATCGGAGCGATCGCGAGGCCGTGGCCGAAGGAGATCGTGATGGTGTTCAGTTCGCCCCAGCGCGGCGGCAGGATCGGCCGCGCGCTCTCCGGCAGCTCGGTCTGCAGACGGTTGAGCTGGCGCATCTTGGCGAGGAAGGCCTTGTGGGCGTCGACGCCCATGCCGAGCGCGATCCGCGCAGTGCCGATGTTCGAGGAGTGAACGAAGACTTCCGGGATCGTCAGGACGCGGTTCGTGGGATGGAAGTCATGGATGCGGAAGCGTCCGTACTGAAGCGGGGCGCGCGCGTCCATCCGGCTCTGCAGGTTGAACTTGCCGCTGTCGAGGCCCATCGCGATGGTGAGGGCCTTCATGGTCGAGCCCATCTCGAACACGCCGACGTTGACGCGGTTGATGCGGTCCGGCTTCAGGGCGTCGACAGGGTTGTTGGGATCGTAGTCCGGCAAGGACACCAGGCTGAGGATCTCGCCGGTCTCGACGTCGGCGATGGCCGCGGAGCCTGCGATCGCCTTGAACTTCTTCATGCCGGCCGCGAGCTCGTCCCGCACCGCGTGCTGGACCTTGAGGTCGAGCGCGAGATGGATCGGCTCCATACGGTTGCCGTCCGCGGCGATCGCCGCGGCCTTCGCCGTCATGCCGCTGGTGTCGAGGTATTTCTCGATGCCGGCGATGCCCTTGTTGTCCACGTCCGCGAAGCCGAGGATGTGGGCGACGATGTCGCCGTTCGGGTAGATGCGCTTGTTTTCCTGGATGAAGCCGACGCCGGGGATGCCGAGGCGGAACACCGCCACCTGCTCGCGCGGCGTCACCTCGCGCTTCAGCCAGACGAAGCCCTTCTTCGTCGACAGCCGGGCGCGCAGTTCGTCGCGGTTCAGCTCCGGCAGGGCGCCGGAGAGCAGTTCCACCGCTTCGTCGACGTCGATGATGTTCTTCGGCTCGGCGTAGAGCGACGAGACCTTGATGTCGGTCGCCAGCACCTGGCCGTTACGGTCGACGATGTCGGGGCGAGACACCGCCGCCACCTGCTGGCTCGCCTTCGCGACCGCGCCGACGTCCGGCGCGACCGCGTACTGCACCAAGCGGCCAACGATCGTCAGATAGACGATCCCGAAGGCGAGCATCGCGATACGGAGCCGCCCGTTGGTGAGGCCGAGGCCTTCGCCGCGGCCGACCAGCAGGAAGAAGAGCTTCTTCAGCAGGCGGAACAGGCCGCGGAGCCCGAAGGCGGTCCAGCGGCCCGAGGTCACGGCGGCGCGGCCGACGGCGCGGGCCGAGGCGCCGCCCCCGCGTGCGGCGGCGCTCAGGAAGGCGTCGCGGTTCATCGCAGAAGACCCGGGTTCTGACGCAGGAAGTCGGTGATGTTGAGCGGCTGGCCGACCTTGGGCGTCGCGGGCTTCTGCGGCGCCGGGCGGTTGACGGGCGCCTTCAGCTGCGAGGTCGGCTTGACCGCGATCGTGGTCTTCTTCGCCGGCGCGGCCGCAGCCTTCTTGGCTTCGCCCGAGGCGTCGGTCGCGAGGCTCGCGTCGGCGCCCATGAGGCCGAGCGCCTCCAGCTTGTGCCCGATCTCGTCGACCGGCGCCGGCCGGTCCGGCAAGGACGCCACGGTGATGGTCTGGCCCTGCCGCAGCGGCTTCAGCTCGAGATGACGCTCGGCGAAGGCCTGGACGCGGTCGGGCCGGGCGAGGAAGGACCATTCGGCCTTCAGCACCGCGATCGTGTCCTTCTCCTGCGCGATCTGGCGCTTGAGCTTTGTGACGTGCTCGGAGTGCATCGTGGCGTCGTATTTGATGCGGTAGACGGTGACCGCCGCGCCGACGAGCGCCAGCACCGCGACCACGTTGAGCAGGCGGGCGATCTTCACGAGCCGGCTCCTTCAAGTCCGCCGAGCGGCAGACGCGGCACGCCGAAGGCGAAGGCGTCGCCGCCGCGCGCGGGGGCGTCCGTGCGGACGGCGGCGCGCAGCCGCGCGGACCGCGCGCGAGGATTGACCTCGACCTCCTCGTCGGAGGGCTTCACGACCCCGCGCGACAGGGCCTGAAACGTGGCGGGCGGCACGCTGGCGGCCGGCATGTGGCGCGAGCCGCCGGGAACGGTGCGCGTGCGGTCGGCGAGGAAGGTCTTGACGATGCGGTCCTCGAGCGAGTGGAACGCCACGACGACCAGCCGGCCGCCGGGGTTCAGCCGGCTCTCGGCCGCGAACAGCGCCCGGCCGAGTTCGCCGAGTTCGTCGTTCACCGCGATGCGCAGCGCCTGGAAGGTGCGGGTGGCGGCGTGGATGCCGTCGTAGGATTTGCCCAGCACGCCCTCGACGACGTCGGCGAGACGCAGCGTCGTCGTGATCGGCTCCGTCTCGCGCGCGGCGCAGATGCCGCGGGCGACGGCGCCGGCCCGGCGCTCCTCGCCGAGCGTCCGCAGCACGGCGGCGAGCTCCTTGTCGTCGAGGTCGGCCACGAGGTCCGCCGCGCTCGGGCCCTCGCCGCCCATGCGCATGTCGAGCGGGCCGTCGTTGCGGAAGGAGAAGCCGCGCGCGGCCTGGTCCAGCTGCATCGAGGAGACGCCGACGTCGAGCACGACGCCGTCGATCCCGTCGAGACCCAGCTGGTCCAGCACGTGCGAGAGGTTGGAGAAGCGGTCCTCGACCAGCGTCAGCCGGCCCTTGAACTCGGAGACCATGGCGTAACCGGCTGCGATCGCCGTCGGATCGCGATCGGTCGAGATCACGCGGCAGTCGGCCGCCTCGAGGATCGCGCGGGTGTAGCCGCCGGCGCCGAAGGTGCCGTCGAGATAGGTTTCGCCGTCCTTAGGAGCGAGCGAGGCCAGCACCTCGGGCAGCATCACGGGAAGGTGCGGACGGGCGTCCGCCGGGTCGCGCTCGGGGCGGCGTTCGCGGCGGGCCATCACGACGCCGGCTCCAGCGGAGGGGTCGGCGCGCCGAGCCGGCGTTTCAATCCGCGCACCGTCTCTCGGGCGCTTGAAAGATGCGCCTGGAAGCTCTCCGGCTCCCAGATCTGAAACTTCCGCCCCTGCCCCACGAAGGTCACCTGATCCTTGATCCCGGCGTAGGTCTTGAGGCTCTCGGTGAGGATGACGCGCCCCTCCCCGTCCGCCTTCAGCACCTCGCTCGTGCCCAGCAGCGCCGTCGCCAAGCTGTCCCGCTCGTCGGAATAGAGCGACAGCGTCTCCAGCAGGGAGTCGATGTCCGCAAGCAGCGCATTGCCGCCCGCGTCGAGCGCCGCGAGGTCCAGGGAGGGATGCACGTAGAGCCCTTCGAAGCCGTCGCGCGCCAGCACCGCCCGGAACGGCGCGGGGATCGAGACCCTGCCCTTCGCATCCAGGCGATTGGTGAAATTGGACACGAAGCGGTCCATAGCCCCCCACATCGCCGCGGAAGGCGGCGCCCCGACCGCCCTCGCCCGAGAACACGGGCGAAAGGCGCACGTTTCCAGCCGCACGCGCAGCGCGGAACGCTACGACGCCGAACGCTGAGGATCCCCCGAGAGAACCTGCAGCCTGCCGCTTCGACGGGATGATTTGGGATATCATGGGGCCGTATGGGCGTCAACGAAACGGGGTTCGCGGCCCCGCTCGACGCGGCCCAGGACGCATCACCTGACAAGGGCCGCGTCGCGCCGGTACGCGACGCCGTCAGTAGAACTTCCTTAGGGTTAAGAACCCGTTGCGGAGCGTCGTTCCACGGCCGCTATCGGTCGTTCTGATCAGACGAAAATCTGAGAAGGCGAGCGACGGACGCGCCCCGCCGGCCGGCCCAGGGCTCCGCGGGCGCGAATCGCCGCGCTGGGGCGGCCAAAACGCTTGAAGTGCGGAAGGCGGAAGCGTCAGTCGGCCTGTAAGCCGGGTTCTGTATGGCGCGGCGCGAGAGGTCGCCCCCTCCCGCCGCGCGTGACGGCCATTCCTCTGGGACGCCCATTGCTGGACGCCTCAAGCAACCAACCCGGGCGACGGCCTGGAAGCGGGCCTGCCTTCCGCCCGAAGACGGAAGACGCGTCGCCCCTATTCGGTTTTGCTCCCGGCGGGGTTTGCCGTGCCGCTCCCGTTACCGGCAGCGCGGTGCGCTCTTACCGCACCCTTTCACCCTTACCGCCGGCCCGGAGGCCGGAGGCGGTTTGCTTTCTGTGGCACTTTCCCTGGGGTCGCCCCCGCCGGACGTTATCCGGCGCCGTGCTTTCCATGGAGCCCGGACTTTCCTCTCCGGCGTGAACCGAAGCGGCCGTCCGGCCGACTGACGCCGCCCTTGTGGGCGGCGACGTCGCCGGGGTCAAGCCAAGGCCCGAGACGGGAGCGCTCAGGACCGCGGCTGAGGAGCCGAGGCGTCCGCCGTCCGGCGGCCCGAGGCCGGGACGCCCTCGGCCATGAAGCGCTTCACCTTGGCGCAGTAGACCGCGCCGGCGCGGGTGACGCCGCGGACGCCGTGGCCGCCCTGGTACTTCGACACGGCCGCGCAGGTGTTGCCGCCGGACTTGGCGACCGCGCCCGCGAGGTACTTCATGCCGTAGGTCAGGTTGGCGCGGGGCTCGTAGAGCGCCTGCCGGCTGCCGCGGAAGCCCATGCCCCGGGCGGTCTGGTAGCTCAGCTGCATCAGGCCGATGTAGCCGCCCCGTCCGGTCGCGTTCGGGCGATAGCGCGACTCGACCTTCACGACCGCGTGGGCGAGCGCCGGGCTGACCCCCTGGGCGCGCGCCATGGCGGTGACCATCGAGGGGATGGAGCCGGTCGGCAGGTTCGCGGCCGAGGCCTCGGCGCCGGGCTTCGGCGCGTCGGGAAGCTCGACGTCGCGCTGGAGAGCGACGGTGTCGCTCTTGGCGGCGAGCGCCGCCGCGCGGCGCGCCTCGCGGGACTTCGCGGCCTCTCGAGACCTGGAGACCCGTCCGACGTTGGCGGCCTGACGCATCTTCGCGGCTTCGCGGGCTCGCGCCTGCCGGACGGCCTTGCGGGAGGTCGTTCGGGTCCTCTCCGCGCTAGGCGCCGCGGCGGCGGCCTGGGTCGGAACCGGCGCCGCGACGCGTGCGGGAACGCCGCCGCCCTTCGAGGGGGACCCCGCGGAGCGGGCCGAGGTGAAGGCGGCCGCGCCGGCCGTCACGAGCGGCTGAGACGCTTTCGCGGGAACGTTCGCGTTAACTGAACGTTCAGATGTCGACTTGGTCGAGGAAGTGGAATTTCGGACGTCTGCAGATTTTGTGGATTGGCTTGCCCCCCGGGCAAGTCGTTCAGAAACCGGCGCAGCGTTGGCCGAGGCGACGGTCGCCGCAAGAATGGCGGCGACGAGCGTCGTCTTACGCATATGCTTACTCCCCTATGCGGTTCGCATGGGGGAACCTAAAGCCGTGCGAAGATGACCTCGGCTCGACCAGAGCGCGTTCGCTTCTTGACGGTGATGTGACGAGACTGAGGCGCCGAGGCTCAGCGCGCTGGGAGTCGCCGCAACAGGTTGCGGAGCGTCCGTGACGTCGAGTAATCCGCGATCCCGTCGACCCGCGCCGGCCGGAAATGACGCTGGAAGGCCCGCACGACCGCCAGCATAGTCTCCCCGTAGAAGCCGTCGATCTCGAGCCCGTAGCCGTAGAGACTGAGCAGCGTCTGGAGCTGTTCGACCGGCTCGCCCTCGTCGCCGGGTCCGAGCGCCGTGGTGTTTTCGATGGGCGTGGGCGTGACCCAATGACCGACCCCCGCCGCCGCAAGCCGCCCCCACGGAAACTTCTCACCCGGATCGATCTTGCGCAGCGGCGCGACGTCGGAATGCGCCAACACCCGCTCCGGTTGAATCGACCGCCGCGCGCAGATGTCGCGGGCCAGTTCGACGACGGCCGCGATCTGCTCCGGTGGAAAATCGGGGTAGCCGTGATCATGGCCGGGATTGGCGATTTCAACGCCGATCGACCGCGAATTCACGTCCGTTTCATCCTCCCATGACGACCGGCCGGCGTGCCAAGCGCGCCGCTCTTCCGGGACCAGCTGGAGGATCCGGCCGTCCTCGAGCACCACGTAATGGCACGACACGCCGCCGTCGGCCGCGCACAGCTTTGCGCAGGCGGCCTCGGTCGAGGCCATGCCGGTGTAGTGCAGCAGCAGGATGTCCGGCTCGCGCCCGTCGCGGCGCTCGTCGTGGTTCGCGGCGGGACGCACCTCCGCGACGAAGGGACTGTCGGGCGTGAAGACGGTCATGCGAGCCCCCGTTCGCGCCGGATCATGTCCCACGCGGCGTTGGCCGCGGCGAGCTTCTCGGTCGCGATCCGCACCGCTTCTTCGGGCAGTCCGCGCGCGATCGCCCGGTCGGGGTGGGTCTCGGCCACCAGCGCCCGATGCCGGCGCTTGAGGTCGTCGTCGCTCGCGCCGGGATCGGCTCCGAGGATCGCGTAAGGGTCGGCCGCCGGAAGCTTCATGTGCCGGGCGAGCGCGCGCCGGAGCCGCGCCGCGTCCAGCTTGAAGATCGCGCCGACCTGCATCAGGTAGGCGGCCTCCGCCTCGTGCACGGCCCCGTCCGCCGCCGCGATCTGCGCGAGCCCGGAAAGCACGTCCTCCAGCGTCGCCGGATCGTCCGCAAACAGACCGGCGAGCTGGCCGGCGTAAGCCTCGAAGCCCGCCACATCCTGCTTCGCGAGATCGAACAACTGGCCGACGCGCTTGAGGTCGCTCTCTTGGATGGAGAACACGCGCCGGAAGGCCTGCACCTCCACGCAGGCGACCACGCCGTCCGCCTTCGCCATTTTGGCCGCAAGCGCGATCACGCCGACTGTGAAGGCCACCTCGCGCTTCTCGCGGTCGCGCGCGGCGATGGCCTCCGGGTCGGTTTCGCGATCGATAAGAAAATGACCGGCGACGGCCCCCGCCAAGGCGCCGAGGGGTCCGCCGAGCGTGAGCCCCGCCGCCGCCCCGCCGATCTTGCCCCAAAACCACATCGCCGCCGCTCCTGATTCGGGGCGCGACTGTAGCCGTCCGCCTTCGAGGACGCGAACGTCCCCCGAAGCGGCGGTTCGAGCCGCATTTTTGTGCGTTGGGATGATAAAGAACTGGAACGGCAGGCCGGATGCGACCAAATCTCCGTCACAGCCGGCGTACGCCCGAAATGGGGACCGCCGGGCGCAGGCGGCCCGGCCGCCCGGAGGACCGAACGCCATGAGCGCACACGCCAGGCCGCCCGCGAGCGCGCCCACCGCGAAGCCCGTCACCGTCTCCGCGATCCGCGCGGCGAAGGGCGGAACGCCGCTCGTCTGCCTCACCGCCTACACCACGCCGGTGGCCGAGGCCCTCGACGAGGCGTCCGACCTGCTGCTCGTCGGCGACAGTCTCGGCATGGTGGTCTACGGCCTTCCCAGCACGATCCCCGTCACGCTCGACATGATGATCGCGCACGGCGCGGCGGTGGTGCGCGGCGCGCGGCATGCGCTCGTCGTGGTCGACCTTCCCTTCGGCGCTTATCAGGAAAGCCCGGCCCAGGCCTTCCGCAACGCCGCCCGCATCCTGGCGGAAACTGGGTGCGGCGCGGTGAAGCTCGAAGGCGGCGCGGTGATGGCCGAGACCATCGCCTTCCTCACCCAGCGCGGCGTCCCCGTGCTCGCGCACATCGGCCTGCAGCCGCAATCCGTGAACGCGCTCGGCGGCTACGCCGCCCGCGGCAAGCTCGCGGCCGAGGCGGAGACCATCCTCGCCGACGCCCGCGCCGTGACCGACGCCGGCGCCTTCGCGGTCGTGGTGGAGGGCGTCGTCGCCCCGCTCGCCGCCCGCATCACCGAGACGATCCGGGTGCCGACCATCGGCATCGGCGCCTCCGCCGAGTGCGACGGCCAGATTCTCGTCACCGACGACATGATGGGCGTCACCTTCGGCCATGTGCCGAAGTTCGTGCGCAAGTACGCCGACGTCGGCGCGACCATGAAGGCCGCGGCCGAGACTTACGCCGCCGACGTCCGTGCGCGCCGCTTCCCGGCGGAGGAGCACCTCTACGGACTGCCCAAGCCCAAGATCGCCGCGGGATAAGCTTGGGCTCTTGCGTACGGCTTGAAGGGCGGCCCGCCCGCCACCTCATTCGGGCTTATGACATACGGCCTCGACGTTGACCCCGTCGGGGTCGATCACGAAGGCTGCATAATAGGCCGGGTGATAATGAGGCCTCACGCCGGGCGGTCCGTTGTCGCTGCCCCCATGCGCCAACGCCGCCGCATAGAAGGCGTCCACCATCGCTCGGCTGCCCGCCGCGAACGCAACATGGATCCCAAGCCCTCGGGCGCCCGGCTGCGAAGCGCGTCGGCTGTCGCTGGTCAACCAGAAGAACGGCTTTAGATCGACCCCGTAGCCTATTCCGCGGTAGCCCCCGGCCTGTTCGGGCGACACCTCCATCACGGCCACGACGCCAAGCGGCCTGAGCGCGGCGTCGTAAAATCGACGCGCACTTTCGACGTCGGCAGGGCTGACGCTCATATGATCGATCATGACCTACCCCCCTCGAGCGCGTGGTGGCCGGCGTCCGCCAGCGGGTCGCGCGAGCGACCGGATCTGACCGCAGGTCGTAGCTGATGCCCCGCATGTCCTGACGTCCTGGCCTTTTCGGCTCCGCCTAGATCCCGACGCTCAGTCGCGACTGGCGGCGAACAAGAAGAGCGTCCCACCTCCCCACGCGAGGCCGAAGCGGCGTCACTCGTCCGTTTGCCAGTCCGCGGGCGGCTCGGAAACCTCCGCCCCGAAGCGTCTCCCGATCGAGCCCGTCGGACCGTCGAACCCCTTGGCTTCAGGCGCGTAGCTCACGGCCGGCTCGTCGCCCTCGGGGGCGAGCTGGGGCTCCGGCGGAAGCTCGGGCATCACAGGTGTCGGCCGGCAGTAGGCGCGGCGTCCCTCGGGATCGTGGCGCGCGAGGTCGAGATGCAGGTGATTCTCGTGGTGCTCGTCGCTGCCGGGGCCGAGCACCGTCTTGAAGGCCCCGCAGGCGCCGGCGTGCGCCTCGCGCAGGAAGGCCTGCGCCTCCGGCGCTCCCCGGCGCCAGTCCCGCGCTATCGAGATCTCGCGGCCGTCCGCGAGGATGAAGGCCGAGATGTCGAGCGCGTTGCCGAAGCCGTGCTCGGAGAGCTTCGCCCCGCGCTTGTTGTTCCGGGTGCGGCAGCCGAAGGAAGCGGCGTTCTTGATCTCCACCACAGCCACGCCGAAGCGCGCCTTGGCCGCCGGCTGGACCGTGCGGACCATCCAGTCGTTGAGCACGGCGGTCATCGGACACCCCAGCCGCGCCGCGGGCTGCACGCCGACGGAGCCGTCGGCCACGGCGTAGATGCGGAACGGATGCTCGAGCCCGCAGACGCCGGGACCGTCGATCTCGTCGATTGGCCGGGTGAAGTCGGTCGGCGTGACGAGCTTCGCCGCAAGGCAGGCGGCCTCCACCTTGCCGCGCCACGGCTCCCGCTCCTCGCCGCCGAAAAAGCCGCAGCCGCTCAGCGCCGCAGCGACGCAGCCGAGAACGAAGCCATGGGCGAACCTGAAGCGCATGGTCGTTAAAATGCGAGGGAGTTGGTTAAGGCGCGCTTGACGGACGACGGCTGGCGCCGCGTCGCAGCGACGATTTCGTTAGGCGGCCGAACCTCAAAGGTGGATGCTTCGTTAACGAAGCGATCCCGGCTCCCTATTGTCGAGGGAATGAATCGAGTTTATCTAGGCGCAACAGTGAATTTGGGGATTTCACACATGAGCGTCGTGAAACGAGTCGATCTGATGGCGGCGTTGGCCGCCTTCGCCTTCCTCGGCGCCATCGTCGTCGGCGTGTTCTGACGGCCAGCGCCGCCGCGTTTTGACCCCGGCCGCCTCTGGCGGCGCGGCGGGCGGACGATGATGTCGATCCGATCCATACGGGCTGCCGCCTCCGGCGGCCCTTTCTCGTTCTATGGAGAGCCTTATGGCTGACGCGCCCAAGACCCTTCGCGACCTTTCCGGCGCCTCGCCCCAGCCGGCCTCACTCGCCGACGCCACGGTGGTCGTGATCGACGCGCAGAACGAATATGTCGAAGGGCCGATCGCCCTCCCCGGCTCCGCGCGCGCCCTCGACGCGATCGCCGACCTCCTGGCGCAGGCCCGCGCGGCGGGGGCCCCGGTCGTCCACCTCGTCCACCGCGCGCCGGAGGGCATCTTCGTCGAAGGCACCAAGGGCGCCGAGATTGCGTCTCAGGCCGCACCCCAGGGCGACGAGCCGGTGTTTTCGAAGGGGCTTCCGAACGGCTTCACCAATCCGGACTTCGACCCGGCGCTGAAGGCGCTCGGCCGCAAGAACCTGATCCTCGTCGGGTTCATGACGCACATGTGCGTCGATTCCACCGCCCGCGCGGCGGTCGACCTCGGCTACGGCGTGACGATCGTGGAGAACGCGACCGCGACCCGCGCGCTGCCCGGCGCCGTCGGCAAGCCGGCGCGTTCGGCCGAGGAGGTCCACGACGGCGCCCTGGCGGGACTGGCCGACCTGTTCGCCGTCATCGCGCCCAACGCCGCCGCGCTGGGGAAGTAGCTTTCGGGGGCGTTGCGTTTATCGTGACGGGGGAGCCAACTATCGCCCGCCTGAAGAGCAAACGTGAACGTCTTTCTCCTTGCGGCATTTGTACCCGCAGAAGTACGAGCCGCCTTCTTGCCAGCCCTTCGAGTGGAGGGCTCCGATGGCGGCCCCGCGGCACTCTTCGAGCGAGCGATACTCTCCGAGAACGACTTGCTCGCTTCCCGAGGTCGTGGTTTTCGGCGAGTTAAGCAGCGCAAGCCACGGTGAGCATCACAGCCGGCCAACATGAGGCCGCACAAGATCGCAGCGCTCAGGTTCAGCCTCATGGCGCCCGCTCCTCGGAAAAGACTCAGCCGCCCGTCAGCTTCGCCTTGATCACGCCGTTCGCCGCCGCGAAGTCCATGGCGCCGGTGTGCCTCGCCTTCAGCACGCCCATCACCTTGCCCATGTCCTTCATGCTCGCCGCGCCCGTCTCGGCGATCGCGGCGTCGATCGCGGCGGCGGCCTCCGCCTCCGACATCTGCTGCGGCAGGAACGCCTGAATCACGGCGATCTCCGCCTTCTCCTTGGCGGCGAGCTCGGGGCGCGCATTCTGCTCGTAGATCGAGGCGCTCTCCTGGCGCTGCTTGATCATCTTGGCGAGAAGCTGCTTCAGTTCGTCGTCGGTCGCCGCCCCCTTGCCCTCGCCGCGGGCTTCGATGTCGCGATCCTTGATGGCGGCGGAGACCAGGCGCAGCGTGCCGGTGCGCTCCGCATCCCGGGCTTTCATGCTCTCCTTCAGGGCGGCGTTGATCGCCTCGCGCATCGCTTTTGTCCTTATCAATATCGCTGCGATCGGGCGCAGCCGCGCGGCTGAACCCGACGTGATCCCGTCACCAAAACGTTGACGCTGGGGGTCGCGGCGCCTAGGTTCCGGCCGCATCGGCGCGTCAGGCGTCGGCGCGTGACCGCGCGACGGGACTTAAGACAATCATGGCTCATGAACAAGACGCCGCTCACGGCGGCTGGGACGAGGCGCGCCCGACGGCGCGGCTGCTGCTCGCCGACGGGACGCTGATCGAGGGCGACGGCCTTGGCGCGATCGGCGCCGCGGCCGGCGAACTCTGCTTCAACACCGCCATCACCGGCTACGAAGAGATCCTGACGGATCCGTCCTACGCCGGGCAGATCATCACCTTCACCTTCCCGCACATCGGCAACGTCGGCGTGAACGAGGACGACGTCGAGACGGTGAACATGGCGGGCGCCTCCGGCGTGCGCGGCGCGGTGTTCGCGGCCGACGTCACCTCGCCCTCGAACTGGCGCGCCACCCGCGACCTCGACGCCTGGCTGAAGGCGCGCGGCATCGTCGCGATCGCCGGCGTCGACACCCGTGCGCTCACCGCCCTCATCCGCGACAAGGGCATGCCGAACGCCGTCATCGCGCACGCGGCGGACGGCGCATTCGACGACGCGGCCCTGAAGGCGACGCTCGACGGCTTCGAAGGGCTCGAGGGCCAAGACCTGGTGCCGCTGGTCGGCAGCCCCCAGCGGTACGGCTGGGACGAGGCCGGCTGGAGCTGGCCCGGCGCCGCCGCCCCCGGGACCTACGGCGCGCGCGCGGAGGGAACGGCGACGAAGCGCGTGGTCGCGATCGACTACGGCCTCAAGCGCAACATCCTGCGCATGCTGACCACCGCCGGCTGCGAGGTCACCGTGGTGCCGGCGACCGCCACCGCCGAGGACATCCTGGCGCTGAACCCGGACGGCGTGTTCCTGTCCAACGGCCCGGGAGACCCGGCGGCCACGGGCAAGTACGCGGTGCCAGTCATTCAGGCGGTGCTCGAGAAGAAGATCCCGACCTTCGGCATCTGCCTTGGCCACCAGATGCTGGCGCTCGCCGTGGGCGCGACCACCTCCAAGATGCACCAGGGCCACCACGGCGCGAACCATCCGGTGAAGGACCTCACCACCGGCAAGGTCGAGATCACCTCGATGAACCACGGCTTCGCGGTCGCCCGCGAGAGCCTGCCCGCGACCGCGCGCGAGACCCACATCTCGCTGTTCGACGGCACCAACTGCGGCTTGGAGCTGACCGACCGTCCGGCGTTCTCCGTCCAGCACCACCCCGAGGCCTCGCCGGGCCCGCAGGACAGCCACTACCTGTTCTCGCGCTTCGTGGAGCTGATGGACCGTAAGCCGGCGTAAGCGCCGGCTTACGGAGCGGCGAGCGCCACTCCAAGGTCGATACCTCGGCGCGCGCCGGCTATCCTTGAGCCGACCGACGCCGGGACCCACGCATGACGCGCATCGCCCTGATCGCCCTGAGCCTCTTCACTGCGCTTCTGATTTCGGCGGGGCTCTACGTCTATCTCGACGCCACGCCCGACCTCTCGGCGTCGAGCGGCCGCACCCACGCTCCGCCCGACGCGCCGGCGCCCGCCTCCCCGTCCTTGCGGACCGCAGCCGCGCCGCCGTCTGCGCCCACGCTCTACTGCCAGTTCTACGTGTTCGTGGAGAGCCAGCCGTTCGTGGCCTTCCTGTTCGAGCTCGACCGGGGCGAGCCGTTGGGCTTCCATCAGATCTACGCCGCGAAGGCGAACGGCGAACGCAGCGACTTCGACGGCGAGAGCGCGCCCCGGCCGCGTTGGGCGCTCGACCGCTCGGCGGAGCCGGCGCGCATCGCGTCCAAGGTCACCGTGCCGGCCGCCAACCAGACGGGGACGGCGGTCGAGGACATCGCGATCGAGCTTTACGGTTTCGATCCCGCGGCGCCGGGGCAGCGGTGGTTCGAGGCGAGCCTTAAGAGCGTCTACTACCAGAATCTGCCGGGGAAATGCCGGCTGGCGAGCGCATGACGCTCACTCACGCCGCAGGTCGCGTCAGGGTCTTCCACGCCGCCCGGAGGCCGCCGTCCGGCCCGAACACGGGGTCCGTCGCCGGGGTCGGCACGGCCTTGATGCGCTCCACCGCGGCGTCGTGGTCGGCGGCGTCCCGGATCAGGTCGAAGGGCTGGTCCGGCGGATAGGCGCCGACGACCTCGAAATCCTCGCTGGCGGCGACTCGGCAATGTCCGGTGCCGGCGGGCAGCACCGCCACGTCGCCGGCCTCCAGGCGCAGGGTGCGCCCGCCGCTCTCCCCGCCGAATCGCACCTCGGCCCAGCCCCGCGCCACGCCCAGCGCCTCGTGGCAGGTCGAGTGGTAGTGGTGGAACGGGTAGATCCCATCCCGCCAGAAGCCGCCCCAGCCGTTGGCGCCGAACAGCTGCTCCGCGCTCACGGCGGGCTCGCCGGGCTCGGGCGCGAAGGCCGCGCGGTGCACCAGAAGCTCGAAGCTGGGGTGGTTCGGAATCACTCCGTCGTCGGCGAAACCGAAGCGTTCGGTCGTATTATTGTCATGCGATGAACTCAACGCCGTCGCCTCCTTGGGCCAGAGTTGGCATCCGGGTGACAAACGGCGCGTCGGCGCGCGGGTTCCGCCTTTTGGGCGCCGCGCCGACGCTTGACGACGCGTTTTAGCTGTGCGCCATTGTCGATCAGCAATCAGATTTTTGGACGTCCTGTCTGGCCTGCATGCGGCGATTTCGCCGAAAGCTACCGCCTTCACGACACGCACCAAATTCGGATTGTGCCCGGCCGTGGACCCGAAAGGAGAAGCGGTCAAATGCGCACATGCGCTTGTCCAGGGAGGCGATCATGCCGAGCGGCACCGTCAAGTTCTTCAACACCCAGAAGGGTTATGGCTTCATTCAGCCGGTCGACGGCTCGAAGGATGTCTTCGTTCACATCTCCGACGTCGAGCGTTCGGGCCTCCACACCCTCGTCGAGGGCCAGAAGGTCGCGTTCGAGGTCGTGATGGAGCGTGGCAAGACCAAGGCCGCGAACCTCCGCGCCGAGTAATCTCGGAGCGCGAGCCCTTCCGGGTTCGGGTTTGACGAACGGGGCGTCCCTCAGGGGGCGCCCCGTTTGCGTTTGGGGATCGCTCTCCGCGCGCCGCCTCCTAATCGCCCGCCCTGAGGGGCCACCCGCCCGTCGTCCTCCGGCTCGACCGGAGGACCCATCAGACGTCGCGCTCCACGCCCAGTATGGATGGTCCGGTCAAGCCGGACCATGACGGCGGGTGAGTGGGACGGCGTCTAATCTGCCCGCTGCGGGGGTGCGGCACCACTCTTTGAGCCACCCTCCACGTCGTCCTCCGGCTTGACCGGAGGACCCACCTCAGGCGTCGAGCTCCGCGTCGAACGTGGATGGTCCGGTCAAGCCGGACCATGACGGCGCGTGGTTGGAGTCGGGTCCCACCGGCCCTGCTGGTTCGCTCCACCGCCCCTGGGGCCGCCCTCCCGTAGTCCTCCAGCTCGACCGGAGCACCTCAGATGTCGCGCTCCACGCCTGCATGGATGGTCCGGTCAAGCCGGACCACGACGGCGTGTGAGTGGAACGGTCCCCTTCGCCCTTAGCGGACTCATGCTGCGTCGGGGCCACCCTCCCCGTCGTCCTCCGCCTTGACCGGAGGACCTACATCAGGCGTCGAGCTCCACGCCCGGCGTGGATGGTCCGGTCAAGCCGGACCAAGACGACCCGTGAGGACCTAGGCAGGCCGCTAGACCTTACTGGCCACCTATGCCCCAGCGGCCGCCGCCCGCTCGCGCCAGCGCGCGAAGCCCTTGGCGCGCAGATCGCAGGCGGGGCAGCCGCCGCAGCCGTAGCCCCAGGCGTGGCGGGCGCCGCGCTCGCCGAGGTAGCAGGTGTGGCTGTCCTCGACGATCAGCTCCACCAGCCCGGCGCCGCCGAGGCCGTCCGCCAGCGCCCAGGTGTCGGCCTTGTCGAGCCACATCAGCGGGGTGTCCAGCACGAAGCGGCGCTCCATGCCGAGGTTGAGCGCCACCTGCAGCGCCTTGATCGTGTCGTCCCGGCAGTCGGGATAGCCGGAGAAGTCGGTCTCGCACATGCCGCCGACGATGCGCCGCAGGCCCCGTCGCCAGGCGAGCGCGGCCGCGAAGGTGAGGAAGACCAGGTTCCGTCCCGGCACGAAGGTGTTGGGCAGGCCCCCCGCCTCCGCCTCGATGGCGACGTCGCGGGTCAGCGCGGTGTCGGACAGTTCGCCGAGCACCGGCAACGCGAGCGTGTGGTCCTCCCCTAACCGGGCAGCCCACTCCGGCTTCAGCCGCGCGAGCCCCTCTCGCAGCGCCGCGCGCTGGTCGAGCTCAACCCGGTGGCGCTGGCCGTAGTCGAAGCCCAGCGTCTCGACGCGGGCGAAATGGTCCAGCGCCCAGGCGAGGCAGGTGGTTGAATCCTGCCCGCCGGAGAACAGCACGAGCGCGCCGTCGCTCCCGGCCGCCGCCGTCATGCGCCGTCGTGCTCCGCCCAGCAGAACGGCGTCTCGAACACTTTTACCTGCGCGAGCTGCGGCAGGTCGGGCTTCACCTTGTCCCAGATCCACAGCGCAATCAGCTCGGCCGTCGGGTTCTCGAGTCCCTCGATCTCGTTGAGCGTGTGATGGTCGAGCCGCTTCAGCACCGGTCCGAAGGCCGCCTCGACGTCGAAGAAGTCCACCACGAACCCGGTCACGGGGTCGATCGGCCCCTCGAGCGCCAGCTCCACCCGGTAGGAGTGGCCGTGCATGCGATGGCAGCGGTGGGTCGGGGCTACGTTCGGCAGCCGGTGGGCGGCCTCGAAGGTGAAGGCCTGAACGATCCTCATGAGGCGCCTTTCACGGAATGCCGATCATCTTGTGGGTCTGCAGGCTGAGGCGCCAGCGCGGGTGGGCCAGGCAGTAGGCGATGGCCGCTTGCACGTTCGCCGGCCCCTCGGGGCCGTCCATCGGTTGCAGGAAGAAATGCCGGAATTCGAGCCCCAGGAACGCCTCGGGGTCGACGCCAGCTTGCGGGTAGACCAGCTTCAGCTCGTCGCCCCCGTCGAGCGCGAGCGGGGCGCCGGCCTTGGGGCTGACGCACAGCCAGTCGACGCCCGCGGGGCGCGCCTGGGTGCCGTTGGTCTCCACGGCGCATTCGAAGCCGCGCGCGCGGCAGGCCGCCGTCAGCGCCGCGTCCAGCTGCAACAGCGGCTCGCCGCCTGTGAAGACGACGTAGCGCGGCCCCGACGCAGAGCCCCAAGCGGAGGCGATCGCGTCCGCCAGGGCGTCGGCGTCGGCGAACTTGCCGCCGCCTTCGCCGTCGGTCCCGATGAAATCGGTGTCGCAGAACTGGCAGACGGCGCGCGCGCGATCCGCTTCCCGCCCGGTCCAGAGGTTGCAGCCCGCGAACCGGCAGAACACGGACGTCCGGCCCGCCTGGGCGCCCTCGCCCTGGAGCGTCTTGAAGATTTCCTTGACCGAATACGTCATCGCCGTTCCGCGAACCCTCGCGCCGAGCCCCGCCCGCGTCCGTCGCCGAGGCTCACAGGGGCGCCGATACGCCAATAAGACGCCAGCCTCAAGGGCTGCTGGGCCATGGCCGCTTTGCGCGGCCTCGATCACGGCCGATCACGCTCCGATTACGAAGTCGTGAAGTACAACCACCGTCCGGAGGCTATCCCTGCGTCATTCTGGCATGCCATATTTTGCATACCAGCCATGCGTGACACGGCCGGAATCACGGGCCTTTTCACCGGGTCATCCCCCCCCATCAGAGGGAGACCGAACGCACTCTGAACCACTGCGACGCCGCGGCGCCAAGGTCGAAAAAACGACCACGCCGCACAAGCGAGGGCGTCCACACGGCTTTCGGGCCGAACGAAACACACCGAGGAAACGCCAAAATGGCACAAGCTTCCGACCCGGCCCTCCGGCCGAACGTCTCCGAGAAGACCCGCTGGACGCAGATCGTCGTCGGCGTGATCTGCATGGTCGCGACCGCCAACATCCAGTACGCCTGGACCCTGTTCGTCCCTGAAATCCAGTCGACCTTCGGCTGGGACCGCGCCTCGATCCAGATCGCCTTCACCATCTTCGTGCTGGTGCAGACCTGGCTGACCCCGATCGAAGGCTACTTCATCGACAAGTACGGCCCCCGCGTGATGGTCGCGATCGGCGCGGTGTTCATGGGCGCCTCCTGGGTGCTGAACTCGCAGGCCACGACCCTGATGGGCTTCTATGTCGGCGCGGCCGTCGGCGGCATCGGCGTGGGCTGCATCTACGCGACCTGCATCAACAACGCGCTGAAGTGGTTCCCGGACCGCCGCGGCCTCGCGGTCGGCCTGACCGCCGGCGGCTACGGCATGGGCTCGGCGGCGACGATCCTGCCGATCGCGTCGATGATCCAGACCTCGGGCTTCCAGTCGACCTTCCTGTTCTTCGGCATCCTGCAGGGCATCCTGGCCTTCATCGCCGCCATGTTCCTGCGTTCGCCGGCCAAGAGCGAAGTCAAGGTCTCCGACAAGGTCAATCAGACCCGCAAGGACTACACGCTCACCGAAGCGCTGCGGACCAAGCTGTTCTGGCTGATGTTCTTCATGTTCATCTGCGTCGTCACCGGCGGCATGATGGCGGTGGCTCAGCTCGGCGTGATCGCGCAGGACCTCGGCGTCAAGAACTTCAGCGTGAACATGTACTTCTTCACGATGGCCGCTCTGCCGCTCGCCCTGATGCTCGACCGCATCATGAACGGCATCTCGCGCCCGCTGTTCGGCTGGATCTCGGACAACATCGGCCGTGAGAAGACGATGGTCATCGCCTTCACGCTCGAAGGCTTCGGCATCGTCGCGCTCGGCTACTTCGGCCACAACCCCTACGCCTTCCTGATCCTGTCCGGCGTGGTGTTCCTGGCCTGGGGCGAAGTCTACTCGCTGTTCTCGGCGCTCGCCGGCGACGCCTTCGGCACCAAGCACATCGGCAAGATCTACGGCGTGCTGTACTGCGCCAAGGGCATCGGCGCGCTGTTCGTCCCGGTCGGCAACCTGCTGATGGAGGCGACCGGCACCTGGGCGACCGTGCTCTACACCGTGGCCTGCATGGACCTGCTCGCCGCCTTCCTCGCCATCGTCGCCCTGCGCCCGGTCCTCGCCGCCCACGTCAAGCGCTCGGGGGTCGCCAACCCCGCCACGCTCGACGACGGCCCGACCCCGACCGGCCAGCCCAAGCTCGCCGGCGCCTGACGCGCCGGCCCTGAGACCCCTGGCTTGGCCCTTTACCCCGGCCGGGCCCACCTTCGCAGGCTTGCGGGCGTGACAGCCCCAGGCCTGCGCTTTTCGTGGCGGGGACCGGCGAGACCGGTCTCCGCCACGGTCGTTTCGGCGGTCAGCTCACGCGGGTGAGCACCTGCGTCCGGCACACCAGCCCGCCGAGGACGCAGCCCTTGAGCTTCAGCGTCCCGTCGCCGGCGGGCGCGAGCGTGCCGGCGTAGGTCTTGCCGTCGTCGGGATTGTAGAACTTGCCGGCCCAGCCCTCGCCGGACGGCGCCATGCCCTGCAGCAGCGACAGCCCGATCACCGGCCGGTCGCGCTTGGCGCGGTCCGGGTTGCGCTTGTCGACCTTGGGGCGGCCCTCCTTGTCGAGCGGCTTGCCCAGCCCGACGAGGGTGGCGCAGACGCTCTCGCCGCAGGACGTGATCCGCACCGTCGCCTTGCCCTTGGGCAGGCTCCAGACGCCTTCCGGCACGGTCGCGGCCTGGGCGCCTGCGAGGCCTGCGAGGAGAAGGCTGGCGGCCAAAGCGGCTCGGATCATCGGACAGGTCCTCCCTCTGTGCTCATCGCATCGAGATAAGCGACGCGATTGCGGCCGCAAGGCGGAGCGCGGCGGTCGTGGCGGCGGACCGCCTTTCGCGCTACGCTCGCGAGGTTCGATCGAGCTTCGGGGGAAGCGCGCATGGGATGGGGGCGGCTCGCTGCGGCCGGACTGGCGCTGGGGCTCGCGGGATGCGGCGGCCTCGCCTACCGCGACGCGCCCGAAGGCGGCTCGTTCTCCGGCTCGCTGGTGGTGGTCTGGCTCGGCGAGGGGAGCGCTTCCGCCGGGGACGGACGCTTCCTGTTCATGCCGGTGCCCAACAACGAGCTGACCTTCACGCGCGCCGACGGCGCCGTCATCCGGCCGGGCCTGATGTACACCGACGGCGGGTCGGTCCCGAAGTTCGCTCAGCTGTTCAAGGGGTTCGGCCCCTGGGGCTATGCGCCCGCCTACATGGTGCACGACTGGCTGTTCACGGCGAAGCACTGCGCGGTCGACGGGCGCGACGCCCCGGACGTCGATCTCGTCCGGAACATGAGCCTGGAGGAGAGCGCGCAGATCCTGGGCGAGGCGATCAAGGCGCTGATGCGCAAGCGCTACGTCGCGCCGGACGACCTCGCGGCGAGCACGATCACCTATGCGGTCGGCACGCCGGTCGCGCGCAAGCTGTGGGAGGAGCCGGGCCGGTGCGACGCCGACAAGGTGTCGGACGCCGACCGCCGCCGCGCCGAGGCGCTGCTCGCCCAGGAGCCGGCGAAGGCGCTCGCGCGGCGCCGCGGGTTCGTCGCCCCCGGCGCGCCCCCGCGCGGCGGCGTGGTCGCGACCTTCAGCTTCTGACGCCCGCCGTGCAGGCGCACGCCCCGTCCGGCGCCTCGCGGACGGCCGTGCAACCTTCGCGCGCCCACGACGTTTGGAAGGGGAACGATCGAGCGCGCCGCGCAGCGTCCGGAGCCCAAGGCTCCGGTTTCGCCCGGCCGGCGCGTCACCGCACGAAAGGACCCACATCATGAACAAGTTCATCGCCGCAGGCGCGGCTGCGCTTCTCATCGCCGGCTCTTCGAGCCTCGCCCTGGCCCAGGGCGCGGGCGGCGGCGGAGGCGGCGCGGGCGCCGCGACCGTCGGCCAGCCGGGCGGCCCCGGCACGGTGGAGCAGCAGAAGGATCACTCCACCGGGATGACCCACGAGACCCCTTCGACCACGGGCTCGACGGGCATGAGCTCGGGCACTCCGTCCGCTGCGACCGAGTCGACCGACATCAAGGGCCAGCGCCCCTCCCCGGTCGAGGGCGGCGGCGGGGCCGGCGGCGGCGGCGGTCGCTGACGCCCCAAGCTCCTTAAGACGATCGAGCCCCGGCGCCTCGCGTCGGGGCTTTTTCGTGCCGGCGCGCCCGCGCTCCTCAGGGCCGCACTCGCCCTGGTCAAATCTCGCCCAGCGCCCTGCAACTTTTTTGAGCGCGGGGTGTTTAACGTTTGATCGATCGAAAAAGCGATCCGCCGCGCCGCTTCTTCAAGGTTTCTGCGTCCCATGTCGCAGTCGCGCCGCCGCCGATCGCCGGACCTTTCTTTCGCACGGCCCTCGACGTCTTGCCGGTCGTCTTCCGACGACGGCCGGCCGCGCTCGGCCGAGCTTCTTCATCAACAAACCACTTTGGGAGACGTCATGACCACCAAGATCGCCGCCGGCTTCGCCGCCCTGCTCATCGCCGCGTCCTCGACCGTCGCCATGGCGCAGGCCACCGGCAAGGAGAACAACGCCACCTCCGGCTCGCAGCCCGGCGTCGGACCGAACTCCGGCCCCGAGGTGAAGGGCCAGTCCGGCATGACGGGTTCGGGCGCCGCCTCCGGCTCCGGCCAGATGAAGGACAACACGCCGACCTCCGCCGGCACGGTCGACAACAAGGCCGAGGGCCCGCGCGGCCACAGCGAAAAGCCGACCACCGGCTCGGGCAAGTAAGCGCCCCGCTAAAACCTGCGAAGCCCCTGTCCCTGCGGCCGGGGCTTTCGCATGCGCGGGGCTTTACGCTCCCTCCTCGTACATCTTGCGCATGGCGGCGATCCGCCGGGCGAGCTCCTCCCGCATCGCCTCCACGTCGACCTCCGGCTCGCTCGCCCTGCCCGCGGCCCGACCCTTCCGCGGCGCGGCGTCCGCCCGCCGTAGCTTCTCCACCTCGTTCAGCGCCTGCGCCAGCCGCCACAGCGTCCGCGCCGCGCGCTCGCTGTCGATCAGGTCGAGCGCCGCCCGGGCCGCCCGGAGCTGCAGCCCCTCGATCGCCGCGATCTGCCCAAGGATCGCGGCCTCCGCCCGCTCGGCGGAGGAGCGCTTGTCCTCCTCCCAGGCCCGGCCATAGGCCGCGATCCCGGGATCCGCGCTCGTCAGGGCCTCGCGCGCGATGGCGTCGCTCTCCTCCACCCGCAGCCGTCGCCGCCGCCAGCCCCAGTCCTTCACCCGGCGGTAGAAGGTGTTGACGCCGAGCCCCATCAGCCGCGCGATGTCGGCGGGGCTGACGTCGGTCTCCTCATAGAGCGTGCGCGCCCGCTCGATCTCCTCGGCCGAATGCGCCCGAAACGCCGGCATGCCGCTCCCTCCTGCGCGAAGCCGCCCCGCAAGCGGCCCCATCTTCGCGCCACCATATAGGATTTTCTTCTTAAACTCCAGCGTGCGCCGGAGTCCCCCGCCTCATGCGGCGGCGCCCTGCAACTTTCTCGCGCGTCGCGTGTTGAGGTCTTAACCGACCGACGATGGCGGCGCCGGGTTGGAGCGCATCTCGCGCGTTCCAAAGGCGAGGCCTCCAAAAACCTTCGTCGCATCACCCTAACGCGTCCGTTGCGGAACTGCGGCGTCTCCCGTTCGCCGCGCCAATGCTTTTGCGCTGCGTGCGACGATGCACATCATCCGGCGGACACACAGACAGTTCTTTTCAGGAGACCTTCATGACCCGCACAAATGCTTTCACCGCCGGCGCCGCCGCTCTGCTCCTCGCCGCCTCGTCGGGTCTCGCCATGGCGCAGACCGCCGGCACGCCCAACGCCGACGCGTCCACGCAGCCAAGCGCACCGAACTCCAGCATGCAGACCCAGGGTTCGGTCGGCGGCGGCGCGACGACCTCAGGCGCTTCGGGCGCGACCTCCGGCTCCATGGGCTCGACCTCTGGCGCCACGGAGACGAAGCCGAGCACCGGCGCCGCCACCGACAAGACCATGCCGAGCGACCACGGCCCGGCCAGCGGCGCCGGCCGCTAAGCCTCACGGCCGTTGCGCCTTGGAAAACCCCGGCTCCCCAAGCCGGGGTTTTTGCGTGTGCGGGCCTCGGTGGGGCGACCGTCCCGGCGCCTCACAGTCCGCATCGTTTCAAGCCGCTCCGTAGTCTGACCGCTCCATCGCAGCACCCATCTCGGTCGTCGAGCCGGCGTGGGACATGGATTGGTCACGCGGAGAGGACGACGGCGACATCTCACGGGAGGGCTCGTCCCGGCCTTGAGCCGGGACCCAGAAACGCGACGGGCGTCGGCCCGCGCGATCGTTCGGCGATCCGCGGGGGTCTGGATCCGGCCCAAGGCCGGGACACCGCCGCGCGGCCAGGGACGCCGGCCTGGCTCGAGGCCGGACGAACCCCGCCAGTCCTGCGGCCGCCGCCGTCCAGCATGATCATCTTGCTTGAATCAAAGACGCGATCCAGCCCCCAGTTCCTCGCTGTCTCGCAAAGGACGAAGAGATGGCCGCGCCCGCCTCGTCCCCACGTCCCTCCGGGCCACCCGCCCCGTCGTCCTCCGGCTTGTCCGGACGACCCACGTCAAGCGTCGCGCTCCGCGTCGGACAGGGATGGTCCGGTCAAGCCGGACCATGACGGCGTCGAGCGAGGGGGCGCGCGACGCCGGGGCCGCCATCACCCAGGCGCAGCCGGGCGCAGCCGGGCATCCACGACTGTCTTCGTCACGGGCGCCGCTCGACGCCCAAGTCGTGGATACCCGCGCGAAGGCGCGGACATGACGGCGCGCTCTTGTAGAACCACCGGCGCAGACCCGCCGCGCCTTCCGAAAACGGCGACGCCGCGCCCCCTCTCCCCTTGCGGAAGAGGGCTGGGGTGAGGGTTCGTCTGAGCCGCCCTCCCCACCGCCGAGGACGTCCCGGACGACCCCTCATCCGGCCGACGGCGAACGCCGCCGTCCACCCTCTCCGGCAATGGGAGAAGGGACGCCCGCGGCTCGCGCCCCTCCGGGTCGTCCTCCGGCTTGACCGGAGGACCCATCTCGGGCGTCGCGCGCCACGTCAGACATGGATGGTCCGGACAAGCCGGACCATGACGGCGCGCGGGTGAGAACGCAGGGCGACGTCTGGGCCGCCCTCCCCGTCATGCCCGGCGCAGCCGGGCATCCACGACTGCCTTCGTGATGGGCGCCGCTCGACGCCCAAGAGCAAGCGCACCAACAATCCAGAGGCGTTTGGGGCCTGTCTCGGCTAGATTAGGCCTGCGAGGTGGCTGTCGGGTGGCGCTCCGGTCGAAGCGCCCTTGCGGTAAACCTGACATCCCGAAAGGCGGTCCGGCGGCCTCGCGTCTCACTGAGAGAAGCGCGCAGGCATGTCCGATCCAGAAGAAAGACGCCCATCGTGCCGGTGACGACGGCCGAAAGCGACGAGGCCTTTAAAGTGCGGGAGCATCGGCGCGAGCGCCGGGCGGTTGCCATTGCTCTAGCCGGTGGGACTGAACCGCCTGCGCTTAAGGCTTTTGGCGACCCTTGGGATGGCGATAAGGACGGCAAGGTCTGGAACCCTGACGATCCGACGCTCATTCGCGCTCCTCTTTGAGGTTCGCCGGGCGGATATGGCCGCCCAAATAGGGGCCGTCTATCTCGACCAAGTCTTCAAGCGTCTCGCCTCGACCTCATCCGCCATCGCCTCGCGCAGCAGCTGGTGACAAAGGACGAAGGCCGTCTTCTGCTGGTAGTCGAAGTCGCGAGCCGGAGGCCGAAAACGCCCTTCGCGGCGTGGGACCTCACCCCCGCTTCGCCCCCTTCGGCCACTTAGCCGGCCAGCTGACCATGCGGTCCATCAGCTCCCACTCCGAGACGCCGGTCTCGGAGCTCACGCGGCCGCGGACCGACACCCCCGCCGTCACCACCGTCTCCGGATCGCCCGAGACCAGAGGGTGCCACGCGGGAAGATCCTTGCCCTCGTCGATCAGGCGGTAGGCGCAGGTGGGGGGGAGCCAGCCGATGTCCTCGACCACCTCGGGCGTCAGCCGGACGCAGTCCGGCACGTGCGCCTGGCGGTTGGGATAGTCCGAGCAGCGGCAGGTGCCGAGGTCGAACAGGCGGCAGGCGACGTCGGTGTAGGCGATGCGGTCGGTGTCCTCGTCCTGCAGCTTGAGCAGGCAGCAGCGGCCGCAGCCGTCGCACAGGCTCTCCCACTCCGGCGCCGACATTTCGGCCAGCGTCTTCACCCTCCAGAAGGGCGGTTCGGCTAGGCTTCCGGGTGCGGCCACGGGGGGTATGTCCTTCTGGGCTGGGGGCGGCGACGCTTCGGCTCTTGCGCTCCGGGCGCCGTCGGGTCAAGTCATTCCGGGGCCGGAACGACGCTTACGTTGAGAGAGGCATTCGGTGTTCGGGTTCGGCGCGCGGCCTAAGACGCTCGACACGAAACGACGCCTGTTGGCGCTCGATTCGTGGCTAGACCACACCTTCTGGACCATCGGGCCCGCGCTCTCGCGCTGGTGGGACGGGGTGTGCGCGGCCTTCGACGCCTTCCGCGTGCGCGGCTGGCGGCGCTGGACGGTCGAGATCCTGTGCGAGGGGCTGACGCTCGGGACCGCGGGCGCGCTCGTCATGCTCGCGCTCGCGCTGCCGGCCTTCCGCGAGACCGGGCCGGACTGGCTGAGCCGGGCCGATCTCTCCGTCACCTTCCTCGACCGGCACGGCTCCGAGATCGGCAAACGCGGGGTGATGCAGAACGACGGCATTCCCTTGAGCGAATACCCCGACCACCTGATCAAGGCGGCGCTCGCGACCGAGGACCGGCGGTTCTACACCCACTTCGGCATCGACGTTGCGGGCACGGCGCGGGCGCTGGTGCAGAACGCGCGGGCGAACGGCGTGGTGCAGGGCGGCTCGTCGATCACGCAGCAGCTCGCGAAGAACGTGTTCCTGACCAACGAGCGCACGCTGGAGCGCAAGATCAAGGAGGCGTTCCTCGCGTTCTGGCTCGAGTTCCACCTCTCGAAGGACGAGATCCTGAAGCTCTACCTCGACCGGGCCTATATGGGCGGCGGGGCCTTCGGGGTGGACGCGGCGGCGCACTTCTACTTCGGCAAGAGCGCGCGCGACGTGGACCTCGCCGAAAGCGCGATGCTGGCCGGCCTGTTCAAGGCGCCGACGAAATACGCGCCGCACGTCAACCTGGCGGCGGCGCGCGCGAGGGCGGCCACCGTGCTCGACAATCTGGTCGACGCCGGCTTCATGACCGAGGGGCAGGTGCAGCCGGCGCGGTTCCAGCCGGCGACGCCGAAGCCCACGGTCGCGGTCTCGAGCCCGGACTATTTCCTCGACTGGGCCTATGGCGAGATCCGCGCCATGGCGGACGCCGGCGCCTTCAAGGGGCAGCGGGTGCTCAGGGTCCGGACCGCGCTCGACCCGGCGCTGCAGCGCCACGCCGAGGAGGTGGTCGAGCGCATGCTGCGGCAGTACGGCGATTCCTACCGCGTCGACCAGGCGGCGGCGGTGATCCTGGAGCCGGAGGGCGGGGTGCGGGCGATGGTGGGCGGCCGGGACTACGGCCAGAGCCAGTTCAACCGCGCGGTCGACGCGCTGCGGCAGCCGGGCTCGTCGTTCAAGACCTATGTCTATGCGACGGCGTTCGCCTCGGGGAAGTTCACGCCCGACAGCGTGGTGTCGGACGCGGCGATCTGCGTCGGCAACTGGTGCCCGCGCAACTACGGTCGCCGGTTCGCCGGCAAAGTCCCCCTCATCACCGCTTTCGCCAAGAGTATCAATACCATACCGGTGCGGCTGGCGCTAGCGGTGGGGCAGAGGAACGTCATCGACATGGCCCACCGCATGGGGCTCAGGTCGAAACTCGACGTCGGGCGCGCCTTTGCGCTGGGCGTCGAGGAGGTGACGGTGCTGGACCACACCTCGGCTTACGGCACGCTTGCGAATGGCGGCCGGCGCGCGCCGCCGTTCGCGGCGATCGAGGTCGACGACTCCAAGGGCGCGGCGATCTGGCGGCGCGAGCGGGACGCCAAGCCCTTGCAGCAGGTCCTGGGCTATCCGGTCGTGGCGCAGATGAATCGCATGATGCTGGCCGTGGTCGAGAACGGCACCGGTGGTCGCGCCCGCCTCGACGGCGTCCAGGCCGGCGGCAAGACCGGCACCTCGCAGTCCTACCGCGACGCCTGGTTCATCGGCTTCACCGGCTCGCTGGTGGGCGGCGTCTGGTTCGGCAACGATGATTTCACCACGACGAAGGAGATGACGGGCGGCTCCCTGCCAGCCATGGCCTGGAAGGAGATCATGGCCTTCGCCCACCAGGGCGTCGCCCCGAAGCCGATCCCGGGGATAGCCCTTCCTGCCGCCTCCAAACCTGCGGTCGCCGAGGCCGCGCCCGAGGACGGCGCCGATGTGCGCCCGGTCGGCGCGCGCAATCTGTCGGACGGGGCGGCGAAGGTGCTGCAGGCCCTGATCGCCGACGTCGCGGCCGCGCGCCCGGCGGTCGGCCCACGGGCGGAACTCGTCACGCCGTTCTTCGCCGGGGCCGAACCCGCGACGGCCGCGCGCTAAGATCGGCCGCCGGCATGCGCCTCACCCTTCTGGTCATGATCGTCTTCGCGGTCGCCGCCGTGCTTGGCCTCGGGGCCACGCTGCGCGCGGTCACCCATGGCCTGCCGATCGGAGGGCTGACCATCGGGCCGTGGCGGGCCGATCCCGACATTGGCGGGCTGGGCGCGGATCCCTACCTGCGCGCGGGCGTCGCGCGCCGAGGCGAGGCGCCGCTCGCCTATGGCGACGGGGTCGCCTTCGAAGCGCGAACGGACGACGCGGGCCGCTCCTTGGACGCCGCCTGCGACTACACGCTGGAGGGCGACCTTCCCGCGGCCCGACTCTGGACGCTCATGCCTTTCTCGCCGGAAGGTGGCAGGCTCGAGACGGCGCTCGGCCGACGCGGAACGTCGAGCGCCGAAACGGTGCGGGTGATCGGACGGCCGATCGTCGTCGAACTCTCCCAGACCGCAAAGGCCGGCGACTGGATCCAGTTGCCGGCGAAAGGCGCCTTCGTTCTTCGGCTCGCGCTCTACGACACGGCGCTCGGCACGCCCCTCGCCCGCCGGACGCCGCCGCAGCTGTTGGCGGTCAAACGGGGCGCCTGCCGATGATGCGTCTGTTCTACGCCCTTGTGGTCGGCCTGTTCCTCGCCGGCGTCGTGCATGTGGGATCGCTGCTCGCGATACCGTCGCTCGCGCCGCGGGGGCCCTACGACCGGCTCGGAGCGCTTCAGGCCGACGGCCGCTTCGTGGCGCTGCCGGACGACGGCGCGACCGCGGATCTGCTCGCCTTTTCCGACCCATCCTTCGTGGTCGCCGCCTGCCGTTACGACCTTGCCGGCGGTCCGGTGACGGTGCGCGCCGCCCTGCCCTCGACCTATGGCGCGGTCGCGATCCACGAACGGCGGGGCGCGCCGTTCTATGCGCTCACCGACAAGGCGGCGACCAACGGGACGGTCGAGGTGGTGATCCTGCGGGAGAACGACGTGGCGGCGGCTGAGCAGGACGAAACCGCGCAGGCGCGGCCTTCGATCCGGATCGTCTCGCCAAGCGACGCCGGCTTCGTGCTGGTGCGGCTGTTCGCCCAGGCGCCGAGCGCACGTCCCGCGCTCAAGACGCTCGCCGAAAGCGCCACATGCGGCCGGTCGACGACTCCGACGTCTAACCCTTGAACACGCCGCGCGGCTTGCCGATCGGCCGCAGCGAAGCGAGCACGCGTTCGAGGATCGACAGCGAGGCCTCCACCGGCACCGCGGCGGGATCGGGCGTCTCCAGCACCAGCCGGTCCAGCGCGTAGCGGTAGGTCACCACCCGCTCGTCGAACGACAGCCGCACCCAGGCGATGAGCAGGCCGTTCTCGTCGATCCGGGCGTCGACGTTGGCCCGCTCGTCGGGGCGCAGCTCCGGCACGCGGGCGGCGGCGCGGTCCCGCGCCCGATCGCCCGCGGCGACGCGGGCGGCCGCGGCGAAGAACGGCTCGATCCGTGAAATGTCGGCTTCGATGTCCGCTTTCAGACGGGCGTAACGCGCGCCGCTCGAGCGGTAGGGCGTGGCGATGAGCGTCCGAACGTAGGACTCCTTCGCCACGCGCACCCGCTCGACGGGGAGCACGCGGGTGCGCGCGAGCTCGACGAGCGTGCGCTCCAACGTCTGCTCGGGGAGCGGCGGCATCACCACGCCCCAGGCGAGGTTCCGCATCTCGACTTCGTCGTCGGTCAGCCGGTAGCCCGAGACCGGCTCGCCACGCCCCCGCGCCGCGAGCGCGCCGGCGGCGGGCAGCAACGCGTCGTTGATGACGCTGGGCGCGGGCCGGCCGAAATCGCCCGTCTGGGCGCAGGCGCCGAGAGCCGCCGCCGAGAGCGCGAGGCTGATCGTCCGCGCCCCGGACGTCGCCGTCCGAAGCGCGGCGACGATCACGAAGCGGGCTGGCCGAGGTCTATGGCGGGGGAGCGCCCGCCCGCCGAGGCTGACCCGACGTCGAGCCGGCGCTCGTAACGGACGCCGGTGAAAAACAGGATTTCGGCGCCGGCGGTCGGTCGCGGACGGCGGTGAGTGACGGAGGATCGCGACGGCTGCCGCGGCTGAGTCTGAAACGCGAGCACGAGGCCCATAGGGACGCTCCCTGCCAAGAGGGGGTTCGGTTCGATCGCGGCCTAGAGGCGGACCGGCCGTCCGCAGGCCTTCTGTCCTCATTCAGCGATCTCTGTGGTTAACGAGTTGTTACCGGCTCGCGCTCAAGGCGCGCTCGACGGGGAGTGTTGCTTTAACACCACAACTTCAGGCTTTACCCGTGCGAGGGCGCGGTGTGCCGGGACGGGACGGTTAACGCGGCGCTAACCATGTCAGCCTTAGGTTCCGGAGGAGACAGCCGGCCCCTCCCTTGGCCGCGACTTCCCACCGGACGGATGCGATGAGCGACGACCTGCTGCCCATCGAAACGCTCGAGCGCCTGTCCCGGCAGGAGGGAGTCGACGTTCGACCGACCTTGATCCGAGTGCTGACAGACCTTTTCGTGCAGAAGGCGCACCACGCGCCCGAGGAGATCGCGCGCTACGAGGAGCTTGCGCTGCAGCTGCTCGACGTGGTGGACGCTGAAACCCGCACGATCGTCGCCCGCAAGCTCGCCGAGGACGAGCGGACGCCGGCCCGCCTGATCGCGCGGCTGCTCGACGACGCCCCGGAGGTCGCCGCCCCCATCATCGCGCGGTTCCCGCGTGTTCCCCGCACGCTGCTGCTGAGCCTCGCGCTCGACGGCGGCGTGCTCGAAGCCTGCGCCGTGGCGCGACGCGCCGACGTCGACGGAGACATGGTGCGGCTGCTCGCGCACCACCCCGACGACTTGGTGCTGGAGACGCTCGTGGCGAACCCCGCCGCGACGCCGTCCGACGCGGCCCTCGCCGCGCTTGTGACGCGAGGCCTTGGCGCGCCGGCGCTGGCGGCGGCGCTGCTGCGCCGGCGGGACTACGATCAGGCGGCGCTCGCCCCGCTGTACCTCATGGCCACTCCCGACCAGCGCGCCGCCATCCGCGCCGCGCTCGCCGAGCGGCCCTCACGCCCGCCGCTCGGGGTCCGCAACCTGCGCACGAGCGATCTTGTCGACGCCGCCATCCTCGAAGCGGCCGCCCAGAGCGGCAGCCGCCGGCTGGTCGCCGAAGCGATCGCCGACGCCCTCGGCCTGACGCCCGCCGTCGCCGCGCAGATGACGACGGAGCCAAGCGGCGAACCCTTCGTTCTCATGCTCAGGGCCGTGGGACTGGATCGCGACGCGATCGCTCGGGCGCTGCTCGTCGCCCAACCCGAGATCGCGCAGTCCGTGCCCCGGTTCTTCGATCTGGTGGAGATCGCCGACGCCACGCCGCGCGCCGCCGCGGCCGAGCTGGTGGCGGCCCTCACCGGGGTCGACCCCGTGACCGCCGCTCCTCGCCACGAGCCGATGTTCGATCCGTCCGGCACGCCCGAGCGCGCCGGTCAGGCCCGGTCGGCGCCGCGCCTGCGCCGGCCTGTCATCGCGCGCGGCAAGGAATCGGGTCGCTCGCGCTGAGCCGTTCGCTCAAAGGCCGTCGTCGAGAAAAGCCCGGCCGTCCCGGTCCTCGACGGCGATGATCCACACGTCCGAGTCGAAGCGCATCTCGCGGGCGAGGCGCTCCTCGATGGCCAGACCGTCGACGCCCTCCGCGACCCGTTCGAAGGTCCGCGCGCGGGCGTTCTCCACCTCGGCCTGAGGCGCCGGCGCATAGAGATCGTTGCGCCCATCGAGGCGATCGATCACGAGAAAGATTGCGCCCGCCTCCGGCGAGCCGCGGCGACGCACCAGCGCATAGGCCCCGGCCAGGTGGCAGCGCCTGACATAGGCCGCGACCCAGAAGTCCGATGTGAGCCGAGCGCTCATGTCCGCGCCTCTCCCGCGCTCACTCCAACGGCGCGCCCAGCACGGCCTGAAGCTGGCGCAGCGTCTGGGGGTTGGGCTCGCCGGTCACCGGCAGCTTCCGGTCGCGCTCGAATTCCTGCAGCGCGTTGCGGGTGGCGGCGCCCATCTTGCCGTCGCTCGCGACCGGTCCGTAGCCGAGCTTGGACAGGGCGCGCTGCACCGCCATCAGCTTCGGCCCGGCGACGCTCGTGGAGCCGGTCACGGCGGGCGACGGCGCAGGCGCAGGCACAGGGGTTCGCAACGCGGCCGAAGGCTTCGCCGCAGCAGACGGCGCGGGCTGAGGCGTCGGGACAGGTTTCGCAGGCGCGACCAGCAACGCGGCGAGCACGCGATCGCTTGGCTCTCCGTGGACCGGCAGGTCCGCGCTCCTCTCGAACGAGGTGATCGCCGCCGCGGTGCGCGCGCCCATCAGGCCATCGGCCGGACCGTCGTACTCGCCGCGCGCGCGCAGCGCCTCCTGGATCTGCGCGACCAGTTCGCTTCGCTGCGGGGTGGGCCGCGCCGGCGCCGCGGTCGGCGTTACGGCGGCGTCCTCGCCAAAGAACGGCGCCGGGTGGCGCCCCTCCTGCAGCAGCAGCGCGTTGACCAGAATGGTGGCGACGCCCGCCGCCGCGACGAGCCCAGCGAGGACGTCGACCGGACGGCGGCGGACGAGCTCGGCGATCCCGCTCCGGGCGGGGCGGTCGCGGAAGCTGTCGAGGGCGTCGAAGGAGCGTGCGGAGGGCTTAGGCACTCTGTCTCATCTCCTGTGCGTCGGACGTGGCGCGGCCGGCTCGCGGCGTAGAGGCCGCGCCGAGCGGCAGGTGGACGCTGACCCGCGTGCCGCGATCAACCACGCTTTCGATCGCCAGCCGGCCGCCGTGAAGCTCGACGAGCCCCCGCACGACCGAGAGGCCCAGACCCGAGCCCTCGTGCGGGCGGTCGAGCGCGCCGCTCGCCTGGAAGAACGCTTCGCCCAGGCGGTCGATATGCTCCGGCGCGATGCCGCACCCGGTGTCGCGCACGGCGAGGGTGAAGACGCGTCCGGCCGCTTGCGCTTCGAGGGTCACCGCGCCGCCGCGGGGGGTGAACTTGATCGCGTTGGAGAGCAGGTTCAGGGCCATCTGGGTCAAAGCGCGGGGGTCCGCCACCACCTTCGGCAAGCCGGGCGCGATCTCCGCGGCCAGGCGCACCCCGGCCGCCTCCGCTTTTAGCGCCACCATGCCAAGGCAATGCTCGACGATGGGCCCGACCTCGCAGGGCTCCGGGTACACCGCGAAGCAGCCGGTCTCGATCTTCGACATGTCCAGGATGCCATTGACCACGTCGAGCAGGTGGAGGCCGGACTGATGGATGAGCGCGGCGTAATCCGACCGACGCGCCGGCTCCAGGCGGCAGAGACGCTCGTCGGTCAGAATCTCCGAGAAGCCGATGATGGCGTTGAGCGGCGTCCGCAACTCGTGGCTCATGGTCGCGAGAAAACGGGTCTTGGCGAGGCTGGCGCGGTCGGCGTCCTGGCGTGCGGCGAGCAGCGCCTCTTCGTGCGCCTTGCGGTCGGACACGTCGCGGAAAGCCGCGAGCACAGGCGCATCGACGAGGTCAGCTGGCGCCAGGCGAGCGCGCATCTCGAGCCAGACGAAGGGCTCGGGGGCCTGGGCGGCCTGGCCGGAGACGGCGCGGCGGGCGCGGATCTCGAGGGTCGTTTCGACGCCCCGCGCGGCTGCGGCGAGCGCGTGCAGGAAGGCGGGGCGGTCCGCGATATGGATCCGATCGAACAGACCGCGTCCGACGAGGTCGCGGGGAGCGACGCCGAGCAGGCCCACGGCGGCGGGAGACGCTGAGGTCACCGTGCCGTCCGGCGCGTGGCGGGTCACGAGGTCGCTGACGGCGCCGGCGAAGAGATCGAACCGCGCCCGGCCGGCGCGGCTCAGAGCGTCGCCCTCCCCCACCGTTTCCGCCGCGCGGAGCGCCAACGCCAGCGCGCAGACGCTCGCCCCGAACACGCCGAGCGCCGTCAGGACGGGGCCCGCGGGCGCGGCCGTCGGCGTCAGTGCGGCGGCGTCGAGGCCAAGCAGCAGCGCCACCGCTCCCCCGGCCGCCGCGATGGCGATCCCCACGGCCCGGCGTGAGCCGGAGAGCCCGGCCTCGAGCGGCGCAAGCACAAGCCAGGGCAGAGCAATCGAGGCGAGCCCTCCCGTCGACAGCGACACGGCGACCACCAGGATGACGATCGAGAGGGCCGACAGCGTATGGGCGCGCACCAGATCGCCGGTACGGGAGAGGTTGAGCGCGATCAGGATCGGCGCGAGCAGCCAGCAGAACGCCGCGAGCTCGAGCGGCGACGCGGCGTGGCCGGACGCGAGCAGGCCGGGGAGCGCAGCGAAGGGCGCGACGCCGCCCAGGATGTGCGACAGCAGGAAGGCGCGGTGCCGGGCGGACGCAAGCGCATCGTCGGCGACGGAGGGGTGAACCCAGCCGGCGACGTGCTCCAGGACCGCTTTCATGGCGCCGATTTGTCGCAAAGACTCTTACTCCGACTGCCGGCGTGGAAGCGACGGCGGCCCGGCGCGACACTGGTCCCGGGCCTCGTTTCGACGAACAGATTGGCTCCCGAGGTTTAAACGGAACGCTAAAACCAGCCCGGTCTTGGCTGTAAAGCGTTGACGATGACGCGATGGTCGCAGCAACGCCTCATGACTTTCTGAAACATTGATGAAAACTTGCCGAAATGTGAACGCAGGCGTCGCAAGTTGAAAGACCTCGTTGAACGAGGCTTAGAATGATCCTGTTATCGTCCCTGCTATCGACGGTGAAGACGCGCGGACCATATCTCCGCAAGCGCGCAAGACCGCAGGGATTCACGGCAGGCAGGGGCCTCATGATGTTTCTCATCCGCACGGCGTTCTGGATTTCGGTGCTGCTGCTGGTGCTTCCCCTCGGCGGCGCGATGAAGGGCGATGGGCCGAACGCGGAGGAGCGCGCGTCCATCGACGCGATGGCGGCGCTGGCGGCGGCGGGCGCGACGATCTCGGACATGCGGAGCTTCTGCGAACGTCAGCCCGACGCCTGCGACGTCGGCTCAAAAGCGCTTCAGGTCATGAGCGACCGCGCCCGCAACGGCGCGGCGATGATCCAGGACTACCTCGGAAGCGAGGGCGCGCCGGCGGCGCCGGCGAAGGCTGTCTCCACGGCGACGGGCGGGCGCGACACGCTCACTCCGGCTGACCGCAAACCCTCCTGGCGCGGCCCGGGCTCTCCGTCCGCCTGAGGTCACTCGCGACGTTGGCGCGCGGAGATCCTCGTTTTCCTTTGCAGACCGCGGCGGAAGCGACTACCTCGCCACAGACTGACGAGGACGCGGCCGTGGCGCAGAACATCGACGAGATCATCGAGGGCTTCGAGTTCATCGACGATTGGGAGGAGCGGATTCGCTACCTCATCGAACTCGGCCGCGAACTCGCGCCCTTGGCTGAAGCCGACAGGACTCCCGAGACCAAGGTCCAGGGCTGCGCCAGCCAAGTCTGGCTCGCGACCGACGTCGGCGAGGGCGAGAATCCCATCCTGACCTTCCGCGGCGACAGCGACGCCCACCTCGTGCGCGGCCTCGTCGCCGTGATGATCGCTCTCTACTCCGGCAAGCGCGCCCGCGAGATTCTCGCGACCGACGCCGGCGAGGTGATGGAGCGCATCAAGCTTCGCGAGCATCTGACGCCGCAACGCTCGAACGGGCTTCGCTCCATGGTCGAGCGCATCAAGCGCGAGGCTGCGGCGGCGAGCGGCGTCGGAGCCTCGCACGCGGCGTCATGAGCCGTCGGGCGCGCCGTCGAGGGTGGGACGCGCGCCTTCGCCCCGCCAGGAGGCGACGTTCCCGTTACGGGCCGGACCTTTCGCCGATTCCGCATAACCATAGTGCCGCGCAAGCGCCTTGAGCGCGAACCCTAGCGCCAGCTTTCCACCCCGCGCCGGCCAGCCCCGCTCTCGCTCCACCGCCTCGATCCCCTTCAGCAGACAGCAGACGTCGACGAGCACACCGCTGAGCTCCGGCCCGACGCTCGCGAGCGCTCTCGACACCCGTCCCCGGGCGGCGACGACCGAGTCCGCGAGATCGACCCCGACGCCCGCTCCGCCACGCCGGCCGCTCGCGATCGACGCCTCCCAGTTCGCCGTCACGCGCGGGGTCATCTGGCCGCGCGTGAAATCGGCCCGCAACCGCTCCCCCGCGAGGGTCTCGCTGGCGGAGATCAACGGGCGGCCGTCCCGGCCCTTGCGTCGCGCGAGCCAGGCAAGCGGGCTCTCGTCGAGATCGACCTCGACTTCGCGGGCCACGCCGTCGACCTCCACAGTGCGGCGGCCGATCGTGAGGTGCTGCGCCCGGAAGCCGTCCGCGCCGCCGGCCTCGCGCGCCAGCCGGGCCCGTCCCGCGGGCGTGGCGACGGGCCGGCCGTCGACGTTTCGAACGGCCCAGCCTTCCGCGATCAGGGCGTCGATCCCCTCCCCAGCGCCGGGCGGCGCGTCGGCGGCCACGCGCGCGAGCGCCCGCAGCATCGAGGTCGACGTGTCTCCTGCTCGCTTGGCGCGCCGTCCCTTCTCCCCGCCCGCGTCGCGTCGTCGGGATTGTCCATCCGCCATCGTCCATCCTCCCTAATAGGATTTCGAGTTTGATATAGGATTTTTTTCTTGTCTAGAGGACGAGTTTCGTCGACCTTGGGTTCCGGACCAGACAGGGAGATCAAGCGATGGACGGAACTGGCTCGACGAACGCAGAACGACGCGGAGGTCATGCCGCGAGCGCGAGCGCGACCGCGCTGCACGCGGCCGCGCAAAAGGGCTTGAACGTGGTCGTGCGCGCCGGCGCCGAAGCCTACGACCGGAGGCGCCGCCTGCCGCGGCTGATCCCCTGCGCCCCGGACGACCTCGAAACGCCCTCGCCCGAGGCCCGGCAGGCCATCGTCGACCGGCTCGCCGCAGCCCTGGAGGCGGAGCGTCGCCGGGGCCGCGCCCGCTGCTGGACCTACGACCTGAACCGCCACATCGCGCTGGCGCAGGCCTACGCAGCGGAGACCTCCGCAGACGGGCTCGCATAACCTCGCCTAAAACGAAGACGCCGCCCGGCGGGACCGGGCGGCGTCGCAAAATGCAAGTAGAACTGGAGACTTAGCCGCGCTTGCCGCGCTGCTGGCCCAGGCCCATCTTCTTCGCAAGCTCGGACCGCGCGGCAGCGTAGTTCGGCGCCACCATCGGGTAGTCCGCCGGCAGGCCCCACTTCTCGCGATACTCTTCCGGGCTCATGTCGTACTGCGTGCGCAGATGGCGCTTCAGCGACTTGAACTTCTTGCCGTCCTCCAGGCAGATGATGAAGTCGGAGGTCACGGACTTCTTCACCGGCACCGCCGGCTTGAGCGCCTCCGCGGTCGGCTCGGACACGCCGGTCGAGATCCGCGCGAGCGCGCCGTGGATCTCGTTGATGAGCACGGGAAGATCGGCCGGAGCGACCGAGTTGTTGCTGACGTAAGCCGAAACGATTTCGGCGGCCAGTTCGATGTAGCTGTCAGAGATCGCGTCGTCGCTCATGTAATCCCGCATCCATGGGTTTTGCGCGAGCCCTGAGAGGCGCATCGGCCAGTCGCCGCGCTTTTGATGACGTGCTTGCTTCCGCTGGCGACGCTTCGACTCAGACGCTGATCGGACCGCCCCCGCAAGACTTCTCGCTAGATAGACAATCTGCGGCTAACAGGCAAGTTCTCCCCACGCCGCTCCGCATGTTTTGTTTGTGAACGCTTATGATGACTGCGGTTCGTCATGTCGGCGCCGCCAACATTGCGCCGCATTTCAGTACGCCGCCCGCTTCTCCTTGCCGCTCGCGCCTTGTGTCGCTAGCGTGCGCCGCCCGCCGTCCGGGCGTTCCTGGCTTTGAGAGGCTGCCGTCATGACCTCCGTCGAAGGGCTCACGCCGCCGCGCGCGGAGCGTCGTCCGACCTCCCGCATGTTCCATGGCCTTCGGCTGGAGGATCCCTACGCGTGGCTACGCGCCGACAACTGGCAGGAGGTCATGCGCCGCCCCGAAGCGCTGCAGGCCGACATTCGCGGCTACCTTGAGGCGGAGAACGCCTACGCCAAGGCGTTGCTCGGACCGCTCGACCCGCTGAAGGAGACGCTGGTCGCGGAAATGCGCGGCCGGATCAAGGAGGACGATTCGTCGGTTCCCGTGCGCGACGGGCCGTTCAACTACGCGGTGCGCTATCGCGCCGGCGGCCAGCATCCGCTGATTGTGCGCACCCCCGCCGACGGGGACGGACCCGAGGCGATCCTGCTCGACGGCGACGCGCTCGCCGAGGGCCGCGCCTTCTTCCAGTTCGGCAGCTGGAGCGCCTCGCCCGATCACGCCCTGCTCGCCTGGAGCGCCGACGACGCGGGCTCCGAGTTCCTCACGATCCGCGTGCGCGACCTCGCGACGGGTCAGGACCTCGCCGACGTCGTGCCCGACGCCACCGGGGCTGCGGTGTGGTCCGCGGACGGCGCCGGCTTCTGGTACGTCCGGCTGGACGCGCAGCACCGCGCCCTCGAGGTGTGGCGCCACCGATTGGGAACCGACGTCGCGGCCGACGAGCTCGTCTTTCGCGAGCCTGAGCCCGGCTGGTTCGTCGGCGTCGAGGAGACGCGGTCCGGCGCCTTCTGCGTGGTCACGATCTCCGACCACGACACGACCGAAGCCCATCTGATCGACAGGGCCTCGCTCGACAACGCCCCGCGCCTGGTGCTGAAACGCGAAACCGGCGTGCGCTACGAGCTCGACCATCACCCGGACCTTGACGGTAAGTCCGCGCTGATCCTGCGAACGAACGCGGACGGCGCGGTCGACTTCAAGCTCTCGGTGCTGCCGGCGATCGCGCCGGACGCGGCTCCGGCCGTCGACCTCGTGCCGCACCGGCCGGGCGTCTATGTGCTCGACCACGCCGTGACCGCGCGCCATCTCGTGCGGCTGGAGCGCGAGGACGGCCTGCCCCGGATCGTGGTGAGGGCGTTGACGGACGGGGAAGAGCACGCGATCGCCTTCCACGAGGAGGCCTATTCGCTCGGCGTCGCCGCCGGCCCGACCTTCGACGTGGACCTCACCCGCTTCTCCTATTCGTCGCCTGCGACGCCGGCGGAGACCTGGGACTACGACATGACGACCCGCGCGCGCACCCTGCGCAAGCGCCAGGAGGTGCCGTCCGGCCATGACCCGGAGGCCTATGTCGTGCGGCGCATCCTGGCGCCGGCGCCGGACGGGGAGCAGGTCCCTGTGACGGTCGTGCATCGCAGGGGCCTCGCGCTGGACGGCTCCGCCCCATGCCTGCTTTACGGCTACGGCGCCTACGGCATCTCGATCCCCGCGTCGTTCTCCGGCGGACGGCTCTCGCTGGTGGACCGCGGCTTCGTCTACGCCATCGCCCACATCCGCGGCGGCACGGAGAAGGGCTGGGGCTGGTATCTCGACGGCAAGCTGACGAAGAAGACCAACACCTTCAGCGACTTCATCGCGGCCGGCGAAGCGCTCGTCGCGCAGGGCTTCACCGACAAAGGCCGCATCGTCGCCCATGGCGGCTCGGCCGGCGGCATGCTGATGGGGGCGGTCGCCAATCTCCGACCGGAGCTGTTCGCCGCGGTGATGGCGGAGGTCGCCTTCGTCGACGTGCTGACGACCATGCTCGACGACACGCTGCCTCTCACGCCGCCGGAATGGCCGGAATGGGGAAACCCGATCCTCGACAAGGACGCCTTCGAGCGGATCCGAAGCTACAGCCCGATCGACAACGTCGCGCCGGGGCCCTACCCCGCCATCCTCGCGCTCGCGGGCCTCACCGATCCGCGCGTCACCTACTGGGAGCCGGCGAAATGGATCGCCCGCCTGCGCGAGGCCACCACCTCGCGACGGCCGATCGCGCTCCGCACCAACATGGACGCCGGCCACGGCGGCGCGTCCGGCCGGTTCGACCGGCTGGAGGAGGTGGCGCTGGCCTACGCATTCGCGCTCGCGTCCGTCGGCCATCCCGACGCAGCGATCGTCGCGGACCGGTTCCCGACCGACTGAAAGGGGCGGTCAGCCGGCTTGGCGCTTGAGGCGGCTCGACAGCGTGAAGCGGCCGGCCGGGTGAAGGGTCGAGGAGATCTCGAACACCGCCCCGGCCGCATCCGCGTAGCGGCGGACGATCTGCAGCGCCGGCGCGCCCGCGTCGCCCCCGAGCGCCCCGGCGACCGCCTCCGGCAGCGTCGCCGCCCGGACGTCCTGCTGGATCTCGGCCACGCGTCGCCCGTACATTTCCTCGATAAGATGACTGATGAGGACGCCCGGCGCCGCGCGCACGGCCTCCCCCAGACCCGCGTAGGACGCGTCGACATAGACGTCGGTCCAGCCGACCGGATCGGGCTTCGCCGCATCCCCCCACCTGAGACTCGAGATCCGCAGCCAGCGACGTCCGAGCTCGCAGCCGAGTTCGTCGGCCAACGCTCGGTCGGCGATGACTTTTGCGACGTCCTGCACGTCACGCCGATGCGCCTCGCCAAATTGAACGAGGTCTTCGACCGACGTCAGAGACTGCCGGAACCGGTCCGGCGGCCGGGCCGCTTCGACGCGCGTGCCGACCCTTTTGCGTCGCGACACCAGCCCGAGCCCCTGCAGCGCGTCTAACGCCGAACGCACGGTGTGGCGGCTCGCCCCATACCGCGCGCTGAGCTCGAGCTCCGTGGGCAGCAGCGAGCCCACGGCGAAGCGGCCGTCGGCGATCTGCTGCGTCAGGTCATCGGCAATCTCGGCGTAACGGGTCCCGCTCATCCGCATTTCTTGCCACGCGGGCCACGATCGACGCCACCCGCCTATTATGTCCGGACTTATTGACGGCACATTTGTCCGGACATATCAGTTCGCAACGCGTCGTAGATCTGGAGTACGCCTGTGTCTCTTTCGCCTCGCCCCTCAGCCACCACGGCGATCGACTCCATCCTGTTCCGCGACGCCTTCGGGACGCCGCGCATGCGCGGCGTGTTCTCGGACCACGCTCTGATCGGCCGTTACGTCGAGGTTGAAGTGGCGCTGGCGAAGGCCGAAACGCGCTGCGGGGTGATCCCCGAGGACGCCGCCGCCGAGATCGCGGCGCGCTGCAGCGCTGACGCGCTCGACCTCGACCTGCTGCGCGAGGAGACCGACATCGTCGGCTATCCGATCCTGCCGCTGGTGCATCAGCTGGTGACCCAGTGCGGCGAGGCCGGGCGCTATGTGCACTGGGGCGCGACCACCCAGGACATCATGGACACAGCCGTCGTGCTCCAGGTGCGCGAGGGGTTGAAGATCGTCGCCGAGGACGTCGCGGAGCTGCGCGCCATCCTCGCCGGCCTTGCCCGCAAGCATCGCGACACGCCGATGGCGGGCCGCACGCACCTCCAGCAGGCGCTCCCCGTGACCTTCGGCTACAAGGCGGCGGTCTGGCTCGCCATGTTCGACCGGCACGCCGAGCGCCTCGAGCAACTAAAGCCGCGCGTGCTCGTCGGGCAGTTCGCGGGCGCCGCCGGCACGCTGGCCTCGCTCGGGACCAAGGGTCTCGAGGTGCAGGAGGCGCTCTGCGCGGAACTCGGGCTCGACGTCCCCGCCTCGACCTGGCACGTGGCCCGCGACGGGCTGGCCGAAACGCTGAACCTCTTGGCCCTCATCACGGGGTCGCTCGGCAAGATCGCGCTCGACGTCATGATCATGGCCTCGACCGAGTTCGCCGAGGTCTACGAGCCCTTCGTCACGGGGCGCGGCGCCTCCTCGACGATGCCGCAGAAGCGCAACCCGATCTCGTCCGAGCTTATCCTCGCCGCCTCGAAGGCCGTCCGGCAGCACGCCGGCCTGATGCTGGACGCGATGGTGCAGGATTTCGAGCGCGCCACCGGCCCGTGGCACGCCGAATGGATCGCATTGCCGGAAAGCTTCGTGCTGACGGCGGGGGCTCTCAACCAAGCGAAGTTCGCGCTGGGCGGCCTGATCGTCGACGACGCGCAGATGGCGAAGAATCTCGGGATCAGCCGCGGCCTGATCGTCGCCGAAGCCGCCATGATGGCGCTCGCGCCGCACATCGGCCGCCAGCAGGCGCACGACGTCGTCTACGCCGCCTGCCGCGCCGTGAACGAAGGCGGGGGAACGCTCGCCGAGGCGCTCGCCCGGGAGGACGAGGTCACCCGCCATTTCGACCGCGCCGCGATCGATCGGCTGACGGATCCCGCCAACTATCTCGGCCTCGCGCCGCAGATGGTCGACCGCGTGCTTCAGCGCTCGGGCCGCGTCGGCCCTCACCTTGAGACCGCTCGATAATCAACAAAAAGCTGGAGGACGCCCGATGATACGCCGCACGCTGACCGCTCTCGCCCTCGCCTGCCTCGCCACCGGCGCGGCCGCCGAAGACTACCCCAGCCGCTTCGTCACCCTGGTGATGCCCTACTCGGCCGGCGGCCCGGGCGACACGCTGGCGCGCATCGTCGGCCAGGGCATGGGCAAGGTGCTCGGCAAGCCGGTCGTGATCGAGAACACCGCCGGCGCCGGCGGCACCATCGGCTCCGCCCGCGTCGCGGGCTCGGAGCCCGACGGCTACACGCTGCTGATGAACCACGTCAGCCACGCCACCAACCCCTCCCTTTACCGCAAGCTCCGCTACGACACCGAGACGGATTTCCAGCCGATCGGCGTGGTGGCGGACCTGCCGATGGCGTTCGTGGCCAAGAAGGACTTCCCAGCGAAGGATTTCGGCGAGTTGGTGGCCTACGTCAAAGCCCACAAGGAGGACGTCGCCTACGGTCACGCCGGAATCGGCTCGGCCTCGCATCTGTGCGGGCTGATGTTCTTCAGCGCGATCCAAACCAAGGTGACGACCGTGCCCTACAAGGGCTCAGGGCCCGCGATGAACGACCTGATCGGCGGCCAGTTCGACTTCATCTGCGACCAGACCATCAATGTGGTCTCGCCGATCAAGTCCGGCGTGATCAAGCCCTACGCCGTGACGAGCCCCGAGCGCGCCGCGATCCTGCCCGACCTGCCGACGGCTGAAGAGGCGGGCCTGAAAGGGTTCCAACTCAGCATCTGGTACGGGATGTTCGCGCCCAAGGGCACGCCGAAGCCGGTGGTCGACAAGCTGGTCGCCGCGCTGAACGCCGCCCTCAAGGACCCGGAGGTGACGTCGAAGCTCGCGGGCCTCGGCGCCGTCCCTGCCGCTCCCGAACGCGCCAATCCGGACGCGCTGCGCGCCCATGTGACCGCGGAGATCAACCGCTGGGGCCCCGTCATCAAGGCGGCCGGCGTCTACGCCGAATGAGCTTGGCGAACTGACCGACGCGGGACGACCTCAAGGGACGGCGTCGCCACGCTCGTCCCTTCAGCTCGCAAGCTTCAGGCGGGGCGGTCGCCGCGCGGCGGCCGCGCCGTGTCGCGCGGGCCGCCTTCGAGGGCGGCGAGCGCGGCCTCGAAGGGGTCTTCCGGTTCCGGCGCGGGGTGGGTCTCGGCGGCGGCCTCAGCGGCTTCGGCGGCGTCGCTGCCCGGCTGTCGGTCCGCTTGCGCCTCATGTTCGGCTTGCGGCTCGTTCTGACCGTCCTCGCCAGCGGCAGGCTCCGCCGGTTCGGAGACGTCGTCCGGGACAGGGACCGTCACGTCCGCGTCCCTCGTTCCATCCAGTTCGTCGTCGAGGCGGCCGCGCGCGGCCAGGATGGTTGTGCGCAGGTCTTCGATCGAGGCGAAGCGGCGGGCGCCGTGCTCCGTCTGGGCCTCGATCGAGCCGTCCTCGAAGAAGCGGTACATGACGCCGTTGTGCTCGCCCTCCCGGACGACGACCTCGGAAGGATCGTACGCCGCCGTTTCGGCGTCCTCGGCCGCCGGGCCCGCGGGCTGCTCGACGAATTCTTCCGCTAAAGGATGGGGCTCCGGCGACGGCTCGAACGCTTCCGCCGTCTCGACCACGGCGACGGCGGCGGCCGCCACCGCGATCGGCGCGACGGGCGCGCCCAGATCGGGCGCGGCGGACGAGGCTCCGCCGTCATCGAGGGCCTTGGCCTCGCGCCTTGCGCGGGCCCGGGCCAGCCATTCCGGAACGCGCGCCTCCTTCCTGGCGGGTTCGGGCGCCGGTTCGGCGATCGGCGCAGGCGGGGGCGCGGGCTCCGGCCGGGGTGCGGACGGCGCTACGATTTCAAGCTCAGCCGGCGGAACGATCTCTGCGGAAGGCTCGCTACGCTCGGCCACAAGCGGCGGCTGCTCCTCCTCCCGAGCGATCCGGGGAAGGCCGCCGCCGAGGATCGGAGCGACCACGACCGGGGGCGCGACCTCGGGGGCCCGAACGGCGGCCGTCTGGTCCAGAGTCGGCTCGCGCCGCGGCTTCTGAGCCTTCACCACCGGCCGCGCGGGCGGCGGCGTGAACGGGCGCGGCTCAGGCGCGCGCGGCGCTTCCGCCGGCGGCTCCTCGCGGGGCGCTGCGGCCTGCACCACACCGGGAAGGGCGCGAAGCTGGGCCGTCGTCGCGACCGCCCGCGTCAGACGCTCAAGAGCGGCGACCACCGCGCCGAGGCCCAGCGCGAACACGCCTGAACCTGCAAGGCCGGCGGCGATGTCGAGGGTCGCCACCATGCCGCCGGTCATCATGAGGAAGGCGCTCCACGCCAGCAGAGCGGCTCCGAAAACATAGAGAACGACGGACATGCGCGGGACCTCCGTCCTCCGACTGATTCTCTGGCGACTTTCGGGTCGCCATGGTTATCGCTAGGTAAAATGCAGGACTGCGCCGCATTTTACATCGGAAATCCGCGTTCCACGTTGCCGGCGCCGAAGCCTCCGCCTATGTACCGCCGGCACGCTCCCGCGAACGCCGTCGTCGCGGCCGGACGCGAGAGCCCAGAGACCTTTCATCCTGGAGATTGCTCGATGTCGTTCAAGCTGCCCGAGCTGCCCTACGCCTACGACGCGCTGCAGCCCTACATGTCCAAGGAAACCTTGGAGTTTCATCACGACAAGCACCACAACACCTATGTGGAGACGGGCAACAAGCTGCTCGAAGGCTCAGGCCTCGAAGGCGCGACCCTCGAGGAGGTGGTCAAGCAGAGCCACGGCAAGAACGCTCCGCTCTTCAACAACGCCGCCCAGCACTACAACCACGTCCATTTCTGGCAGTGGATGAAGCCGAACGGCGGCGGAGCGATCCCCGGCGCGCTCGAGAAGCAGATCACTGAGGACCTCGGCGGCGTCGAGAAGTTCAAGACCGATTTCCAGGAGGCCGGGAAGGGGCAGTTCGGCTCCGGCTGGGCGTGGCTGGCGCTGAAGGGCGGCAAGCTCGAGATCATGAAGACCCCGAACGGCGAAAACCCGCTGATCCACGGGGCGGTTCCGCTGCTCGGCGTCGACGTGTGGGAGCACTCCTACTACATCGACTACCGCAACCGTCGTCCCGACTACCTCAAGGCGTTCATCGAGAACCTCGTGAACTGGGAGTACGTCGAGAAGCTCTACTCCGAAGCGAAATGAGCTGATCGACCGACGCGCAGGGCGGCCTCCGGGCCGCCCTTTTCGTTTGATCACATCCGGATTCCTACGAGTTGCGCAGGGTCCGGCGATTTTGCTATGCGTCTGGAGGTAACCCTACACCTGCCGAAGAGATCCGAATGATCAAGCGCTTGCTCGCCTTCACGATCCTTGCGTTAGGTCTCGGGAGCAGCAGCGCGCTCCATGCCGACGGATCGATCGTCGAGCGGAGCCTTGAGATGCCGAGCGCGGCTCTCGGCCGCCCCGTGCGGTACTCAGTCTACCTGCCCGCCGGCTACTCCGGAGAAACCCGACGTTACCCTGTCGTTTACCTTCTGCACGGCTTCGGCGGCGATGAACGCTCTTTCTTCGACGACGGCGACCTTCAGGACGTGGCGGACGAGCTGATCGCGACCGCCAAACTGCCGCCCTCGATCATCGTCACGCCTTCGGGTCAGAAGGGTTGGTACGTCGACAACGACGTCACCGGGCGCTGGCAGACGGCGTTGCTCGACGACCTCATCGACGGCGTCGACGGCAAGTACCGCACCATTCCCTCCCGGGAAGGCCGGGCGATCGCCGGCTACTCCATGGGCGGCTACGGCGCGCTGCGCTTCGCTCTGCTCGAGCCCGACCGCTTCGTCGCCGCCGGCAGCCTTTCGGGCGCGCTGTTTCCGGACGTAAAGTCCGCAAGCGACTTTCCGGCGTTTCAGCTCGGGCTTTTCGGCCGCGCGTTCGGCGCGAGCTTCGATCCCAAGGCGTTCAACGCCGCAAGCCCCTGGCGCAGCCTGTCGACCAACGCGGCGGCCGCCGACGCGCCCGCGCTCTACATGAGCGTCGGCGACGACGACATCAAAATTCTGTTGGCCGGCAACAACGCCTTCGACCGGGCGCTGGCCACAGCCAAGATCCCTGTGACCTACCACGTGGTTCCGGGGCAGCATAACTGGAAGCTCTGGTCGTCCGAACTCGCGCCGATGCTCTCATTCATCGGCGACCGCCTCGAGGAAGCGACGCCAGTGGCGACCGCCAACCCCGCCAAGCGCGTGGCCGACCGCGTCGAAGCCGCTGCGAAGGTTGAGCGGGTGGGCGCCCCGGCCGTGCCTGGCGCGCCGGTCGTCCAGCCAACCACGCCGAGCAAGACGACGATCCTGGCCCGACCCTAAAGCGGTTGCAGCCGAACGCGAGACGCGCCACCCCGCCGTCGCGACCCGGCGCCGCCATGCGCGCCCGTCACTCCGCCGCTTGCGCGCCGGCATAGCCTAAGCGCTCGTTGAGCTGATGGATCAGCCCTCGGGCGGCGTCCGCCACGACCGTGCCCGGCGGGAAGATCGCGGAGGCGCCGCCCTCGCGCAGGGCGGGATAGTCGACCGGCGGGATCACGCCGCCGACGACAATCATGATGTCCTCGCGGCCTTCGCTCTTCAGCGCGTCGCGGAGCGCCGGAACCAGCGTCAGGTGGCCCGCCGTCATCGACGAGATGCCGACGATATGGACGTCGTTCTCGATCGCCTGCCGGGCGGCCTCCTCCGGGGTCGCGAACAGCGGCCCGATGTCGACGTCGAAGCCGAGATCCGCGAAGGCCGAGGCGATGATCTTCTGGCCGCGGTCGTGGCCGTCCTGCCCGACTTTCGCGACGAGGATGCGCGGCCTTCGGCCGTCGGCCCGTTCGAAGGCGGCGACGAGCTTCTGCACCTCTTCGATCGCGCCCATGTTGCGAGCCTCCCGCTTGTAGACGCCGGAGATCGACTTGATCTCCGCGCGATGGCGTCCGAAGACCTTCTCCATCGCGGAGGTGATCTCGCCGACCGTCGCCATGGCCCGCGCCGCCTCGATGGACAGCGCGAGCAGGTTGCCGTTTCCGCGGGCCCCGTTCTCGAGCGCCGTCAAGGCGGCCTCCACCTTTGCGGGGTCGCGCTCGGCGCGCAGCCGCTCGAGCTTCGCGAACTGCGCGGCCCGCACCTCGGCGTTCTTGATCTGGCGGATGTCGAGCGTCTCGTTCTTCAACACCTTGTAAGCGTTGACGCCGACGACGGTCTGTTCTCCTGAATCGATGCGCGCCTGCGTGGTGGCGGCCGCCTCCTCGATGCGAAGCTTAGGCACGCCGGCCTCAATCGCCTTGGCCATGCCGCCGAGCCGGTCGATCTCGGCGATGTGGGCGAGCGCCTTGGTCGCGAGGTCGTGGGTCAGCTTCTCCACGTAGGCCGAGCCGCCCCAGGGATCGATGAAGCGCGTCGTGCCGCTCTCCATCTGCAGCACCAGCTGCGTGTTGCGCGCGATGCGGGCCGAGAAATCGGTCGGCAGGGCCAGAGCTTCGTCGAACGAGTTGGTGTGCAGCGATTGGGTGCCGCCCTGGGTCGCGGCGATCGCCTCCAACGTGGTGCGGATGACGTTGTTGTAGACGTCCTGCGCGGTGAGCGACCACCCGCTGGTCTGGCTGTGCGTGCGCAGAGGAAGCGACTTCGGGCTCTTGGCGCCGAGGTCCGTCATAAGCTTCGTCCAGATGAGGCGCGCGGCCCGCATCTTGGCGATCTCCATGAAGACGTTCATGCCGATCGCCCAGAAGAACGAAAGGCGGGGCGCGAAGCGGTCGATGTCGAGGCCGGCCGACAGGCCCGCCCGCACGTATTCCGCGCCGTCGGCCAAGGTGTAGGCCAGTTCGAGGTCGGCCGTCGCTCCGGCCTCCTGCATGTGATAGCCGGAGATCGAGATAGAGTTGAACTTCGGCATGCGCTGCGAGGTGTGCGCGAAGATGTCGGCGACGATCCGCATCGAGGGCGCCGGCGGATAGATGTAGGTGTTGCGGACCATGAACTCCTTCAGAATGTCGTTCTGAATGGTCCCGGCCAGCTTCTCCTGCGGCACGCCCTGCTCTTCGCCCGCGACGATGAACAGCGCCAGCACCGGCAGCACGGCGCCGTTCATCGTCATCGAGACGGTCATCTTGTCGAGCGGGATGCGGTCGAACAGCGTCCGCATGTCGTAGATGGAGTCGATCGCGACGCCCGCCATCCCGACGTCGCCGGCGACGCGGGGATGGTCGCTGTCGTAGCCGCGATGCGTGGCGAGGTCGAACGCGACGGACACGCCGGTCTGCCCGGCGGCCAAGTTCGCGCGGTAGAACGCGTTCGAATCTTCGGCCGTGGAGAAGCCGGCGTACTGGCGGATCGTCCAGGGCTGCGACGCGTACATCGTCGGATAGGGGCCGCGAATGAACGGCGGCAGGCCCGGCCAGGTGTCGAGGCCTTCAAGCCCCTCGAGATCGCTCGCGTCATAGACCGGGGGCACCACAATCCCCTCGGGGGTGGTCCACAGCGCGGCGGCCGCCGACAGCGGCGACGTCTCGGGGCGGCGCCAGTCGATCGCGGAGAAGTCCGGCAGACGAGCGGTCACGAGACGCCTCCCAAAGTCGGCGCGGTTTGCGCGGACGCGAGCGTGGTCGCGTCATGAAGAACCGCAAGCGCGTCGTCGCCCGCTGCGACGAAACGGCCGACGCCCGCGGCCGAAAGAGCCTCGGCTCCCTCCTTCGGGCGACCGGCGAGCCACACCGTGGCCCCAGCCGCAGCGAGGGCCGCGGCGAGGCCCGGTCCCGTTTCAGCGTAGCCGTCGTCCGCGCCGCAGATGATCGCGAGCCTCGCGCCGCTCTCCCTCCAGGCCGCGACGTCCGCGTCGGAGGTCGCGCCGACAGGACCGTCAATCGCGGCGAGGCCTCCGGCGGCCAGCAAATTCCGGACGAAGCCCGCCCGCCCCGAATGTTTGGCGATGGGGCCGACAAGGGCGAGATACACCGTTGGACGCGGGCTTGCGGCCTCGTTCGCGGCGCGCAGGCGTTCGAACGGCGCCGCAACGCGCTCGAGATCCAGGGGCGTCGCCGAAACGCTCGGATTGGGAGCCGACGCCGCGCGCACATCCGCAAAGGAAGAGCCGTTCAGGAAGGCGGCGACGAGAGCGTCGAAGCCGGCGAGGTCCTCGCTGATCTCGCCTGCGATCGGGACCACGTGCGGGGACCGCGATATCTGAGGAGGCGACGCCGAAGCGTAGAGCGTTTCGCCGACCTCCGGGAACTCGCTGACGCCCACCACGGGACTGCGCCGGGTCGCGACGGCGGCGCGGCGCCGGGCGCGGGCGTCCGCGATCTGGGTCTGCCAGGATCCGGACGTCAGCGCTTGGAGCAGGCCGCCTTCCCGTTCGATCTGCTGAAACAGCATCCAGGCCGTCTCCGCGAGAGCGTCGGTCAGGCCGTCGATCGCGCCCGCCCCCGCGGCTGGGTCGGCCACGCGGTGAGCGTTGCTCTCCTCCAGGATGATCGCCTGGGCGTTCCGCGCCAGCCGACGCGCGTCGGCGTCCGCGGTCCCGAGCGCGTCCGTGAAGGGCCGCACCGTGACCGAGTCCGCCCCGCCGACCCCCGCCGCGAACGCCGCGATGGTGGTGCGGACGAGATTCGTGTGCGCCGCGCGCTCGCTCATCATACGCCGCGAGGTCTCGGCATGGATGTGCACGGTCCTTTCGGGAAGCCCGCTCTCTCTGCGCCAGGCGGCCCAGAGGAGCCTCGCTGCGCGGAGCTTCGCGATCGTGGCGAACTGATCGGCGTCGCAGGAGAACGCAAAGGACATGGCGTCCGCCGCGGCTTCAAGGTCGACGCCGTTGGCGACAAGCGCGCGCACATGCTCGGTGGCGGAGGCGAGCGCCCCCGCGAGCTCCTGCACGTTGGTCGCGCCCGCGCCGTGTGCGACGCGGGCGTCGATCGAAAACACTGGCCCCATGAAGCCCCGCGTCCGCAGCCCCTCGACGACGCCCGCGATGCGCGCGCCCATCTCGTTCCAGGATCTCGGCAGGGTGCCGGTGCGAACGAGATCTCGCAGGAGGTCGACGCCGAAGCAGATGAAGGTGTCGGAGGGAGCGACGCCGCGACGTTCGATCAGAGCCGCGACGAGCGCAGCGGCGGTGCGGCCTTCGAAAGGCACCACCTCTAGATAGAGGGGCGCGAGGTCCAGAAGCACGCCTTCGAGCGCCTGGTCGAGCCGATCGAGCGTGTCCGCGGCGACGCCGTGGCCGTCCCCCGGGGTCAAGAAGGCGAGCGCCAAGCCGGCCGCGCCGTTGTTCAGGTCCTCGAGCGCCTGCGCGTTCGCCGCCGCCGGGTCGGCGATGTCGATGCGGCTGAACGAGATCCAGCGCGCGCCGGGCGCTCGGCCGGGGATCGGAGACGCGGCGCTTCGCGGACGGATCGCGGCGACCGCCACCCCGTCCATCGTGCGGTGGCGGATCACGGACTCGAGCGGACGCCCCTTGAGGGCCGCCTCGGCCGCCGCGCGCCAGTCCTCTTCGGTCGCAGGCGCGAAGTCTGCGGCGAAAGATGTGGCGACGCGCGTCATCGCGGCCTCGGTCGTTTGGTTCGTCATGCCTGTCTCAACTTAGGGGGACGGCCGGACCGTGCCATAGCGTCGCCTCCGCGCCATGATGGACAATCGGATGATACGCTGCGCCGCAACACCCGCGGCGGCGGCCGCGGGGGATAACGGCATGATCCGCGCTTCAGGACCTCTCGACGTTCCAGTCTACGTCTTCGACGCCTACGGAACTCTGTTTGACGTGCATTCCGCCACGATGCGGAACAGCGAGCTTGTCGGGCCCGACGCCCAGCGGCTTTCGGACCTCTGGCGCGCGAAGCAGCTCGAATACTCGTGGGTCTACGCCTTGATGGGCGCCTACCGGGACTTCTGGAGCCTGACGGAGTCCGCGCTCGACGTGGCGGCGGCGCGGATCGGCGGACTTACGGCCGAGGCTCGCCAGGCGTTGCTCTCCGCCTACCTCGAACTGTCGGCCTATCCCGAAGCAGAGAGCGTCCTCCGCGAGTTGAAAGCGCGAGGCGCCAAGACGGCGATCCTGTCCAACGGCTCGCCCGACATGTTGGCCTCGGCCGTCAAAGCGGGCGGTCTGGCCGGCCTGCTCGACGCGACGCTCTCGGTCGACGGGCTGAAGACCTACAAGACCGACCCTCGGGCCTATCGCCTGGCGCAGGAGCGGTTCGGGGTCGCGCCGCACGAGATCTCGTTTCAGTCGTCGAACCGCTGGGACGTCGCCGGCGCCGCGGCGTTCGGGTTCCGCGCCGTGTGGGTCAACCGGACGAACGGGCCTGACGAATACGCCGACTTTCCGCCTGCGCGCCGGATCGCAGACCTTTCGGAGTTGTTGGCGACCTGATCAGAACGAGATGCCGAGGCGCGCCCGGCCCGCGTGGGTCGCGAACCCGTCACGCGCGCCGTAGTCGTAGCTGAGGCTCATCTCCACGCCGTCCGCGAGCGCAGTGCCGAGGCCCACCCCGCCGACGACGCCGCGGCCGGTCGGGTGGCCCTTCCACGACTGCCGGATGGCTCCCGTCGCGCGCGAACGCGCGCGCAGCGCGTCTGTGCTGAAGCCGAGCGTCTCATCCGCCCCGACGAAGGCCTGCAGCTCCACCTTGTGCGACCGGTCGATCCGAAACGCGCGCGTGGCCTTCAGCCGGAACGAGCCGATGGCGGCCTGCGCATGCCGCGACTTGTAGGAGAAGGCGTTATCTCCCCCGCTTTCGCGGTAGCCCGAAAGAGCGTTGGCGGAGAGCGCGACCCCGAAGGTGGGCGACACCTTGACGCCCCGCACCAAGACGTCTCCGCCAATCTGGGCGGCGCCCCGGGCGTTCCGGCTCACGGACCGGCCGAAGGTGCGGGCGTCGTCCGGCCCGCGGTCGATCGCGCGAAAGCCGACGATCGACCCGCCGAACAGAAGTTTGGCGAACAGCGAGCCTCGCTTAACACGTCCATAGACGTCGACGTGCTGGGCGAGCGTGCCGCCGCTGAGGTCGCCGGACGACACGTCGCCTGCTCCGCCCCCGGCCATGACGCCGACGACCACGCCGTTCGAGATTTCCCGGTCGACGCCCACCCTCAACTGAGACGAGGAACCGCCGTAGCCCATGCGGGCGCCTCGCTCGGCCTGCCCATAGGAGGCGGCGCCGACGTCCACGAAGGTTTTGACCGCCGGCAGCACCACCGTCCGCTCGTTTCGATCGGCGTCGAGACGAGCGAAGGCCGCTTCCGCCTCCGCCTGGCCAAGGAAGATGCCGGCCTCGACCAGAGATTGGTTCGTGCGCAGATCGTCTGCGAGGCCGGGTCGCGGGAACAACAGTCCGGCGATAACGCCGAGCGCGAGCCCGGCGAGGCGATGTCGGTTCATAGCCGTTGCTCCGAAACGCACGCCTCGGGCGGCCCGCACGGCGCGCCGACGCATGTCCCTTTCGCAACTGCAGTATGAACGAACGTTCAGAAATCGCGACCCCTACGGGGTCACGAACCTGTCAGGCGGTATTTGGCGGGGGCGCCCTGTGATCCAAAAGACTCAAGCGCCCAGCTCGCCTCAACCTGCGAGCGCAGCCAGGATCCGGACCCAGGAGCGCACGCCCTTCCGAAAGCTCTCGAGGTCGTACTTCTCGTTCGGTGAGTGGATGCGGTCGTTGTCGAGCGCAAACCCGATCAGGAGCGTGTCGAGGCCGAGCGTGCGCTTGAAATCGCCCACCACCGGAATCGAGCCGCCCGACCCGATGGTCACCGGCGCGACGCCCCACTCGTCGGCTAGCGCCGCGCGCGCCTTGGCAAGCGATGGGCTGTCGAAGGGAAGCTGAATGGCCTTCGAGCCCTTGTGACCCTCGAACTCCACCGAGCAGTCGGCCGGCAGCCGTTCCCGCACGAAGGCGCGGAACGCCTGCTTCACCTTCGAGGGGTCCTGATCCCCGACCAGGCGGAACGACACCTTGGCGTGCGCCTCCGAGGCGATGACGGTCTTCGCGCCGGCGCCCGTGTAGCCGCCCCACATGCCGTTCACGTCGCAGGTCGGCCGGGACTGGATCTGCTCGATCACCATGCGGTCGCTTTCGCCGGCCGGGATCGACAGCCCGATCGGTCCAAGGAACTTCGCGGCGTCGAGGCCAAGGGCGCGCCATTCCTCGCGCAGCGCGTCCGGCACCGCGGGCACTCCGTCGTAGAACCCGGGCAGCGTCACGCGGCCGTCGGCGTCGTGGAGATCGGCCACGATCTTCGACAGCACATGAAGGGGGTTCCGCGCGGCCCCGCCATACATGCCGGAGTGGAGGTCGCGGTCGGCCGCGCGGACGGTGATCTCTTCATAGACGAGGCCGCGCAGCGAGGAGGTGATCGCGGGTGCGCCCTCGCCCCACATGGTGGTGTCGCAGACCAGCGCGACGTCGGCGGCCAACTCGTCCTTGGCCTCGTCGAGGAAGCCCGGAAGGTTGATCGAGCCGCACTCCTCCTCGCCCTCGAGCAGGATGGTAATGCCGACCGGCAGTTCGCCGGTCGCGGCCTTCCAGGCGCGGCAAGCCTCGACGAACGTCATGACCTGACCCTTGTCGTCGCTCGACCCACGAGCGACGATGATCTTCTTGCCGTCCTTCGTCGTCGCGATGCGCGGCTCGAACGGCGGCGTCTCCCACTTTTCGATCGGATCGACCGGCTGCACGTCGTAGTGGCCGTAGAACAGCACATGCGGCGCGTCGGCCTTCGGCTGCTTGGCGAGCACCACGGGGTGACCCGGCGTCTCGCGCAACGCGGCGTCGAAGCCGAGCGTCGCAAGCTCGCGCTTCAACCAGTCGGCAGTCTCCCGGCAGCCGTTCCGGTAAGCGGGATCGGTCGAGATTGACGGGATGCGGAGCAGCCCGAACAGCCGTTCGAGGCTTTTCTCAAGGCTGTCGTCGGCGGCCGCAAGGGCGCGGTCGAGATCGGACATGGGATATCCTTCAGCTTCGGCGCGAGGCGCGCCGGTCAGGCGAGATCGGTGGGGGCGAAGTCGTCGCCCTTGTAGAGCAGGCCGACGCCGTGCGCCCTGGCATGGCGTCTACACTCCATCCAATCTCGTCTAGATTTCATGCGGACGTGCGGCGTTCAAC
>NZ_BAUX01000009.1 GCF_002897035.1 Methylopila sp. Yamaguchi
GGCCGGCTGACCGCGCGCGGCCGAACGCTCCGCGACATCCCGCTGCCGCCCCGGCTCGCGGCGCTGGTGGTCGACGCGGTCGCGGCAGGCGACGGCCCGACCGGGGGCCGCGGTGGCCCTCCTCGCGGTCGAGCGCGGGCTCGCCGGCGACGGCGTCGATCTCGGCCGGCGGCTGGAGCGTCTGCCCCGCGAGCGCGGACCGCGGGCGGAGGGCGCGCGGCGCCTCGCCGAGGGCTGGCTGAGGGCGGCCGGCGGCACGCCGGGCGTCATTGATCCCACGCGCGCAGGTCTCGTCGTCGGCCGCGCCTTCCCCGACCGCATCGCCAAGGCGCGCGGCGGGGGGAAGCCCGGCGCCTTCCTGCTGGCGAACGGCCGTGGCGCCGCGCTCGATCCGGCGGATTCGTTGTCGCGGGAAGGGTTTATCGCGGTCGTCGACCTCACCGGCATGGCGCAGGAAGGCCGCATCCTGCTCGCGGCGGCCTTGAGCGAAGCCGACCTGGTCGAGGCGGCGGGCGCCCGCGTCGAGGAGCGCGTGGAGATCGCCTTCGACTCTGAGGCCATGGCGGTGCGCGGCCGCGTCCGCCGCAAGCTCTGCGCGATCACTCTGGCCGAGCGGCCGACCTCGGTCCCCCCGGGCCCCGAGACTGCGCAGGCGCTGGCGCAGGGGATCGCCGCCGCCGGGATCGACCGCCTGCCCTGGAGCCGAGCGCAGGCCGCGCTGCTGGAGCGCGTGCGCTTCGTGCGCCGCGCGGAGCCCGACGCCGACTGGCCCGACCTCTCGGACGCTGCGCTGTCGGCGACCGCCGCGGACTGGCTCGCGCCGTTCCTCGGCCACGCCACCGCGCTGCGCGACGTCCGCGAGGACGATCTCGCCGCGGCGCTGGACGCCCTGCTGCCCTATGCGCTGCGCCGCCGGCTCGACGCCGAGGCTCCCACCCATTTCGAGGCGCCGTCCGGCTCGCGGCTGCCGATCGATTACGCGGCGGAGGAGGGACCGGCGCTCGACGTCCGCGTGCAGGAGCTGTTCGGGCTGACGCGCCATCCGGCGATCGCGGGCGGCCGCACGCCGCTGCTGCTGCGCCTGCTGTCGCCGGCGCACCGGCCGATCCAGGTGACGCGCGACCTGCCGGGCTTCTGGTCCGGCTCCTGGCGGGACGTCCGGATCGAGATGCGCGGGCGCTACCCGCGCCACGTCTGGCCGGAAGATCCCGGGAACGCCGCAGCGACGAGCCGCGCGAAGCCGCGGGGGACGTAACGCGCCTCGACGGCCGGCGGCGTCCTGAAGCCCTCAGGCGAGCTCGCTCTCCAAGAAGGCCAGCACCTTCTCCGGGTCGACGTCGCGCGCGACGAAGCTTTTGCCGACGCCGCGGGCGAGAATGAAGGTGAGTTTTCCGCCCTCGACCTTCTTGTCCTGCCGCATGTGGCCGAGCAGCGTCCCGGCGTCGCTCACGCCGCCAGGAATGGCCTTCGGGCTCGTGGGCAGGCCCACAGCCGCGAGATGCGCGCCGACCCGCGCCGCGTCCTCCTCCGGCGCGAGCCCAAGCGCGGCGGAAAACCGGAACGCCATCGCCATACCGATCGCCACGCCCTCGCCATGGACCAGCCGCGCGCCGTCGTAGGCGACGTCCGCCTCGAGCGCGTGGCCGAAGGTGTGGCCGAGGTTGAGCAGCGCGCGGTCGCCGTGCTCGTGCTCGTCGCGCGCGACCACTGCGGCCTTGGCGCGACAGCTGGTGGCGATCGCGTTGGTGCGTTCGGGGCCGCCCGCGAACACCTGCCGCCAGCTTCGCTCAAGCCGGGCGAAGAAGGCGGGGTCGTCGATCAGGCCGTACTTGGCGACCTCGGCGTAGCCGGCGCGGAACTCACGTTCCGGCAGCGTGTCGAGCGCGTCGGCGTCGGCCAGCACCAGGCTCGGCTGGTGGAAGGCCCCGATCAGGTTCTTGCCGTGGCGCGAATTCACGCCGGTCTTGCCGCCGACCGACGAATCCACCTGGGCCAGCAGGCTCGTGGGAGCCTGAAGGCAGCGCACTCCGCGGCGGAGCACGGCGGCGGCGAACCCGGCGAGGTCGCCGACCACGCCGCCCCCGAGCGCCAGCACCAGATCCTTGCGCTCGATGCGGGCGGCCAGCAGCCCGTCGACAACGGTCGCCAGCCTGTCGAGGCTCTTCGAGCTCTCGCCCGCCGGCACGATGACGCTTGAGGCGTCGAGCCCCGCCGCCTCAAGCGACTCCAACACGCGCGGGAGATGGGCGACGGCGACGTTATCGTCTGTCACCACGCCGACCTTGCGGGCGCCGAGCGCCTTGGCGCGGACGCCCGTTTGCTCCAGCAGCCCACGGCCGATCAGGATCTCGTAGGACCGGTCGCCGAGGGAAACCGGAACCACTTCGGCCTCATCGGCCAGGGCGCGGGCGGCGTCGGCCATCAGATCGGCTCCTCGTTCGGGCGCGCGAGGTCGAGACGCTCCGACAGCGCCTGCACCACCTCCGCGATCACATGCTCATGCGGCGCGTCGCGTGACATCACCGTGAGGTCGGCGGAGGCGTAGACGGGGTACCGCGCCTCGACCAGCGCGCGAAGCGTCCCTTCCGGGTCGGCGGAGGCGAGCATCGGCCTGTTCGAGCGCTTGCGCACCCGCTTCATCAACACGTCCACCTCGGCCTTAAGCCAGATCGACACCCCGGCCTCGCCGATCCGGGCCCGGGTCTCGGGGTTCAGCCACGCCCCGCCGCCCGTCGCGATGACCTTCGGCCCCTCCTCCAGCAGACGCGCGACCACGCGCGCCTCGCCGGCGCGGAAGTAGGGCTCGCCGTGGGCGGCGAAGATCTCAGGAATCGTCATGCCGGCCGCCGCCTCGATCTCTGTGTCGGCGTCCACGAAGGGCAGCTCCAACGCGTGAGCCAGCCGGCGGCCAACAGAGGATTTGCCCGCCCCCATCATCCCGACGAGCACGATCGAACGGCGGCCGAGGGCCGCGCGGAGAGCGGCGGCGTCCGTGGAGACACGCGGCCGCGCGCCGGATCCCGAAGCCGTCTCCTCCGCCGCGGTGGCCATGCTCACGTTTTCGTTTCCCCTGACGGCGGCCGAAGGCCGAAACGACCGCAACCTATTCCTAAAGGTCGCGCGCGCACAACTGAAGCTGTTGCGGTCGCCGGTGCCGCGTGCGACCGTTCTTCAGAGGGGCATCGACGTCTGTGATCAGACGAGGCGGACAGTCATGCCAAGTTTGATGCGCTTTTTGACCGTGATCGCCGCGATGGCGGCGCTGGGCTTCGGCGCGGTCTTTGCGCTCGCGACGCTTGTCACGCCGCGCACCCGGGAAATCGTCGTCAACATCCCGACGAGCAAGCTTCGCCCGGCCGCCGCCGCGCAGGACGGCGCGGATCGCTCCGCCGGCGCCCGCGCGGCCGCGACCGACGTGGTCGAGACCCGATGACCGCCGGCGACCGCCGCCACATCGAGGCGTTCCTGGAGATGGCGAGCGCCGAGCGCGGCGCGGCGAAGAACACGCTCGACGCCTACCGCCGGGACCTCGACGACTACGGCGGCTTCCTGGCGGCCCTCGGCCGGGGGGTGACGACCGCGACCGCGGACGACGTCCGCGCCTATCTCGCCGACCTTTCCGACCGCGGCTTTAAGGCGTCCTCGGCCGCGCGCCGGCTTTCCGCCGTCCGCCAGCTTCACAAGTTCCTCTACGGCGACGGTCTCCGCTCCGACGATCCGACCGCGGCGCTCGAAGGTCCCCGGCGCGGCCGGCCGCTGCCGAAGATCCTCTCGGTGGACGAAATGGAGCGTCTGATCGTCGCCGCGGGCGACGCCGGCCCCGAGCCGACGCCGCGCGCGCGACTGGCCGCCGCCCGGCTCGCCTGCCTGCTCGAGGTCGCCTACGCCACGGGCCTGCGCGTCTCCGAGCTCGTCGGCCTGCCCCGCTCCGCCGCCCGGCCCGCGGCGCAGGCGATCGCGGTCAAGGGCAAGGGCGGCCGCGAACGCCTCGTGCCGCTGACGCCGCTCGCGAAGGAGGCGATGACCTCCTATCTCGCGGCGCTCGCGGACATGGGCCGCGACGCCGGCGGCCCCTGGCTCTTCCCGGCGCCCGGCGACAGCGGCCACCTCACCCGCCAGGTCTTCGCGCGCGAGCTGAAGGCCGCCGCCGCCAGGGCGGGCTTGTCCCCCGCGAAAGTCAGCCCGCACGTGCTGCGCCACGCCTTCGCGAGCCATCTCGTGCAGAACGGCGCGGACCTGCGCGCCGTGCAGCAGATGCTCGGCCACGCCGACATCGCGACGACCCAGATCTACACCCACGTCCTCGACGAACGCGCCCGCGCCATGGTGCGCGACCTGCACCCGCTGGGGGACGTCGCTTCTTGACGAAAGCGGCGGTCGAAACGCCCGATCCGTGGGACGACTATGGCGGGCGGGTCGACGGCCTGTCGAGCCGCGCCTGCCTCAGCGTTGCGAGCGCCGCCGCTTTGTTCGCCGCCATCTACGCCGCTTGGTCCCTCTACGAAACCGCCTTCTATCGCCGCGCTCTGCCCGAAGCGTTGCGCACGACCGGATTGGTGTACGCAGGCCGCGACTTCAATCCGCTCCTCCTGTTCGTTCCGTTACGACCCGAGGGCTGCGGCGCGGCTCTGCACAACCTCGACAGGGGAACAACGGCCGCGATCGCCAACGCTGGGCTGTCGTTCTTCGCCGACCAGCTTCGGAGCCGCGCGCCGTCCGCGAATGAGTGGCGCCCATGGAAGGAGACGCCGATAGACGACGAGCGGGCGGACGGCTTGCTCGGCCGCGGTCTCGGTTGCATCGGCATGACGCGTTCTTTGAGAACGTCCATATTCCGCGCCGTCGGCCGCCCCGGCGCTTACTTTACGCGAGGGGGCGGATCGATGCTCCTGGTCGTTCCGGACCTCGACCTCGTGGTGATGGCCTATGACAACTGAGGCGTAACGCCTTGACTTTCGTAGGCCTCGCAAACCAAGTTGCGCCCGCTCCGCAAGGACCAGCGCCCCCTTTGCCCCGGCGCCTGCGGCGCGGAGCGGAGCCTATGAAAAGCTATCTCGATTTCGAAAAGCCGGTCGCCGAGCTGCAGGCCAAGATCGCTGAACTCCGAACCCTCGGCGAGGGCGGCGACGCGGTCGCGATCGACGAGGAGATTTCCCGCCTCGAGGCCAAGTCGGTCGCGGCGCTGAAGGAGCTCTACGCGAACCTGACGCCGTGGCAGAAGACGCTGGTGGCCCGGCATCCGAACCGGCCCCACTTCGTGGACTTCGTCCAGGGCCTCGTCGAGGACTTCACTCCGCTCGCGGGCGACCGGAAGTTCTCCGAGGACGAAGCGATCGTGGGCGGCGTCGGACGCTTCCGCGGCGAGGCCGTCATGGTCATCGGCCAGGAGAAGGGCGCGGACACGACCTCCCGCCTGAAGCACAACTTCGGCATGGCGAAGCCCGAGGGCTACCGCAAGGCGGTGCGCCTGATGGAGACGGCGGATCGCTTCGGCCTGCCGGTCATAGCGCTCGTCGACACCGCGGGCGCCTTCCCCGGCATCGAGGCCGAGGAGCGCGGCCAGGCGGAGGCGATCGCCCGCTCGACGGAGGCCTGCCTCAACCTGACCGTCCCGAACGTCGCGGTCGTCATCGGCGAAGGCGGCTCCGGCGGCGCGATCGCGATCGCCACCGCCAACGCCGTGCTGATGCTGGAGCATTCGATCTACAGCGTGATCTCGCCCGAGGGCGCGGCCTCGATCCTGTGGCGCGACGCGGCGAAGGCGCAGGACGCCGCGACCAACATGAAGATCACCTCGGCGGATTTGCTTCGCCTGGGCGTGATCGACGGCGTGGTGGCCGAACCGCTCGGCGGCGCGCATCGGGCCCCCGACGTGGTGATCAAGGCCGCCGGCGACGCCATCGCCGACGCGCTCGCGCGCTTCTCCAACATGGCGCCCGAGCAGATCCGCGACGAACGGCGGCGGAAATTCCTGGCGATCGGGCGCTCTCTCTGAGCGTCCTTCGGACGGCGTCAACGATTCGGTAAGCTTGCGGTAACCAGCGGGTAAGGGTATCGATCGTTAAGTTGGGGAACGCGTAAGCCGTCGTCCGCCGTCCTCGGGGCTTCTCAATGTCCGTCGCTCGTTCAGCGTTTGCCGCCGTCGCAGCACTCGCCGCGCTCACCGTCGCGGGCTGCAAGGACGAACAGGCGACCACCGCCCGCAGCATCCAGTCGATCCCCGCCGCGACCGTAGCGCTGATGTCCGAAAAGGGCATGAAGCGCACGGACCCGATCCTCCTCCGCATCTACAAGGAGGAGTCGAAGGCCGAGGTCTGGAAGAAACGCAGCGACGGCCGCTACGCGCTGCTGAAGAGCTACGATATATGCCGCTGGTCCGGCACGCTCGGTCCCAAGATCAAGGAAGGCGACAAGCAGGCGCCCGAGGGCTTCTACTCCGTCAGCCCGGCGCAGATGAACCCGCGCTCGAACTACTACCTTTCGTTCAACATCGGCTTTCCGAACAAGTACGATCAGGCGCTGGGCCGCACCGGCCGCCATCTGATGGTGCATGGCGACTGCCTTTCGGCTGGCTGCTACGCCATGACCGACGCTCAGATCGCCGAGATCTACGCCCTCGCCCGCGAAGCCTTCGCCGGGGGTCAGAAGGCGTTCCAGGTGCAGGCGCTGCCGTTCCGCATGACGGCCGAGAACATGGCGCGCCGCCGCAACAACCCGAACATCGCGTTCTGGCGGAACCTCAAGGAAGGCTCGGACAACTTCGAGGTGACGAAGCTCGAGCCGAAGGTGGACGCCTGCGGCAAGAAGTACGTCTTCAACGCTTCGGCGGGTGCGCTGTCGAGCTTCGAGCCGTCCGCGGCCTGCCCGACCTACACCGTGCAACCGGAGATCGCGAAGGCGGTCGCCGCCAAGAAGCGCGCCGACGACGCCGTGATCGCCGCTTTGACGAAGTCGATGGAGCCGGCGCCGGAGTACGTCGCGCAGAACGGCCGCATGCGCCGCTCGCTTGACGAGCCGATCATCCAGATCGCCTCCGTGACGCCGTCGGCCACGACGCCCGCCTCCTCGGCGCAGGCCTTCGCCCCCGACGCCGGGACCGCCCGCGCCCTTGGAACGCCGCTCGGGGCGACGGGTCCCGCCGCGCAGCCGATTGCGACCGTCGCGCTCCACACGCCCTTGCCGCCCGCCAATCCCGACCGCGCGCCGGCGCCGCAGGCCGTGGCCGCAGCCGAGAAGCCCAATCTCTTCACCCGGATGTTCCGCGGCGACGAGCCCGCGACGACGGCCGCCGTTGAACCGGCGGCCACTGCGCAGCCTCTGCCGAGCGCCGCGCCGGCCGCCGTCGCTCGCAAGCCTGCGTCCGGACGCCGCGAGATCGCCGTCGAGCCTCCGGTGATGGCCTCGGCGGTGTCTCCTGCCCCCGCGGCCCGCGCCGAAGAGCCGCGCGGGTCCGGCATCGGCGGATGGGTGCGCAGCGTCGGCGGCCTGTTCGGCCGCGCCGAGGAGCCCGCGCCGCAGCCGGCTCAGGTCGTTCCGACCTCCGCGCCCGAGGCCGCGCCTAAGCCGCGCGAGCGTTCGGCACGCGTTCCGGACGCGTTCCAGCCGGCGTCGAAGCTCGATCCGCGCGTCACGCCGGCCTTCGCCGCTTTCCAGTAAGCCCGCCACGGCGGTTGCGTCATCGGGATGCGATCGCCCTAGACCCCCCGGGCGGAGCGCGGCTAGAGCGCCTTAGCGCGTCTGCTCTCCTGCGGCCGACCGTCTAGGGCTTGACGGCCGCGCCGAAGGCCCGGCCCCTACGTTACGCTTTCCCCAGCCGCCCCCACGCCCGGCGCCGCCATTCGAGGCGGCTCGGCGATGTCGACCCTTTGCGGCTTGAGCAAGGTCAGGCGTCCGCCGGAGGCCCCGAAGCGCTGGATCCAAAAATGGGGCCTTCCCATCACCGGCGACGGCGCCGAGACGATGCGGAGCTCGCCGCAGCGGCCGGTCCAGTCGACGTGGCGGTGGCCATGCATCACCACCACACGGCGCGCCGCGGGCTTCAACTGCCGAAGAAACCAGCTGCCGTTGATCAGCGCCGTGCCGATGCGCTCCGACAGCGAGCGCGTCGGGCGCGGGTACTCGACGAGATGGTGGTGCAGCGCCACCAGCCAGCTGGCCTCGGGATGAGCGCGGATGACGGCGGTCGTCCGGCGCTCCTGCTCCGCGGGCAGCATGCCGAGCGCGTTGGTGAAGGAGAAATGCGTGTCGGCGTTCGAGTTGAGCAGGATCACGCCGAGCCCGTCGGGCGTGGCGGGCAGGCGCACCATGGGAAACGCCTCGTCCCAGAGCGTGCTGACGTCGCGCCCGCGCTTTCCGCGGCCGGTGCGCACGAAGGACGCGAGCGCCTGCGCATGGGGCGCGAGCCATTCCGCCAGCGTGGCGTCGAACGTGGCCTTGGGCCCGGCGACGACGACCCGCTCCGCCTGAAGGTCCGCGAGCAGGCCGAGCGCCCGCAACTCCCGCAGCCGCTTGCCCGGCGAGAACGGCAGGTCCAGCCGGGCGGGATTTGAGCGGTCCACGACGTTGACGTCGTGGTTGCCAGGGAGGAACAGCATGCGCTCGCGCAAGGCCGGGTCCAGCGTCTCGAGCGCCTCCAGGAACTCCGCCCATTCCGAGGAGCGCCCGGCGTCGGTCATGTCGCCGGTGACCAGCACGAGGTCGAGCGGCTCCGCGGCGTCAGCCCGCGCCAGCGCCTCGAAGGTCGCCGTCAGCCGCGCGTTGCCCTGCGGACCTGAGCGACCGCTCTCGATGCGGAAACCGAAGCGCTCGCCGACGGCGTGCAGGTCAGAGAGGTGAGCCACGCGCCAAACCTTGCATCCCGGTTCGGGATCGTAGGCGTCGAGCGTGACGGGCTGCCCCATTGCGGCGTCCGCCCCGCCCCAGGCCAGGGAGCCGCAGGCGACATAGGCGCCGAACAGCACGACGCTGTTCGCGAAGGACGCGCCGAGCAGGGTGAGAGGAGAGGCGAGATCGCTCCACGAGCCGATCCAGCGTGAGTGCGGCCAGGCGAGCCAAGCCGCGGCTCCTGCGAGACACGACATCAGGACCGCCGCCGCGATCGCGGTTACCTGGCCCACCCGCGCGCCGTCGCGCCTTAGCCACAGCGACAACCGCCGCCCGACGAAGTGCCGCATGGCCTCCCGGCACAGCACGAAGCTCGGCTGGACCGCGAGGGCGTTCAGGGACCAGAAGCTTCGCTCCGCCAGGCGAAAGGCCGGGCGGCCGCCGACGCCCGCGACGATCAAGGCCGCCGCCAGCGCCACGAAGGGCGCGACGCCGCTGAAGGCGTCCAAAGCGGTGCGCGACACGGTCGACAACCAGGCCGTCGCGGCGAGCGGCGCGACCCCCAGCAACAGGCAGGGCAGCCCCACGAGCAACAGCCAGGACAGAAGCAGCTTGGGCAGGCTGATCTCGACCAACACCCAGCCCGCGAGCGACGCGAGCGACCAGACCTTCGTGCTCGACGCGTCGTCCTCAATGTCGCCGCGGCGCGGATCGATGAGAGGCGGCATGGCCTCCGATCGGTGACGGACGCCGGCGCGCGTCCTGGGCCGAACGCTCGCCCTCAGACGTCGAGGTTCGCGACGGTGAGGGCGTTGTCCTGGATAAACTCCCGGCGCGGTTCGACGATGTCGCCCATCAGCTTGGTGAAGATGTCGTCCGCCTCGTCGACTTCCTTCACCTTCACCTGCAGCAGCGAGCGGACGTTGATGTCGAGCGTGGTCTCCCAGAGCTGATCCGGGTTCATCTCGCCAAGACCCTTGTAACGCTGCAGCGTCAGGCCCTTGCGGCCGACCGCGAGCACGCCGTCGACGAGTTCGGACGGCCCATGCACCGCGTTGACCGCGTCCTTGCGTAGCAGCTGGGGCGTCTCGCCGAAGATCTCCCGGAGCCCCACGGCGTGCTCGTCGAGCTTGCGCGCGTCGGCGCTCGCGATCAGCGCGGCGTCGATGATCGCCGCCTCACGTACGCCGCGTACGGTCCGCGCGAAGGTGAAGCCGTCGTCGCTGACGGTCCCGACCCAGCCGCGCTCGGTCTCCTCGGCCAGCACGTCGAGACGGCGCGCGACGTCGTCGGCGACCCGCTGTGCGGCCTCGGGATCGTGCAGCACGTCCGGTGTCAGCGCGCCCGCGATGGCCGCCTGCTCGACGACGGGCCGGCGGTAGCGCGAATGGAGGCCGCCGAGCAGCGCGCGGATCTGGCGGGCCTCGCTGATCACTGCGCGCAGATCGGCGCCGGCGCGGACTTCGCCGCTCGCGAGCTTCAGCGACACGCCTTCGAGACCGGAGTCGATGAGATAATCCTCAAGCGCCCGTTCGTCCTTCAGGTACTGCTCGGACTTGCCGCGCGTCACTTTGTAGAGCGGCGGCTGGGCGATGTAGATGTGGCCGCGGTTCAGAAGGTCCGGCATCTGGCGGTAGAAGAACGTCAGCAGCAGCGTGCGGATGTGGCTGCCGTCGACGTCGGCGTCCGTCATGATGATGATCTTGTGGTAGCGCAGCTTGTCGGCGTTGAACTCCTCGCGGCCGATGCCGGTGCCGAGCGCGGTGATCAGCGTGCCGATCTCCTGGCTCGACAGCATCTTGTCGAAGCGCGCGCGTTCCACGTTCAAGATCTTACCCCTGAGCGGCAGCACCGCCTGGAAGGCGCGGTCGCGGCCCTGCTTGGCGGAGCCGCCTGCGGAGTCGCCCTCGACCAGGAACAGCTCGGACTTCGCCGGATCTCGCTCCTGGCAGTCGGCGAGCTTGCCCGGCAGCGAGGCGATGTCGAGCGCACCCTTGCGGCGGGTCAGCTCGCGCGCCTTCTTCGCGGCCTCGCGGGCGGCCGCGGCCTCGACCACCTTCTGCACGACGGTCTTGGCGTCGGCCGGATGTTCTTCGAACCAGGTGTGCAGCGCCTCGTTAACGAGGTTCTCGACCGCGGGCCGCACTTCGGAGGACACGAGCTTGTCCTTGGTCTGCGACGAAAACTTGGGGTCCGGCACCTTGACGGACAGCACGCAGGTCAGACCTTCGCGCGCATCGTCGCCGGTGAGGGAGACCTTCTCCTTCTTGGCGACGCCCGAGGTCTCGGCGTAGCCGTTGACCTGCCGCGTCAGCGCCGCGCGGAAGCCGGCGAGATGGGTGCCGCCGTCCCGCTGGGGGATGTTGTTGGTGAAGGCCAGCACGTTCTCGTGGTAGCTGTCGTTCCACCACATCGCGACCTCGACGCCGATGCCGTCGCGCTCGGAGCGCAGCACGATCGGGGTTTCGATCAGCGGGTGCTTGGCGCGGTCGAGGTAGCGCACGAAGGCCTCGACGCCGCCCTCGTAATAGAGCTCCTCACGCCGCACGTCGGCGGACCGCGCGTCGGTCAGCACAATCTTCACGCCGGAATTCAGGAAGGCCAGTTCGCGCAGCCGGTGCTCGAGCGTGGCGTAGTCGAACTCCGTGACGCCTTTGAAGGTCTCGGTGCTCGGCGTGAAGGTCACCTCCGTGCCGCGGCGGCCGTTCGCCGGGCCCACCACGGCGAGCGGCGCGTCGGCCACGCCGTGGGTGAACGACATTTCGTGCTCTTTGTCGTTCTGCCAGATGCGCAGCTTGAGCTTGACCGACAGCGCGTTCACCACCGAGACGCCGACGCCGTGGAGGCCGCCCGAGACCTTGTACGAGTTCTGGTCGAACTTACCGCCGGCGTGCAGCTGGGTCATGATGACCTCGGCCGCCGAGATGCCTTCTTCGGTGTGGATGCCGGTCGGGATCCCGCGGCCGTTGTCGGTCACCGTGCAGGACCCGTCCGAGTTCAACGTGACGGTGACCTCGTTCGCCCAACCAGCGAGCGCCTCGTCGATGCCGTTGTCGATGACCTCGTAGACCATGTGATGCAGGCCGGAGCCGTCGTCGGTGTCGCCGATGTACATCCCCGGTCGCTTGCGCACGGCGTCGAGCCCCTTGAGGACTCGGATCGAGTCTGCGCCGTAGTCTTCGGCGCCGCCGTTCGAAGCAGTGTCGGACATGTCAGGTCTCCTCGCGGTGGGCGTCCGCCTTAGGGGCCGCGTGCGCGGCGGGGTGGGCGGACAGCGCTGGCGAGCGTCGGAAAAACTCGGCAGGAATCAGGCGTTTCGCACTCCCTATTCCTACCCTTTCAGGGCTGGAAAGGCGAGTTTCGAAGAGGCCGGTCGGCGGGGCCTGTCGATAACCCCGTAGGCTGAAGCAACTACCTGATCAGCATGGCTTTTTTGCGGTCGCTCGACCGGGCCCGCTTCAGCTCGCGGCGACGCCCGCGGCGGCTGCCCCCATGGTCGCGCCCGAGATGCGGTTTAGGAGGCGCCGGCCGCGGGGCGACGTCAGCCAGACCCGGGCGCGGGACGCCAGCGCCGCATAGCCTCCGATGACGACGATGAGGACGAGCGCCGTGGCCAGTGCGAGCTCGGCGAAGCCAAAGGCGTCCACCGCGCCGAGGTCGACGATCGCCGGCAGCAAAGCGAGATAAAACACCATGGCCTTTGGGTTGCCGATCGTGACGGCGAGGCCTGCGAGGAAGCTGCGCGCCGCCGACATCGGCCGCGCCTCTGCCGCCACGGCCTCAGCCGAGGCCGGAGCGCGCCAAAGCTTCACGGCGAGGTAAAGCAGGTACGCGGCTCCGGCGTACTTCACGACCATGAAGACGGTCCCGAAGGTCGCGGCGAGCACGGCGAGGCCGAAAGCGGCGCAGGCGAGCCAGACGACGTCGCCCAGAATGAGTCCCGCCACCATTGGCAAGGTCGAGCGCAGGCCGACGCCAAGCGCCCGCGCGACAATGGCGGCGACCCCCGGCCCGGGCGTGGCGGCGGCGACGAACAGGGCGGCAGAGAAGGTGAGCAGCGCTGCGAAGGTCATGGCGGCAGGATGAGATGTCGGCGGTCACGCGCCGTCAAGCCGCCGCCTGGTAGTCTCACCCCTTGCGCCGAACCTCGCCGTCCGCAACCGTAAACACCGTCGCCCGGCCCCCAAGATCCGCGAAGGCGGCGGGATCGGCCCCGGTGAGCCAGACCTGCGCGCCGAGGGCGTCCAGCGCGTCGTAGAGCGCCTCCCGGCGGGCGGGATCGAGATGGGCCGCGACCTCGTCGAGCAGCACCACCGGCGCCCGGCCGTCGAGGCGGGCCACGAGGCGGGCGTGCGCCAGCACGAGGCCGACCAGGAGCGCCTTCTGCTCGCCCGTGGAGCATTTCTCCGCCGGCATGTCCTTGGCCGCGTGACGCACGAGCAGATCGCTCAGATGCGGGCCTTCAAGCGTGCGTCCCGCCGCGCGGTCGCGGGGGCGGCCGCGGCCCAGACGCTCGCGGTAGGCGTCTTCGGCTGCGGTCGCGGACAGGTGGACCAACTCGGTCTCGACCGACCCCTCGAGCGCGATCTCGGCGGTTGGGAACGGCGAAGTCGGGTCTGAGGTCTCGGCGACCAGCGCCGCCAGCCGCGCGACGGTCTCGACGCGCGCGGCGGCCACCGCGACGGCCAGCTCCGCCAGTTCGCGTTCGACGGCGTCCACCCAGCGGACGTCGGCGCGCGGGTCCTCGAGCAGCCGGTTACGGGAGCGCAGCGCGCGTTCGAGCCCCGAGGCGCGGGCGGCGTGCGCGGGGTCCGCGGCGTTGACCAGGCGGTCGAGGAAGCGTCTGCGATCGCCCGCCGGCCCGCGGAACAGGCCGTCGAGGTCCGGCGTCAACCAGACGAGGCGGAGATGCTCGGAGAACGCGCCGGCGCCCGAGACCGGCGCGCCGTCAATCCGGCAGCGACGGCCCGTGGCGTCCTGCGCGGGCTCGACGCCCGTGCCGAGCCGGGTCGGGCCGTCCTCGCCGGCGATCTCGGCCGCGACCGCCCAGGACCCGTCGCCCGGCGCGCGCGCAAATTCGCCGTGCGGCGCGCGGCGCAGGCCGCGGCCGGGAGCGAGCAGCGAGATCGCCTCGAGGATATTGGTCTTGCCCGCCCCGTTCGGCCCGACGAGCGCGACCGAGCCCTCTCCGGACGCCAAGTCGAGCGAGGGGTAGGAGCGGAAGTTCGTGAGACGCAGGCGCGAGACGGCGGCGCGGCGAGGGGCGGTCATAGACCCCCCGCCGCGATAGACGTCATGGGTTCGAACGCTCGCCACATGAAGCGGGTCATCCTCCGGCTTGACCGGAGGATCCATCCTGGGCGGGGGTTCTCCGTCGCACATAGGTCGTCCGGTCAGGCCGGATGACGACGCAGCACGTCAGGAGCCAACCTATCGCCCCTCACACCCGCATGGGCATGAGCACGTAGAGCGCCGGGGCGTCGTCGCGATCCTGCACCAGCGTGGGCGAGCCGGGATCGGCGAGCCGGATGAGCGCCGTGTCGCCTTCGAGCTGGTCGGCGATGTCGAGCAGATAGCGGGAGTTGAAGCCGATATCGAGCGGCTCGGACTCGTAGTCGACCTCGATCTCCTCCGTCGCGTTGCCCGAGTCCGGGTTGGTGACGGTCAGCACCAGCTTGCGGTCGGTCAGTGAGAGCTTCACGGCGCGGCCGCGCTCGGACGAGATGGTGGAGACGCGGTCGACCGCGCTCTTGAACTCGAGCCGATCGACCGTGAGGCGCTTGTCGTTGCCGGCGGGGATGACGCGGCCGTAGTCCGGGAAGGTCCCGTCGATCAGCTTTGAGGTGAGCACCACTTGGCCGAAGGAGACGCGGATCTTGGTGGGCGACAGCTCGACCTTGACCTCGCCCTCGGGGTCCTCGACCAGCCGCTGGATCTCGGAGACGGTCTTGCGGGGCACGATCACGCCCGGCATCCCGACGGAGCCCGCCGGCGCCGGCATCTCGACCCGGGCCAGGCGGTGCCCGTCGGTCGCGACCGCGCGCAGCAGCGACACTCCCGCGCTGTCGACCGCGTGCAGATAGATGCCGTTGAGATAGTAGCGCGTCTCCTCGTTCGAGATCGCGAACTGGGTCTTGTCGATCAGGCGCTTCAGGTCGGCCGCGCCGATCGTGAAGCCGGTCGGAAGCTCGCCCGCGGCGAGGTCCGGGAAGTCGCTGTCCGGCAGGGTCTGCAGCGTGAAGCGCGAGCGGCCGGCGCGAATAACCAGCGTGCCGCGTTCGCCGCCCATCTCCAGCGAGACCTGGCTGCCGTCCGGCAGCTTGCGGACGATGTCGTAGAAGGTATGGGCGGGCACGGTGGTCGCGCCGGGCTGCGCCACTTCGGCGGCCACTGTCTCGACGACCTCGAGGTCGAGATCGGTCGCCTGCAGTCGGAGGCCGTCGGAACCCGCGCGGAGCAGGACGTTCGCAAGGATCGGAATGGTGTTCCGCCGCTCGACGACGCGGTGGACATGGGCAAGGGCCTTCAGGAGGGCCGCTCGCTCGAGGGTCGCGCGCATGTGGGTCGTCCCGCTCCGGTGTCGTCGGTGGAGATCGCGCGACGGCCGCAGCGGGGGCGGCGTCGGCGATCGGGAGGCGGCGCGGCGTGGGGCCGCGCAGGGACTGGCGACATTGCCCATGGCCGCGCCCGAAGGCAAGACCTTGCGCCTGCGACACGCGCTCGGGGGTTGCGCGACCACGCGCTTGCTCTACGTCCAAGGGACGCCCGACATCCCAGAACGGCCGACGCTGCATCGACGCGCGTCGCCCGACGACGACTTGAGGGGCCGATGCCCAACATTCCGATCGACTTCACATTCCTCACCAACCTCGTCGTGGTCTACGGCTTCAACGTCGTCGGCGCGGTGGCGTTGGCGGTCGCCGGCTTCTGGATTGCCGGCGTGATCCACAACGGCGTCCACCGCGGGCTCCTCGCCTCCAAGCGGATGGACGTGACGGTCGCCTCCTTCCTCTCGAGCCTCGCGCAGTACGCGACGCTCGCCGTGGTGCTCGTCGCCATCCTGCAGCTCGTCGGCATCCAGGCGACGAGCCTCATCGCGGTCCTCGGCGCGGCCTCCCTCGCCATCGGCCTCGCGCTGCAAGGCACTCTGTCGAACATGGCGGCGGGCGTGATGCTTTTGCTGTTCCGCCCGTTCAAGGTCGGCGATGCCATCGAGGTCGCCGGCAAAGCGGGGACGGTGCGCGACCTCAACCTGTTCTTCACGGAGCTCGCGAGCGGCGACAACGTGCAGGTGCTGATCCCCAACGCGCAGGTCTGGGGCACGGCGCTGACCAACAAGTCGAAGTACCCCACCCGCCGGGTGGAGACGACGCTGACCGCGCCCGCCGACCAGGACTTCGAGTCCGCCCGCGCCGAGATCGCCGCCTTCCTCCGCGACAACCCGCACGCGCTGGCCTCGCCGGAGCCGATCGTCACGCCGACCAGCTACAGCGACGGCGGCGTGGAATACGCTGTGAAGGTCTGGACGCCGGCCAAGGATCTGCAGGCGTTGCAGGCGGATCTGGTGAAGTACACACGCGACCGGGCGCGCGCCCAGACGGCGCTCGGCCAGGCCGCCGAGTAAAGTCGATGGTTCGTCAGAACTCGTAGGTTTTCTCGACGCGCGGCAGCCCAACCAACGCCCTGGCGAAATCATCCGGATCGAACGGCTCGAGGTCATCGAGACCCTCGCCGATTCCGATGAAGTGGACCGGTAGCCGGTACTTCTCCGCGACCGCGACGAGGATGCCGCCGCGGGCGGTGCCGTCGAGCTTGGTCATGACGAGGCCGGTGACGCCCGCGGTCTTGGCGAAGGCCTCGACTTGGCCGAGCGCGTTCTGGCCGGTGGTCGCGTCCAGCACCAGCAGGCAGGCGTGCGGCGCGTCGGCGTCGAACTTCTTCAGCACGCGCACGATCTTCTCGAGCTCCGCCATCAGCCCGGCCTTGTTCTGCAGCCGGCCGGCGGTGTCGACGATCAGCAGGTCCGCGTCGTCCGCCCGCGCCTGGGCGTAGGCCTCGTAGGCGAGCGCGGCGGCGTCGGCTCCGGTCTCCTTGGAGACGAAGGCGGCGCCGGTGCGCTGCGCCCAGACGGCGAGCTGCTCGACCGCCGCGGCGCGGAAGGTGTCGCCGGCGGCCAGCACCACCTTCAGGCCGGCGGTGCGGTAGGTCTCCGCCAGTTTGCCGATGGTCGTGGTCTTTCCCGAGCCGTTGACGCCGACGACGAGGATCACCGCGGGGCGCGCGCTCTCCGGCGGATCGAGCGGCACGGCGACCGGCGTCAGCACGCGCGCCACTTCCTGCGCCACGATCGCGCGCACGCTCTCGCCGTCGAGCTGCTTGGCGTGCCTCGCCCGGCCCACGGCGGCCGTGACGCGCTCGGCGGTCGCGACGCCGAGATCGGACTGGATCAGCAGGTCCTCGAGCTCGTCCAGCGTCGCCGCGTCGAGCTTCTCCTTGGTGAAAATCTCGGTGATGCCGCGAGTGAGCTGCGTCGAGGTCTTGGAGAGACCGTCGCGCAGGCGCGTGAACCAGCCTTTGGCCTCGGGAGCTTCGGTCATGAGCTTTGTCCTGTTCCCGATCTAAACGCGCCGTCCACGCCCCGCTCCGCCGCAAGCAGCGCGCGGCCGTCGTGGCCCGCGACCGCCACATCCACGAACGCCCCCTTGGGCGCGGTCGTCGCCAGCCGAACCATCGCGAAATCCGCGGCTCGGGCGAGGCCCCTGCCCTCCGACAGCACGGTTAGCCGCCGACCCACATGGCCTGCGAGGTGGCGGGCGAGCAAGGCCTCTCCGGTCGCGCGCAAAGCCGCGGCGCGGGTCTTGATGATGTCGCCCGCCACCTGCGGCATGCGGGCGGCGGGAACGCCGGGGCGCACGGAGTAGGGGAACACATGAGCGTAGGCGATCCCGCAGTCCTCGAGCGCCGAGCGGGTGTTCTCGAACATCGCGGCGGTCTCGGTCGGGAATCCTGCGATCACGTCGCATCCGAAGGCGACGTCGGGCCGCGCCCGCCGCATCTCGCCGCAGAACCGCACGGCGTCGGCGCGGGAGTGCCGGCGCTTCATACGCTTCAGAATCATGTCGTCGCCGGACTGGAGCGAGAGGTGGAGATGCGGCGCGAGCCGCTCCTCCTCCGCAAACGCCCGCACCAGCGCGTCGTCGATCTCGACTGCGTCGAGCGAGGACAGCCGCAGCCGAGGCAGTTCGGGAACGGCGGCGAGCACCGCGCGGACCAGATCGCCCAGCCGCTCGCCGGCGCCAAGATCGAGCCCCCAGGAGGTGAGGTCGACGCCGGTCAGCACCGCTTCCTGCGCCCCACGCTCCAGAACCCGGCGCACCTCGGCGATCACCTGCGCCTTCGGCGTGGAGCGCGAGGCGCCGCGGCCGAAGGGGATGACGCAAAAGGTGCAGCGGTGGTCGCAGCCGGTCTGGACCTGCACGAACGCGCGCGGCGCGAGGATGGCGGCGTCCGCCGGTGGCGGGAGGATCGCGGCGTCCGCGACCGCCGCGGAACGTTCGTGGCCTGGAGCCCAGGTCTCAGGCCGAAGCTTGTCGACGGCGCCGACCACGCGGGCGACCTCGGGCATGCTCGAAAACGCCTGCGGCTCGATCGCGGCGCCGCAGCCGGTCACCACGATCTCCGCCCCGGGGTTGACGCGGGCGGCCCGGCGGACCGCCTGGCGTGCCTGCCGGGTGGCCTCAGCCGTGACCGCGCAGGCGTTGACCACGACGAGATCGTCCCGCCCGCGCGCATGGGCGCGGATGGTCTCGCTGTCCACGGCGTTGAGCCGGCAGCCAAAGGTGATGACGTCTAGGCTCATGGCCCGCGATATGCCGCAGCCGGAGGCAAAAGGCCACCGCCGGGACACGGATGCGTGCGGAGATCGCAGTCAATCCGCGTGAGCGCCCCATATGACCCAGGGAACGCGCGCGCGGATCCACGCGCGCCAGAGCGCGGCGAACGCGCTTCGTCCCGAGGAGACGCCCCCATGTCCGTCCGCCGCATCGCCCTGACCCTGTCGCTCGCCGTTCTCGCCGGCCCTGTCGCCGCCGCCGAGCCGCAGAAGCTTTGGGAGATCGGCGATCTGCGCCAGCCGGAGTCCGTGCTGCCGGCCAGCGACGGCTTCCTCTACGTCAGCCTCGTCGCGGGCTCGATGACGGAAAAGGACGGCGTCGGCTTCATCGCTAAGACGACGGTCGACGGGCGGATGCTCGAGCCCGAATGGATCAAGGGCCTGAACGCGCCGAAAGGCATGGCGCTGGTCGGAGACAAGCTCTACGTGGCCGACATCGACGAGTTGGTCGAGATCGACGTCGCCTCCGCCAAGGTGGCGAACCGCTACCCTGCGGAGGGCGCGGGATTTCTCAACGATGTGGTCGCGACGCCTGACGGCCGCGTCCTGGTCTCGGACACCGCCAAGAACGTCATCTTCGCGCTCAAGGATGGCGCCATCACGCGGTTCGCGGAAGGGCCGGAGCTCAACGGCCCCAACGGCCTCGCGATCGAAGGCGACCGGCTGATCATCGCCGGCTTCGGCCCCTTCGTCGACGGCAAGCCGACCGCCAAGGGGCACCTCGTGCAGCTTCCGCTGGCGGGCGGAACGGCGCGCCCGCTGGGAAGCGGAGCGCCGATCGGCGCTCTGGACGGTCTGGTCGCGCTAGGCGGCGGCGGGTACCTCGCGACCGACTACCTCAAGGGCCCGCTCCACCTTATCGACGCCAGCGGGAAGCACGAGCAGCTTCTGGCGCTCAGCCCCGGGTCGGCGGACCTCTCCTACGACGCGGCGTCCAAGACCGCCGTCCTGCCGCTGAACCACGAGGGCAAGCTCGTAGCCTACCGCCTCGACTAAAGAACCAGAGCGACCCGCGGGAGGCAGCGTCCCGCAGCTTGCGCCTCGACATGTGAGCGTCTGAGCGCTTTAAGCGGCGGACCGCACGTGCACAGGGTGGCCTGCCCCATGACTGTCATCGGACCCGACGCGCCCTCGCCCGCGAGCGGCGCGCCCGTCTCTCCGATTGCGTTCCGCCACCGCAATTACACGCTGTTCTGGATCGCCCGTCTGTGCGCCACCTTCGCGATCCAGATCGTGTCGGTGGCGGTCGGTTGGCAGGTCTACGACCTCACGCGCGACCCCTTCGACCTAGGGCTCGTCGGTCTTGTCCAGTTCCTGCCGGCCTTCGCGCTCGTGCTGGTGACGGGCCCCGCCGCCGACCGGTTCTCGCGGCGTCTGATCATGGGAATCTGCGTTGCGGTGGAGGCGGCGGGGGCGCTCGCGCTCGTCGCGCTCACCTTCGCCCACGAGATTTCGGTCGTCTCGATCTTCGCCGTGCTGTTCGTGTTCGGCGTCGCCCGGGCCTTTTTCGGCGCGGCCAGCACCTCGATCGTGCCGAACCTCGTGCCGAAGGAAGCCCTCGCCAACGCGATCACGTGGACCTCGTCGGCCTGGCAGTTCGCGAGCATCGTCGGCCCGGTCGCAGGAGGCCTGCTCTACGGGCTCGGCGGCGCGGTCGCCTACGCCGTGGCGGCGGCGCTGCTGCTGCTCGCGCTCGCCCTTGTCGCCGCGATCCGGGTGCGCCAGCCGCGCCGCGCCTTTGAGGCGAACTGGCGCACGCTGGTCGCAGGCTTCGACTACGTCTTCCGCGAGAAGGTCGTGCTGGGGGCCATCACCCTTGACCTCTTCGCGGTGCTGCTCGGCGGGGCTATGGCGCTGATGCCGGCGGTCGCCCGCGATGTGCTGGACGTCGGCCCCTGGGGCCTCGGCCTGCTGCGGGCCGCGCCCGGCGTCGGCGCGATCGCGGTCGCGGCTCTGCTCTCCGTCGTCCCGATCCGCGACCACGCCGGCCGCATCATGTTCGCCTGCGTCGGCCTGTTCGGCTTCGCGACCGTGGTGTTTGGCCTGTCGACGACGGTCTGGCTTTCGGTCGCTGCCCTCGCGGTGATGGGCGGGGCCGACATGGTGAGCGTGACGATCCGCGAGACGCTGCTGCAGCTCTGGACGCCCGACGAGGTGCGCGGCCGGGTCAACGCCGTCAACATGATGTTCGTCGGCGCCTCGAACGAGCTCGGCGAGTTCCGGGCGGGCGTCACCGCCACGTTCATCGGCGTGATGCCGGCGATCGTCGTCGGTGGGATAGGCGCTATGGCGGTGGCGGCGATCTGGGCGTGGCGATTCCCGCAGCTCCGCACCGCCCGCGGGTTGGATCGGCGGGAGCCATAAAGGCTCTATGCCATTCGACCGACTTATCCGTCGGCAACACCTCGCCTAGTGTCTTGCCGATTATTGGCGGGATACTGGGGAATTGCTGTGAAGTCTATCGTCTCAGCTTTGGTGTTGTTCGCTGCCTCAGCCTTTGCAGCTAACGCCCAGACCGCGCAGCAGCGGTATCAAGGGACTTTTTTTGTCACCAGCGCGAGCGCCGCTTGCGCGGCGGAGCCGGCCGCCGAAGTTGGCGACAACTTCGTCTTCGTGTTCAGGACAGAGACGACGAGGCAAGTCTTCGCCCTCTTCGGAACCCGCCGCGCGATGAGCTACGCGCCTTCAACCGGAGCGCGGTTCGCCACGTCCGGCACGCATAGTTCGATCTCGATCGGCGGCGGCGCGGCGTCGACGACCTTCACAGGCGCTTACAGAAGTTTCGTCGCCCAACCCGCGACATTCGCGACGACCACTCAGACTATGTCGCTGAGAGGGACCTTGACGAATTTCGACGGCACGGCCGGATGCACGATCACGTTCACAGCCTCCGGCCTGAGGCGTCCTGGATTCTAATCCTGAGGGCGGGCGTCACTCCGCTGCGCGGAGCGTCTCACGCGGCAGGGCGCGCGGGCCCGTCTCCGGTTCGTCTTTCGGGCCGACAAAACGGCCGAAGATCCAGCCGAACAGGCGGCTGAGGTCGTCCATAATGGTGAAGACGGCCGGCACGAAGACCAGGCTCAGCAGGGTCGAGGCCAGCAAGCCGCCGATCACCGCGATCGCCATCGGCGCGCGGAAGGAGCCGCCTTCGCCAAGCGCGAGCGCCGAAGGGACCATGCCCGCCGCCATGGCGACGGTCGTCATCACGATCGGCCGAGCGCGCTTGCGGCCGGCGTCGATCAGCGCCGTCGTGCGGTCGACGCCGCGGGCCACCTCCTCGATCGCGAAGTCGATGAGCAGGATCGCGTTCTTGGTCACGATGCCCATCAGCATGAGGAAGCCGATGACGACCGGCAGGCTGACCGAGTTGTTAGTCAGCAGCAGCGCGACGAAGGCCCCGCCGATCGACAAGGGCAGCGACATCAGGATGGTGACGGGCTGGGCCACGTCGGCGAACAGCAGCACGAGCACCGCGAACACCAGCAGCACGCCGGCGCCCATGGCGACCGCGAAGCCTGAAAACACCTCGTTCATGATCTCGACGTCGCCGAACTCCTTCAGCGTGACGCCTTCGGGCAGGTTTTTCGCCGCGGGCAACGCCTTGACCGCCTCGAGGGCTGTGCCAAGAGCGACGCCCGGAGCGAGGTCGCCCTCGATCGCGACGCGGCGGTCGCGGTCGTAGCGGTCGAGGCTCGTCGGCCCCTTCCCGAAACTCACGTCGGCGACGGTGGACAGCGGCACGCTGCCGCCGGCGTCGCGGCGCACGCGCAGGTTCTCGAAGGTCGCGACGTCGGCCCGCGCCGCCTCGTCCAGCTGGACGCGGATCGGCACCTGCCGGTCCCCGGCTGAGAACTTCGCGAGGTTTTGCTCGACGTCCCCGATGGTCGCGACGCGCACGGTCTCCGCGATCTGCGCGACCGAGACGCCGAGCTTAGCCGCCTCGTCGAGCTTGGGCACGATGCGGATCTCCGGTCGGTCGATCGCGGCAGTCGAGACGACGTTGAGCAGGCCCGGCACGGACGCCCGCGTCTCCTTCTCGAGAGCGACCGCGGCCTTCTCCACCGCGGCGCCGTCGGAGCCGGAGACGATCAGCGTGAATTCGCGCTGGCCGCCGTCGTTGCCGAAGTTGGTGCGAATGTCCGGGATCGCCGCGAGCTGGCCGCGCACCTCGCCCTCGAACTGCTTCTGGCTCAAAGTCCGCTCGGAGCGCGGCTTGAGATTGACGATCAGCACGCCCTTGCGGACCTCGCCCGAGGCCGCCATCGGACCTGCCTGCGCGCCCGAGCCGACGGAGGCGTAGACCGAGGCGACCTCGGGCCGCGCCAGCAGCAGCCGGGTGATGCGCTGGCCGACCTCCTCGGACTGGTCGAGCGTCGAACCCGGCGGCAGCTCGATCTTCAGGATCGATCGCGAGGTGTCGTTCTCTGGCAAGAACCCGGACGGCAGCAGGCCCGCCAGCATGACCGAGCCCACGAACAGCAGGACGCCGGTGCCGACCGTCACGAAGCGCCACCGCACCGACCAGGCGAGAACGCGCGTGTAGAAGCGCATGACGACGCCGTCGCGCTCCTCATGGGCGCCATGGTCGCGCAGGAAGTAGGCGGTCAGCAGAGGGGTGATGAGCCGCGCCACCAGCAGCGAGAACGCGACGGCGACCGCCACCGTGATGCCGAACTGCTTGAAGTACTGCCCCGCGATCCCGCCCATGAAGCTCACGGGCATGAACACCGCGATGATCGTGGCGGTGGTCGCGACCACCGCCAGCCCGATCTCGTCCGCCGCTTCGATCGAGGCGCGGTAGGCGGATTTGCCCATGCGCATGTGGCGCACGATGTTCTCGATCTCGACGATGGCGTCGTCGACGAGGATGCCGGTGACGAGCGTGATCGCGAGCAGGCTGACGCCGTTGAGCGAGAAGCCGAGCGCGTCCATCACCCAGAAGGTCGGCAGGATCGACAGCGGGATCGCGAGCGCCGAGATCAGGGTCGCCCGCACGTCGCGCAGGAACAGAAAGACCACGATCACCGCGAGCACCGCGCCCTCGATCAGCGTGTGCATCGCGCTCTCGTAGTCCGCCTTGGTGTAGCGGACGGTGGTGTCGATCGGCGTGATCGTCACCTCGGGGTTGCTCGCAGCGAGCCCGTCGAGCTTCGCCTTCGCGGCTTCCGCGACCACGACGTCCGAGAACCCCTTGGCGCGGTAGACGCCGAAGGCGACGATCGGCTTGCCGTCGAGGCGGGCGGCGGCGCGGGGCTCCGCCGAGCCGTCGCGCACCGTGCCGAGGTCGGACAGGCGCACCTCGCGCCCGCCCGGCAAGGAGATGCGCGCCTCCGCGAGACGCTCCACGGTCAGCGCGCCGGCGAGCGTGCGCACGGTCTGCTCCTGCGCGCCGACCTCGCCGCGGCCGCCCGCCAGGTCGACGTTTGTGGCGCGGAGCTGCGCGTTGACGTCCGCCGCCGTGACGCCCAGCGCCTGCAGGCGGGCCGGGTCCAGCGCCACGCGGATCTCGCGGTCGACCCCACCCTCGCGCTTCACCTGAGCCACGCCGCGCACGCCCTGCAGCGCACGGACGATGCGGTCGTCCACGAACCAGCTCAGCTCCTCCGGCGTCATCGCCGGCGCCGACGCGGCGTAGGTCGCGATCGCCATGCCTTCGATGTCGATCCGCTGGATCAGCGGCTCTTCGATCGATTGCGGCAGGTCGGTGCGGATGCCGGTGACGGCGTCGCGCACGTCGTTGACCGCGCGGTCGACCTGGGTCTCGAGCTGGAACTCGATGCTGGTGACGGACACGCCGTCGCCGATCGAGGAGGTGATGTGCTTGACGCCCGCGAGCCCCGCGACCGCGGTCTCGACGCGCTTCGTCACCTGCAACTCGAGCTCGCTCGGCGCCGCGCCGGTCTGGTTGATGGTCACCGACACCAGCGGCAGGTCGATGTTCGGCATCCGCGTCACAGGGAGCGACGCGAACGAGAACAGACCGATCGCCGTCAGCACGACGAACAGCACCAACGGCGGGATCGGCTTGCGGATCGACCAGGCGGAAACGTTGAGGGCCATCGTTATCGATCCGCTGCCGAAGCCGAGGCCGCCGGCGTCGTCACCGGCGCCACGCGGTCGCCGTCGCGCAGGAACCCGCCGGCGCGGGCGACGACCGCCTCGCCCGCAGCGATCCCCTCGAGAATTTCGACGCCGTCGGCGTCCTGAAGCCCAAGCGTCACGCGCCGCTCGGCCACGACGCCGTCCTTCACCACCTGCACCAAGACGCCCTCGGCGCCATAGAGGATCGCCGACTGCGGGACGGTCACCCCTTCGCGGCGAGCGGTCTCGATCTGACCGCGCGCGAACAGTCCCGGCCGCAGCGCTCGGTCCGTGGGCAGCGCGATCCGCACGACGCCCAGCCGCGTGGTCGCATCCACGGTCGGCTCAACCAGCCGAACCCGGCCCTCGAACGGCTCCGGCACGCCGGCCGCCGTCACCCGCGCCGGCTGGCCGGCGGCGATGGAGTGCAGCCGGGTCTCGGTCGCCTCCGCCATCAGCTCGATCTCGCCGTCCCGCACCAGTCGGAACAGCGGCTCCCCGGCCATGCCGACGATCTGGCCCACGCGCGCCGTGCGGCTCGCGACCACGCCGGCGGAGGGAGCCCGGACCTCGGTGCGCGCGAGACGCAGCGCGATCTCGCGGCCTTGAGCCTCGGCCAGCGCCTTATCAGCCTGCGCCACCTTCAGGTTCTGCCCCTGCGCCCGCACTCGCGCAGCGGCGACCTGGGCGGCCGTCTGGCGGGCCTGAAGAGTCTCGCCGGTGACGTTGCCGGAGCCCTTGAGCTGTTCGGCCCGCTTCAGCGACGCCAAGGCTTCGACCTGCGAGGCCTCGGCCTCGGCAATCGCGGCCTCGACCTGCGCGATGGCGGCCTCGGCCTTGGCGATCGAAGAGGCGTTCTGCAGCGCCTGGGTCTCCAGCATGTCGCGGTCGAGCCGAGCGAGCACCTGGCCTTGGGCCACCCGGTCGCCGACGTCGACCAAGTACTCGTCGAGCCGAAGGCCGTCGATCTGAGCGCCGACCAGCACCTCGTCGCGGGCGACCAGCGTCCCGGTGACCTGCTCGACCTGGGCGATCTCACGTCGCGTCGCCGTCGCGACCGTCACCGAAATGGGCTTCGCGGCCGGAGCTGCGGCGTCCGCCGCCTGCGACGGCGTCTGGCGCTCGGCGGCGTAGCGGGCGAGGTCGTCCTTGAACAGGAACGCGCCGACGCCAAGCGCGGCGAGCGCGCCAAGAACCCAGGGCCAGCGTCGACGGCGACGAACGGGCGGCGTGGTTTCAACGGGAGTCGCCGCATCTGGGCGGGTGCGCAAGGGGGCGTTCATGAGCGCGCCTCGGTCGGCGCGGCGCGCGAGGACTGCGGGGCCAGGAAGTTGCGGATCGCCCGCTCGTACATCGGCATCAAGCCGTCGAGCTTGGCGCCCGGCTCGATCAGGAGCCGCATCAACACGCCGTCGGTCATCGCCATCAGCAGCCGTACGGCGTCGAGCGCGTTGAGCGTGGGGTCGATCTGTCCAAGCCTCATGCCGCGCTCCAGCACGCGTACGAGAATGTCGCGCATCTCGTCCTCGCAGCGCTCCGCGATCGCGCGCACGGCGGGATTGCGAACCACCTCGGCGTTCAGCTCCGGGAAGATCACAAGGCTTTCCGGCATCAGGTTGCCGGTCATGAAGGCGCGGGCCGTGTCGATCAGCGCGCCGACCACGTCGTCGGCCTCGAGCAGCGGCAGGAGCTGGGGCGCGATGTCGGCGCGGTCGCGCTCGACGATCGCCTCGATGATCGCCTCCTTGGACGGGAAGTAACGGTAGAGCCCGCCCGGGCTCATGCCGGCCTCCGCGCAGATCGCCTGCATGCCGGTGGCGTGGAAGCCGCCGCGCGCAAAACAAGCGATCGCCGCGTCGAGGATCCGCCGCCGCTGATCTTCCTGGCGCTGGGCCCGCAGTCCAAGCGGCGGAGTCATGTCGTTCATGCCGGCAGCCTAAAAAGAGCGAACGTTCGTTCGCACTTTCTGCCACAGACCAGCCGAGAGGTAAAGCGCGACCGTGCCCGGCGCCGCGGGCCGCCGAGCGTGGAGATGTCAGAGTTGGGCTGCGGGGCGCGAAATCACTGGCGGCCGCGCTTTATGCGGCCGCCAGTCCGTCGCGTTGGATCAGCGCGCCTGATCGACGTCGCGCACGGCGCCGCGGGCGGCGCTGGTTGTGAAGGCGGCGTAGGCCTTCAGCGCGGCTGAGACCTTGCGCTTACGCGCCTTCGGCTTCCAGGCGTCGGCGCCGCGGGCGATCTCCGCGGCGCGCCGGGCGGCGATCACGTCCGCGGCCACCGCCAGCCGTATCGAGCGGCCGGGGATGTCGATCTCGACCATGTCGCCGTCCTCCACCAGCGCGATCAGGCCGCCTTCAGCCGCTTCCGGCGAGACGTGGCCGATCGAGAGCCCCGACGATCCGCCAGAGAAGCGGCCGTCGGTGACGAGCGCGCAGGCCTTTCCGAGGCCTTTCGATTTCAGGTAGCTCGTGGGGTAGAGCATCTCCTGCATGCCGGGGCCGCCGCGCGGACCCTCGTAGCGGATGACGACCACCTCGCCCGCGACCACCTTGCCCGTGAGGATGCCGCTCACCGCGTCGTCCTGGCTCTCGAACACCTTGGCCGGGCCGGAGAATTTCAGAATCGACTCGTCGACGCCGGCCGTCTTCACGATGCAGCCGTCGAGCGCGAGGTCGCCGGTCAGCACCGCGAGGCCGCCGTCCTGACTGAAGGCGTGGGCCGCGCTGCGGATGACGCCGTTCTCCCGGTCGACGTCGACATCGTCCCAGCGGCGGTCCTGGCTGAAGGCCACCTGCGTCGGCACGCCGCCCGGGGCCGCCCGGTAGAAGGTCTTCACGGCCTCGCTGGTCGTGACCGCGACGTCCCAGCGGTCGAGCGCATCGCCGATGGTGGCGCTGTGCACGGTGGGCAGGTCGCGGTGCAGCAGGCCGGCGCGGTCGAGCTCCCCGAGGATGCCTATCACGCCGCCGGCGCGGTGCACGTCCTCCATGTGCACGTCCGACTTCGCGGGCGCGACCTTGCACAGTACGGGCACCTTGCGGGACAGCCGATCGATGTCCTCCATCGTGAAGCCGACCTCGCCCTCGAACGACGCGGCGAGCAGGTGCAGCACGGTGTTGGTCGAGCCGCCCATGGCGATGTCGAGGCTCATGGCGTTCTCGAACGCCTTGAAGCTCGCTACCTTCCGCGGCAGCACGGCGTCGTCGTCGTTCTCGTACCAGCGGCGCGCGATGTCGACGATCAGATGGCCGGCCTCCACGAACAGGCGTTCGCGGTCGGCATGGGTAGCCAGGGTCGAGCCGTTGCCCGGCAGCGACAGGCCGAGCGCCTCGGTCAGGCAATTCATCGAGTTCGCGGTGAACATGCCGGAGCAGGAGCCGCAGGTCGGGCAGGCCGAGCGCTCGATCTTCGCCACGTCCTCTTCGGCGACGCGGTCGTCCGCGGCCGCGACCATGGCGTCGACGAGGTCGAGCGCGACCTCCTTGCCCTTGAGGACGACCTTGCCCGCCTCCATCGGTCCGCCTGACACGAAGACGGTCGGGATGTTGAGGCGCAGCGACGCCAGCAGCATGCCGGGGGTGATCTTGTCGCAGTTCGAGATGCAGACCATGGCGTCCGCGCAATGCGCGTTGACCATGTACTCGACGCTGTCGGCGATCAGCTCGCGCGAGGGCAGCGAATAGAGCATGCCGTCGTGGCCCATCGCGATGCCGTCATCGACGGCGATGGTGTTGAACTCCTTGGCGACGCCCCCGGCCTTCTCGATCTCGCGCGCGACGAGCTGCCCGAGGTCCTTCAGGTGAACGTGGCCGGGCACGAACTGCGTGAACGAGTTCACCACCGCGATGATCGGCTTGCCGAAGTCGCTGTCCTTCATGCCGGTCGCGCGCCAAAGCCCGCGGGCGCCGGCCATGTTGCGGCCGTGGGTCGTGGTGCGGGAGCGATAGGCGGGCATGGCGGCTGTCCTCGGAGGTCCGGTTCTTATGGATCGTTCTCTTGGGGGCAGGGATGTACGACCTCCGCGCCGCGCCGTCGAGCGTGCGGGCCTTGGGCCCTGCGTCCCGCGCGGCGCATGACGGACGGCGGTGGGCGGGGCATGCTTGGCCAAACCCGCGTCCGGAGAGCCTCGCCCCATGGCGGACCTGCGCAGCCTCGAGATCTTCTACTGGGTGGCGACGCTCGCGAGCTTTCGCCGCGCGGCGGAGCAGGTGAACACCACCCAGCCGGCCGTCTCCCAGCGGATCGCGGCGCTCGAGCAGGAGTACGGGCCGCTGCTCGAGCGTCGCGCCCGGGACGTCGCGCTGACCGACGCGGGCCGGCGGGTCCTCGCCTACGCCGAACGCTTCCTTGCGCTACGCGCCGAGATGACGGCCGACCTCGCGAGCCCCGCGACCATGACCGGCTCCCTGCGGCTCGGCGTGTCCGAGACCATCGTGCACCTTTGGCTGATACCGTTCGTGGAGCGGCTCCGCGCCGTCTACCCCGGCGTCACTGTCGACATCTCGGTCGACATCTCCACCAACATGCAGGGCGCGCTGCTCGCCAACGAGATCGATCTCGCGCTCCTGGTCGGCCCGATCACCCTGCCGGACTTCGTGAACCGCCCTCTGTTCAGCACGCCGGTCGCCTGGATCGCCTCCCCGCAGCTCCTGGACTGCGGCCGCCAGCTCGCGCTCGACGACCTGCTGCGCCACCCGCTCATCACCTATCCCAAGAACACGAGCCCCTACGTGGAACTGCGCGACCTGATCCTGCGGGCGAGCGGGCCCCCGCCGCAGATCCATACCAGCGCCTCGCTCGCCACCATCGTGAAGATGACGGTGGAACGGCTCGGAATCTGCGTGATCCCGCCGGCGATCGTACGGAAGGAGATCGCCACGGGCGAACTCGTGGTGGCGCCCACCGACGTTCGGCTGTCGTCGATCGGTTTCACGGCGACCTACGCCAATCGCCCCGGTCAGTATCTGGCGGAGCAGGCCGCACGGATCGCGCAGGAGGTCGCGGGCGAAGCGACCGCATGACCCCTCGAGCCTACGCCCTCCCGGCGGAGCGCCATAAAGGGCGCTTATCGCCGCCGATCGGGAATCACGATTGGCGAAAATGGCGGCAGGAGATCACGCTGCCGCAATCCTGGGCACGCGAATAGCGCACTGGCCTGACCGCTGGTCGCCTGAGCCCCGCCCAACCGCCGCCGGGAGGCGCGCCATGACCGAGACGCCGTCGTCGCACCTCGAAACGCCCCGCTTTCTCGACGCCGGGGAGGCCGCGCTCGTGGTGGAGTTCGGCGCGACGGTCGATCCCGCGGTCAACGACCGCGTGCTGGCGCTCGACGCCGCGCTGCGCGCGCGGACGCCCGAGGGCGTCACCGAAACCGTCCCGACCTACCGCTCGCTGATGATCCACTACGACCCGCTGACCCTCGACCGCGGCGCGCTGGTGGAGGCGGTGAAGGGCCTGAGCCGGGCCGAGGCCGCTGAGCGCGCGCCCGGCCGCGCCTGGATCGTGCCCTGCTGCTACGAACCCGCCTTCGGCGAGGACCTGGCCGAGGTCGCAGACAAGGTCGGGCTTACCCCGGACAAGGTCGTGGCGCTGCATTCCGGCGCCGAATACCGCGTCTACATGTACGGCTTCGCGCCCGGCTTCGCCTATCTGGGCGGGCTGCCGCAGGCGCTCGGCCTGCCGCGCCGACCGACGCCGCGCCCGCCCCATTCCGAGGGCGCGCTGATGATCGGCGGCGGCCTCGCCGCCGTCGCCTCCTTCCCGATGCCGACGGGCTGGTACGTCTTGGCGCGCACGCCCGAGCGGCTGTTCTCGGCGCGGCGCGATCCGACCTTTCTGTTCGAGGCGGGCGACACGCTCCACTTCGAGGCCGTCGACGCCGCGGCCTTCGCGGAACTCGACGCCCGGGCCGGCGCCGGCGAGGTGGTGGCGCGTCTCGTGGAGCCGCAGGCGTGACGGCGGCGCGACTGAAGATCCTCTCCGGCGCTGGGGCGACCCTGCAGGACGCGGGACGCCACGGCTACATGCGCTACGGCGTGACCCCGGCGGGCCCAATGGACCCGCTGGCTTTCGCGACCGCCAACAGGGCGCTTGGAAATGACCTCGATGCCACCGCGGTCGAGGTCTCGGTCGGCGGGCTTTCCGTCGTGACCGAGGGCCCGCTCGACGTGGCGATCGCGGGCGGCGGCTTCCGCATCGAGCACGACGGCCGGGCGCTGCCGTCCAACGTCGCTCTGACGCTAAAGCCCGACAGCCTCCTGACGCTGAAGGCTGGCGCGGACGGCGCCTGGGGGTATCTCGCCGTCGGGGGCGGGATCGACGTGGCCCCGACGCTCGGCTCGGCCGCCACCCACACCCGCTCCGGCTTCGGCGGGCTCGACGGGCGCGCCCTGCGGGCCGGCGACGCGCTGGTCGTCGACGCCGCCAGGGCGACGCTCGGCGAGCCCGCGGCGATGACCGTCCCTTGGCTCGACCGCCGTCCGGACCGCATCCGGGTCGTGCTCGGTCCCCAGGCGGACGCCTTCGTCCCGGACGAGATCGAGGCCTTTCTGAACGAAGGCTGGACCGTGACGGCGCGCGGCGACCGCATGGCGTGCTTCCTGAAGGGACGGCCGCTACGCCATGCGGCGGGCCACGACATCGTCTCGGACGGGATCGCCATGGGCGCGATCCAGGTTCCGGGCGACGGACTGCCGATCGTGCTGATGGCGGACCGTCAGCCGACCGGCGGCTACCCCAAGATCGCGACCGTGATCGGCGCCGACATCGGCCGCCTCGCCCAGGCGCAAGCCGGCGTGATGATGCGCTTCGCCGCAGTCTCCATCGAAGAGGCCGTCAACGCCCGCCGTGCGGAGCGCGCCGCGCTTGTCCCGGCCATCCGCCTCGAGCCGGTCGTCCGCACCGTCTTCAGCTCCGAGTTCCTGCTCGGCCTGAACCTTATCGACGGCGTCACCGCGTGACGCAACGGAGAGCCACATGAACCAACCCGTCGATCACGCCGGCCTCGCTCCCGCGACGCCGTTCCGCACGGCGGCCGACGCCCGCCGCGCGATCCGCAGCGGCGCCTGGACCGGCCACACCGTCGGCCTCGCCCCGGCCCACGTGCAAGGCAACCTGATGATCCTCCCCGCGGATCTCGCGGGCGACTTCCTGCGCTTTTGCCAAGCGAATCCGAAGCCCTGCCCGCTGCTCGGCGTGTCCGAGCCCGGAGCGCGGCGGCTTCCCGCCCTCGGGCTCGACCTCGACCTCGCCACCGACGCGCCTGGGTATCGCGTGTTCGAGCACGGCGAGCTGACCGCCGAGGTCCCCGATCTGGAGGCGATCTGGCGCGACGACTTCGTGACCTTCGTCATCGGCTGCTCGTTCTCGTTCGAGGAGGCGCTGCTCGCCGCCGGCGTGCCGCTGCGGCACGTCGCGGAAGGCCGCAACGTCGCGATGTACAAGACCGCGATCCCGACGACCGCCGCCGGCCCGTTCCATGGGCCGCTGGTCGTCTCGATGCGGCCCATGAAGGCCGCGGACGCCATCCGCGCCATCCAGATCACCGGCCGCCTGCCGGCGGTGCACGGCGCGCCGGTGCACATCGGCGATCCGTCGCTGATCGGGATCGCCGACATCGCCGCGCCCGACTTCGGCGACCCCGTCGCAATCCTACCGGACGAGCTGCCGGTGTTCTGGGCGTGCGGCGTCACTCCGCAGGCCGTCGCGATGGCGGCGAAGCCCGCGCTGTGCGTCACCCACGCCCCCGGCCTGATGCTGATCACGGATCTTCTGAACCGAGACCTCGCCTTCGTCTGATCTCACGCCGCGGGTCCGGGACGCCCGGCCGCGACCCTCAAGGGAGAGCTTCGATGTGGCTGAAAGACACGAACGCCAGCGAAAGGCGTGTCCTGACGGCGGCCTTCGCCGGCTACGGCGTCGATGCGTTCGACTACATGATCTACACCTTCATGATCTCGACGCTCGCGGTGGTGTGGGGTCTTTCGAAGACCGAGGCCGGCAACATCGCGACCGCCGCGCTGATCACCTCCGCCATCGGCGGTTGGGCCGCGGGCGTGCTGGCGGACCGCTTCGGCCGGGTGCGTGTCCTCCAGCTCACCGTCGCCTGGTTCTCGGTGTTCACGGTGCTGAGCGGGTTCACCAACTCCTACGAGCAGCTGCTGTTCACGCGCGCCATGCAGGGCTTCGGCTTCGGCGGCGAGTGGTCGGTCGGATCGGTGCTGATCGCCGAGTCGATCCAGGCGCGCTATCGCGGCAAGGCGGTCGGCTTGGTGCAGAGCAGCTGGGCCGTCGGCTGGGCCTGCGCGGCGATCGCCTACTGGGCGGTGTTCGCCTTCGTGGAGCCTGAGCTCGCCTGGCGCATCCTGTTCTGGCTGGGAGCGCTGCCCGCCGTCATCATCTTCTACATCCGCCGCAAGGTTCAGGACCCGCAGGTCTACACCGACACCAAGGCCCGCATGCTGGAGCGCGGCGAGACGGGCAACTTTCTCGAGATCTTCTCGCGTCCGCTGATCGTCCGCACCCTGCTCGCCAGCCTGCTCGCGACCGGCATGCAGGGCGGCTACTACGCCGTCACCACGTGGCTGCCGACCTACCTCAAGACCGAGCGCAACCTTTCGGTGCTCAACACCAGCAGCTACCTGCTCGTGCTGATCCTCGGCTCCTTCATCGGCTATCTCACCAGCGCGTGGCTGTCGGACCGGATCGGCCGGCGGAAGGGCTTCATCCTGTTCGGCGTCTGCGCCGGCGTGCTGGTGTCGAGCTACATGCTGATCCCGATCAACGACACGGCCATGCTGTTCCTCGGCTTTCCGCTGGGCTTCTTCCTGTCCGGCGTGTTTTCCGGCATGGGCGCCTTTCTGAGCGAGCTGTTCCCAAGCCGGGTGCGGGGCTCGGCGCAAGGCTTCTGCTACAACTTCGGCCGCGCCGTTGGGGCGATCTGTCCCGCGGTCGTCGGCCACCTCAGCGGCTCGCTCACGCTCGGTGTTGCGATCGGCGTAATGGCGGTCGCCGCCTACGCGCTCGTGGTGATCGCGGCCCTGCTGCTGCCCGAGACGGCCGGCCGGGAGCTCGAAGCCGACGATTCCCCGAGCGACGTCAAGAACGCCGCGGCCCCGGCGGCCGCCGCAAGCTGAAGCGAGGAAAGAGCCGATGCCGACCATCGACCTCAACGCCGACCTCGGCGAGGGCTTCGGCGCCTACGCCTGCGGCGACGACAGGGCGATGCTCGACGTCGTCACCTCGGCCAACGTCGCCTGCGGGCTGCACGCCGGCGACCCGGAGATCATGGCGAGCACCTTCGCCATGGCCAAAGCCAAGGGCGTCGCCGTCGGCGCCCACCCCGGCTTCCCTGACCTTTGGGGATTCGGCCGCCGGCGTATGCCGTTCACGGCAGCCGAGATCGAGCGTCTCGTGGCCTACCAGGTCGGCGCGGCGCAGGCGCTCGCGGCCTACGCCGGCCACCGGATCACCTACGTTAAGGCGCATGGCGCGCTCGCGAATCTCGCCGCAGCCGAACGCGACGTGGCGGACGCCGTGGCGAAGGCGGTGAAGGCCGTCGATCCGACGCTCGCGCTGCTCGCGATCGCCCTGAGCGCGCAGGTTCCGGCGGGAGAGGCCGCGGGGCTCGCCGTGCACCAGGAGATCTTCGCCGACCGGGGGTACGACGAGGCCGGCCAGCTGATCGCGCGCGGCAAACCCGGCGCCCTGCTTCAGGACGCCGACGAGGCCGCGGACCGCGCCATCGCCATGGTCGAAGAGGGCGCGATCGTCACCACGTCAGGCGCGCGGCTTACGACCCCGATCCGCTCGATCTGCGTCCACGGAGATTCCGATTACGCCGTGGCCATGGCCAGGGCCGTCCGCCAGCGCCTGCGCGCGGCGGGCGTCCACCTCGCGGCGTTCGCAGCGGCCTGAGCAGTCCCGCGCCGCCGAACACGCAGCGTTTGGAACTCAGCCTGCGGGCGTGGCCCGCTTCATCGCCAGGCCCGGCTTGCCGGCCTTCAGCCCCTGCACCATCGCGAGGTTGGCGCGCACCTTGTCGTCGGCCCGCGGGCTCGCCGCCGCCTGCAGAAGGATCTGCTCGGCTTTGGGCAGGTCGCGGTTCAGCGCGTAGGACAGTCCGAGGTTCGAAAGGATGGCGGGCTCGCCGGGGGCGATCTTCAGGGCCGCCTCATAGTAGCCCCGCGCCTCTCCGCTGCGCCCGAGCTGGTCGAGGATCGCGGCCTGCGCGTTCAGGATGCGCCAGTCCGGGCTTTCTGGCGCATGGGCGCGGCCGAGCACGTTCAGCGCGTCCTCCAGGCGGCCGGCGTCGGCCAACGAGCGGCCGTAGGCGCCGAGGATCTGCTTCTGCGAAGGATTCTTGATGCTCGCGCTTTCGAGCACCGCCAGCGCTTGGGCCTTCTGCCCTAGCGCGCGGAGCGTCACGCCGTAGGCGTAGGCCGTCGCGGCGTCGTTCGGGTTCTTCGCATAGGACGCGCCGTAGGACGCCGCCATCTTGCGCAGCTGCGCGTCCTTCGCCTCGGGCGTCGCGATCTCGCGCGACGCGCTGGTCTTGAAGATCGAGCCCGTGACGTCCCCGTCCGTCTTGCAGCCGGCGAGTCCTGCGGCGAACAATGCGACCGCAGCGAACCGGCCGAGCGCGAGCGTGGCGCTGGAAAGCATGATCGAGTCCCGAACAGCCGCGCCTCTCCCAGAGGCGTCCCCGTCCGAAGTCATAATCCGTTAACCCTAATGCGCGGTTAACAGCCTAATCCAGGTTATGATTTCAGGATGCTCCTCCAGACGGCCCGCATGCGTTCGCTCCTGCGCCTCGCGCCCCTTCTCGCCGGGCTTGCGGTCTTCCCAGTCGCGGCTCAAGACTCGACGCACGCCGCCGAGGGCGCGCCGCCCGAGATCGCGACGGGCTTCGCGCCCAAGCCGCTCGTGCGCGCGCAGCGCTTCATGGCGGCGACCGCGAACGGCCACGCCACCGCCGCGGCCATCGCCATGCTGCGCGCCGGCGGTTCGGCGGCGGACGCCGCGATCGCCGCGCAACTGACCCTCGGCCTCGTCGAACCGCAGTCCTCAGGCCTCGGCGGCGGCGCGTTCGCCCTGGTGTGGAGCGCTCCGGAGAAGCGCCTTTTTACCTTCGACGGCCGCGAGACGGCTCCGGCGGCGGCCACGCCGACGCTGTTCCAGGATGAGCGCGGCGAGCCGCTGTCACGGCTGGACGCCGTCATCGGCGGGCTCTCGGTGGGGACGCCGGGAACGCCGCGGCTGCTGGAGCGCCTGCACCAGCGCTCAGGCCGCCTGCCTTGGGCGGAGCTGTTCGGTCCGGCGCTGCGCCTCGCCGAGGAGGGCTTCGCCGTTTCGCCCCGGCTCGCCGCTCAGATCGCCGACGACGCGGAGCGCCTGGCCCGAATCCCGGCGACCGCCGCCTATTTCCTGCCCGGCGGCCGACCTCTCCGGGCGGGCGAGACCCTCCGCAACCCCGCCTACGCCGAGACCCTCAAGGCGCTCCGGGACGGCGGCGCCGACGCCTTCTATGAAGGGCCGATCGCCGTCGACGTCGTGCAGGCCGTTCGTTTCGCGCCGACGAATCCCGGCCTGCTCGCCGCCGGCGACCTCGCGCGCTATCAGGTCGTCGAGCGCGACGCGGTCTGCGCGCCCTACCGACTCTATGAGATCTGCGGCATGGGCCCGCCCTCGTCCGGCGGGATCGCGGTCGCGCAGATTTTGGGGATGCTCGAACCCGCCGACATCGCAGGCCTCGGGCCTGCAAGCGCCGAGGCCTGGCGGCTGATCGGCGACGCCTCCCGCCTCGCCTTCGCCGACCGCGAGCGTTACGTCGCGGACCCCGCCTTCGTTCCGCAGCCGACCCGCGGCCTGCTCGCCCGCGACTATCTCGCCGATCGCGCCCGGCTGCTCTCCGGCCCCCGCGCGCTCGACGAGGCCCCGGCGGGACGGCCAAAATTCTCGCACGCCTTCGTCGACGGCGTGGCGTTGGACCTGCCGGCGACCAGCCACCTGTCGATCGTCGACGCCGAGGGAAACGTGGTCTCCATGACCACAACCATCGAGGCCGGGTTCGGCTCCCGGCTCATGGCGAGGGGCTTCCTGCTGAACAACGAGCTGACCGACTTCTCCTTCCGCAGCCACCGCGACGGGACGCCGGTCGCGAACCGTGTCGAGCCCGGCAAGCGACCGCGCTCCACCATGGCGCCGACCATCGTGCTGAAGGATGGACGGCCCCTGCTCGCGCTCGGTTCGCCCGGCGGGTCGCAGATCGCCGGCTATGTGGCGAAGGCGCTGGTGGCGCGGCTGGACTGGCGGATGGACATAGCCCAGGCGATCGCCCTGCCGAACCTCGTCAACCGCTACGGACCTTTCGAGCTGGAGGCGGGCACCTCCGCTGAGGCGCTGGGGCCCGCGCTGCAGGCGCTCGGCTTCCGCACGGTCGCGACCGACCTGACCTCGGGGATCCAGGCGGTCGAGATCGCGCCAGAAGGCCTGCTCGGCGCCGCCGACCCCCGCCGCGAGGGCGGGGCGAGCGGGGACTGAGCCCTAGGGGCCTCGCGGGACTACGTTTCGGAGCGTCGGTCTTCGAAATGGACGGCGAGCCAGACGGTGGGCCGGTCGGGGTCCGTGAAGGTGACCCGGTGCGCGACGCCGGCCGGGATCAGCATGTGATCTCCGGCCGACAGCGCGGTCTCGCCCGCGGCCGTCGCGATCCGCGCGCTCCCCGCCAGCACCAGCACCCATTCGTCATGGCCCTGAACGTAGGGCCGGTCCGCCGGAGTGGTCTGGCCCTGCGACACGATCCGCTCGATCCGGCAGCCCGGCCGCGTCAGGATGTCGGCGAACTGCTCCTCGTCGGACGCGTCAGGAAGCGGGTTCAGAAGATTGCCGAGCGTCATCGAGCTGACCGAGAACTGCGCAGCGGACCGGCGCCTGCCGCCGCTGCGGTCGGAGGAGCGACGGACGCCGGCGTCACGGCGTCAGCAGGCGTTCCAAATAGTCGAGCTCATCGCGGGAGCGCTCGTTCTCGCCCAGCCGCCGCCGAAGCTCTTCGAGCACGCGGCGGGCGCGCTGGGCTTCGATCTCGCCGGGGACCTTGGTCGTCGTCCCGTCGCTCTCGCGGCGGCGCACCGGGCGGCCGAGAGGATCGTCGTCGCGGCCGTCCTCACCTTCCCGCATGCCCTGCGCTCCCTCGCCCGGTTGCTGGCCGGGCTGGCCGCCCTGCTGGCCTTCCTGCATCTGGTTCGCGAGGTTCTGCGCGCCCTTGCGCAGGTTCTCGAGCGCCCTGCCCTGGTCGTCGAGCGCCTGTCCCGTCTCGCCCTGGCCGAGCGACCCGCGGGCGTCGCCCATGCTCCGGCCGGCCTCGCCCAGCGCGTTCTCGCCTTCCCCCTGCTCGCCTTGGCCCTGCTGGCCTTGCTGACCCTGACCCGGCTGCTGGCCCTGCCCCTGCTGGCCGGGCTGGCGCCCTTGCTGGCCCGGCTGCTGACCCTGCTGCTGCCCGGACCGGCGCTGGCCCTGCCGCTGCTGTTGGCCGGCCTGGCCCTCCTGCATCTCCTTCATCAGCTGGTCGAGCTTGTCGCGCAGGGCCTGCTGCTGCTCGGCGAGCGCGCCCATCTGGTCCTGCTCGCCCTTCTGGCCCTGCTGCCCCGGCTGGCGGCGGCCCTGGCCGCGCTGGTTGCGATCCGCCCGTTCGTTCTGGCGGAACTGCTGGAAGGTCTTGTCCCGCAGCTTGCTCTGGTCGCGGATCATGTCCTGCAGCTTGTCGAGCTGCTGCTGCTGCGCCTGACTGTTCGGATCCTGCTGCTGGCGCTGGGCGGTCTGCAGGTTGTCGAGCATCTGGCGAAGCTCGTTCAACGCCTGCCGGGCGGCGTCGCGTGCGCCCGACTTCGCCATCTGCTCCATCCGGTCGATCATCTTCTGCAGGTCTTGCGGCGTCACGGCCTGAGCGCCGTTCGGGCTCTTCTGCGCCTGGCCATTCGGCTGGTGCTGGGCCTTCTGCGCCAGCTCCTTCATGAACTGGTCGAGCGCCTTGCGCAGGTCCTCGGTGAGCTTGGCGATCTCCTGTTCGGAGGCGCCGTTCTCGAGCGCCTGGCGCAACGCCTCCTCGGCCGCGCGCAGGTTCTTCTCCGCCTCGGGCAGATCGCCGTCCTCGATGCGCAGCGCCATCTGCCAGAGGTAGTCGGCGACCTCGCGCAGCTGATCGTCGGCATGGGCGAGCTCGAGCCGGCGGTAGGCGGTGCGCAGGCCGAGGTAGATCGAGGCCTGCGGCGTGAACTCCTCCGGCAGCAGCATCAGCGCCTGCAGCGCCTGCGCCACCTTAGGCTTGGCGTTGGCGTCAAGCGCGAGGTCCCGGCGCTGCTCGACGAGCGCGCGGGCGAGCGGATTGGTGAAGGGCCGCGCCGGCAGGCGCAGCGGGGTCGCGGCGCTCGCGCCCTCCTGCCCCGCCTCGTCGCGGGCGTGCAGCGTCATGACGACGTCGGCGCCGGCCCAGGGGTGCTCCATCAGATCGAGCGGCGTCTGGGCTTGGCCCTCGCGCGCCCGGGCGCGCGGCAGACCGAGCGCGACCTTCGGCGCGTCGTAGAGCGGGCGCTTCGCCACCGGCTCCTCGGTCGAGGCCTTTTGGCCGAACAGCGGCTTGGGCGGAGGCGCGGGCTTGAGGGCGAAGCGCGCCTCCGCGCCGGCCACGCCGTAATCATCCTTGACGTCGTAGGAGACCGTCAGCGTGCCCCGGGCGTTGCGCTGGGGCGGGCTCACGAGCGCGATCGTCGGCAGCTGATCGGGGATCACCGCGAAGCGCCAAACGCGCGGCTCGGCGCCCGCGGTCTCCACTGTCGCCTCGGCTTCGCCCGTGAGCTTAAAGCGGCGCTCGACGACCCCGTCCGGCGTCTTTCCCGGCAGCTCGACCGGTTCGACGCCTCCGGTCGCCCGGATGTCCGCCGATCCGCCAGCGGCGCGCACGACGAGGATGGACCCGGTCGGCGCGCGAACCGCCTCCGCGGTCTGCGCCGCGTCCGGCGCCGCGGCGGCGCGCGGATCGACGGCGGCGGCGGGGCGGCCGGCCGTCAGGTAAATGGGTGGACGCGCCGTGTAGGCCGGCGGAGCGACCCAGGCGTCGATGCGGGCGGGCGTCGCCTCCGCCGCGGGGGTGGTCCAGTCGAAGGCGGCCGAAACTCGCGCCGCTCGGTCGCCGCCGGCGACCGAGAAGGCCACGACCAGCACGAGCCCGACGAGGAACCGGAGGGCGTAGGGGTCGCGCGCGGCGAGCCGCGGCGCGGGCGCGGGCGCTCTCAAGCGCCGCGCCTCGGCCTCCACCCGGTCGCGATGGGCCTGCCAAAGCGCCCGGGTCAGCGGATCGTCGCTTGTGGTCGGCGCCAGCCGGTCGTCGAGACTGGTGGCGGGCCGGTGCGCGACGCCGCTCGCGCGGTCGATGCGGGCGAGCAGATCGCCCCGCCCCGGCGCGGCGATCCGGATCAGCGGCGCGAGAGCGGCAAGGCCGGCGAGCGCGAACAGCGCCACGCCCGCCATGCGGCCGAGCGGCGGCAGCGCGTCCCACAGGCCGAACCACGACAGGCTGAGGAACAGCGCGACGACGGTGATGGCTGCAGCGAGGGCCGGCCAGACGCCTTCCCACACGAACGCGAGCCGGGCGCGGCGCACCAGCCGGTCGATCAGGGCCCCGCGCGCGCCGCGTGGGTCAGGCTGGGTCTCGTTCAAACGCCGGTCTCCCGTGCGCGCCCGTCCCCAAGGCGTTCCGCACTCGAAGTCCGGAGACTAGCACGGCGTACGCACGACGCTACCCCGCGGACCGCGGCGCGCGTCACGCCGCCGTGAGCCGGTCAGCCTTCGAGCCACTCCGGCACCCGGTCCAGCGCGATCAGCTCTTCGACCGAGGGTCGCGGGCGGACGACCGCATAGGCCGCGCCGTTCACCAGCGCCTCCGGCACGAGGGGGCGCGAATTGTAGGTGGAGGCCTGCACCGCGCCGTAGGCCCCGGCGGACATGATCGCCAGCAGGTCGCCGGCCGCAGGCCGCGCCATGTCGCGGCCGAGCGCCATGTAGTCCCCGGTCTCGCAGACCGGCCCCACGACGTCGGCTTTTACGCGGGGCGCGTCCGGATCGGGGCGCACGACCGGCCAGATCTCGTGATGGGCGTCGTAGAGCGTCGGTCGGATCAGGTCGTTCATGCCGGCGTCGACGATCACGAAGGGCTTCGCCGCGCCGTCCTTCACATAGATCACGCGGGTGAGCAGCACGCCGGCGTTGCCGACGATCAGCCGGCCCGGCTCGAAGATCAGCTTGGCCTCGAGCCCCTCAGTCAGGCGCTTCACCACGCCCGCGTAGGCGTCGGGGTGGGGCGGCGGCTCGTTGTCGTCGCGGTAGGGAATGCCGAGCCCGCCGCCGAGGTCGACGTGGTCGATGCTGTGGCCGTCCGCGCGCAGCTCGCCGACGAAGGCCACCAGGCGCGAGATGGCGCTGTCGAAGGGGTCGAGCGCGGTGATCTGGCTGCCGATGTGCATGTCGACGCCCGCGACCGCGATCCCCGGAAGCCGCGCGGCCTCGGCGTAGACCCGCCGGGCGTCGGCGATCGGCACGCCGAATTTGGTCTCCGAGGAGCCGGTCGAGATCTTGGCGTGGCTCTTCGCGTCCACGTCGGGGTTCACCCGCAGCGCGATATGGGCGGTCGCGTCCTTCTGCGTGGCGACCTGCGACAGCAGCCGCAGCTCCGGCTCGCTCTCCACGTTGAAGGCGAGAATCTTCGCGTCCAGCGCTGCCGACAGCTCCTCTGCGGTCTTTCCGACGCCCGAGAAGGTGATGCGCTCGCCGGGCACGCCGGCCGCGAGCGCGCGGGCAAGTTCGCCGCCCGAGACCACGTCCATGCCGACGCCGAGACGGGCGAGCGTCGCCAGCACCGCCTGGTTCGAGTTCGCCTTGAGCGCGTAGCAGACGAGATGGTCGACGCCCTCGAACGCGGCGGAGAACACCCGGACGTGCCGCGTCAGCGTCGCCGTCGAGTAGACGTAGACCGGCGTTCCGACCTCCGCGGCGATGCGAGCGAGCGGCACGTTCTCCGCATGGAGGGCGCCCTCGGCGTAAGCGAAATGATGCATTGCGTGCGTCCGGGGGCCGTTCAGCCCGTGCGTGTCAGTTCAGCAGGCCGTCGAGCACGAAGGGGCGCGACGGCTTGACGATCTTTTGCTCTGTCGTGCCGTCCGGTTTGGTGACCGTGGTCTTCGGCGCGTCCGGCGGCGGCTCGAGCGGGCCCTTGCGCCCGCAGCCGCCAAGCGCGGCGGCGACGACGAGCAGAGCCAGGACGGCGGCGGAGCGGAGCGAGCTCGTCACGGGGCGGCTTCCTCGAAAGCGGCGGTCGGGCGGAAAACCCTTAGAGACGGTTTGCCGCCCGCGCGCAACTGGCCCGAGCGCGCGAGCGCGAGGGGCGTCGCCCCTCAGATCTCCTCGGCCGGCGTCTCCAGCTTGGCGATCTCCTTGCGGAGGATGCGCCGCCAACGGCCGGCCTGCTCGCGCACGTTGTCGGGGGCCGCGCCGCCGTAGCTGGTGCGGCTCTTCACCGAGTTCCGCACGCCGAGCACTTCGAACACCTCTTCGGTGATGCGAGGCTCGACCGCCTGCATCTCCTCGATCGTGAGCTTCTCCAGCGGCGTGTCCGTCTCCGAGGCCTTGGCGACGATGCGCCCGGTGACGTGATGGGCCTCGCGGAACGGCATGCCGACGACCCGAACCAGCCAGTCCGCCAGGTCGGTCGCGGTCGAGTAGCCGGAGCCCGCGGCGCGGCGCATGGCGGCCGGGTCCGGCGTCATGTCGACCACCATGCCGGCCGTCGCGGCGACGCAGAGGTCGAGGGTGTCGAGCGCGTCGAACAGGCCCTCCTTGTCCTCCTGCATGTCCTTGGAGTAGGCGAGCGGCAGGCCCTTCATCACCGTCAGCATCGCGACCAGCGCGCCGGTCACGCGGCCCGACTTGCCGCGGACCAGCTCGGCCGCGTCCGGATTGCGCTTCTGCGGCATGATCGACGAGCCGGTCGAGAACCGGTCCGAGAGCTTGATGAAGCCGAACTGCGGCGTCGACCACAGCACGATCTCTTCCGCGAAGCGCGAGAGGTGCCCGGCGCAGATCGCTGCGACCGAAAGCGTTTCGAGCACGAAGTCGCGGTCGGAGACGGAGTCGATGGAATTCGCGGTCGGCCGGTCGAACCCGAGTCCGCGCGCCGTCATGGTGCGGTCGATCGGAAATGAGGTGCCGGCGAGCGCCGCCGCGCCGAGCGGGCATTCATTCATGCGCTTGCGGGCGTCGGCGAGGCGGCTGCGGTCGCGGCCGATCATCTCGACGTAGGCCAGCAGGTGGTGGCCGAAGGTGACCGGCTGCGCGCTCTGGAGGTGGGTGAAGCCCGGCATCACCGTGGCCGAGTGCTCGATCGCCTTGTCGACCAGCGCGGTCTGCAGCTGTGCGAGGCTGAGGTCGAGCGCGTCGAGCGCGTCGCGGACGAACAGGCGGAAATCGGTCGCCACCTGGTCATTGCGGGAGCGCGCGGTGTGCAGCCGCCCGGCGGCGGGACCCACGATCTCCGCCAGACGGCTCTCGATGTTCATGTGAATGTCTTCGAGCGCTCGCGAGAAGGTGAAATCGCCCTTCTCGATCTCCGCCTGGACCTCGGTCAGACCCTTGAAGATCGCGGCCGCGTCCTCGCGCGCCACGATGCCGGTCGCGGCGAGCATCGCCACATGGACCTTGGAGGCGCGGATGTCCTGGGCGTAGAAGCGGCGGTCGAAATCGATCGAGGCGTTGATGGCCTCGAGAACCGCGTCCGGCGCGTCGGCGAACCGCCCGCCCCACATCGAGTTGCTCATCGCGATCAGGTCCCTTGCCGCCGCTCTTCGAAATCTGCGGAGACGGCGCGCCGAAACGAAGGCGAGACGCCATGTCCGACCCCGCGGGCCGCCCGCGCTTTTCCGCTGTCCGCCTCGTGGCGCTCGCGCTCGTCGCCGGCGCCGCTCTAGGCGCGCTCGCCCTATACGGGATCGCCGCGCAGGACAAGGGCGAAGCCGCCTGCGCCGCCTCGCCCGAAACCCTGAAGGCCATGAAGGCGGCGGCCGTCGGCGAAGTGGCGGCGGTCGTCACGCCCGACGCGCCCCGACCGCTTCCTCCACTCGTGTTTCAGAACGAGGCGGGCGCGAACGGCGGGCTGGAGCAATATCGCGGCAAGGTCGTGGTGCTGAACCTCTGGGCGACCTGGTGCGCGCCCTGCCGCAAGGAGATGCCGGCGCTCGCGGAGCTGGCCCGCGCGCGCAGCGGTCCCGACTTCGCGGTCGCGCCCATCGCGCTCGATTTCGGCGGCGTCGAGAAGCCCAAGGCCTTCCTCAAGGAGATCGGCGTCACCGACCTGCCGTTCCATGCCGATCCGTCGAACAAGATGTTCCGCGACCTCCGCGCGGCGGGCCGCGGGGCCGGGCTGCCGACGACGCTGATCCTCGACAAGGCGGGCTGCGAGATCGGCTACCTGCCAGGCCCCGCCGAATGGGCGAGCCCCGACGCGCTCAAGCTGATCGACGCCGCGCTGGGACGGTAAGCGTCGCCGAAGTCTCGTGATGTGGCGGCGCCTCGGCTGCGCCCGAAAGGCCACGCGGATGCGATCGGCTCAAAGCCGTTGCTGATCCGGCTCCGGGGCGGGGTCTCGCGCGAGGCTTTCCGCAAAACGCTGCATCCGCTTCATGGCGCGCTCGAAGAAGCCGGCGATCTTGTCGATCTCCTCGTCGGTCGGCAGCCGCAAGGTCTGGTCGTCGCGGGTCAGCGGACCGTCCTTGGCGGAAGGCTGCGGCGGCAGACCGTCCTCGAGCCGCTTCACCTTGGCCTCGAGTTCGGCCACGCGCGCCTCGAGCCGGCCTTCACGGCCGCCGGACCCGAGCGCCTTTTCCTCCTTGGTCGGTCGGCAGGCGTAGCCGTCGCCGGCGGTCGCGCAGAACGCGGTCGCGCCGGTCTCGCGGTCGAGCCTGAGGAAGCCGCCGTCCGCGGGGGTCAAGGCGTAGCGGTCGACCCGGGGCGTGTCGGCTCCGGCGGGACCCCCGCCGAGGCCTGCGGCGACGCACAGCGCCGCGACGAGGCTCGCGGCGGCGATGGCGGACAAAGTGCGCATGGGTCGGGCCTCCTCGTCGCGTCTCGGTCTCAGTTGAGCGCGCGGAGCGTGGCGGAACCGAGGCGGCGTCAGAAGTCCGGCGTGTAAGGGGCGCGGCCGCTGGCGAGCGCCTGGTCGAGCATCTCGAGCCGGTCCTGGCCCCAGAAGACTTCGCCGTCGAGCACATAGGCGGGCGATCCGAACACGCCCGCGTCGGTCGCCTTTGCGCGGTTGAGGGCATAGGCCGCGGCGGTCTCCGGGCGGGCGGCCTCAGCCATCACGGCGTCGGCGTCGAAGCCCTGCTCGGCGAGCACGTCCGCGATCGTGTCCCGCGAGGCGAGGTCGCGCTCCTCCTCCCACACGCCGCGCATGGCGGCGCCAAGATAAGGCGCGGGATCCTCGCCCCGGGCGATCAGCGCGAGCGCCGCGGCGTCGGCGAGCGTCGCGTCGAACGGCCAGTGCTTCGGGCGCAGGTGGATCGGACGGCCGCGCGCCTCCGCCCAGCGCTGCAGCTCCACGAAGCGGTAGCGCTGGCGCTGGATGGCGCGCTGGGCCAACGGGAGGCCGCCGGTCTCGGAGAACAGCCCCGGCAGATGCACCGGCCGCCATACGGGTGCGAGCCCATGCCGCGCGGCGAGCTCGAGGAACGGCGCGTGCCCGAGGTGCGCCCAGGGCGACAGCACGGACAGGTAGACCTCGAGGATGCGGGACATCAGGTTAACTCCGGGATGCGGGAAGGTTTACGCAGGCCGCGTCAGCCGCCTACCCGACGGCGGCGCGGGCCGCCCGGTACGGCGCGGCGGTAGAGCGTGCTGCGGCTGACCCCGAGACGACGCGCAGCCTCGGCCACATTGCCGTCCGCGGCCTCGATCGCCGCGCGCATGGCGGCGCGGGCGAGGCCCTCAAGCCCCTCTGCCGGGACAGGCGCCGTAGGCGCAGGCGTCACGTCGCGGATGGCGGCGGGCAGCAGTTCGGGGCCGATCCGCTCGCCGGGCTCCGACAGGGCCGCCATCGCCCGCATCGCGCCCACCGCCTCGCGGTGGTTGCCGGGCCAGTCGTAGGCGGCCAGGCGCGCGAGCGTCGCCGGCGCGAGCGTCCGGCCGTCCTGCGCGACCCTCTCCCACAGCGCGGCGAGGGCGCCGGCCCGGTCGGGCAAGGCGCGGAAGGCCGGCAGGGCGAAGCCGTACTGGGCGATGCGGTAGTAGAGGTCGGGCCGGAACGCGCCGGCCTCGGTCATGGCCTTGAGGTCGCGGTGGGTGGCGGAGACGAGGCGCACGTCGATCGGGTGCGGCTTCCCGCCGCCGAGCGGCGTCACCGTGCGCTCCTGCACCGCCCTGAGCAGCCGGGCCTGCAGGGCGAGCGGCATGTCGCCGATCTCGTCCAGGAACAGCACGCCGCCGTCCGCCTCGCGCATCAGGCCCTTGGAGCCCGCGCGCCGGGCGCCGGTGAAGGCGCCCTCCTCGTAGCCGAACAGCTCGGCCTCGATCAGACCCTCGGGCAGGGCCGCGCAGTTCACCGCCACGAAGGGCTTGTCGGCGCGGCGGCTGAGCCGGTGAACCTCGCGGGCGAACACCTCCTTGCCCGAGCCGGTCTCGCCCTGGATCAGCACGGGCACGTCGCCGTCGACGAGACGGGCCGCGCGGGCGAGGTCGCGCTCGGTCTGCGCGTCGAACACCGGTCCTGACGCCCGGCGGGGCTGAGGCGCGGAGGCGGGTTGCGGGGCGGGCGCGGGCGGAGCCTTCGGCCCGCCGCCGGGCGTCGCGGCCGGCGCGCGGCGCAGCCGGGCGTGGAGATCGCGACCGTCGCGGCTGCGGAGCAGGCTGAGCTCGCCCTCGCCTCGGGGGCCGCCGTCGAACAGGTCGCCAAAGGAGCGCGCGCCGAGCGCGTTCCAGTCGAGCCCCATCAGCTTCAGGCCGTGGCGGTTGGCGGCCACGAGGCGCGAACCCTCGAACACCAGCACGCCCTCCTGCGCGACGCCGAGACGCTCGGGGTCGGAGTGCAGGCGGATCACCTCGGCCTTCGGAAAGGCTTCGGCGAACATGCGGTGCTCGATCTGGTCGACGCAGGAGCGCACCAGCGTCAGAGCGCGGTCGTGCGGCAGCGCCGCGTGGCCGGTGAGGTCGAGCGCGCCGACCAGCGCGCCGTAGGGGTCGAGGATCGGCGCCGCCGCGCATCTCAGGATGCGGTGCGGCTCGAAATAATGCTCGGCCCCGCGCACCTCTACGGCGCGACGTTCCACCAGCGCCGCGCCGATCGCGTTGGTGCCGGCGGTCGCTTCGCTCCAGGGCACGCCGGGGCGCAGCGCCACGTTCGCCGCCTTGCCGGCGAAGGCCGGGTCTCCCAGCGCGTCCAGCACGAAACCCGCGCCGTCGGTGAGGATGACGATGCCGCCGCTCTCCGCCGCCTCGCGCGTCAGGCTTTCGAGCTCGGGACGCGACAGCCGGATCAGCCGCTCGTTGCGCTCCTTCAGTTCGCGCAGCTCGCTGGCGAGGCCGGGCTCCAGCCGGGGGCGGTCGTGGCTGTCGAACCCCCGCGCGGCGCAGCGCTGCCACGAGCGCAGGATCGCGCCGGGAACGAGGCCGGTCGGCGCGGCGCCGAGGTCGAAGAAATCATGGCGCGCCTGGATCACGTCGGCGCGCGGCGGGTCTTGCCGCATGGCGTCCGTCCCTGTGCTGGCGTCGCATGCTGCGACAGCTGTCGCACCGGCGGCGCTTCTTTTGGCGACACTGTTTCACGGCCGTCGGCCGTCCGTCCACCTCGTCGAAGGTCGGCGCCGCCGGTCCGGCGGCCTTTCTCCTTGAAACCACAGCGCCCTCCGCGGCGCGCGCGGCCGTCAGAGCAACCGCACAACGGCGTTTGGCACGGCTGATGCCATAGGGGCGGCAGGCACAACGCTGTCTCGGGAGGACATAACGATGAACAAGCCGGAACGCATGGAAGCCTTCACCAAGGCGCCGTTCAAGGAACGCTACGACAACTTCATCGGCGGCCGCTTCGTGCCTCCGGTCGGCGGCCGCTACTTCGAAAACACCAGCCCGATCAACGGCCAGAAGATCTGCGAGATCGCCCGCTCGCAGAAGGAAGACGTGGAGCTGGCGCTCGACGCCGCTCACAAGGCCAAGGACGCCTGGGGCCGCACCTCGGTCGCCGAGCGCGCGGCGATGCTGCTCAAGATCGCCGACGTGATGGAGGAGAACCTCGAGACCATCGCGCTCGCCGAGACCTGGGACAACGGCAAGCCGATCCGCGAGACCATGGCGGCGGACATTCCGCTGGCGATCGACCACTGGCGCTATTTCGCCGGCTGCGTCCGCGCGCAGGAAGGCGCGCTGTCCGAGATCGACCACGACACGGTCGCCTACCACTTCCACGAGCCGCTGGGCGTCGTCGGCCAGATCATCCCGTGGAACTTCCCCATCCTGATGGCGGTGTGGAAGCTCGCTCCGGCGCTCGCCGCCGGCAACTGCGTCGTGCTGAAGCCGGCCGAGCAGACGCCGGCCTCGATCATGGTGCTGCTGGAGCTGATCGGCGACATCCTGCCCGAGGGCGTGCTGAACGTCGTCAACGGCTTCGGCCTCGAAGCCGGCAAGCCGCTGGCCTCGTCGAACCGGATCGCGAAGATCGCCTTCACCGGCGAGACCACGACCGGCCGCCTGATCATGCAGTACGCCAGCCAGAACCTGATCCCGGTGACGCTGGAGCTCGGCGGCAAGTCGCCGAACGTGTTCTTCGCCGACGTGGTGGCCGAGGACGACGACTTCTTCGACAAGGCGATCGAGGGCTTCGTCATGTTCGCGCTGAACCAGGGCGAGGTCTGCACCTGCCCGAGCCGCGCGCTCATTCAGGAGTCGATTTATGACCGCTTCATGGAGAAGGCGATCAAGCGCGTTGAGGCGATCAAACTCGGCTCGCCGCTCGACGCGTCCACCATGGTCGGCGCGCAGGCCTCCTCGGAGCAGCTCGAGAAGATCCTGAGCTACATCGACATCGGCAAGCAGGAGGGCGCGGAAGTGCTCGCCGGCGGCGGCCGCAATGAGCTCGAGGGCGAATTCGCCGGCGGCTACTACGTCAAGCCGACGGTGTTCAAGGGCCACAACAAGATGCGGATCTTCCAGGAGGAGATCTTCGGCCCCGTGCTCTCGGTCGCGACCTTCAAGGACGACGAGGACGCCCTGTCCCAGGCCAACGACACGCTCTACGGCCTCGGCGCCGGCGTGTGGACCCGCGACGGCACCCGCGCCTACCGCTTCGGCCGCGGGATTCAGGCCGGCCGCGTCTGGACCAACTGCTACCACGCCTACCCCGCCCACGCGGCCTTCGGCGGCTACAAGCAGTCCGGCATCGGGCGCGAGACCCACAAGATGATGCTCGACCACTACCAGCAGACCAAGAACATGCTGGTCAGCTACTCCGCCAAGAAGCTCGGGTTCTTCTGAGACGGGACGCGCATCGAAAACTGCGAAGGGCGGCCTCCGGGCCGCCCTTTTCTTTTAAGCCCTTCGGGATCAGCGTCGCTCGCATCGGCCAACTTACACCCGCGTCGTCATGCCCGGCGGAGCCGGGTATCCATGACTTAATGAGAGCATCCAGCTCTACGCCGCAGTCGTGGATACCCGCGCAAGAGCGCGGGCATGACGTGGCGCTTCAGCCTGAAATCATCGGCCTAGCCAGCCTTCACGAAATCCACGAACGCCCTGAGCGGGGCCGGCATATGGCGGCGGCTCTGGTAGTAGAGCATCGGGCCGGAGAACTCCTGCCACCAATCCTCCAGCACCGGGACCAGCGCGCCGGTGGCGAGATCGGCCGCCAGCGCCTCCCCAAAATGCCCGATGATGCCCAGTCCCGCGACCGCCGCCGCGATCTGCATCTCGAACGTCGAGGCGGTCAGCGGCCCTTCCGGCGGCACCCGGATGACCTCCCCGTCGCGCTCGAACTCCCAGATGGCGAGCGCCTTGCTGCCGAGGAAGCGGTGGCCGATCCGCGCGTGCCGCAGCAGATCATTGGGATGCGCCGGGGCGCCGCGCTCTGCGATGTAGGACGGCGCGGCCGCCAGCACGAAGCGCTGCCGGCGCGGCCCGATCGGCGTCGCGATCATGTCGAGCGCCAGGCGCTCCTCGTAGCGGATGCCCGCGTCGCAACCCTCGGCCAGCACGTCGATGAAGCTGTCCTGCGCCGTCACGTCCATCCGCACGCCGGGATGACGCTTCAGGAACGCCGTGGCGATCGGCGGCAGCACATGCCGCGCCACGAAGGTCGGCACATTCAGGCGCAGCGTGCCCGTCGGCCGATCGGAGTCGGTCGACACGGCGTCCAGCGCGGCCGCGAGTTCGGCGAGCGCCGGACGCGCCCGGTCGATCAGCCGCGCCCCGGCTTCGGTGAGCGCGACGCTGCGCGTGGTGCGATTGAGCAGGCGGGCGTCGAGCGCCTCCTCGAGTCGCCGCACGGCCTCGCTCAGGCCGGAGGCGGAATCGGTGCGCCGCTGGGCGGCGGCGCGGAAGCCTCCGGCCTCCGCCACGGTCACAAGGCGGGCGACGTCGTTGAGGTCGATCTGGCCCATTGTTCGCCTTTCCGCACGGTCCGTTCTCCGACTACGGGATTATCGCACAGCCTGATCTGGTCCACATCGGCCTGGAGCGATCAACCAGGAGGTTTCGATGACCACTCGCAAGCTTGGACGCACCGGGCCGGAGACCTCGGTTCTCGGGCTCGGCTGCATGGGCATGTCCGGTGCCTACGGCCCGTCCGACCGCGCCGAAGGCGTCGCCACGATCCATGCGGCGCTCGACGCCGGCGTGACGCTGCTCGACACCGGCGACTTCTACGGCATGGGCCACAACGAGCTGCTGATCTCCGAGGCGCTGAAGGGCCGGCCGCGCGACAGCTACCAGCTCAGCGTGAAGTTCGGCGCCCAGCGCGGTCCCGACGGGAGCTGGCTCGGCTTCGAAGGCCGGCCCGAGGCCGTAAAGACGTTCCTCGCCTACTCCCTGCAGCGGCTCGGCGTGGACCATATCGACGTCTACCGCCCCGCCCGCCTCGATCCCAAGGTTCCGATCGAGGACACGGTGGGCGCGATCGCCGACATGGCGAAGGCCGGCTACGTGGGTCACATCGGCCTCTCCGAGGTCGGAGCCGAGACGCTGCGGCGCGCCGCGGCGACCCATCCGATCGTCGACCTGCAGATCGAATACTCGCTGATCTCCCGTGGACCGGAGGACAAGGTGCTGCCTGCGGCCCGCGAGCTCGGCGTCGCGATCACGGCCTACGGCGTGCTGTCGCGCGGGCTCATCGGCGGGCATTACGCTCCCACGAAGGTCGCCCCCGGCGATTTCCGCGCGATGAGCCCGCGTTTTCAGGACGGCAACGTCGAAGCCAACCTGAAGCTTGTGGAGGCGCTTCGCGTCATCGCGGACGCGAAGGGCGTGAGCGTCGCGCAGATCGCGATCGCCTGGGTCCTGGCGCAGGGCGCGGACATCGTGCCGGTGATCGGCGCACGCAGCCCTCGCCGCCTCGCGGAGGCGCTCGGCGCGATCGACGTCGCGCTGACGCACGAGGACCTGGCGGCGGTCGAGCGCGCCGTCCCGAAAGGCGCGGCCGCCGGCGAGCGCTACGCGCCCGCGCAGATGGCGCATCTCGACAGCGAGCGCTGAGGCCCGGGCCGGCCGCCGAACGGAGCATCCGGCCGGGTCTTCGCCGCAGCGGGGACCCGGCCTATGTTGTTCCGCGGAGGAGTTCGACCCATGACCCAGAACGTTCCAGTCCGCGTGGCCGTCACCGACAAGGCGCTGGCGCTGATCGCCGAGTTGCGGGCCGAGCACGGCGACGTGCTGTTCCACCAGTCCGGCGGCTGCTGCGACGGCTCCTCGCCGATGTGCTACGGCGTCGGCGACTACATCCTGTCCGACGACGACGTGAAGCTCGGCGAGGTCGGCGGCGCCGGCTTCTACATGAGCCCGTCGCAGTTCGAGTACTGGCGGCACACCGCGCTGACGCTCGACGTGGTGCCCGGACGCGGCGGCATGTTCAGCCTCGAGAACGGCCGCGAGGTCCGCTTCCACATCCGCTCGCGCATCTTCTCCGACGCCGAGGTCAAGGCGCTGGAGGAGGCCGAGGCGAAGGCCGCCGCCTGAGCGGACATGGCGAGCGGAGCGCAACGCACGCTGTTCGCGGCGGGTGCGCTCCCTAGCTGTCTCCGCAAACCCGCCCTGCGAGGAGACAGCCCATGAAGATCGATCTCACGTCCAAGACCGCCGTCGTCACCGGCTCCACGGCGGGCATCGGCCACGCCATCGCCAAGGGCCTCGCGGAGGCCGGCGCAACCGTGGTCGTGAACGGGCGCAAGGCCGAGGCGGTCGACAAGGCCGTCGAGGCGATCCGCGCCGCCGTTCCCGGCGCCGAGGTGCGCGGCGTGGCCGCCGATCTCGAAACGGCGGAGGGCGCCGAGGCGCTGGTGGCGGCGGTCCCGGCGCCGGACATCCTCGTCAACAACGTCGGGATCTTCGGCCCGCGGGACTTCTTCGAGATCCCGGACGAGGAATGGACCCGCTTCTTCGAGGTCAACGTCATGTCGGGCGTCAGGCTCTCCCGCGCCTACGCCAAGGGCATGGCGGAGCGCGGCTGGGGGCGCATCGTGTTCCTGTCGTCGGAGTCCGGCCTCAACATCCCGGCCGACATGATCCACTACGGCTTCACCAAGACCGCCGCGCTGTCGATCTCCCGCGGCCTCGCCAAGCGCCTCGCGGGGACCGGCGTCACGGTCAACGCCGTTCTGCCCGGCCCGACGCTGTCGGAGGGCGTCGCCGAGATGCTGAAGGACGAGGTCGCGAAGACCGGCCACACGCTGGAGGAGGCGGGCGCCGCCTTCGTGAAGGCCAACCGGCCGACCTCGATCATCCAGCGCGCGGCGACGGTGGAGGAGGTCGCGAACATGGTGGTCTACGCCTGTTCGCGACAGGCCTCCGCCACCACCGGCGCCGCGCTGCGCGTGGACGGCGGCGTGGTCGACACCATCGCCTGAGGGCTGCGGCGATCCCGCGTCCGCGCACCGCTGGCGCGGCGGCGCGCGGCTGCTAAAAGGGACGCGACCGAAGCGGCCGTCGCCGCCCCTTGGTGTCCAGGAGATCGCACGTGACAGGACCGCACCGCGCCCCCATCGACGACGCCGCGCTCGACGCGCTGTTCCGCGCCGCTCGGACGCACAATTCGTTCAAGCCCGAGCCGGTCTCCGAGACGACACTGCGCGCGCTGTTCGAACTGGTGAAGATGGGGCCGACCAGCGCCAACGGCCTCCCCGGCCGCTTCGTGTTCGTGACCTCCCCCGAGGCCAAGGCGAAGCTGCTGCCGACCCTTTCGGCCAGCAACCGCGACAAGACCGCCGCGGCGCCGGTGACGGCGATCGTCGCCTACGACCTGCGCTGGATCGATAACCTGCCGCGCTTCTTCCCGCACGCCGACGCCAAGTCTTGGTTCGAAGGCAATGACGCCGCCATCGAAAGCGGCGCGCAGCTCAACGGCTCGCTGATGGGCGGCTACCTGATCCTCGCCGCCCGCGCGCTCGGCCTCGACACTGGGGCCATGGCGGGCTTCGACCGCAAGGCCGTCGACGAGGCCTTCTTCGCCGGCACCACCTTGCGTTCGAACTTCCTCGTGAACCTCGGCTACGGCGACGGCAAGAACATGTTCGAGCGCCTTCCGCGGCCGGACTTCGACGAGTTCTGCAAGATCGTCTGACCGGCCTCCCGGCATGCGCGTGCTCGCCATCGACACGGCCCTCGGCGCCGCCTCCGTCGCGGTCGTCGAGACCGACGACGACGCCGCGCCGGCGCACGTCGTCTCGGTTGCGATGGCGCGCGGCCACGCCGAAGCGCTGATGCCTCAGGTCCGTGACGCGCTCGCCGCGGCGGGTGGATTGTCGACGGTTGAGCGCATCGTCGTCACCGTCGGTCCCGGCAGCTTTACGGGGCTGCGCGTGGGGCTCGCCGCGGCGCGCGCCCTCGCGCTGGCGCGCGGCGTCCCGATCGTCGGCGTGACGACGCTGGCGGCGCTCGCCGCGCCTGAACTCGCGGCCGGCCACGGCCTGCCCGTGGCGGCCGCCATCGACGCGCGCCATGGCCGCGTGTTCTTCCAGGCGTTCGCGCCCGACGCCGCGCCGCTCGCGCCGGCCGGCCTCGTGTCAGCCGCGGACGCCGCCGCCGTCCTCGGCGACGGGCCTGCGCTTGCGGTCGGCTCCGGCGCGGAGCTCGTGATCGACGCCGCGGTCGGCGGCCTGCTGCGAAAGGCGGAGGGCCCGCACCACGCGCCGGACCCAATCTGGCTCGCGCGGCTCGGCGCCGCGTGCGATCCTCAGTCCTCTCCCCCCCGGCCGCTTTACCTCAAGGCCGCCGACGCCCACCCGCAGGAGGGCGGCCGCATTCCGCGCCGCTGACGTCTCGATGTACTGGCTGTGGTTCTGGAACGCCTGGGCCTCGGGTCTGAGACGCTGGGCGATCGAACCGGCGGACGCCGGACACGCCGACGATCTCGCCGCGATCCACGCCGCCTGCTTCGCGCGCGGCTGGAGCATCGACGAGATGGAGCAACTGCTGCGCGACCGGGCGGTTCGGGCCTGCGCGCTCTATCCCGAAGGCCGATCGCGCCCGGTGGGCTTCGCGGCCTCGCGCGTTGCCGTCGACGAGGCGGAGGTGCTGTCGATCGCCGTGCTCGAGCGCAGCCGCGGCGGCGGGGGCGGCCATGCGCTGCTCGCCCGCCATCTGGGGCAGCTCGCGGGCGAAGGCGTGCGGCGCGTGGCGCTCGAGGTGGACGAGGACAATGCGGCCGCGCTCGCGCTCTACGCCCGCTTCGGCTTCACCGAAGTGGGGCGCCGGAAGGCCTATTATCGCCGCGCCGACGGGACCCGGGGCGGCGCAAGGATCCTCGCGCTCGACATGACATGACGCCGGCGTCGTTTACGGCGGACCGCGCGACTTTTATAAGCCTCTCGACGAGTCGCACCGCCAGACGAGGAGGCTGAGAGTTGAGCGTCCTCAAGCCGGACACCATCGAGAGCCTCTGCGCCGCCAAGGGCATGCGCATGACGGAGCAGCGGCGCACGATCGCGCGCGTCGTGGCGGAGGCCGACGACCACCCGGACGTCGAGGAGCTCTACCGCCGCGCCTCGGGCGTCGACCCTCGCATTTCGATCTCGACGGTCTACCGCACGGTGAAGCTGTTCGAGGACGCGGGCATCATCGCCAAGGTCGATTTCCGTGACGGCCGCTCGCGCTATGAGCCCATCCCGGACGAGCACCACGACCATCTCATCGACCTGCGCTCCGGCAAGGTGATCGAATTCCGCGACGAGGAGATCGAGCGCCTGCAGGCGGAGATCGCCAAGCGGCTCGGCTACAAGCTCGTCGACCACAGGCTGGAGCTCTACGCCGTTCCGCTCGACGACCGGGAGGGTTGAGCTTGGGGCTGGACGCGAAGGCCCTCCGCGCCGCCGCCACGGTGGCGGCGCTCGCGCCCGTGATCGCGATCGGCATTCCCCTTCAGACGCTCATCCTGAAGTTCAGCCTTGGCGATCCCGGGCGCGTCCCCGTGCTGTTCCACCGCTACGCCCTGCGCGCGATCGGCGTCACCACCCATGTCGTCGGCGCGCCGGCGAAGGGGCGGCCGTTGCTGATGACGTCGAACCACAGCTCCTGGCTCGACATTCTGGTGCTCGGCGCGATCACGCCGGTTTCCTTCGTGGCGAAGTCCGAGATCGCGTCCTGGCCCGTCTTCGGCTCGCTGGCGCGGCTGCAGCGCTCGATTTTCGTCGACCGCGCCCGCCGCACCGCGACCTCCGCCGTCAGTCGGGAGATGGCGGAACGCATGCAAGCCGGCGACGCCGTCGTGCTGTTCGCCGAGGGCACCTCCAGCGACGGCAACCGGGTGCTCCCGTTCCGCTCCGCGCTGCTCGGCGCGGCGCAGCAGGCGATCGGCGGCGAGGGGGCGGGCGCGGTCTACGTGCAGCCGGTGTCGATCGCCTACGTCAAGCGCAACGGGCTGCCGCTCGGTCTCAGGACTCGTTCCGAGATCGCATGGTACGGCGACATCGACTTCGTGCCGCACCTCTGGGCGGTGCTGAGGAACGGCGCTATCGACGTCACGGTCGCCTTCGGGACGCCGGTCCGGGTCGACGCCTCGGTGAACCGCAAGACGCTGACGCGGGAGCTGGAGCAGCAGGTCCGCCGCATGACGTCACACGCCCTGCGCGGCGGCGCCCGCCCAGTTGCCACCTCGCCGGACGCGGCGGAGGGCGTTTCGACGCCCGCCCCGGTGCTTGAGGGCTGAGCGATGATCGAGGCGGCGCTGCTTTCCGCGCGGCAGATGTTCACGCCGCCGTTCCGCGCCGTGCTGCTGAAGTCGCTTGGCCTCACCGCGCTGATGCTGGTCGTCGGCTGGATCGGCCTGCAGGCGCTCGCGGACCATCTGATCACGCTGGAAAATCAGACGCTGAGCCTGATCGCGCGGGTGATCGCCGGGCTCGGCACGGCCTTCGGCATGCTGTTCCTGGTGGTTCCCGTGACGGCGCTCGTGGCCGGCCTGTTTCTTGACGACGTCGCCGAGGTGGTGGAGCGCGCGCACTATCCCAACGATCCGCCCGGCGTCGCCGTGCCGGTGGCGCGGGGACTGTGGCTGTCGGCGCGTTTCGGCCTGCTGGTGCTCGGCCTCAACCTCGCGCTCCTGCTTTTCCTGTTGCTGCCGGGCGTCAACGTGCTGGCTTGGCTTGGGGTGAACGCCTACCTGCTCAGCCGCGAATACTTCTCGCTCGCCGCCATGCGGTTCCGCAGCGAGGGCGAGGCGACCGCGTTGCGCAGGCGCCACAGGCTTAGAGTCTTCTCAGGCGGCCTGGTGGTGGCGGCGCTGGCGCTCGTACCCTTCGCGAACCTCCTGACCCCGCTGTTTGCAACGTCCTTTTTCGTCCACCTGCACAAGCGGATCGCCGCGCGGGACGCGAAACGCTTGGGAACCGCGGACTCGCGACCGCGTTTGGGGCCCTAACGGTCCCTAAACCCGCCGCATTCAAAGTCCACCCCGGTGGACATGGGACGGCGCGTGACGGCGCCGCGGCGTGGATTCGTGACGAGGCGGGGCAGGCATGGCGTTCGGACGGCGCTCGGAGAAGGACGAACGGCGAGAGCCGCGGTTCGACGGGCGCGGCGACGGCGGAGCTTTCGACCTCAGGCTGACGCCCGACGACCGGCCGACCGGCGACGGACGGGGCGATCCGTTCAAGGAGCCGAGGCTGGACGGCGCCCGGAGCGACGGGCGGCGGGAGCCGCGCTTCGACACGGGCGCGGCGGGACCGGAGCCGCTGGAACGCGAAAAGCTCTCTTACTGGGCGTGGGTCATGGGGCGTAGGACGCCGAAGCGTCGTCGCGAGAGCGGCGGAGGTCGCGGCGGGCGTCCGCGGCGAAGCTGGCTTGGCCGGCTGCTTTCGCTCGTGGTGGTGCTCGGCCTGTTCGGCGCCGTGGGCGCGGGCGGGGTGATCGCCTATTACGCCTCGGGTCTGCCATCGATCGACAAGCTCGAGATCCCCAAGCGGCCTCCGAACGTCGTCATCGCCAGCGCCGACGGCAAGCCGCTCGCGAACCGTGGCGAGACCGGCGGCGCGCAGGTGCCGCTGTCCGAGATCCCGCCCTTCGTGCCGCAGGCCTTCATCGCGATCGAGGACCGGAGGTTCTACGACCACTGGGGCGTCGACTTCATCGGCCTGGCGCGCGCGATGAAGACCAACCTCGAGCACGGCACCATGGTGCAGGGCGGCTCGACGCTGACCCAGCAGCTCGCCAAGAACCTGTTCCTGACGCCCGAGCGCTCGCTGGAGCGCAAGGTGCAGGAGGCGGTGTTGGCCTTCTGGCTCGAACGCAAGTTCGGCAAGAAGAAGATCCTCGAGATGTACCTCAACCGCGTCTACTTCGGCGCCGGCGCCTATGGCGTCGAAGCGGCGGCGCAGCGCTACTTCGGCAAGTCGATCCGCGCCGTGAACATCTCGGAGGCTGCGATCCTCGCCGGCCTCGTCAAGGCGCCGTCCAGGCTCGCGCCGACCCGCGACCCGGAGGGCGCCCGCGCCCGCGCCGACCTCGTGCTCGCCTCCATGGCGGACGAGGGCTACATCTCCCGCGACCTCGCCGACCGCGCCTTCCGCGTCTCGCCGCCCTCCCCCGCGCCCAAGCCCGAGGGCGCGATCGGCTATGTCGCGGACTGGGTGATGGACCAGCTCGACGGCCTCGTCGGCGTCTACGACGAGGATCTGACCGTCCAGACCACCATCGACCCCAAGCTCGAGTCCGAAGCCGAGAGGGATTTGGCCGACGCGATCGCCAAGAAGGGCGCGGCGCTGAAGGTGAGCCAAGGCGCGCTGGTCGCGCTCGCCCCCGACGGCGCCGTCAAGGCTCTGGTGGGCGGCAAGTCCTACGCCGACAGCCAGTTCAATCGCGCGGTCGCGGCCAAGCGCCAGCCCGGCTCGTCGTTCAAGCCGTTCGTCTATCTCACCGGCCTGGAGCTCGGCCTCACCCCTGACGCAGTGCGGGTGGACGAGCCGATCCGGCTGAAGGGCTGGAACCCGGAAAACTACTCGCGCCGCTACAATGGCCCCATGACGCTGACGACGGCGCTGTCGCACTCGATCAATACGGTCGCCGTGCGGCTCGGCGTCGAGGTGGGCCCGGAGAACGTGGTGCTGACCGCCCAGCGGCTCGGCATCAGCTCCGAACTCGCCGCGAACCCCTCGGTCGCGCTCGGCACCTCCGAGGTCACGCCGCTGGAGCTCGCCGGCGCCTACGCGCCCTTCGCCAACGGCGGCATGCTGGCGAAGCCCTACGTCGTCACCCGCGTCACCACCTCCGACGGCGAGGTGCTTTACAACCGTCGGGCCGAGCCGCCGAAGGAGGTCGTCGACATCGACCGCGTCGGCATGATGAACGCCATGCTGACCGAGACGATCCGCTCCGGCACCGCGCGCGGCGCCTCGTTCCGCGCCTGGCCCGCCGCGGGCAAGACCGGCACCAGCCAGGATTTCCGCGACGCCTGGTTCGTTGGCTACACCTCCCACCTCGTCACCGCCGTCTGGCTGGGCAACGATGACAACTCCGTCACCAAGAAGGCCTCGGGCGGCGGGCTGCCGGTCGAGATCTGGAGCCGCTTCATGGCGCGGGCCCATGACGGCGTGGCGGTCGCGGCGCTGCCGGGCGAGTGGAGCGCCCATGTGGCCGGCTACCAGGAGCCCGGCGACGTCTACCAGACCGGTCCCGGCGGCGGCGACGGCGGCGACATGCCCGACGGCCAGTGGGTCGACGAGACCCCGCGGCAGCGCCCGCGGGGCGGCGGGGGCGACGGCGGCCCGCTGCGCGAGCCTCTCGGCTTCCTGAAACGGCTGTTCGGCGGCGGCTGACGCCGGGTCGCGAAGCCCGCCCCGGGCGCGCTACGCCAGCGTGACGGCGGTGCTCGTCGCCGACACCATCAGCATGGAGCCCCTCTCGCCCACGGTCTCGTAGTCGAGGTCGACGCCAATCACCGCGTTGCCCCCGAGGGCGCGGGCTTCCGCCGTCATTTCGTCCAGCGCGATGTCGCGGGCGCGCTTGAGTTCCTTCTCATAGGCGCCGGAGCGGCCGCCGACGATGTCGCGCACCGCCGCGAACAGGTCGCGGAAAAGGTTCGCGCCGAGGATGGCCTCGCCGGTGACGAGGCCGTGGTAGGCCACGATGCGGCGGCCTTCGACGGTCGGAGTGGTGGTGACGAGCATGGGTCGTGGTCTCCTCGCTCGGATGACGCGGGGAGACATGGGGCCGCGATGCCGCCGGGGAAGACGCCGCCGCCGGCGCCCGGTGGACTTAAGTCCGCTTGATCTCAGGTCCGCTTGGCGACGTCGGCGACGGCGGGCGTGGGAGCGAGCTTGCGGCCGAGCGCTTCGGCCAGGAAGGCGCCGACGCAGGCGTGGCCGATGTCGTTCATATGCAGCCGATCGGCCGACAGCATGTCCGCCGCGCCCGACTTCGCCAGCGCGCGCATCGCGGCGTAGCGGTGGGCGACCGGAGCGCCGGTCTTGGCGGCGAGCGCCTCGAGCGCGCCGAGATAGGGCGCGTAGGCCGCCTCGTCCTGGGGCACGTACTGCGGGTCGAGCAGCGCCACGTCGACGCCGGCCTTGGCGATGCGGGCGAGCCCGCGCTCGGTGACCTGCTGGAAGGTGGCGAGGTCGATCCGCCGCGCCGCGTCGTTGGTGCCGATCTGCCAGACGACGAGGTCGGGCTTCGCCGCCGCGATCTCCTTGTCGAGCCGCGCCTCGGCGCCCAGCGCCGTTTCGCCGCCGACGCCGCGGGCGACCACGTCCACATCGACGCCGGGCAGGCGATCCTCGAGCTCGGCTTCGAGCCGCTTCGTGTAGGCCTTCTCCGGCGCGGTCGCGCCGACGCCCGCGGTGGAAGACGAGCCCACGACCAGCACCTTCAGCTCGTCGTCCTGCAGGACGTTCGCGGTCGCGCGGTCCAGCTTGCCGGACAGGCCGAGATAGGAGTCGGCGACGCGGCAGGGGCCGCGGAGAGCTTCGGCCTGGGCGGAAGCGGAGACCAAAGCGAGGACGCCGGCAAGCGCAGCGGAACGGACGACGGGACGGAACGACGTCATGCGGTCAGGCCTCATGGGCGGAGACGGAACGGTCGGACGAAGCGCGGGGGGAGGTACCCTGTTGCTGCAACCGGCCATAGCACGCGCGTCGCGCCGAAGTCAGCTCCGGACAATAACGGATGGCTGAACTCGGCGTGAACGCCGCGCGGTCGTCCGGCGTCAGTGGCGGAAGTGTCGCACGCCGGTGAACACCATGGCGAGTCCCGCCTCGTCCGCCCGGGCGATCACCTCGGCGTCGCGCATGGATCCGCCCGGCTGGATGACGGCGGTCGCGCCCGCCTCGATCGCGGCGTCGAGGCCGTCGGCGAAGGGGAAGAACGCGTCGGAGGCGACCACCGCGCCGCGGGTCAGCGGCTCGCTTGCGCCCGCCGCCTCGGCCGCATCCGCGGCCTTGCGGGCGGCGATGCGGGCGCTGTCGACGCGGCTCATCTGGCCAGCCCCGACGCCGACCGTGGCGGCCCCGCGGGCGTAGACGATGGCGTTCGACTTCACGTGCTTCGCCACGCGGAAGGCGAAGCGCAGGTCGGCGAGCTCGGCCTCCGTCGGCGTCCGCTTGGTCACGACCTTGAGCTCGAGATCATCCACCACCGCATTGTCGCGGTCCTGGGCCAGGAAGCCGCCGGCGATGGTCTTCACGCTGAGGCCCTTGGCCCGCGGGTCCGGCAAGGCGCCGGCGACCAGCAGGCGCAGGTTCTTCTTGGCCGCGACGATCGCCTTGGCCTCGTCGGTCGCGTCGGGCGCGATGATCACCTCGGTGAAGATCTTGACGATCTCCGCCGCGGCCTCGGCGTCGAGCGTCCGGTTCAGCGCCACGATGCCGCCGAAGGCCGAGACCGGGTCGCAGGCGAGCGCCGCAAGGTAGGCGTCCTTCAGGCTCGCGCCCTCCGCCACGCCGCAGGGATTGGCGTGCTTTACGATGACGCAGGCGGCGGTCCGCGCCGGGTCGAACTCGCCAGCGAGCTCATAGGCCGCGTCGGTGTCGTTGAGGTTGTTGTAGCTGAGCTCCTTGCCCTGGAGCTGCACGGCCGTCGCGACGCCGGGACGGCTCTCGGCCGTTCGGTAGAACGAGGCTCCCTGGTGCGGGTTTTCGCCGTAGCGCAGGCCCTGCGCCAGCGTGCCGCCGAGCGCCCGGAAGGCTGGCGTTGTCTCGCCCGCCTGGCCTGACAGCCAAGTGCCAATCGCCGCGTCGTAGGCCGCGGTGCGCGAAAACGCCTTGGCGGCGAGACGCTTGCGCAGGGGCAGGGAGGTCGCTCCGCCGTTCGCCGCCATGTCATCGAGCACCGAGGCGTAGTCCGCGACGTCGACCACGACCGCCACGTGGGCGTGGTTCTTGGAGGCGCCGCGGATCATCGCCGGCCCGCCGACGTCGATGTTCTCGACCATGTCGTCGTAGTCGGCGCCCCGCGCGAGCGCCGCCTCGAAGGGGTAGAGGTTCACGACCAGCAGGTCGATCGGCAGGATGGCGTGCTCCGCCATCGAGGCCTCGTGGCCGGCGTCGCCGCGGATCGCCAGCAGGCCGCCGTGGACCTTGGGGTGCAGCGTCTTCACCCGGCCGTCCATCATCTCCGGAAAGCCGGTGAGATCGGACACGTCCTGCACGGCAAGCCCCGCCTCCGCGATCGCCTTCGCCGTGCCGCCCGTCGAGACCAGCGCCACGCCGCGCTCCACGAGCGCGCGGGCGAAGTCGATCAGGCCGGTCTTGTCGGAAACCGACAGCAACGCGCGGGCGACGGGACGTTCGGACATGGGATCTTGGCCTTGGACGGTGCGGACGTCCGGGCGGGTAGCACTTTTCGGGCCGCGCGAGAACCGGGGGACGATGGTCTCGCGGTCTGAGGTAAAGTGCCGGCACCGCAATGCTGGTCGCGCCCTCGCGCCTAACGACTAAGCTGAAGGCGCAGCGTTCTTGGACTTGGATTACCCAAGGTCAGGAAACCGCTTCGGCACCGTGAGGAGAGCTAGAGTTCGGCGCGAGTAGGGAAACTCGCCACATGCCAGCGTTACGCTTGCGAGGTCTTCGAGTATCTCCTTACTATCCGAGCATGAGTGACACCACGGCAGAATTGCTGGCTCGCTATGCGCGCGGCGAACGGTCCTTTCAGGAAACAGATACCGAAGATCCCGAGGTGCTGGGGCTTGATGAGGCGATCCTCGCAGGTGCCGATTTTTCGCGATCGTTTCTGGTTGGGAGTTTTCGGCGGGCGGATCTGCGCGGCGCAAGTTTTCACAAAGCCAACGTTAAAACTTGCGATTTTTCATACGCTGATCTTTCGCACGCTGATTTTCGTGGCGCCGCCATCGACGCGACTATTTTCCAGGGCGCGAATTTATTTGGAGCCCGTTTCGCGGGGGCAAGTTCTCAAGGCCATGAGATGGCCGACGGCGAATTTCCGGACCAGTAGTTGCGGCCGCAGAGGTCTTGCTGTTAGCCGCTTTATGGATTCACAGCTTGAAGAGTGACGGCAGCTTCCACGCGCCTACAGGTCTTTCCCGTAGAGCCGCCAGGTCTTCGTGTGCTTGGCGGGCAGGCTGGCGACGAGGTTGATGACCGAGCGGTTCTCCTCGAGCATCCAGCTGACCTCCATGCGCCGCACCTTGGCCGCCTGCGCTTTCTCCACGGCGTCGGCGAGCAGCGAAGCCGCGGCCATCGCCCCCACGCGCGTGCCGCGCCAGGCGCGGCGGACGCCGATGACGGGAACGCGCACGCGGTTGACGCCGGCCACCTTCAGCCGCCACAGCATCCGGGCCCAGCCAAAGGGGAACAGTTTGCCCCCGAGCCCGTGGATCGCCTCATTCACGTCCGGAGCCATGGCGAGCACGCCGATCGGCTCGTCCTTCCAGGTGACGATCGTCGTCCAGTCCCGCGGCAGCAGCGGCTGCGCCAGTTCGGCGAGGAAGCTCGCCTCGGCGTCGGAGACCGGCACGGCGCCCCAGTTGCCGGACCAGCCGTCGTTGTAGACGGCGTTGAGGGTCGCGACCGCCTCGCGGCCGACGGCGCTGCGAATGACGAGGTCCTTGGAGCCGGCCCAGCGCGTGCGGGCGCGCTTGACGCGCGCGGGCAGCGAGCTTCCGGCCACAGGGCCCTCGTAGCCGATCAGGTCCTTGAGTCCTGAGAAACCGAGCCGCTCCAGCTGCTTGGCGTAGTAGCGCGGGGCGTAGTTGGTGTGGGTGGTCGACGGCGTGTCATGGCCCTCCACCAGCAGGCCGCACTCGTGGTTGATCGAGGCGCTGAACGGACCCGTCATCCGCGTCAGGCCGCGCTCGCGCAGAAAGGCGGCGGCGGTCGCGAACAGCGCGTCCCAGACGGCGTCGTCGTCGATCGCCTCCAGGAAGCCGAAGTGGCCCGCGCCGTCCTTGTGGATGGCGAGATGGGCGTGGTCCTTGACCGCATAGATCCGCCCCACCGGCCGGCCGTCGCGAAAGGCGGTCCAGGCGCGCCCGTCGTTGTCGCGGGCGAAGGGGGTGTTCCCCGGCGTAATGGTAAGGTTGAGCTCGTGCAGCAGCGGCGGCGTGAAGGCCGGATCGCGTCCTTGCGCGGCGAGACCCGCCCGCCAGAACGGCGTGACGTCGCGGCGCGTCTCGACCGGGCGGATCTCGATCGGGGTGCGGTGGGCCGGGGCTGGGGTCACGCGGTTCAGGCCGGTCGGGTCGCCTTGGCGAGCGCCGCCGCCATCTTGATGCCGAAACCGGCCTCCGCGAGCTTGGCGTGCTCGTCGGCGGTCACGGCGACGGCTTCGTCGATCTGGGCGGGCTCATGCTCGCTGGTGAAGAAGAAGCGAAGCCGGGCCGAACGCTCGGGCACCGCGGGATGGATGATCGGCAGCGCGTTCACGCCGCGCTCCAGCAGCCGGTTGGCCAGATGCACCGCGCGCAGGCTGTCGCCCACCATGACCGGCGAGATCGCGAAGCCGGCGCTGGCGCCGACGTCGAGGCCCGCGGCCTTGGCCTTCTCCACGAAGCGCTGGCCGATCGCGCGCAGCTTCGCCACCCGCTCGGGCTCGCGCTCCAGCACGTCGAGCGAAGCGATCGCCGCGCCCGCGACGGGCGGCGGCATGCCGACCGAGTAGACGAAGCCGGGCGCGGAGAACTTCAGATAGTCGCAAAGCGCGGCGGAGCCCGCGATGTAGCCGCCGCAGCCCGAGAGCGTCTTGGACAGCGTGCCCATCCAGATGTCGACCTCGTTCGGGTCGACGCCGGCCTCTTCCGCGATGCCGCGGCCGGTCTTGCCCAGCACGCCGAGCGAATGGGCTTCGTCCACCATCAGCCAGAAGCCGAACCGTTCGCGCAGCGCGACGAGACGCTTCAGGTCCGGAAAGTCGCCGTCCATGCTGTAGAGGCCCTCGACGACGACGAGCACCCGCGCGTGGCCATGGGCGTGGGCGATCAGCATTTCCTCGAGCGCGTCGAGATCGTTGTGCGGGAACAGCCGCCGCGTCGCGCCCGAGAGCGTCGCGCCGACCACGATCGAGTTGTGGGCGAGGCTGTCGTAGAGCACCAGGTCGCCCTGGCGCATCAGGTGGCCGATGGCCGAGACGTTGGTGGCGTGTCCGCTGACGAAGCACGCCGCCGCCTCGACGCCGATGAAGCGCGCGATCCGGCCTTCGAGCTCCTGATGGATCGGGCGTTCGCCCGCCACCAGCCGGCTCGCGGACACTGAGGTGCCATAGCGGTCGATTGCCGCCTTGGCGGCGGCGCTGACCTCCGGGTGTCCGTTCAGGCCGAGATAATTGTAGGAGGCGAAATTCAGGATGGTGCGGCCGTCGATGTGGGTGGTCGCGCCCGCCCGATCGTCATGCACGCGGAAGAAGGGCGTGCCGACGCCGATCAGCTCCGCCACCGCCTGCTGGGTGCGGATGTCCTTGAGCTCCGGCAGGTCCTGGAACCGGAGCTGGGCCTTCCGCGCCCGTTTCGCCCGCGGCGCCGCAGCCTCCGCGGAGCCGTCCTTCTTCGGGGCGGACTGCCTCAGCGCGCTGAGCAGTCCGTCCTTCGCCGAGCGCGACAGCGCGCCCACGCCACGCCGCTCGCTCATCCGCTCACCCGGCCGATCGCCGACCGGCGCTCCTCCACCGCCGCGCCGAAGGCCGCGAGGTCTTCGATCGCGACGTCATCGGAGACGTGACGGTTGACGAGATCCGCGTTGACCGCCGCGCTGTCGGCGCCGCCGTCCGGCTCGTGGATGCGCGAGACGATCGACTGAGCGATCGTCGTGAGGGTCGTGGAGTCGCCGATCGCGACAAGCGGCAGTTCGATGTCGAAGCGTCGCTCGACGCTCATGCGCAGCTCAAGGCCCATCAACGAGTCCATTCCAAGCTCGGCCAGCGGGCGCTGGGCCGAGATTTCCTTCGCCGGCAGCTTCAGAATGCGGGCCACCTCGCCGGCGAGGATCTCCGAGACAACGTCGCGCGCCTCGCGGGCGTCCTTCCCGCGCACAAGCGCGGCGAGGTCGATCTGTTCCACCGTGTCCTGCGGTCCGAGTTCGGCGCCAGCCAGCACTTCGGCGAAGGTCGGCGCCGCGAGGAAGGCGAGGTCGCGACGCGCCGCCGCCCAGTCGATCGGGGCGATGGCGACGACCGCCGTCTCCGGCCGACGGTCGTTGCGCGCCAGCACGGTCCCGAGCCCTTCCAGCGCCTCGGCGCCGGAAAGCGTGGCGTGGCCGAGCCGCCGCTGGATCTTCTCCTTCACCTCGCCGGTGCGGGCGAGATAGCCGACGTCGCCGAGCGCGCCCCAGGCGATCGCGAGTCCGGGCCTGCCCGCCGCCCGGCGCCGGCGGACCAGCGCCTCGAGCCAGGCGTTGGCCGCGACGTAGTTGGCCTGGCCAGGATTGCCGATGACCGTGGTGGCGGAGGAGTAGACCACGAACTGGCCGAGCGGATCGCTCGCCGTCAGCCGGTCGAGCGCCGCCGCGCCGTCGATCTTGGGCCGCAGCACGGCCTCGAAGCGCGCGGCGTCGAGGTTCGCAAGCAGCGAATCCTCCAGCACCATGGCGACGTGCCAAGCGCCGCCGATGGGGCCGAGCGACGCGCGGGTCTCGTCGAGCGCCTTCGCCAGCGCCGTCTCGTCGGCCGCGTCGCAGGCGAACACCTTCACCTCCGCGCCGGCCGCCTCCAGACGGGCGACGCCGGCCTTGGCGTGCTCGCCCTTCGCGCCGGACCGGCCGATCAGCGCGAGCTTGGTCGCGCCCTTGGCCACCAGCCACTCCGCGGTCGCGAGACCGAAGCCGCCGAGGCCGCCGACGAGCACATGCGCGCCCTCGGCCGCCTGGAACGACGCAGTCTCGGGAACGCTCAGAGCCTCGGGCGCCTGCGGGCGCACCACGATCTTTCCGATGTGCCCAGACTGCTGCATCAGCCGGAACGCGTCGCGCACCTCCGCGGCCCCGAAGGCGCGGTAGGGCAGTGGTGAGAACACGCCCTTCGCGAACAGCTTCAGCACGTCGCGGAACAGCTTTTGGCCGAGATCCTTGCGGTGGACCAGCAGCTGGTCGGCGTCGATGCCGAAGTAGGCGATGTTGCGCCGGAACGGACGCAGGCCGACGCGGCTGTTGGCGTAGTAGTCGCGCTTGCCAAGCTCGAGGAAGCGGCCGAAAGGCTTCAGCGTCTGGAGGCTGCGCTCCATCGCTTCGCCGAACAGCGAGTTCAGCACGACGTCGACGCCTTCGCCGCCCGTCAGGCGCTTGGCCTCGTCCACGAAGTCGAGGTTGCGGCTGGACAGCACGTGGCGGGCGCCGAGCGCGCGCAGCAGGTCGCGCTTCTCGTCGGAGCCGGCGGTCGCGATGACCTTGGCCCCGCGCCAGAGCGCGATCTGCAGCGCGGCCAGGCCGACGCCGCCGGCGCCGCCATGGATCAGCACCCACTCGCCCCGCTTGATGCGGGCGAGTTCGACCAGCGCATAGTAGGCGGTGAGGAAGCAGACCGGGATGGTCGCGCCCTCTTCGAAGGCGAGGCCTTCCGGCAGCGGCGCGACTGCGATCTCCGGCACGGTGACCTGGCTCGCGAAGGCGCCGGAGGCGAAGGTGACGACACGGTCGCCCGGCGCGAAGGCGGTGACGCCGGCGCCGACCGAGGTGACCACGCCCGAGCACTCGATGCCGAGGCCAGGACCGGCGAAGCCGTCCTCGAGCGCCTCTTCGGGGAGCAGGCCGAGCGCCCACATCACGTCGCGGAAGTTCAGGCCGACCGCGGCGACGTCGATCGCGACCTCGCCGGCCTGGGGCGCCACGATGGGCGCGGGGCGCCACGCGACGTCGTCCAGGCCGCCTTCGCGGCCGGTGTCGAGCTGCGCGCGGACGGCCGTCGCGCTCCCAGTCCCGACGGGAGCGGGAGGCAGGCCGTGGCGCAGCCGGGGAGCGCGCACCCCGCCAGCCGAGATCTCGATCTCGACGTCGGCGCGGGGCGTGGCGATCTCGGCGGCGACGGCGCGCGCCGCGGCTTCGTCGGCGAGCGCCGGATCGACGTCGATCAGCCGGATGTCCTGGCCCCGGAACTCGTTGCGCACGACGCGCAGGAAGCCGGCGAGGGCCGCCTGGTCGGTGCGGCCGCCGCTGTCGAGCGTCCAACCGAGCGCGCCTGGCGCGACGATCCACAGCCGCGCTTCCGCAGCGGCCGCGGCGCGGACGAGGCTGAGCACGCGGCCGGAGCGGGCCGTCGCGGTCGCGGAGTCGTCCGGGCCCGCGGCGTCGAACACGGCGACGAGGTCGGGCTTCGGCGCCGATTTGGCCGCCTTGCCCAGGCCGAGATCGAGGGCTTGGCCCCAGTCGCCGGCAATCTCGTCCACGATCCGCGCGACCTTGCGGCCCGCGCCCGCGATCGCCTCCGACAGGCCCGCGGCCAGGGCGCTCTCGCCGGTTTCGGCGAACAGCGAGACCGGGCCGCCGGCGGCGGTCTCCTCCGTCTCCGCCGCGCGGGTGGCGCGGGTGGCGACGGCGAGCGTGGTCGGCGCGCGGGCGCCAGCGACGGGCGCGAAGGCGTGGTCCGTCAGCCGGGCGTCCGCGAAGTCGGCGGCCCAGTCCTCGGGCGCGCGGGCCGCGCCGACCGGGAAGGCGTCGGCGGCCGACCGGTCGAACCATGACGGGTCGAGGCCGAGCGTGACGTCGAGGAAGGGGGCGGGTTCGACGGCCGCCAGCAGCAGACGCCCGCCGTCAGCGAGCGCCGCCGCGAGGCGGCGGACCGCCTCGTGGTCGTGCAGCGCGGCTCCCCAGCCGACGGCGCCGACGATCAGGTCGAACCGACCTGGGGCGTCCCCGTCGGAGCCTGGATCGAAGGCGGCGACCGTAACCCCGGGCGCGCCCGCGAAAGCGAAGCGCAGGCGCTCCGCGGCGGTGGCGTCGGGGTCGGTCACAGCGAGGGTCACGCGCGGGTCGCCGCCAAGCGGCAGCAGGCGGCGGGTGAGCGCGCCCGCGCCGGCGCCGAGCTCGAGGATCCTGAGCGGCCGGTCGGCCGGCCAGCCAGCCAGCGTGTCGGCCGCGAGCGCCGCGACGGCCTCGACGCCCGCCGCGACGAGCGGCGCGCCGCCGGCGAGATGCGCGAGGGTGGAGGCGCCGAAGGGCGCGCCGGCGCCCGGGCCCTGCTTCAGCGTCTTCGGCAGCAGGGACAGCGCGCGTGTGGCGAGCGTCACCTCGGCGCTGCGGTCGGGATGGTCGGCCAGCACAGTGCGGGCGATGTCGACCGCCGACGGAAGGCCGGTGGCGGCGGCGAGCGTCCAGGTCTCGCCGTCGAGCGAGGCATGGCCGCGCTCCTCGAGGATGGCGAGAAGACGGTTGGCGAGGCGGACCGACCCCGCGGCCAGACGCTTTCGGGCGATCAGCGCGGCGACCGAGCCGCTGCGGCTACGGCCGAAGATCGCGACCAAGGCCTCATGGGCGAGCGCGACAGCGAAAGCTTCCAGCAGCAGGTCGTCGTCCGCCCGGTCGTCGGCGTCGCCGGCGACGCCGAGCGCCTTGGCGCGGGCGACGAGGGCCGCGGCCTCAAGCGCCGGCGGCGTCTCGCCGCCGAGCGGCGCGCCGATCAGCGCCGGGGCCGGATGGTACGACAGCCGCTCGAGCGGCGTGCGCCGCGCCAGCGTGACGGCCCGGAAGCGCGCGTCGGTCAGCGTCGCGACGATCTCGCCATCGACGCCGAACACGGTGAAGGTCGCGTCGATCGACCGTGGGCTGAAGCGGCGGATGCGGATCTCCGCGCCGCCGATCGCGGCGCCGGGCTTCATCAGCCGCAGCGCCCCGAAGCGCATCGGCAGGTAGGTCACGTCCGGCCGGTCGCCGTGCTCGCCGAACAGCGTCAGCAGTCCGTGGAAGCAGGCGTCGAAGTCGGCCGGATGCAGGCCGTAGCGGTCGTCGCGCGCGCCGGCCCGATCAGCCTCCGGCTTCAGCGTGACGCGGATCGCATGCGGCGCGGGCCGGTCGACCCGCTCGACAGCGCGGAAGGCCGGGCCAAAGCCCAGGCCGTGTATCTCGGAGCGGGCGTAGATCGCGGCGGAGGTGAAGCTCGGGCCGTCGCCGGAGACGGGCTCCGGAGCCGGGACCACCTTGGTCGGCGTCGGCGCCACGCGCCCGCTGGCGTGCAGGATCCAGTCGTCGGAGCGCAGGCGCGGGCGGCTGAGAATCTCGACCGTGCGACTCTCCGGCGAGATGCGGGTGCGCACCTCCGTCAGCGACTCGGAATCGAGCGTCAGCGCGTGCGGAATCTCGAAGTCCGAGAGCTCGACGGTCGGCGTCTTCAGCCAGGCGCGGCCGGCGGCGAGCGCCATCTCGGCCAGCGCAGCGGCCGGCACCACCACGCGACCGCCGACCTTGTGGTCGGCGAGAAGCGGCGCGACCAGCGGGTCGAGGTGCGTGGTCCACTGGTCGCTGTCGACCTTGAGCCGCGCGCCGATTAGGGGGTGCTGGTCGTAGCCGTGGTAGATGCCTTGGCCTTCGCCGGTGACGGACACCGCGAAGCGCGCGTTCTGCCAGGGGTAGGTCGGCAGCTTCGCGGCGGGGCCGCTGAGCCGTCCGAAGGCGAGGTCGCGATCGACGCGGCCGCCCTTGGCGATCACGCGCGAGAGCGTGCGGCGCACCGGGTCGTGCTCGCCGGGGCCGTGGTCGTCGCAGGACAGCGCGCCGCCCTGGACCTCCTCCGCGGTGAGCACGTCGGAGATGTAGGTCTGCAGCACCGGCCGGGGCCCGATCTCGACGAAGATCCGGGCGCCGAGCGCCGCGGCCGCGGCGACGGCGTCGGAGAACAGAACCGGCTGGCGGACGTTGTCCCACCAGTAGTCGGCGCCAAGGGCCGATCCTTCGACCAGCGCGCCCGTCACGCTCGACACGAAGGCGCGCCGCGTCGCGCGCGGCTTCAAGCCCTTGAGGTCGGCCAGCAGCGGCGCGCGCACGCCCTCGATCAGGCCGGTGTGGAAGGGGTAGTCGATGTCCAGAACGCGCACCGCGATGCGCTTGGACTTGGCGAAACGCTGCAGTTCGCGGATTTCGGCCTCGGGGCCAGAGACGGTGATCGAGCGGGCGCTGTTGACCGCAGCGATCTCGACGCCCTCGAAGCCTCCGTAGTCCAGCAGCGCCTGCACCTCGTCCGCCGGCGACAGCACGGCCGCCATCGCGCCGGCCTTCCAGGCGATCTCCTGGTGGAGGCTGCGCGAATGCACGACCTCCGCCGCCTGCTCCAGCGTCAGCGCGCCGGAGGCGTAGGCCGCGGCGACCTCGCCGACCGAATGACCGAGCACGACGTCGGGCGTCACGCCGACGGCGCCCAGCGCTGCAGTGGTGGCGACCTGGACCGCGAACAGCAGCGGCTGGGCGAACTCGGCGCGGCGGAGCTTGTCCGCGAGATCCTCGGCGAACAGCGCCTCGCGCAGCGACCAGCCGGCGACCTTTCCGAACGCCGCGTCGACCTCGTCGAGGCTGGTGCGGAAGGCGCGATCCTGGGCGTGGAGCTTCCGCCCCATGCCGGCCCACTGCGAGCCGTTGCCCGAGAAGGCGAAGGCGACAGGCGCCTCGCGGCCGACCGCCTGGTCCGCCGCTGCGCCTGCGACCTCGCCGGTCGCGGCGAAGGCGGCGAGCGTCGCGGCCCAGCTCTGGGCGTCGTCGCTTTCGAGCACGAGACGGCGGGGCAGCAGGTCGCGCGTCGCGGCCACGCTGGTCGCGATCCGGCGGGCTTCCGCCGCGTCCGCGCCGTCGAGCGATTTGGCGTAGGCGCCGGCGAGCGCCGACAGCGCCTCGCGCGAGCGCGCCGAGAGCGCCAGCACCGGAGCGGTCGCCGAGGTTTGAGCTGGCCGCGGCCCGGCGTGGCCAAGGCGGTCCTCGGGTGTCGGGTCGTAGACCACCACGTGCGCGTTGGTGCCGCCGAAGCCGAAGGAGTTCACGCCGGAGTAGCGCGCCTGGGCGCCGCGCGGCAGCGGCGTAAGCTCGGTCGCAACCCGGAGGTTGAGCTCGTCGAACGGAATGTCGGGATTCGGCTCCTCGAGGTGGAGCGAGGCCGGAAGCAGGTCGTTCTCAAGCGCGAGATCGACCTTCAGCAGCCCGACGAGGCCCGAGGCCGGCTCGAGATGGCCGACGTTGGTCTTGACCGAGCCGATCGGCAGCGGCCCGACGGTGCGGCCCTTGAAGGCGCGGCCGACGGCGCTCGCCTCGGCCGGGTCCCCGACGCGGGTGCCGGTGCCGTGCGCCTCGATAAAGGCGAGACGGTCGGGGTGGACCCCGGCGTCGGAGTACAGCCGCTCAAGCAGCGCGACCTGGGCGTCGGACGACGGCAGCGACATGCCGACGGTGCGGCCGTCGGAGTTCACGCCGGAGGCCGCGATCATCAGGCGCATCGGGCGATGGGCGGCGCGGGCGACGTCGGCGCGCTCGATCACCAGAGCCACGCCGCCTTCGGCCCGCACGTAGCCGTCTGCGCCGGCGTCGAAGGCGCGGCAGCGGCCGCGCGGCGACAGCATGGTCGCCTGGGCGAAGGAGATAAACGGGAACGGGCTGCCGAGAATGCTGACGCCGAGCACCACCGCCCGCTCGATCCGTCCGGAGCGCAGGGCCACGACCGCTTCGTTCAGCGCGACCAGCGACGACGAGCAGGCCGTGTCGATGGTGAAGCTCGGCCCGTGCAGGTCATAGACGTAGGAGATGCGGTTCGAGACGATCGACAGCGTGTTGCCGGTCGCGAAATAGGGGTCGGCCGAGGCGGTGTCGAAGATGACCCGGTTGCCGTAGTCGAGCGCGGAGGCGCCGACGAACACGCCAGTCTCGCTGCCGGCGATGCTCGAGGGCGGAATCCCGGCGTCCTCGAGCGCCTCCCAGACCAGCTGCAGGCCGAGGCGCTGCTGCGGGTCCATCTGCTCGGCCTCGCGCGGCGAGATGCCGAAGGCGGCCGGATCGAAGCCGAACACGTCGTCCAGAACGCCCGCCGCGAAGGTGTAGCTCTTGCCCGGCTCGCCCTTGCGGGGATGCAGATAACGCGCGTGGCTCCAGCGATCCTCACCGATTTCCGTGACGGCGCAACGGCCCTCGGCCAGCATATTCCAGAACGAGGGGACGTCGTTGGCGCCCGGAAGACGACACGACCGTCCGACGACGGCGAGCGACAAGGGAGCTTTCATGACAGGGCCTGCGCGCAAGCGTCACGAAAACGCCGTCCGGCAGCGCTCGGCCGTGACGAAACCGTCACAAGGCCGCGCCGGGGGCGCGTCGTGGAGGGGGACGAAGGCACTAAGGCGGCGCGGGCGATGTGGAACAAATCAGGTCCGATATGAGCTGTGAACGTGGCTGTACGGGTCATGACGCGGTGCAACATAACCCGTCGGGGGACGATCGCCCAACCCTTGTTCCAGCGCCGCGTGACCGTCTTGGCCGCATGGGTGGTCCTGAATGCGTGTTGCGCAGGCGTTCCCCGCCCCATGCGTCCTCTCGCGGTGTCCGCGCCGTCGTTCACGGTGTCGTGCCGAAGCGGACCCTACACGACTTTCGACGCGTTCGCCTATGGCCTCGTCGCGGATCGCGGATGCATGGAGGTCAGGCGCCAATGCGCCATTCAGTTGATCCGGGCTCCGCCGCTTGAGGGATGCGGAGGCGGGCCCCGGGGGCGTCAGTCGCTCTTCCGCGTGAGCCGGCGGGCGTTGGCGCGCACCATGCGGGACGCCGGCCGCATCGCCGCCTCGCTGGCCGCCACAAACAGGCCGGCCGCTGCGATCGGATCCCGCGCCCCGGCCATGGCCGTCATGACCTTCGTCGCCGCCAGACCGCCCTCGAACGCGGCGGACATCTTTTCGGCGACCATGCGCTGCGCCTCGGCGAGGCCTGCGGCGGAGGGCGATCCCGCCTCCTGCACCATCTGCGTCACGCGGTGCGCCATCACGACGCCCGCGAAGGGGCCCATGGCGGCGAAACCGCCGGCGAGCGCCGCCTGCTTGCGCCACAACTCGAAAAGCTTGGGGGTCATCAACTGCACCGGGTCACGCGAGCGCCGGCAGCAGGCCAAGGGTGGCCAGCGCGTCGCCGCGGCTGAGAACATTAGTATGTGGGGCGAACAGGTCCATGCGTCTTTCGGTTCCATGTCGTAGCGGGGGGCGGGCCCCGCGCCCTGAGCGGACCACCGCCGATTGACCCTCCGGCGGGCGCGGGCGATACGCAGACCCCCTGAGACAACCGGCGCGGAGGCGCGAGTCGTGAGCGCTTCCGGAGCGACGGGTCTTCGGCCGTTCGACCGGCCCTATCTGCTGCTGTCGCTGGCGTCGCTGTTCTGGGCCGGCAACATCGTCCTCGGGCGTTTCATCGCGGACCATATCCCGCCGGTGGCGCTGACCTGGACGCGCTGGGTGGGGGCCTTCATCCTGCTCGCGCTCGTCGCGCGCCGCGATCTCCTGCGCGACCTGCCGGCGCTGCGCAGCCGCTGGCCGCAGTTGGTCGGGCTCTCGGCGCTGGGCGTCGCCGGCTATACGGTGCTCGCCTATTGGGCTCTGCATTACACCCAAGCCCTGAACGCGCTTCTCGCCCAATCCGTCACGCCGTTGGTCATCGGGGTCTGGAGCTTCGCGCTGTACCGCGACGCGCTGACACCGCGGCAGGCCGTGGGCGTCGTTGTCTCGCTTGCAGGCGTTGCGACGATCGTGACGCGCGGCGACCTTGGGGCGCTGGCGCGGATCGACGTCAACCTCGGCGACCTGATCTTCATGGTCGCGATCGCGCTCTACGCTCTCTATTCGACGCTCCTGCGCGACAAGCCGAAGGTCGCCCAGACCTCGCTCCTCACGGCACTGATGGCTCTCGCAGCCATCCTCCTCACCCCGGCGCTCCTCTGGGAGATCGCGCAGGGCCGGACGATGTCCTTCGACGCGGTCTCCTTAGGCTCGCTCGCCTACGTCATCGTCTTCCCCTCGACGCTCGGCTACCTCTTCTACAACCGCGGCGTGGAGCTGATCGGCGCGAACCGAGCCGGTCCGTTCTTCCATCTCATCCCGCTGTTCGGGGCCGCTCTCGCCATCCTGCTGCTGGGGGAGCGCCCGCAGGCCTATCACGCGGTCGGCTTCGCGCTGGTGCTCGCCGGCGTGTGGACGGCGGCCCGAAGCGGGCCGGCGCGCAGCTGAGGCGGCGGACGTCAGTTCACCACGTCCGCCGCGTTCGACTTCACCCGAATGAGGTAGGCGTTGAAGGTGACCGTGCAGCCGGTGATCGCCCAGAAGTTAGCGAGCGTCGCCGTAAGGGTCGCGGACGGCGTGGTCGCGGCGAGGGTCGCCGGCGACAGGGCCCACTGGGTGATCCCGCCGGTCTTGGTCGACAGGTTGAGCGTCGAGCCCACGCCCTGCCCGGCGGCGGCGCAGGCTGCGACCGCGGCGAGGCTGAGAACGGCTCGCTTCATCGGCTCCGCCCTCACGGCTTCGGCGCGTAGGCGGCGCGGAACGAGATCGTGCAGCCGGCGATGTCGAGGAAGTTGGTGAGCCGGCCCGTCACCTCGACGAAGGTGGTCGAGGCCGTGACGGCCGCAGGCGACACTGTGAAGGCGCGGTAGGCGCCGCTCGCATTGGTGATCAGCACGCCGTTATGGCGCACGCCGAAGGAGGCGTAGTTGCCGTTCGGGATCGCGCCGCCGGGCAGGAACACCGCGTAGATCGCCTGTCCGTCGTGCACGAAGGAGAAGCGGGCGTCCGCGCCGTTGTTGCTGAGATTGGCCGGACGGTAGAGCGTCCTGAGGAGCGTGCCGACGCCGATGTCGCGACGTTCCGCGACGCCAGGCGCACAGGCCGCGGTCGCGGCGGTGACGTTCGCGTCGCCCTGCCAGAGCACGACGGCGGACGCAGGCGTCGCGCCGCACACGAGCGCGGCGAGCGCCGCGCCCAAAAGACTGCGTGTCATGCAAGCCCCCCGGCGATCACGACCGACCCAGGGAGGCTACGCCGGTCTCCGCTACGCCGCCGGCGGAGCGGAGCTACGTGCGACTACCTAAGACGAACGTCAGGCGATGCCGTCGATCACGCCGTTCTCGAGCAGGCGCATGTTCACCGAGGCCGGGACCTTCGGCAGGCCCGGCATGGTCATGAGCTCGCCGCAGATCACCACGATGAAGCCGGCCCCGGCGGAGAGCCGCACCTCGCGGATCGGCAGCGTGTGGCCGGTCGGGGCGCCGATCGCAGTCGGATCGGACGAGAACGAGCTCTGGGTCTTCGCCATGCAGACCGGGAAGGAGCCGTAGCCGGCGGCCTCCCACTCTTTGAGCTGCTTCTTGATGGCCGCGCTCGCGGTCACCCGGTCGGCCCGGTAGAGCTTTTTGGCGATGGTCTCGACCTTCTCGAGCAACGGCAGCTCGTCGCCGTAGAGGAACTCGAAGTTCGCCTTTTCGCGCTCGACCAGGTCGACCAGCGTGCGCGCGAGCTCTTCCGCGCCGGCGCCGCCCTCGGCCCAGTGCTTGCAGACGACCGCGTCGACGCCGAAGTCCGACTTTACGCGGCGCTTCAGCGTCTCGACCTCGGCCTCGGTGTCGGAGACGAAGTGGTTGATCGCCACCACGACCGGGAGGCCGAAGCCCTTCATGTTCTCGATGTGGCGTCCGAGGTTGGCGAGGCCGGCCTCGAGCGCCGGGACGTTCTCGGAGGTGAGCTCCGCCTTCGCCACGCCGCCGTGCATCTTGAGCGCGCGGATGGTGGCGACGATCACCACCGCGTCCGGCGAGATGCCGGACTTGCGGCACTTGATGTCGAGGAACTTCTCGGCGCCCAGGTCCGCGCCAAAGCCGGCCTCCGTCACCGTCCAGTCGGCGAGCGCGAGGCCCGTGGTGGTGGCGATGACCGAGTTGCAGCCGTGGGCGATGTTGGCGAAGGGGCCGCCGTGGATGAAGGCGGGCGTGCCCTCGATCGACTGCACCAGGTTCGGCCTGAGCGCGTCGCGGAGCAGCACGGACAGCGCCCCCTCGGCCGCCACGTCCTTGGCGGTGATCGGCTTCTTGTCCGGGGTGTAGGCGACCACGATGCGGCCGATCCGCTCCTCAAGATCCTTCAAGTCGTTCGCCAGGCAGAAGATCGCCATGATCTCGGAGGCGACCGTGATGTCGAAGCCGGCCTCCCGGGTGTAGCCGTTGGTCGGCGCGCCGACGCCCGAGATGATGCTCCGCAGCGTGCGGTCGTTCATGTCGATCACGCGGCGGAAGACGATGCGGCGCGGGTCGATGTTGAGGGGGTTGCCCCAGTAGAGCGAATTGTCGACCAGCGCGGCGAGCAGGTTGTTCGCCGAGGTGATCGCATGGAAGTCGCCGGTGAAGTGCAGGTTGATCTGCTCCATCGGCAGAACCTGCGCCCAGCCGCCGCCGGCCGCGCCGCCCTTCACGCCGAACACCGGGCCGAGCGAAGGCTCGCGCAGGCAGACCACGGCCTTCTGGCCGATGCGGTTCAGCGCGTCGCCGAGGCCGACGGTGGTCGTGGTCTTGCCTTCGCCCGCGGGCGTCGGATTGATCGCGGTGACCAGCACCAGCTTGGCGCCGGGCTTCTTCGGCAGGCCGGCGATGAAGCGGTCGTCGATCTTGGCGATCGTCTTGCCGTGCAGATGCAGGGCGTCTTCCGGAATGCCGACTTTGGCCGCGATCTCGACGATCGGCTTGAGTTCGACGGAACGGGCGATCTCGATGTCGGTCGGCATAGCGGCTCCGGCTGACGTGGCGCGAAGGAGACCGGCCGCCAAAGCCGAGCCCCTTGAGGATGGGGCGCTTTTGTCACCTTTCGGGGCTTGGTTCGCAACCGTGTCCGAGAACCGCAGACGAAGGTCTTATGCGAGCCTGCGGGACGCTTCAGCCGAAGCCGACGAGCCGCGCCAAGCCGCCGGCCACGGCGACGAAGGCGCTCTCCAGCATGGCGAGCGTGAGGGCTAGAATCGGGAGCGCAAGCGCCGCGGCCTCGCCGGCTCGCCGCCTCATGCGCGAACCGCCGAGCCGTCGGACCAGCGGGCGGAGTCTTTCATTTGGCTCACTCGGCTTTCACGCCGGCGGACATGCCGGAGCGCTGACCGATCTGCTTCGCCGTCGCCGAGAAGCTTTCGTCGCTGTCGCCGATCGCGAGCACAGGCTCGCAGCGCGGGGTGCAAGCGAGGCTTTCGCGCTTGCCGCCGCGCTGGACGACGATCGTGGCGTCCTGCGCGCGGCCGACATGCACGAGCGTCTCGCTCAGCAAGGTTCCCGCACCGTCAAGGAGCATGATGTTGGTCGTCCCGAAGCTCTTGCCGGTGATGACCAGCACGCCGTTCCGCTGGCTGGTGGCGTCGGCGATCAGCGGGTTGCCGACAATGACCGTCGCGGTGCCTTCCGGCGACCGGATCACGCTCGCGCGGTCGACCGTCACCTCGATGGCGTCGTTCGCGGCGCCCGCCGGCGCGGCGAGAAGCATGAGACCGCAGATAGCGGCGATGCGGCGGGCGGCCATCCGGGCGCTCATGACGTCGTTTCCCCAACCTTAGGTCGTGTCAGGAAAGCGGAATTGGGTGAACGAAGTCCTAACCTTGTTCTGAACGTCGCCGTTTTTCTCCGGGCGCCCTGCGCCTGAACCCTCAAACTTTATCATCGTCACCTGACGTTGCTGCCGGTGAGCCGCGCGTAACCCGCAAGCGACCGCCCACGCAGAGGTTATCTTTTGACTTTCATCTTACGTTAATCAAGCTTTTTTACGCAACGATGCTTTAACCGTGAGTGCTTTCAATTTAACTCACCTCGAAGTTGCTTTTGCGATTAACTCAATCGCAACCCGAGCGTGGTCTTATGAGGCTGTTCCAGCGGGCCAGCGACGACACGAGGACGCGGGACAGGAGCAGTCGTAACCTCTGTAGACCAGGAGTCTTCGTGATGAATTTCTTCAAGCGTTTCGCTAAGGACGAGTCCGGCGCCACCGCGATTGAGTACGGCCTGATCGCTGTCGGCATCGCTATCGCCATCATCACCGCCGTCGGCCTGGTCGGCGACGAGCTGGGCGCCACGTTCAACGACGTCAAGAGCAACCTCGAGGCCCGGTAATACCGGTCGAACGGGTCACGCCTCTCCTCGCGTTCGCCGGCCATGCGCCGGCGGACGTAGGGGCGACAAAGCCGCCGTTCCTGATCCAAGGGCGGCGGTTTTTTCTTGGGGGTCTTCGCGCGGCGTTAAGCCCGCTCGGGCATGGTCTCGCGTGGGGAATGGCTAAGACAGAACGGAGCGCGTCATGCTTGAGACGATGGTGGTGGTGGTGCTGCCGGCGTTGGTCGCCGTGGCCGCCGTGTCCGATCTCCTCACGCTGACGATCCCCAACCGTCTCGTCTTCGCTCTTGTGGCCGCGTTCGTCGCGGCGGCGCCGCTCAGCCATCTCGATCTCAGTCAGATCGCCCTGCACGCGGCGGCGGGCGTCCTTGTCCTGGCGATCGGCATTCTTCTGTTCATTCCCGGCTGGATCGGGGGCGGCGACGCCAAGCTCGCGGCTGCGGTCGCGCTCTGGTTCGGCTTCGAGCCGTTGCTGTCCTGGTTCGTGTCGTTCGCGCTCTTTGGAGGCGCGCTCACATTTGCGGTGCTGCGGTACCGGAGCGCCCCGCTTCCCGACCGGTGGGCTCGGATCGGCTTCCTCAAGAAGCTGCACTCGCCGCGCGAGGGCGTGCCCTACGGCCTGGCGCTCGCCGCCGGGACGCTCATGCTGCTGCCGAGCACCGCATGGTTCGCATCGATAGGGCGATAGGTCGCTGAGTGATGAGCGGCCGTTAACCTGAGCGCTGGGCCGAAAGACGTCTTGTTAACCACGAATTGACGTTTGGCTGGTTGAATCCCCGAGAACGACGCTCGTCCCGCGATTAGCGGCGCCGGGCCGATGATGGGGGTCGCCTGATGAAAGCCGCTCGCCTTGTGGTGCTTGGCATCGCGCTCGTCGCCGGGCTTGGAGCTGCGATGCTCGCCGGGGGCGGCCGCGACGCGCCTGAAGCGCCGGTCGCGGACACCAAGCCGATGAACACGGTCGACGTGCTCGTCGCCGCAGCCGATATCCCGCTCGGCTCCGTCGTGAAGGCGGAGGACGTGCGCTGGCAGGCCTGGCCGCAGGACGCGGCCAACGCGCAGTTCCTGCAGAAGCCCGCGATGCCTCAGGCGATCGAGACCACGGCGGGCTCGATAGCTCGTTCGCCTTTCGTCGCCGGCGAGCCGATCCGCGCCGACAAGCTGATCAAGGGCAACGGCTCCGGATACATGGCCGCGATCCTGCCGGCGGGCATGCGCGCGATCTCCATCGAAATCTCGCCCGAGACCGGCGCCGGCGGCTTCATCCTTCCGAACGACCGCGTCGACGTGATTCTCACCCGCCGCCAGCAGGGCGCGAACGGCCGCGAGGAGACCTACTCCGAGACGATCGGCGCCAACGTCCGGGTGCTGGCGATCGACCAAGCCGTCGAGGACAAGGACGGCAAGCGCGTCGTGGTCGGCAAGACCGCGACTCTCGAGCTGAGCCCCGCCCAGACCGAACAGCTCGCGCTCAGCCGCCAGCTCGGCACGCTCTCGCTCGCACTCCGCTCGCTCGCCGACTCAGGGCCGAGCCCGAGCGACGGCGTCGCCTCTGAGCTCAACAAGCGCGGCGGCGGACTGACCATCGTCCGCTTCGGCGTAGCGAGCCAAGGGGGCGCCCGGTGATCGACCGTCCCGCGCCGCAGCCTCAGCCGCCCTCGAGCCCTCCGTCACGCTTAGGCGACGACACCCCTTCCAGCGCCAGGATCCGACGCGCCATGACCGCCAGCGTGCTCAGCGTCCTTCTTTCGACCACGGTCCGGCTTCGCCGCGGTCTCCGCGCCACGCTTGTCGCGACCGCGGCCGTCTCCCTCGCCACGGGTCCCGCGGCGATCGCCGCCGATCCCTCCTACTACGCTGAGGCGCAGCCGGGCGGTCAGGGCGACCGAATCGACCTCGGCATCGGCAAGTCCTACGTCGTAACGCTGCCGCGCGACGCCAAGGAGGTGTTCGTCGCGGATCCTGCGGTCGCTAACGCCGTCGTCCGCTCAGCCCGCAAGGCCTACCTCATCGGGGCCGGCCCGGGGCAGACCGACGTGATGTTCCTCGACGCGGACGGCCGCGAGATCGCGGCCTACGAGGTCTCGGTGTCGCGCGACGTGGGGTCCATCCGCTCCTCGATCGGCCGCTCGCTCGGCGGCGCCGGAAACATCCGTGTCGAAGGCGTCGGCGACGGCGTCGTGGTGACCGGTTCGGTGAAGTCCGCGCAGGAGGCGCAGACCGCCGTCGACATCGCCGCGGGCTACATGGCCGATCCCAAAAAGGTCGTGAACGCGCTCAAGATCGAGGGGCAGGATCAGGTCCTGCTCAAGGTCCGCGTCGTCGAGATGAAACGCGAGGTCGTGAAGCAGCTCGGCGTCGATTACGCCCTCAACAATTTCAAGATCGGCGGGACGGTCTTCGACGGCGAGACGAATTTCCCGTTCTCCGCCAACAACTCGGCGCCCGCGGCCGCGCTGGTCGGCACCTACGCCGCCAACGGCGGCACCTTCCAGGCGCGGCTGCAGGCGATGGAGCGGAACGGCGTCATCCGGACGCTCGCCGAGCCGAACCTCACCGCGATCTCGGGCGAGAGCGCGAAGTTCCTGGCGGGCGGCCAGTACCCGTTCCCTGGGCCCTGCTCCATTGCGGACGGCGTCTGCACGCGCACCGTCGAGTTCAAGGACTTCGGCGTTGGGCTGAACTTCACGCCGGTGGTGCTGTCGAGCGGCCGGATAAGCCTGAAGATCGCAACTGAAGTCAGCGAGTTGGATCCGGCCAACGGCATCACCGACAACGGGCTGGTCATTCCGGGTCTGACCGTTCGCCGCGCGGACTCGACGGTCGAGATCCCGTCAGGCGGTTCGCTGGTCATGGCGGGACTGATCCAGCAGCAGACCAAGCGGTCCGCGAACGGACTGCCGGGCCTGATGAAGCTTCCGATCCTCGGAGCGCTGTTCCGCTCCAACGACTTCCTGAAGAACGACACCGAGCTCGCGATCTTCGTCACGCCCTATCTGGCCAAGGCGACGGCGCCCACGAAGCTCGCGTCCCCGGACGACGGCTTCGCCGAGCCCACCGACCAGTCCAACCTCCTCCTCGGCCGGCTGAACCGCCTCTACGGGATTCCCGGCAAGATTGACCCCTCGACTGTCAGCCACCGCCGCGGCGGCTTCATCATCGATTGAGCGTGAGTCGCGCAACGGAGCGCCGCAGATGACCTTTCCCCACGCTTTCCTGTTCCGCGCAGCGAGGCTCGCCTGTCTTGGCGCCGCGGCCGCGGCGCTCGCCGGCTGCCATGCCGACCGGATCGTCGGCGACGACTACCCGCAGACCTACCAGCAGCGCCATCCCATCGTACTCGCAGAAGGCGAGGCCAAGCTCGACCTGCCGGTCGGAGCGACGCGGGAAGGCCTCACCCAGCGTCAGAAAGAAGACATCCGCGCCTTCGCCGCGGACTGGCGCAGGAACGGCCGCGGCCCCATCGCCATCCTTTCGCCCCGCGGGGGAGCGAGCGACGCCGCGGCGGCCTACGCCCTGCCCGCCGTGCGCACCACGCTCGCGGCGGCCGGCGTGCCGGCGACCGCCGTGCTCAGCCAGCGCTACACCGCCGAGGCGCCGGACCATTTCGCGCCGCTCCGGCTGGGCTACGTCAAGCTGAAGGCCGAGGTGCCGCATCCGTGCGGGCTGTGGCCGGACGATCTCGGCCATGGCGGCGGAGACTTCCGCGGCGCGACGCAGAACCGCGACTACTGGAACTTCGGTTGCGCCACGCAGCAAAACCTCGCCGCGCAGGTCGCCGATCCGGAAGACCTCGCCCGGCCGCGGGCTGAAACCCCCGTCTACGCGGCGCGCCGCCAGACCGTGCTCCAGAAGCATCGCGTCGGCGAGGACACGACGACGCAGTACAAGCAGGAAGATCCGGACATCAGCGGCATCGGGGGCTCGAAGTGATGAACAGGCTCGCCTCGCATCTGGGACCGGCCGTCGACGAACCCTCGCCCGCGCCCGTCGACATCATCGCGCCGCTTCCGCGCGTCTCGATCCAGGCGTTCTGCGAGACGCCCGAAATCGCGCGCCTCGTCGAGCACGCCGCGACCGACCGACGGATGGAGAAGGCGCACGTCAAGGTACAGATGGGCGGCGGCCTCGCCGCGGCCGAGGCCTACAAGAACGCGCCCACGCCCAATGTCATCGTCATCGAGGGCGACGCCCACCGCGAACGCCTGCTCGACATCCTCCACCGCCTGTCCGACGTCTGCGATCCCGGCACCAAGGTGGTCGTCATCGGGCAGGTCAACGACGTGCTGCTCTACCGCGAGCTGATGCGGCAGGGCGTCAGCGACTATCTCGTGCCGCCGTTCGACGTGGTCGACCTGGTGCGCTCGCTGTCGGAGATCTTCCGCGCGCCGGGCGCCGATCCGGTCGGCCGCACCGTGGCCTTCGTCGGCGCTAAGGGCGGCGTCGGCTCCTCGACCATCGCGCACAACGTGTCTTGGGCGATCGCGCGCCAGATCAAGCTCGACAGCGTCGTGGTCGACCTCGACCTCGCCTTCGGCACCGCGGGGCTGAACTTCAATCAGGATCCGCCGCAGGGCGTCGCCGAGGTGGTGTTCGCTCCGGACCGGCTGGACGCCGCGCTGGTCGACCGCCTGCTCTCGAAATGCACCGAGCAGCTCTCGCTGCTCGCCGCGCCGGCGACCCTCGACCGGGTCTACGACTTCCACGAGGACGTGTTCGACCCGCTGCTCGACATTCTAAGGGCGAACGTGCCCTGCGCCGTGCTCGACGTGCCGCATGTCTGGACCGCCTGGTCGAAGCGCGCCCTGATCGCGGCCGACGAGGTGGCGATCGTGGCGACGCCGGACCTCGCGAACCTGCGCAACGCGAAGAACCTGATCGACCTTCTGAAGGCCGCGCGGCCGAACGACGGTCCGCCGCGGCTGATCCTGAACCAGGTCGGCGTTCCGAAACGTGCGGAGATCAAGCCGCAGGACTTCGCGAAGGCGCTCGACCTCGAACCGGCGGCGATCGTGCCCTTCGATCCGCAGCTATTCGGCACGGCGGCGAACAACGGCCAGATGCTGGCCGAGACCGCCGCCGGCCACAAGACCAACGAGATGTTCGTCGAGCTCGCAAAGCGCCTGACCGGCCGGACGGAGGCCAGGAGGGCCAACCGCTCTCTGCTGGAGCCGCTTATGGCCCGCATCAATCGGAAGAAAGCCGGCTAAGCCCGGGCTCGGACGGAGAGAAGCGCCACGATGTTCGGAAAACGCGGAACGCCGGCGACGCCCGCCACGACGGCCGGCTTCGCGCGCCAATCCACGGCGGCGAGCGAGTTCGGCGCGCCGTTGATCGCGGTCGCGCCGATCGGCGCTCCCGCCGCGTCGCCGCACTCCGACCCGCGCCCGGCGGCGCCGCCGCCGATCGACACCCGCCGCAACGACGAGTACTTCCAGACCAAGAGCCGGATCTTCGGCGCCCTGATCGAGGCGATCGACCTCGCCCAGCTCGCCCGCCTCGACACCGAAAGCGCGCGCGAAGAAATCCGCGACATCGTCAACGAGATCATCGCGATCCGGAACGTCGTGATGTCGATCGCCGAGCAGGAGGAGCTGCTCGACGACATCTGCAACGACGTCCTCGGCTACGGCCCGCTCGAACCCTTGCTGGCCCGCGACGACATCTCGGACATTATGGTCAACGGCGCCGAGCGGACCTACATCGAGGTCGCCGGCAAGGTGCAGCAGACCTCGATCCGCTTCCGTGACAACTCGCAGCTTCTCAACATCTGCCAGCGCATCGTCAGCCAGGTCGGCCGTCGCGTCGACGAAAGCTCGCCGATCTGCGACGCGCGTCTTCCCGACGGCTCGCGCGTCAACGTCATCGTCTCGCCGCTGGCGCTCGACGGCCCGACGCTCACCATCCGCAAGTTCAAGAAGGACAAGCTGACGCTCGACCAGCTGGTCAAGTTCGGCTCGATCAGCCCCGAGGGCGCCGAGATCCTCAAGATCATCGGGCGCGTCCGCTGCAACGTGCTGATCTCGGGCGGCACGGGCTCCGGCAAGACGACTCTGCTCAACTGCCTGACGCGCTACATCGACGAGGACGAGCGCATCATCACCTGCGAAGACGCGGCCGAGCTGCAGCTGCAGCAGCCGCACGTGGTGCGCCTCGAGACCCGTCCCCCGAACCTCGAAGGCGAGGGCACGGTGAGCATGCGCGACCTCGTCAAGAACTGCCTGCGCATGCGGCCCGAGCGGATCATCGTCGGCGAGGTGCGCGGGCCGGAGGCCTTCGATCTGCTCCAGGCGATGAACACGGGCCACGACGGCTCCATGGGCACGCTGCATGCGAACTCGCCGCGCGAAGCGCTGTCGCGTCTGGAGTCGATGATCACCATGGGCGGCTTCACGCTGCCGTCGAAGACCATCAAGGAGATGGTCTGCACCTCGGTGGACGTCATCGTGCAGGCTTCGCGCCTGCGCGACGGCTCGCGCCGCATCACCCACATCACCGAGGTGATGGGGATGGAGGGCGACGTCGTCATCACCCAGGACATCTTCCTCTACGACATCCTCGGAGAGGACGCGAACAAACGGCTGATCGGCCGGCATCGGTCGACCGGCATCGGCCGTCCCCGGTTCTGGGAGCGCGCGCGCTACTTCGGCGAGGAGAACCGCCTCGCGGCGGCGCTCGACGCGGCCGAGAGCAACAACGAAAGCCGCGTCGCATGAGCCCGGCGAGCGGAGACCGCGCATGATCGACATGGACCGGCTCCCCGTCATCCTGCTCGCGACCGTCGCGGCCGGCGGCGCGGCCTACGCGCTGCTCTACCCGCTGATCTCCGGCGAAAAGCGCGTGGAGGACCGGAAGAAGCTCGCCGGCGTCGGCCTCGATCGCCGGCGCGTGGTCGCCCAGACGGCGCAGGAGACCCTCCGGCGCGGGCAGGTCGCCGACAGCCTCAAGGCGCTCGACGAGAGGCAGAAGCGCATCAACCGTCCGTCCCTCAGCATGCGGATCGAGCAGGCCGGGCTGACCTGGTCGAAGGAGCGCTTCTACGTGATGAGCGCGGCCGTCGCGGTCGTCCTCGGCTTCGTAGCGTTCGTCCTTACCCGCGACCTTCGCATCGGGCTGCTCGCGGCCTTCGTCGGGGGCCTCGGCTTGCCGCGCTGGGCGCTCTCCTTCCTGCGGAAGCGGCGCATCGCCCGATTCCTGAACGAGCTGCCGAACGCCGTGGAGGTTATCCTTCGCGGCCTAAAGGCCGGTCTTCCGCTCGGCGACTGCATCCGCATCGTCGCCAACGAGACCCAGGAGCCGGTGAAGTCGGAGTTCCGCACGATCGTCGAGGAGCAGGCCGTCGGCATCCCCCTGTCCGAAGCCGTCGCCAAGCTCTACGAGCGGATGCCGGTGACGGAAGCGAACTTCCTCGGCATCGTCATCGCCATCCAGTCCAAGGCCGGCGGCAGCCTGTCCGACGCTCTCGGCAACCTCGCGCGGGTGCTCCGCGACCGCAAGAAGATGAAGGCGAAGATCCAGGCGATGAGCATGGAGGCCAAAGCGTCGGCCGCCATCATCGGCTCTCTTCCGATCATCACGATCGGGATCATCTCGGTGACGAGCCCCGACTACATGTCGCTGATGTGGACCACCGATCTGGGCCGCGTGCTCCTCGTCGCCGGCGGATGCCTGATGCTGACGGGCGTGCTGGTCATGAAGAAGATGATCAGCTTCGACTTCTAACGACGGAAACGGCGCGTGATCGACCAGATCTTTCGGACCATCAACGATCCGCACGCCATGGCGATGCTGCTGGCGGCGATCGCGGCGGTCGCGACCGTCGTGACCTTCGCCATGCCCTTACTGGCAGGCGACCAGCTTGAGAAACGCATGAAATCGGTCGCGATCGAGCGGTCGCGGATCCGCGCGCGCGAACGCGAACGCCTCGCGCGCGCCGACCGGACAAGCCTGAAGCGCGAGCCGAAGGCCTACATGCAGAACATCGTCAGCCAGCTGAACCTGGCCAAGCATTTCGGCACCGCCGACGCCAAGGAGCGCCTGCTCCAGGCGGGCTACCGGGGTCCGGGCGCCATGACGACGTTCCTGTTTTTCCGGCTCGTCGCGCCCCTCGCCTTCATGGCGGTGTCCCTCGGCTACCTCTTTCTCATCAATGATCTTGGGAAGCCGCCGCTCATGCGGCTCGGCGCGGTGGTGTTCGCCACCTACCTCGGCATCAAGGCGCCGGAACTGTTCCTCAGGAACCAGACGCAGAAGCGCCAGACTTCGATGAAGCGGGCGTTTCCCGACGCCCTCGATCTGATGCTGATCTGCGTCGAGGCGGGCATGTCGGTCGAAGCCGCGTTCCGCAAGGTCGCGGATGAAATTGGCGCCCAGTCGATCCCGCTCGCGGAAGAGCTGACGCTCACAATGGCGGAGATGTCCTATCTGCAGGATCGCCGGCTGGCCTACGAGAACTTCGGCATGCGCACTGGGCTGGAATCGGTGAGGTCTGTGGCGACCGCGCTGATCCAGGCGGACAAGTACGGCACGCCCGTGAGCCAGGCGCTGCGGGTGCTCGGGCAGGAAAGCCGCGACATGCGGATGGCGGAGGCGGAGAAGAAGGCGGCAGCCCTACCTCCGAAGCTGACGGTGCCGATGATCGTCTTCTTCCTGCCCGTGATCTTCATCGTGATTCTCGGTCCGGCCATCATTCAGGTGCTGGCGGTCAAATAGCCTCTACCGACGCGGCCATTGACACGAGGCGGCGTCGGCGCTTCACCTCGCGCCCGACAAAAGCCTACGCCTCGAGAGGATCGCTTGGGCGGCACCATGGAGCGGACGACGAACGAGGCGGCGCGATCGGAAGCCGACGCGCCCCACAGCCTCGTCGCGCGCATCGCGCGGCCGTTGACGCTGGAGTCGGGCAAGGCTCTGGCGCCGCTCAACATCGCGTACCAGACCTATGGCGAACTCAACGCCGACCGGTCCAACGCGGTGCTCGTCTGCCATGCGCTGACGGGCGACCAGCACGTCGCCAACGTCCATCCCGTCACGGGCAAGCCGGGCTGGTGGTCGACGATGGTGGGCCCCGGGCGGCCGGTCGACACCGACCGCTTCTTCGTCATCTGCTCGAACGTCGTCGGCGGGTGCCTCGGGACCACCGGGCCGGCCTCGACCAACCCGGCGACAGGCGAGCCCTACGGCCTCGATCTTCCGGTCGTCACAATCCGCGACATGGTGGCCGCGCAAGCCATGCTGATCGACCATCTCGGGATTCCCGACCTGTTCGCGGTGGTCGGCGGCTCCATGGGCGGCATGCAGGTGCTGGAATGGGCGGCGAGCTACCCCGACCGGGTGTTCGCCGCGCTGCCGATCGCGACCGCGGCCAAGCATTCGGCCCAGAACATCGCCTTCCACGAGGTTGGCCGGCAGGCCATCACGGCCGATCCGGACTGGCGGAACGGACGCTACCTGATGGAGGGCGCAGTCCCCCGCAAGGGGCTCGCGGTCGCGCGGATGGCCGCGCACATCACCTATCTGTCGGAACCGGCGCTTCAGACCAAGTTCGGCCGCAACCTGCAGGACCGCGACGCGCGGACCTTCGGCTTCGACGCCGATTTCCAGATCGAGAGCTACCTCCGCCACCAGGGCGCGAGTTTCGTCGAGCGCTTCGACGCCAACAGCTACCTCTACGTGACGCGCGCCATGGACTATTTCGACCTGGCGGCGGACCACGGCGGCGTGCTGGCGAAGGCGTTCCAGGGCACGAAAACGCGCTTCTGCGTGGCCTCCTTCACCTCGGACTGGCTGTTCCCGACCGAAGGCGCGCGGCAGATCGTGCACGCCCTGAACGCCGCGGCGGCGAACGTCAGCTTCGTCGAAATCGCGACCGACAAGGGGCACGACGCTTTCCTGCTCGACGTGCCGGAACTGTTCGCCACCACGCGCGGCTTCATCGACGCCGCCGCGAAGGTGCGTGGGCTGCCGTCTCCTTAAAATGCAACCCGAAGGCGTTCCTTCCGCCTTGATCCCGCCGCGGGGCGGAGGCAGAGCTTAAGCCATGACGTCGCAACCGCCGAAAGCGGCCCCCAAGGCCGTCAATCCCTTCCTGAAGCTCGGGCTCGAGCTCGGACCCCTCGTGGTGTTCTTCATCGCGAACAACCGGACCGACCTTTTCACCGCCACCGCCGCCTTCATGGTCGCGACGGTCGTGTCCCTGGTCCTGTCCTGGACGCTGATGCGCCGATTGCCGATCATGCCGCTGGTGTCGGGCGCCGTGGTGCTGATCTTCGGCGGCCTGACGCTCTTCCTTCAGGACGAGCTGTTCATCAAGCTGAAGCCGACGATCGTGAACCTGCTGTTCGCCGGGGCGCTGTTCGCAGGCCTCGCCATGGGCAAGCCGCTGCTCGCCATCGTGTTCGATCAGGCGTTCCGCCTGACGCATGAGGGCTGGACGAAGCTGACCTGGCGCTGGGCGTTCTTCTTCGTGGCTCTCGCGGTGCTCAACGAAGTGGTGTGGCGTACCCAGACCACAGATTTCTGGGTCGCCTTCAAGGTCTGGGGCGTCATGCCGCTGACCATGGCGTTCGCCGTCGCCCAGACCCCGCTGCTCCAGCGCTACGCCGCGACAGACGCGCCGGCGGAATAAGAGAGGGCGGCGCGAACGCGCCCTCCTCGCTCTCGCCAACGTCCCTCGCCCGCGGCCTATTCCGCGGCCTGCAGCGCGCGCACGTCGCCCCCGTCCAGGCGGAATGGGGACAGCGGCGGGGCGTAGCGCGCGGCGACGAGATCGTCGCTGACGGCACGCACCTCAAGCGGCGGACGCACTTCCTCCGGCGTCGCGCCGAGGCCGGCGCGGGCGGTGAGCGCGCCGAGCGTCTCCGTGGAGGTCAGCACCGTGAAGGGGATCGCCAGCAGAAAGCTCGCGAGGACCGGGGCCGCCCAGAACAGCACATAGGGAGCCGAAACGGCGAAGGCGACGGTGAGGGCCGCGCCGAACAGGGTGGCCGGCCACAGCTTGCGCGTCGCCTCCCCCCAGCCGACTCGGTGGGCGTCGCGGTCCTGCGCCTCCCAGCCGACAGACTTTCCGAAAACCAGCAGCACGAACAGGAAGGTCGTCACGGAGAAGCTGATGAGCGGCGCGAGGAGGAAGCCGAACAGCACCTCGGCGAGCGCGCCGAGAGTGAAGAGCTGCGGCCCGCCGTAGCGGTCCATCTCGTTACGCTGCAGAGCGACGTCCAGATAGCCCATCAGCTTCGGGGTGAAGGTGATGGTAAGCATCGTCATGAGCAGGCCGATGGAGAGGCCGACGGGAAAGGAGCCGGGCGGGTCGAGCTCGCCGATAACGGACGGCGGCATGAAGGCCTGCGCCGCGCCGGCGATCATGAAGCCGATCCAGGCGGGCGCGCCGACGTACATCAGAATTGCGAGCAGCAGCTGCAGGCGGCTGATGAGCTTCAGACCAGGCATGCCGAGCAGCTTCACGTACTGCATGTTGCCCTGGCACCAGCGCAGGTTGCGCCGCATGAACTCTGGCAGCGACGGCGGGTTGTCCTCCCACGATCCGCCTTCCTCCGGCAGAACGCAGACCTCGTAACCCGCGCGGCGCACCAGCACGGCCTCGACCTGGTCGTGGCTGAGGATCGTCCCGCCGAGGGGGGGCTTGCCGGGCAGCGCCGGCAGTTCGGCGTGGTCGCGGAACGGCGCGACGCGGATCGCGGCGTTGTGGCCCCAGTAGGGTCCGCAGTCGCCGCTCCACCAGGCCGCGCCCATGGTGTAGCTGCGCATGCCGGCCCGCATGCCGAATTGGAAGATGCGCGCGAAGGCGGTGCGGGCGGGAAGCCCGACCACGAGGCTCTGCAAGATGCCGAGCTTCGGGTTCGCCTGCATGATGCGGACGAGGCGCAGGATGGTCTCGCCGGACATGACGCTGTCGGCGTCGAGCGTGATCATCACTTCGTAGTCGTCGCCGCGCTCCACCAGGAACTCGCGGATATTGCCCGCCTTGAAGCCGGCGTTGACGGCGCGCCGCCGGTAGACGACGCGGTCGGGGTCGGCGAGGCGCGCGCGCCAGGTCTCGATCGTCGCTCGCTCCTCGGCGGCGAGATCGTCCTGCGTCGAGTCGCTCAGGATGAAGAGGTCGAACGCCCGCCCCTCGCGGGTGGCGTCGACGCTTCGGAGGACCGCGTCGAGGCGGCGCACGACGCGCTCGGGGTTCTCGTGGCGGATGCACATGACGATCGCGGTGCGGACGGCGATCGGGTCGGCGGCGCCGGCGTAGGCCGCGCAGGGAACCACGATGTCGAGCGGGTCGCGCGCTAGCCGCAGCAAGACGAGGCCGATCACCCCGTTCCAGAACCCGATCACGATCCACGGAAGCGAGACCACGAAGCAGAGGTACATGACCATCTCGGGGATCGACCAGCCGTCGACCGCCATCACCGTCCAGAAGGCCCAGCTCAGGCCCACCATCGTGCCGAGCACAAGAGCCGCCATCGTCAATCGCCGGGCGGCGAGCGCCGCGGTCGACTGGGCGCCGGTCGGCGTCGTCCCCCGGAACAGGCCCCGCAGCCAGGAGGGACGGGAGGCGGCGACCGGGGAGCTGTCGATCGTGGAACTCATGTGACGCTTTCGATGACGCGGACGCGGCGGCGGGCTGGTCGTTCGCGCGCAGCCGGATATAACCTCCGTCGCGGGCGAACGTCCGCATCCTCTGGAACGAACTGGCGGGCAATTAGGGTCGATGCGGCGAGCCGACAACTCCCCCGCCGCGGACCGGCCAAGAGCGCTGTGGTATCTCGGCGGCGGCCGGATCGAGGTTCGCGAGGCCACGTCGCTCGGTCCGCCGCGCGGCGGCGAGGCGCTGGTCCGCGCAACCTTCTCCGGCGTCAGCCGGGGCACGGAACGACTGGTTTTCCAAGGCCGCGTGCCCCAAAGCGAGTGGGAAAGGATGCGCGCTCCGCGCCAGGAAGGCGTCTTTCCCGGGCCGGTGAAGTACGGCTACTGCGCGGTTGGAACGGTGGCGGACGGCCCCGAGGACCTGATCGGCCGCGCCGTGTTTTGCCTGAACCCCCACGAAAGTCTGTTCCTCGCGCCGGTCGAGGCGCTCACGCCCCTGCCCGACGGCCTGCCGCAAAAACGAGCGACCTTGGCCGCCAATATGGAGACCGCCCTGAACGCCCTCTGGGACTCGGGCGCCGGCCCCTGCGACCGGATCGTGGTGGTCGGGGCCGGCGTGGTCGGGCTGCTGGTCGCCGCTCTCGCCGCCCGGCTGCCGGGGGCTGAGGTCACAGCGGTGGACGTCGACCCCCGGCGGCGGCCCGTCGCCAAAGCGCTCGGCGCGCGGTTCGCGACCCCGGACGACGCGCCGGGCGAGGCGGACGTGGTGCTGCACGCCAGCGCGAGCGCCGCGGGCCTCAACCTCGCGCTGTCGCTCGCCGGCGACGAAGCGACCGTGGTGGAGATGAGCTGGCATGGCGCGGGCGAGACGCCGGTCGCGCTCGGCGGCGCCTTCCACGCGCGGCGGCTGAAGCTGGTCTCCTCGCAGGTGGGCCAGGTTTCGCCCGCGCGACGGCCGCGCTGGAGCCACGCGCGCCGACTGGCTGCGGCGCTGGAGCTGCTTGCGAACGACGAGCGGTTCGATCTCCTGATCGACCGCGAGATCGCCTTCGAGGACGCGCCCCGGCTGCTGCCGGACGTCTTCGCGCCCGGCGCCGACGCCCTAGGCGTCGCGCTCGCTTACGCCTGAACCGCCTTGGGAGCGCCCGCATGTACGCCGTCGAAGTCCGCGACCACATCATGATCGCCCACAGCCTCAAGGGTGAGACCTTCGGCCCTGCCCAGGCGCTGCACGGGGCGACCTTCGTGGTCGACGTCGCCTTCTTCCGCGAGGAGCTGGACGCCGACGACATCGTGGTCGACATCGGCCGGGCGACGGACGCGCTGAAGGCCGCGCTCGCGCCGATCAACTACGCCAACCTCGACGAGGCGCTGCCGGGCAAGCGCACCACGACCGAGTTCCTCGCGAAGCACATCTTCGACGCCATGGCGGAGGCCGCGCGCACCGGCGCGCTCGGACCGAACGCCGCCGGCCTCACAAAAATCCGCGTGACGCTGAACGAGAGTCACGTGGCCCGGGCTTGGTACGAAGGCCCGCTCGGCCATGGCTGACATCGTCCTCGCGGTTCCGGGCGACCTCCAGATCCGCACCGGCGGCTACGTCTACGACTCCCACGTGCTCGCGGAGCTCGCCGGCCGCCGCCGCGGCGCCGTCGCGCTCGGTCTTCCGGCGGCGCTGCCCTTCGGCTCGGAGGCCGACCTCACCGAGGCCCTGCGCCGTCTGGCGGCCGTGCCGAAGGCGTCGACCCTGTTCGTGGACGGCCTCGCCTACGCCGTTCTGCCGCCGGAGCGCATCCGCGCGCTGGACCGGCCGGTGGTGGCGCTCTGCCACCATCCGCTGGCGCTCGAGGGCAATCTGGCGGACGACGTCGCGGCTCGGCTCGAGGCCTCCGAGCGCGCCGCTCTGACCGCCGTGGCCCACGTCGTCGCGACAAGCGAGACGACCGCCGCCACCCTCCGCGACCGCTTCGGCGTTTCAGCCGAGCGGCTGTCGGTCGCCGAGCCGGGCGTCGCCCCCGCGGAGCGCGCGCGCGGAGCGGAGAGCGGCCCGCCGACGCTGCTCACCGTCGCGACCGTTACGCCGCGCAAGAACCATATCGCCGTAGCCCGAGCCCTGGCGCGCATGACCGATCTCGACTGGCGCTGGCGGATCGCCGGGAGCGTCACGCGTGACGTCGCGACTGTGGAGGCGCTGACGGCGGAGATCGCGGCTGCCGGGATCGGCGACCGCGTAGAACTTCTGGGCGAGCTGTCGCATGAGGCGATCGTGCGGGAGTACGCGGGCGCGGACGTCTTCGTGCTGGCCTCGCGCTACGAGGGCTACGGCATGGCCTACACCGAGGCGCTGGCGCGCGGCCTGCCGGTGATCGCGGGGCGCGGCGGGGCCTCTGAGACGACGGTGCCGGCAAACGCCGGCGCGATCGTCGATCCTGATGACGTGGCGGACGTCGAAGCCGCGCTGCGCCGCCTCGCCGGCGACTCCGACGCGCGTCGGGCCGCCGCCGGCGCGGCCTGGGCCCATGCCGAGCGCCTGCCGCGCTGGTCGGATACGGCGGACGTGTTCGAGCGCGTCGCGGCGCACGTGCGATGAGCGGGTTCGATCCCGCCTGGCTCGACCTGCGCGAGCCGGCCGATCACGCCGCCCGCTCGGCTGAGGTTCTGGCGGCGGTCGCATCGGATTTCGCTGACCTGGAGGAGGTCGTCGTCGCCGATCTCGGCTGCGGATCCGGCTCCACGCTGCGCGCGGTGGCTCCGCATCTGGGGGCGCGGCAGCGCTGGCGGCTGATCGATCACGACCCCGCTCTGCTGGCGCACGCCCGCGCCCGGCTGTCCGCATGGGCGGACGTGGCGACGGACGACGGCGGCGAGCTGCGCCTGACGCGTGGCGGACAGGAGATCGCGGTCGAGACCTTCGCCCTCGATCTCGCCGCCGACCCGTTGCCCGCGCCTGCGCGCTTGGCCGACCTGGTTGCGGCGTCAGCGCTGTTCGATCTCGTGGGCGACGGCTGGCTCCGGGACTTCGTCGGCGCCCTGGCCGCGACGCGACGGCCGCTCTACGCCGCGCTGAGCTACGACGGCTCGACCCGGTTCGCCCCGGCGCACCCGAGCGACCTCGCCGTGATCGCGGCTTTCAATCGCCACCAGCAGACCGACAAGGGCTTCGGGCCGGCGCTCGGGCCGGCGGCCGCCGAGACGCTGGCGCGCCTTCTGCGGGCGCAGGGATCCGAAACCGTGGAGGGGGCGAGCCCCTGGCGCCTCGGCTGGGCCGAGACCGAGCTCACGGGCGAGCTTGTGGCGGGCATGGCCCGCGCGGTCGCCGACCTCCCCGATGCGCCCGCGGGCCTCGACGGATGGCTCGCGTTCCGCACGGAGTTCGCGGGCGTGCGGGCCGAAGTCGGACACCTTGACGTCTACGCCCGTCCGCCTCGGTGAGGGCGATCGGCGAAGTTCGAAAACCGCTACGGCATCCCGTTCGGGACACCCTCCAGTCGTCCTCCGGCTCGACCGGAGGAGCCACCTCCAGCGCAGAACGTGACGCCGGAGGCGGTTGGTCCGGTCAAGCCGGACCATGACGAGAGTTTGGCGCAGCCGGAAGCGCGTGCTTCGAGACGCCTCTCCCACTCCTGTTTGCGGGAGGGGACCAAGGCCGGCGCGTCCGTTTGGTATGATCAAGCTCTCAGAACGACACCTTCGGCGGCGCCTGGTTTTCCGGCGTCGCGGTGAAGGTCGCCATGGGCTTGGCGTCGGGATAGAGCCAGCCGGCGATCCAGCGACCGGGCACGGTGCGGAGTTCGGTGTTGTAGGCCTGGACGGATTCGATGTAGTCGCGCCGCGCGACCGCGATCCGGTTCTCGGTGCCTTCGAGCTGGGACTGCAACGCCAAGAAGTTCTGGTTCGATTTGAGGTCGGGGTAGCGCTCGGACACCGCGAGCAGACGGCCGAGCGCGCCTGATAGCTGGGCCTGCGCGTCCTGGAAGGCCTTCACAGCCGCCGGGTCGGTGAGCTTGCTGGCGTCGATCGTGACCTGCGTCGCCTTGGCGCGCGCCTCCACGACGGCCGTCAGCACCTCCTGCTCCTGCCGCGCGAACCCTTTAACGGTTTCGACAAGGTTGGGGATCAGGTCGGCGCGGCGCTGGTACTGGTTCTGCACCTCGCTCCAGCTGGCCTTGGCCTGCTCCTCGAGCGTCGGAACATTGTTCACGCCGCAGCCGGCGAGGGTCACGGCGAGCGCGAGAACGGCGGCGGCGCGGCCGATGGCGGCGACGAGCGTGCGGGCCATCGCGGGCTCCTTCGAACGTGGGTCCTGCGAGCACGAAGTCGCGACCACGCGCCCCAAGTCAAGCCAAGGCGCGACCGTGACTACGGATTAGGTATCTGGATACGGAGCGATGATCAGGCGGACACGTCGAGCACCGTGCCGACGCCGGCTTCCGTCAGCGCCTTGCCGTTCGCGGCCGTCTGCGCGACGAGGTCGGCCATCGCCTGCTGCTGCTCGTTCGCGATCTTGAGCGCGGCGATGGTGAAGCCGTCGCGGGTCTGCTGGGCCTGGGTGGCCACGGCGCCCGCCGCCAGCGAACCGATCTCCATGGGCCAACTCCCCGCATGGTGCAAAAGACCACCATGGCGCAGCGGCTTTAACGGGCGGTTAAGCCGCCCGGCCGCACGCGGTCAGCGCGTCGGCACCGGGTGTTCGCCGCGGTAGTCGTAGAAGCCGCGCTGGGTCTTGCGGCCGAGCCAGCCCGCTTCGACGTACTTCACCAGCAGCGGGCAGGGGCGGTACTTGCTGTCCGCGAGGCCCTCGTAGAGCACCTGCATGATGGACAGGCAGGTGTCGAGGCCGATGAAGTCCGCGAGCTGCAGCGGCCCCATCGGGTGGTTTGCGCCGAGCTTCATGGCGGTGTCGATCGCGTCGACCGAGCCCACGCCCTCATAAAGCGTGTAGATCGCCTCGTTGATCATCGGCAGCAGGATGCGGTTGACCATGAAGGCCGGGAAGTCCTCGGAGACCGCGACGGTCTTGCCGAGCCGGTCGATCAGCGCCTTGGAGCTCTCGAAGGTCTCGTCTTCGGTCGCGATGCCGCGGATCAGCTCCACGAGTTGCATCAGCGGCACCGGATTCATGAAGTGGATGCCGATGAACCGCTCCGGCCGATCGGTCGAGGCGGCGAGCCGCGTGATCGAGATCGACGAGGTGTTGCTCGCCACCATCGTGCCGGGATTCAGCTGCGGGCAGAGCTCTGAGAAGATCTTGCGCTTGACCTGCTCGTCCTCGGTCGCGGCCTCGATCACGAGATCGCAGTCAGCCAGGCCGGCGTAGCTGTCGACGGTCCGGATGCGCGCCAGACCCTCGGTCCGATCGGTCTCCGCGATCGCGCCCTTGGCCACCTGACGCTGCATGTTGGCGTCGATGCGGCCGAGCGCGGCCGTGAGGCGGTCGGACGAGATGTCGTTGAAGGCGACGTCCAGCCCGGCGAGCGCGCAGACATGAGCGATGCCGGTGCCCATCTGGCCCGCGCCGATCACGCCGATCTTGCGAATGTCCACCGCCATCGAACCTGCCTGGCCAGTCTGCTGCGCCGCCGTCCCGGGAGGGGACACTGTCGCGGCGAACTATAATTGGTGCGCCGCACAATGCCAGCGCGCATGCTCATTCTAAAGCAGAACGGCGCGCTGGCGACCATCGCCCCCGCGCCGAAGCGTCATTTCGACTTGGCGAGCTCCGCCTGAAGCTCCGGCGCCGCGACGAACAGGTCCGCCACCAGGCCGTAGTCCGCGACCTGGAAGATCGGCGCCTCGTCGTCCTTGTTGATCGCGACGATGACCTTCGAGTCCTTCATGCCGGCGAGATGCTGGATCGCGCCGGAGATGCCCAGCGCCACATAGAGATCCGGCGCCACGATCTTGCCGGTCTGGCCGACCTGCTGGTCGTTCGGAGCGTAGCCGGCGTCGACCGCGGCGCGGCTCGCGCCGATGGCGGCCCCGAAGGCGTCGGCGAGCGGCTCGATCACCTGCTCGAACTTCTCGCGTGAGCCCAGCGCGCGGCCGCCGGAGACGATGACCTTGGCGGAGCCGAGCTCCGGCCGGTCGGATTGGGTGAGGTCCTCGCCGACGAAGCTCGACAGCGCGGGGTCGGCGGCCGCGGCCACCTCCTCGATCGGCGCCGAGCCGCCCTCGCCGGTCGCGGCGAAGGCCGCGGTGCGAACCGTGACGATCTTCTTGGGATCCGAACTCGTCACCGTCTGCAACGCGTTGCCGGCGTAGATCGGCCGTTCGAAGGTGTCGGGGCTCTCGACCTTCACGATGTCCGAGATCTGCATGACGTCGAGCTTGGCGGCCACGCGCGGAAGCACGTTCTTGCCCGTCGTCGAGGACGAGGCGACGAGCGCGTCGTAGTTCGCCATCAGGCCGACGATCAGCTCCGCGAAGGGCTCCGCCAGACCATGGGCGTAGATTTCGGCGCTTGCGACCAGCACCTTCTCGACGCCGTCGAGCTTGGCGGCGGCTTCGGCCGCGCCCTTCGGCGACTGGCCGGCGACGAGCACGTGCACCGGAGCGCCGAGCGCCTTGGCGGCGGTCAGCGCCTTTGCGGTCGCGTCGCCGAGGCTGTCTTCGTGGTGGTCGGCGAGAAGCAGGGTCGCCATGATCAGATCACTCCCGCTTCGGTCTTGAGCTTCTGGACGAGCTCCGCCACGGAGCCCACCTTCACGCCGGCCTGGCGCTTCGGCGGCTCGGTGGTCTTCACCACCTGGAGACGCGGCGCCACGTCGACGCCGAGATCGGCCGCCGACGTCTCGTCGATCGGCTTCTTCTTCGCCTTCATGATGTTCGGCAGCGAGGCGTAGCGCGGCTCGTTGAGGCGGAGGTCCGTCGTCACGATGGCGGGGAGCTTCAGCCGCACCGTCTGGAGGCCGCCATCGACCTCGCGGGTGACCGAGACGCCGTCGGCGTCGGGCGCGACCTTGGAGGCGAAGGTGCCCTGGGGCCAGCCAAGCAGCGCGGCCAGCATCTGTCCGGTCTGGTTGCAATCGTCGTCGATGGCCTGCTTGCCCATGATCACGAGGCCGGGCTGCTCCTTCTCGACGAGCTTGACCAGGATCTTCGCGACGGCGAGCGGCTCCACCGGGCCGTCGACCTTCACGAGCACGCCGCGGTCGCCGCCCATGGCGAGGCCCGTGCGGATCGTCTCGGCGGCCTGGGCGGGTCCGATCGACACCACCACGACCTCGGTCGCGGTCCCGGCTTCCTTGAGGCGAAGCGCCTCTTCGACCGCGATCTCGTCGAAGGGGTTCATCGACATCTTGACGTTGGCGAGCTCGACGCCCGACCCATCCGGCTTGACCCGGATTTTCACGTTGTAGTCGACCACTCTCTTGACGGGAACGAGAACCTTCATCGCGGCGGTCACCTCAGGGGTTCGCCGTGGGCCCCGGGCGATCGCCTCGGGCCAAGCGGCGCGGCAAGACTTGGCGCGCCGGCGGGCAGATCCGGTCGCGAGCGGGGCGGACAGTAGGATTGCCGCAGGTGCGAAGTCAACGCTCGCAGGGGCCGCTCGCGCCCGTCAAAAGTCTAGGATCGAAGCCTTGCCCGGCAAGGGTTTGGGCGAGCTCCGGCTCACTCCAGGAGCATGCGCCGGATCAGTTCGATCTCGTCCGCGAGGGTCTGGTCGCGCTTCGCCAGGTCGTCGATCTTGCGGACCGCATGGAGCACCGTGGTGTGGTCGCGCCCCCCGAAGCGACGGCCGATCTCGGGAAGCGACCGCAGTGTCATCTGCTTTGAAAGATACATCGCCACCTGGCGCGGCCGCACCACCGTCTGGGTCCGGCGCGACGACAGCACGTCGGCGCGGCTGACGTTGTAGTGCTTGGCGACGATGCGCTGGATGTCCTCGATCTTGACGCGCTTGGGCTCGACCTGGCGTACGAGGTCGCGCAGCGCCGTCTCGGCCATCTCGATCGTGATCGGGGCGCCGGTCAGCGTGTTGTGCGCCAGAAGGCGGTTCACCGCGCCGTCGAGATCGCGGCCGTTCGCCGTGATGATCTTCGCCACATAGGCGATCACCTCGGCCGGCACGTCAAACTTCGCATGCACGGCGCGGGCGACGGCGATCCGCTCCACCAGGATCTTGGCGCGCAGCTCCTCGTCGAGCGAGCCCATCTCGAGCGTCAGGCCGCCGGCGAGGCGCGAGCGCAGCCGCTCGTCGACCCCCTCGAGCTCGGAGGGCGCGCGATCGGCGGCGACGATCACCTGCTGGCGGCCGTCGAGCAGGGCGTTCAGCGTGTGCCCGAACTCCTGCTGCACGACCTTGCCCTGCAGGAACTGCAGATCGTCGATGACCAGCAGATCGATCGCCCGCAGCTTCTCCTTGAAGGCGAGCGCCGTCTGCCCTTTCAGCGACGCGACGAAGTCGAACATGAACTTCTCGGCGGTGAGATACATGACGCGCCGGCCGGAGGCTTCGACGGCGTGCGCCGTCGCCTGCAGCAGATGGGTCTTCCCCAGTCCCACGGCCGCGTGGATGACCAACGGGTTGAAGGTCACGGGGTCCCCGGCCTTGGCGTTCGCCACCTGCAGGGCGGCCGCATAGGCGAGCTGGTTGGCGCGGCCGACGAGGAAGGTGTCGAAGGTCAGCCGCCGGTCGAGCGGCGAGCCGGGAAGGCGCTGGTGGTCAGACGACGAGCGGTTGGAGCCGGGCAGCGGCGCGGGCGCGGCGCCGGTCTGGCCGCCCCGGTCAAAGAAAGGCTCGCGCGGCGCGGGCGACGTCACCACGTCGCCGCCGTTGGTCGCAAGCTTCGGCGCGGCGACCCGCAGGCCGAGGGCGATGCGGGTGACGTCCGGCCGCTCCTCGCCGAACACCGCCGCGATGCGGTCGGCGTAGTGCGACTGAATCCAGCTCTTCAGGAAGCGCGTCGGCACCGTCAGATGCGCCACGCCGTCCTCGATACGGTCGAGCACCAGACGGGCGAACCAGCTGGCGTAGACGTCGTCCCCGAACTCAGCGCGTAGCCTTTCGCTGGCCTTCCGCCACGCGATCTCTCCCTCGGTCAGCTGGCCGGCCGCCGGAGTCGCGGGGAAAAGTCGTTCGGGTTGCGCTGAAGGCATAGGACCACTCCGAGGGAAGCTGATGCGGCGGTCGAAAGGATGGGCGGAGACGGATCAGCTCTGGATCCAGGGCAGGCCGTCGGCCTTCCAGCCGGCGGCGGCGCCGCGATGGCGGTCCTGATCGAGAGGACCCTCGAAGCCGCCGGCGACGTTGTAGCAACGGGTCCAGCCCGCTGCGGCCATCGCGGCGGCCGCAGCCTGGCTCCGCGCGCCGCTGCGGCAGAGAAAGAACACGGGAGCGTCCTTCCCCGCGCCGGCGGCGGCGAGCGCGGCTTCGACCTTCGCGGGGAATTCGGGATCGACCTGCATGGTCGGGAAGGTCTGCCATTCCTGCAGCACCGCGCGCTTCGACAGCGGCGAGAGATCGGGAACGCCGACGAAGCTCCACTCGACGCTGGTGCGCACGTCCACCATCGCCGCCGCGCCGTCGCTCTCGAGCGCCGTCCAGGCCTCGGCGGGCGTCACGTCGCCAGCGTAGGAATGCCCTTTCGTCTGAGACATAGACTAGCCTTCGCCGGAAACGCCCGACGCTCCCATTTCTCGTTGTCACGACTGGCCGTGCGGCGAGGCTCCCTGATCGGGAACGTCTCGCCGGGCCACGGCTTCAAAGATCCTGAAACACTAACTCAGGCGATACACAGCCAGCGTACGCAAAAATACTTTGGACGACTGGACGTTATCTCCGGAAGAGCCGCTTTTATGTTTCTGTGGAAGAAAGATATTTGCGGCGTCTCCATGGGTTCAGACGATACACAGCGGCCTAAAACGGCGCAATGCCGACTCCCAAACGAATCGATTCATATCGCCGCAGCGCCAGCCTATCGAAGCGGCCGGAGCTCTCCAAAACCTTGGGTAGCCAGCAAAATCACAGCGTCCGGGGAGGTCCTCCAAAAGCGACTCCGCCGGGTCGAATCTCGATCTTCGGAGCCGTGCGACTCCCCCGTGACGGGGCGGATTCCGGGTCCCCTTGCGGGTCTTGCCCCTAACATTCTGATCGATATACGTTTTTCGTGCTCGCCCGCAAGGGATGGACTCGATCTGTTGCGAATCCTTCATAAATCCGAGTCAAGCGCTGAATCCGTGCGGCGGCACGTTCGTGAAGCCCGTCGCGTAGGCGCCACAAACGAAAAAACCCGGCCTCGCGGCCGGGTTTCGAAGCGTCTTGAAACCGTCGTTCAGGCGCTGAGAGCGCGCACGCGGGCGGCGAGGCGCGAGACCTTCCGCGACGCGGTGTTCTTGTGCAGCACGCCCTTCTGGGCGGCGCGCATGATCTCCGGCTCGGCGGCGCGGAGAGCGTTGCGGGCGTCGTCCGCCTGGCCCGAGGCGAGCGCCTCTTCGACCTTGCGAAGGAAGGTGCGCACGCGGCTGCGGCGGGCGCCGTTCACGAGCGTGCGGCGAGCGATCTTACGGGCGGCCTTTTTGGCCGACGGCGTGTTGGCCATGGGCGTCTCGTTCCTTGATCCGATGCGCCGCGAGCGTAGAGCCCGCGCGGCGATAAAACGACGAGCGGCGAGCTCAGGCCCGCCGCGAGTGGCGGTCTCCTAGCAACGAAGCGTCCGCGCGTCAACGCCGGAGCGCACGCCCGCGGCGTGGATCAGCCGAACAGGCCGCGTTCCGGCGCCTCGAACCGCCCCCGCGGCCAGGCGACGCGCACCACCGCCCCCTCCTCCGGCGGGGCGGCGTTTCCGATCTCGATCGTCGCCCCCGACCGCTCCAGCAGGGTCTTGGCGATGAAGACGCCGAGACCGAGACCGCCGGCCTCCTGATCGTGCCCGCGGTCGTCCGAGCGGGTCGAGACATAGGGCTCGCCCACCTTGGCGAGGATCTCGGGCGCGAAGCCGGGGCCGTCGTCCGCAATCTCGAGGGTCACGCGGGCCGCGTCCCAACCGGCGGTCACGCGCACGCTCGACCGGGCGAAGTCGACCGCGTTCTCGACGATGTTGCCAAGGCCGTAGAGCACGCTCGGGTTGCGGCGCCAGTGGGGCTCGGTCGCCCGGTCGCCGATCAGCGCGACGCGGAGCGCCACGCCGAAATTGCGGTGCGGCTCCACGACGTCTTCGATCAGGTGGCCCATGGCCATGATGTCGAAGGGGGCGCCGTGCTCGTCGAGCGACGTCAGCTTCTTCAGAATGTCCCGGCAGCGGTCGACCTGTTCGCGCAGCAGCACGATGTCGTCGCGCTGGGGGCCGGCCTCCATTCCCCGCTCGAGCTCCTTGGCGACGAGCGCGATGGTCGCGAGCGGCGTTCCAAGTTCGTGGGCCGCCGCCGCGGCGAGGCCGTCGAGCGCGGACAGGTGCTGCTCGCGGGCGAGCACCAGTTCGGTCGCGGCGAGCGCCTGGCCGAGCTCGCGGCTCTCGGCCGCGACGCGCCACGCGTAGACGCCGATGAAGCAGAGCGCCAGCAGCAGGGCGCACCAGATGCCGGCCACATAGAGGAAGGGCATGTTGACGGGCTCGGCGCCCGTCCACGGCAGCGGGCGATGGACGAGGCCGAGCAGGGTCGCGCAGGCGACGACAAGCGCCGCGAGCGACAGGGTGGCCTTCGGCGGCAGCGCCGTCGCCGAGATCATGACCGGCGCGAGGAACAGCACGGAGAAGGGGTTCTCCAGCCCGCCCGTAAGATAGAGCAGCGCCGCAAGCTGCAGCACGTCATAGCCGAGAAGAGCGGCGGCCGCCCGCGGCGCAAGCCGGTGCGTCACCGGAAACCGCAGGCGCAGCAGAACGTTGAGTCCGGCGGAAAGCGCGATCACCAGGAAGCAGGCGGCGAGCGGCAGCGGAAAGCCGAGCGCCGCGTGAACGAGAACCACCGCCGCGCTCTGCCCGGCGACCGCGAGCCACCGCAGGCGCACGAGCGTGTCGAGCCTCAGGCGGTGCTGGACGAAGAACAGGCGCTCGCGGGCGTGGGAGATGTCGAGGGTCACGGCGACACCTTACACGCGCTTCGCCCGTGGCGGAGGCCCGGCGCCATCGGATGGATTGACGCCGCGGCGTAAGCGCGGAATCGTCTGGCGGGTTGTGCGACGCAACATATCCGGAAGGATGAGCGATGCCGAGAGAGATCAAGAGCGCGGGTATCGGCGAGTTTGGCGGGGCGCCCGCCACCGCCGACTGGGGCGGCTCCCTGACGACCATGCCGTTGTACTGGATGTACGAGGCGGCGCAATCCTCGCTCGGCCCGGCGCGCGCGCTCGCGGACGCCGGTCGGCTCTACTTCAAGAACCCCACGAACCCCGCCTCTCACACCGACTGGGGTCGGAAGATGGGAGCGATGTGCGAGGTGTTCGAGCGCGCGACGCGGCGCTACGGCAAGCCCGAGTTCGGCCTCGCCACGACGCTCGTCAACGGCGAACGGGTAACGGTGACCGAGAAGACGGTCTGGAGCCGACCGTTCTGCAACCTCGTCAATTTCGAACGCGCGATGCGGCCGGGCGTCCGCAAGCAGCCGAAGCTGCTGATCGTGGCGCCGATGTCGGGCCACTACGCCACTCTGCTGCGCGGCACTGTCGAGGCCATGCTGCCGGACCACGACGTCTTCATCACCGACTGGACCGACGCCCGCCTCGTCCCGGTCACCGACGGCTCCTTCGACCTCGACGATTACATCGACTACCTGATCTCGATCTTCCATTTCATGAAGGGCGACGTGCATGTGATGGCGGTCTGCCAGCCGGCCGTGCCGGTGCTCGCCGCGGTCGCGCGCATGGAGGCCGAGAACGACCCCTTCGTCCCGCACTCCATGACCCTGATGGGCGGCCCGATCGACACGCGGGAGAACCCGACCGCGGTGAACCAGGTCGCAATCGACCGCGGCACCGAGTGGTTCCAGCGCAACGTGGTGACGATGGTGCCGTGGCCGCACCCCGGCGTGATGCGTCAGGTCTATCCCGGCTTCCTGCAGCTCACCGGCTTCGTGTCGATGAATCTCGACCGGCATGTCGAGGCCCACAAGGAGTTCTTCAACCACCTCGTGGACGGCGACGGCGACAGCGCCGAGAAGCACCGCGAGTTCTACGACGAATACCTCGCGGTGATGGACCTGACCGCGGAGTTCTACCTTCAGACGGTCGACACCGTGTTCGTGCGGCAGTCCCTGCCGAAAGGCGAGATGACCCACCGCGGCAAGCCGGTCGACTGCTCGAAGATCACCCGTTGTGCGCTGATGACGGTCGAGGGCGAGCGCGACGACATCTCAGGCGTCGGTCAGACCAAGGCGGCGCACGCGCTCTGTTCGAGTCTCTCCGACGACAAGCGCGTCCACTATCTGCAGGACAAGGTGGGCCACTACGGCGTGTTCAACGGTTCGCGGTTCCGGTCGCAGATCGCCCCGCGGATCCACGACTTCATCCTGTCGAACCAGCCGCGCGCCGCATCGAGCTCGAAGCCGGCCGCTCCCGCCGCGGCCCCGCAGAAGGCGGAGCCCGTCGAAGCCCAGGCCGAGCCCCAGGCCACCACGGGAGCGGAGGCCGCCGTCAAGCCTCGCGCCGCGGCCAAGCGCCCGAAGGCGAACGGCGGGACCCGTCTGGCGGAGCCGCAGGGCCCGGCGGACGACCTCACCCGGATCATCGGCGTCGGGCCGAAGCTGCAGGCCGTGCTGAACGAGGCCGGCATCTTCCATTATTGGCAGATCGCGCGGATGACCGAGGACGAGCGGTTGTCGCTGGACGCCAAGATGACGCCGCCCGGCCGCATTGCGCGCGATAAATGGGTGGAGCAGGCGGCGCGCCTCGTCGAGGCGGGCTAACTCAAGCGTTTTTTGCGCATTCAGGTCTGGTCGACACTTATAAAGCGCTTATAAGGAGCCAACGCAGCGTCGTTCCGCGGGCTTTGTTGTTGTGTGCCGTCTCGTCGCTGCCGATTGGTCCGTTTAAACTTATTATTATCAGGAAAACACCATGAGCGTGTTCACTCATCGTCTTGGCGCTGCTGCGGCGGCGCTTGTCCTCCTCGCCGCTCCGGCCGCCGCGCAGTCCGTGACCAAGCTGAGCGGCGCGGACGTGCTGTCGAAGTACAACAAGGACGGCGACCAGACCCTTGAGCTGCCGGAGGCCCTGCTCCTGGCCGCCGAGACCTATCAGGCGATCAATCCCGACGGCGACAAGACCCTCGAGCCGAACGAGACCGAAGGCCGCCTGACGGCGAAGGACTGGGAGCGCGCCAACAAGGACGGCGACAAGACCCTCGAGATCGACGAGTGGCTGACCATCGCGCGCAAGCGCTTCAACGCCGCCGACGCCGACAAGGACGGCAAGCTGACCGCCGCCGAGCTGGACTCCAAGCGCGGCCAGCTGTTCGTGGCGCTGATCGCGCACTGAAGCGACGCGGGCGCATCGCCTGCGATCAGAACGTCGGCTCGCGGGGCCCCCGTCCCGCGGGCCGTTTCGCCTCAAAGGAGGTAGCCCCGATGTCGCGCGGCCGCTACGCGCCATCTGGACGCTAATGGCTTCAATCTCCGTCTGTCGTTTCGATTGGGTTCCCGCGCTCCGTGCCGCGCCGCCCGGCGTGGCCATCGCGGCCATCGGCGACGTGCATGGTCAGATCGACCTGTTCGACGCCCTGCGCGAGGCCCTGGCCGAAGAGCTTTGCGTCGCGCCGAGCCGGTTCTTCGTCAGCGTGGGCGATCTGGTCGACCGTGGCCCGGGCAGCCTTGCGGCGCTCCGTCGCGCGAAGGCTGGCCTGCCCGAGACCACAGCCATCACGCTCAAGGGCAACCACGAAGACCGCTTGCTCTCGATGCTGGCCTCCGCTCGCCCAGAGGACGTCGCGCACTGGCTCGAATTCGGAGGCGGCGACTTGGCGGAGGAGGCCGGCGTCCGTGTCGGCATGTCCGGTTGGGTCGAGGCGCTAAAGGCCGCGATCGGCCAGGATCTGCTTGATTGGCTTGAGCGCTTGCCGACGCTGGCGCGCATCGGCCAGCTCGTCTTCGTGCACGCTGGGCTTGACCCGGAGGCGCCGCTCGCGGAGCAGCACGATCGCACGTTGATGTGGACCCGGAGACCGTGGCTCGACAGTCCAGGTCCCTACGCCGAGACGGTGGGGGTTATCCACGGCCACACGCCGCAGCCCAAAGTGGACCTAAGCCACCCCCACCGCATCAATCTCGACACGGGCGCCTACCGGAGCGGGCTGCTGTCGGGTCTCGTGATCGTGGGCGACAGGATGCGGCTGGTCATGGCGGCGCGCTGACGCCCGCTGACAGCGGTCTGCAGCCCCGAGCGTCCCAGCGACAGAGGTCCCGCCGCCCGCGAAGATCGCGCCGGCGAGACCATTGAGTCAGAGCGCGATCCGCTTCGGCGCTCGTCTTGCGGGAGAGCCGACGTCAGATGCTAGCGGACGTCACGCGACGTCCGCTTCGGCCTTGCGGCTGTCGCGCTTGCGGGCGTTGGGGTCGAGCAGGCGCTTCCGCAGCCGGATCGACTTGGGCGTCACCTCGACGAGTTCGTCATCCTGGATCCACGCCAGCGAGCGCTCCAGCGTCATCCGGATCGGAGGCGTGAGGCGCACCGCCTCGTCCTTCGACTGCGTGCGGATGTTGGTGAGCTTCTTGCCCTTGAGGACGTTGACCTCGAGGTCGTTGTCGCGCGAGTGGATGCCGATCAGCATGCCCTGATAGACCTTCCAGCCCGGCTCGATGATCATCGGGCCGCGGTCCTCAAGGTTCCAGAGCGCGTAGGCGACCGCCTCGCCGGCCTCGTTCGCGATCAGCACGCCGTTGTTGCGGCCCGCGATCTCGCCCTTGTAGGGACCATAGGCGTGGAACAGGCGGTTCATGATCGCCGTGCCCTTGGTGTCCGTCAGCAGTTCGCCCTGGTAGCCGATCAGGCCGCGGGTTGGCGCGTGGAACATCAGCCGCAGACGGTTGCCGCCGGAGGGGCGCATCTCCAGCATGTCCGCCTTGCGCTCGGACATCTTCTGCACGACGACGCCGGAATGCTCCTCATCGACGTCGATCACGACCTCCTCGATCGGCTCGACCAGCTCGCCGTCCTCGTTCCGCTGCATGACGACGCGCGGGCGGGACACGCCAAGCTCGAAGCCTTCGCGGCGCATGGTCTCGATCAGGATCGCGAGCTGCAGCTCGCCGCGGCCGGAGACGATGAACGAGTCCTTGTCCGCCGCTTCCTCGACCTTGAGCGCGACGTTGCCCTCGGCCTCCTTCAGCAGCCGGTCGCGGATAACGCGGCTCGTGACTTTGTCGCCCTCGGTGCCGGCGAGCGGGCTGTCGTTGACCAGGAAGCTCATCGACACGGTCGGGGGGTCGATCGGCTGCGCCTGGATCGGCTCGGTGACCTGCGGATCGCAGAACGTGTCGGCGACGGAGGCCTTCACCAGGCCTGCGATCGAGACGATGTCGCCGGCCTCGCCGACGTCGATCGCGGTGCGCTCGATGCCGCGGAAGGCGAGGATCTTGGAGACGCGGCCGTTCTCGACCAGCTGGCCGTCGCGCGACAGCACCTTGACGGTCTGGTTCGGACGGACCTGGCCGGAGATGATGCGGCCGGTGATGATGCGGCCGAGGAACTGGTTGGCCTCGAGCAGCGTCCCGAGCATGCGGAACGGGCCGGGCTCGGTCTTGGCCTCCGGCACATGCTTGAGGATCAGGTCGAACAGCGGCGCCAGGCCCTCGTCCTTGGGACCGTCGGGGGAAGCCGCGAGCCAGCCGTCGCGGCCGGATCCGTAGAGGATCGGGAAGTCGAGCTGCTCGTCGGTGGCGTCGAGCGCCGCGAACAGGTCGAACACCTCGTTGATCACCTCCGACGCGCGGGCGTCGGGGCGGTCGACCTTGTTGATCGCGACGATCGGGCGAAGCCCGATCTTCAGCGCCTTCGACACCACGAACTTGGTCTGCGGCATCGGGCCTTCGGCCGCGTCCACCAGCACGATCACGCCGTCGACCATCGACAGGATGCGCTCGACCTCGCCGCCGAAGTCGGCGTGGCCCGGCGTGTCGACGATGTTGATGCGGGTGTCCTTCCACACGATCGACGTCGCCTTGGCGAGGATCGTGATGCCGCGTTCCTTCTCGAGGTCGTTGGAGTCCATCACGCGTTCGGCGACGCGCTGGTTCTCGCGGAACGATCCGGACTGGGACAGCATCTTGTCGACCAGCGTGGTCTTGCCGTGGTCGACGTGCGCGATGATCGCGACATTGTGGAGTATCATGGGCTCTCGCTTCAGGGCCGCCCGCGCGGTCCCGCCTGTTCGCTTCTTCTATCTCGTGTGCGGCGCACACATGCGCGAAATGCGCTCGAAACGCAAGGGCGCAGGGAGTCGTCGTCCCGGACGGCCGCAGGCCGATCCGGGATCGTCGCCCGGGTTTGACCGGACAGGCCGCCGTGGTCCGACGGCCTGTCCGACATCGAGAAACGGCTGCTTGGGTCGGGTGCGTGCTTCGAGAGGCCGACCTGCGGTCGGCTCCTCAGCATGAGGTAGGATTTTGTTTCAAAAGGCAAAAAGGCCCTCATGCTGAGGAGCCCGCCTCTTGGCGGGCGTCTCGAAGCACGGACCGACAGCCTATGAAGACGACCCCGGCTCTTTGGCCGGGATGGCTCCCTTACGCCTCGCGCCGCTTCCGGGCCCCGAGCGTCCGCAGCCGCAGGGCGTTCAGCTTGATGAAGCCCGCCGCGTCGCGGTGGTCGTAGGCGACCGCGCCGTCCTCGAAGGTGACGAGCTCCTGATTGTAGAGCGAATTCGGGCTCTCGCGGCCCGTGACGATAACGTTGCCCTTGTAGAGCTTCAGCCGCACGCGGCCGGAGACCTCCTTCTGGGACAGGTCGATCGCGGCCTGCAGCATCTCGCGCTCCGGCGAGAACCAGAAGCCGTTGTAGATGAGCTCCGCGTAGCGCGGCATCAGCTCGTCCTTGAGGTGGGCGGCGCCGCGGTCGAGCGTGATCGACTCGATCGCGCGGTGGGCGACGAGCAGGATCGTGCCGCCGGGCGTCTCGTAGACGCCGCGGGACTTCATGCCCACGAAGCGGTTCTCGACCAGGTCGAGCCGGCCGACGCCGTTGGCCTTCCCCAGCTCGTTGAGCCGCGTCAGGATCGACGCCGGCGACAGCGGCTCACCGTCGATCGCGACCGCGTCGCCCTGCTCGAAGTCGATCGACATCAGCGTCGGCTGGTCGGGCGCGTCCTCCGGCGAGATCGTGCGCATGTGCACGTCCTCGGGGGCCGCAAGGCTCGGATCCTCGAGCACCTTTCCTTCCGAGGAGGAATGCAGCAGGTTGGCGTCGACCGAGAAGGGCGCCTCGCCGCGCTTGTCCTTGGCGATCGGGATCTGGTGCTGTTCCGCGAACTCGATCAGCCGCGTGCGGGAGGTCAGGTCCCACTCGCGCCAGGGCGCGATCACCTTCACCTCAGGCTCGAGCGCGTAATAGCTGAGCTCGAAGCGGACCTGATCGTTGCCCTTGCCGGTGGCGCCGTGGGCGACGGCGTCCGCCCCGGTGGCGCGCAGGATGTCGATCTGGCGCTTGGCGATCAGCGGCCGCGCGATCGACGTGCCGAGCAGGTACTGGCCCTCATAGACGGTGTTGGCCCGAAACATCGGGAACACGTAGTCCCGCACGAATTCCTCGCGCAGGTCCTCGACGAAGATGTTGTCCGGCTTGATGCCGAGCAGCTCCGCCTTCTTGCGCGCCGGCTCCAACTCCTCGCCCTGGCCGAGGTCGGCGGTGAAGGTCACCACCTCGCAATTGTAGGTGGTCTGCAGCCACTTGAGGATGACGGAGGTGTCGAGGCCGCCGGAGTAGGCGAGAACGACCTTCTTCACGGAGGCGGCGTCGGACATGCGATCGGATCCTTGAATCCTGAGGGGCTTGAGGCGCGGCGCACTCTAGCCATCGGCGCGCGCGGCGCAACCCGTGAGCGGGGGTCGCGCCCTGAGGCGGGAGGCCGCTAGCGCCGCGCCTCGGGCACCCGGACGGCGCCGAGCAGCGCGGCTCCGCCGAGGAAGAAGGCGATCAGCACGGAAACGCCGACGCGCTGGCTGTCGGTCAGCGCGGTCACGCCCGCCACCGCGAACGGCCCGAGGAAGGACGTGACCTTCCCAGAGAGGGCGAACAGCCCGAACGCCTGCGTCAGCTTCTCCTTCGGAGCGAGGCGCACCAGCAGCGAGCGGGAAGAGGCCTGGAGCGGACCGGAGGCCGCGCCGAGCACCAAGGCGAGGCCGATGAACAGCCGCTCGGGAGCGGACGAGAACAGGGCGTCGTCCGGCACCGGGGGCGTCACCGGCACCACGAACAGGATCCGCGCGCGGTCGATCGAGGCGATCGCCACCGCCGCGGCGGTCAGCAGCCCAAGCGACCACGCGACCACGCGCTCCGGCCCCACGCGATCGTCGAGCCAGCCGCCGACCAGCGATCCGAAGATCCCGGAGACGATGACGAGCACGCCGAAGACGCCGGTTTCGATCGGCCCCCAGCCCAGCGCCCCCGCCCCGTAGATGCCGCCGAAGGCGAACAGGGCGGTCAGCCCGTCTACGTAGAGCATGTGAGCGGCCAGGAAGAGCGCGAGGTCCGGCGATCGGCGCAGGCTCTTCAGCGTTCGCCAGAGGTCGCTTAAGCCCGCCCTGACCGCGCCGCGCGGAAATCCGGCCGCCACGTCGGGCGTGAAGAGGAACAGCGGGGCGGCGAAGACGAGGTACCAAAGGGCCGAGAAAGGTCCAGCCGCGCGATCCCCTTCGAAGGTCGCCGGATCGAGGCCGAGGATCGGCGCGATGCCCGCGAGCGTCAGCCCGTCTTCCGGATCGGCGGAGAACAGCAGGAGCGCGACCGCGAGGGCGATCAGGCCGCCGACGTAGCCGGTCGCCCAGCCGAGCCCGGACAGACGGCCGATCCGCTCCGGCGGCGCCAGCGTCGGCATCATGGCGTTGGTGAAGGCCGTGGCGCATTCCGCTCCGATGGTCGCAACCACGAAGCCGCCGAGCGCGATGGGAACCGCATAAGCGGATCCGGGGACAGCGAACCACAGGGCCGACGCGCCGAGGACGATGAGGAGCGAAAACCCCGCGATCCACAACTTGCGGCCGCCGGTTCGGTCCGCGATCGCGCCGAGCGGCGGCGTGGCGAGGCCCACGATCAGCCCCGCCGTGCCCGCCGCCACGCCCCACAGCGCCTGACCTTCCGCAGGGTCGTCCATCAGACGAGACACGAAGAAGGGCGCGAACACGAAGGTCGCGAGCAAGGTGAACACGGGCTGCGTCGCCGCATCATAGAGCGCCCACGCGGCGACCGCGCGGCGGGAGACGGTTCGGTGCAACGGCATGGGCTCACGAAAACGAAGGCGTGGCGGGGAGGCGCAGTCTACGCCACGTCGTGCGCCAAATCTCCGAGCAGACTGGAGGCCACCGTCAGCCGCGCGAGCGTCAGCCCGCCGCCGGCGATCTCGCCGACCGCGCGGCGCACGCGGGCGACGTCGGACGCGTTTCTGGTCCATGCCGACACCGCGTCCCGGCCGTCGAGGGCGGGCTCGGCGGCGAGCGCCGCGACCGCCATGGCCCGCGCGGCGACGCCGATCTGGTCCAGCGCGCGGTCGAGCGCGAGGCGGTCGTAGTAGTCCGCCACCCCGATCGCCTGGGCCGACCGCACCATGCGGGCGAGCTGGAACTCATCGGCGACGGCGAACAGAGCCGCCGCGGCGACATCGATGGGACGGCCGGTCCTTTCGGCGATGAGCACGGCGTCGGTCGCGCCCTCCATGGCGAGCAGCGCCGAGAACCGCACCGCGAGCGGCCCCGGCAGGCCCGCGCGCACGAGCTCGGTCGCGCGAGCGGACCGCCGACCCGCGGCGTCGGGCCCCAAGGCGGCGTCGAGCCCGGCGGCCACCGCGTCCACGCCGGTCCGGAACCGGGCGACGACGCCGTCAAGGCCTCCGTCGAGATCGACGTTTCGCAGGAACCAAACCATGCGGTGGAGCAGCAGCTCGCGCATGCCGGCGTAGAGATCGAGCTGGAGAGCGCCGGGGATCTTGGCGTCCAGCGCGTCGATCTCGTCGTGCACCTCGTCCATGCGAAACGCGTCCCGCGCCACCGCGAAGGCGGCGGCGATCCGGGACGGCGGGGCCCCGGTCTGGTCCATGAGCCGGACCACCAGCGCCGGTCCCCCGCGGTTGATCATGGCGTTCGCGAGCACCGTCGCGATGATCTCCCGCCGCAGCCGATGGCCGGCGATCGCCTCCGCGAAGCGTTCGCGCATCAACGTCGGGAAATAGCGGAGGAGCTCCTTCGCGAGGTACGGATCGTCCGGGGTGCCCGAGGCGAGCAGGTCGTCGTAGAGCGCGATCTTCGACCAGGCCAGCAGCACCGCGATCTCGGGCCGCTCCAGCGGGTCGCCGGCGCGCACGCGCTCGGCGAGCGTGGCGTCGTCGGGCAGGACTTCGACGGCGCGATCAAGCAGGCCGCGGGCCTCGAGCGCCTGCATCAGCCGAGACTGAAAGCCGGCCTCGTCGACGCCCGCGCGCTGACTGAGCGAGATCGCGAGCGTCTGGTCGTAGTTGTTGGCGAGCACGAGACGGCCGACCTCGTCGGTCATTTCGCTGAGGATGCGGTTGCGCTCTTCGAGCGCGAGCGCGCCGTCGCGCACCGGGGCGGCGAAGGCGATCTTGATGTTCACCTCGACGTCCGAGGTGTTGACGCCCGCCGAATTGTCGATGGCGTCGGAGTTGATCCGCACGCCCTTCGCCGCCGCCTCTATCCGGCCCTTCTGGGTGACGCCAAGATTCGCGCCCTCGCCGACCACCTTCGCCCTGAGCTCCGGCGCGGCGATACGGATCGCGTCGTTGGCGCGGTCGCCGGCCTGCTCGTCGGTCTCGCTCGTCGCCCGCACGTAGGTGCCTATGCCGCCGAACCAGAGCAGGTCCGCGGGCGCCTTCAGGATCGCGCTCATCACTTCCTGCGGCGTGGCGCTCGTCTTCTCGAGACCGAGCGCGGCGCGCACGGGCTCCGACAGCGGAACCGTCTTCAGGCTGCGGGAGAAAACGCCGCCTCCGTCCGAGATCTTGGCGGCGTCATAGTCCTTCCAGCTGGAGCGCGGCAGTGCGAACAGCCGCTTGCGCTCCTCGAACGAGACGGCGGGGTCGGGATCCGGATCGAGGAAGATGTCGCGATGGTCGAAGGCCGCGAGGAGCTTGATCGCCGGCGAAAGCAGCATGCCGTTGCCGAAGACGTCGCCCGACATGTCGCCGACGCCCACCACCGTGAAGGGCGTGGTCTGGATGTCGACGTCCATCTCGCGGAAATGCCGCTTCACCGCCTCCCACGCGCCCCGTGCGGTGATGCCCATGGCCTTGTGGTCGTAGCCGACCGAGCCGCCGGAGGCGAAGGCGTCGCCGAGCCAGAAGCCGCGGGCCTCGGCGATGCCGTTCGCGGTGTCGGAGAAGGTCGCAGTGCCCTTGTCCGCGGCCACCACGAGGTAGGGGTCGTCGCCGTCGTGGCGGACGACCGCCTCGGGCGGAACCAGATCGTCGCCCTTCAAGTCGTCGGTGACGTCCAGCAACGCGTTGATGAAGATCTTGTAGGCCTCGGTCCCTTCCGCGAACCAGGCGTCGCGGGGACCCGCGGGGAGTTGCTTCGGCACGAAGCCGCCCTTGGCGCCCACCGGCACGATGACCGCGTTCTTCACCTGCTGCGCCTTTACGAGGCCCAGCACCTCGGTGCGGAAGTCCTGCGGCCGGTCGGACCAGCGCAGGCCTCCGCGCGCGACCCTCCCGAAGCGCAGGTGCACGCCCTCCACACGGGGCGAATAGACCGAGATTTCGTAAAGCGGCCGGGGAGCAGGGAGGCCCTCGACCTTGGCGCTCTCCAGTTTGAAGGCGAAAGTGCGCTTAGGCCCTCCCGCCGCGTCTTCCTGAAAGAAGTTGGCGCGCTGGCAGGCCAGCACGACGTTCTGGAACCGGCGCAGGATGCGGTCTTCGTCGAGGCTGTCGACGGCGGCGAGCGCCTCCTCGACGCGGGCGACGATCGCCGCCTCGCGCTCAGCGCGGTCGTCGGGCGCGTCGGGACTGAAGCGGACGTGGAACAGCTCGACGATCATCGCGGCGACGCCCGCGTGCTTCGTCAGGGTGGTCCACATGTAGTCCTGATCGTAGGGAACCCGCGCCTGCCGGAGGTAGCGCGAGAACGCGCGCAAGAGCGCGATGTCACGCCAGCCGAGGCCGGCTTCGAGCGCCAGCGCGTTGTACCCGTCGCTCTCGGCGTCGCCGTTCAGCACCGCGATCAGCAGCGCCTCGAGCTGGGCGTCGAGCGCAGGCGTCAGCTCGAGCACGGCCCCGCTGGCGCGCTCGAGCGCCATGTCGTGGATGAAGACATGGGCCTCGGCGCCGAGGCCGGCCGGCTCCGCGCGGTAGCTGCGTTCCTCGATCACCCGGAATCCCATGTTCTCGAGCATGGGGACCCGGCGTGACAAGGGAATCGGCGCCCCCCGCGAAAACACTTTCAGACGGATCTCCGGCTCGCCGAGACGGCGGAAAAAGTCGATCGCGAAGCTGGCTTCGGCCGACAGCCGCTCGATGTGGCCGAGGTCGACCACCGCCTCCGCCGGCGAGGTGCGCGATTCGTAGGCGCGCCCGAACGCCTGGCCGTAGCGCTGCGCCAGACGGCGAGCCTCGGCGCCGGCGCGGCTCGTCGAAAGCTCAGCCCGCAACAGATCGCCCCAGGTCGCGGCCTGCCCCGCGATCTCCTCGTCGAGCGCCGCTGGGTCGACCTCAGGCGCAGGCCCGTCGAGGCCGATGACGAACTGCACCCGGGCGAGCGGCCCTTCGGGGAAGGCCGGATAGTAGGCGCTGACGCGGCCGCCGAGCCGTTGCGCCAACCTCTGCCCGATGCGGGCGCGCACCGCGGAGTCGTAGCGCTCGCGGGGGACGTAGACGAGGGCGGAGGCGAAACGCTCGAACCGATCGAGCCGGAGGAGGACTTTCACGCGCGGGCGTTCGTAGAGCGCAAGGACCTCCATCGCGGTGTCGAACAGCGCGTCGGCGTCGACCTGGAACAGCTCGTCGCGCGGGTGGGTCTCCAGAACGGTCGCCAGCGCCTTGCCGGAGTGGCTGTCCGGATCGAAGCCGGCGCGTCGGATGACCTGATCGATCTTTCGGCGGACCAGCGGCAGGCTTCTGGCCGGGCGGGTGTAGGCCGAAGCGGTGAACAGGCCAACGATGCGCAGTTCGCCGACGAGCCGGCCGTCGCCGTCGAACCGCTTCACGCCGACGTAGTCCATGTGCCGCCGCCGGAAGACCTTGGCGTGCACGCTGGCTTTGGTGACGATCAGCGGCTTCGGCTCGTGCAGAAAGGCGCGGATCTCGGGCGTCAGGTTGACCAGCTGGCCGCCGCGGCGGAGCACGCGGGCGGCGGGATCGCGCAGCGCGCCCAGGCCCGTCTCGGACAGCTGCTCCAGCCGCTCGTCATCGCCCTCCCCTTTCAGCGCGTACTCGCGGGCGCCGAGGAAAATGAACTCGTCGCCGTCGAGCCATTGCAGGAACTGGATCGCCTCGGCGATCTCGGCGACGTCCAGCGGCGGCGGCGTCTCCTTGAAGGCCGCGACCTGCGCCTGCACGAGCGCGCGCATCGCTTCATGGTCCTCGGTCGTCTTGCGAACTTCTGCCAGCACGTCCTCAAGCGCCGCGACGAGATCGGCGCGGGCGGCCTCGTCGTCGATCCGGTCGACATGCAGGTGGATCAGGCTCTCGCGCGGCGTGTCCCCCACCTCCGCGCGGTTGGCGTCGCCGAGGAAGCGGAGGAGCCGCCCCTCCGGGTCCCGCTCCACGGCAATGATGGGATGAGCCACCAGGCCCGCCGTCATGCCGCGCTCGCCGAGCTCGGCAAGCAGGCTGTCGAGCAGGAAGGGCATGTCGTCGTTGACGATCTCGATGACGGTCGTCTCGGCGCGCCCGCCAAGTTCCGGGTCGGTCAGCCGGATGTCGGCTTTCCCCGGCGCCCGGCGCGCCAGATGCCGCCACGCATCAGCGGCGAGGGTCGCGATCGCGCCCGGCTCGAGGGCTTCGAGATCGTCCAGCGCGGTGCGCGAGAACAGGGCCTCGACGAAGGCCGCCGGAGGGCCGTCCGCCTGTCTCGCCCGCTCCGCGGCGTCGCCGATGAGCCTGGTGCGGATGGCGTCGCCCTGCAGCATGATCGTCTCCTCGCATGCGCGGCGGAGGCCTCGACGGCCGGCCGTCGCGTTGAACCTAGGCCGCAAAGCGCGACGGGTCGATAACGCTTCCGCGACGAGGCCGGCTTCAGAGCGCTCCGGCCGCGCGCAGGACGTCCTCACGCGACCAACCTTCCTCTCGCAGGGAGCGGAGCGAGGGCGAGCCGCGGCTCTTGGACAGCTTCGCGCCGTCGGGCGCCATCAGGAGCGGGTGGTGGCGGTAGGCGGGCTCCGGAAGATCGAGCAGCCGCTGGAGGAGGCGGTGGACCGCGGTCGCCTCATAGAGATCGCGCCCGCGCACGACGTGGGTGACGCCCTGCGCCGCGTCGTCGACGACCACCGCCAGATGGTAGCTCGTCGGCGTCTCCTTGCGCGCGAGCACGACGTCGCCCCATCGCTCGGGCTGGGCTTCGATCGCGCCGACGCCTTCCTCCCACCAGGTCAGAGGCTCGCCGTCGAGGGTCGCGAGCGCCTTCGCCATGTGTAGGCGGCGGGCGACAGGTCCGTCGGGATCCGACGGGCGCGCTCCTGCGAGCGGCAGACGCACCGCCCCGTCCGGATCGCGCGCGGCGTCGGGGGCCGCGGCCGCGGCGATGTCGGTCCGCGACAATCGGCAAGAGTAAAGGAGGCCTCGCGTGTCCAGCTTCGCCAGGGCCGCGGCGTAGAGATCGAGGCGTTCGGACTGGCGAACGACGGGGCCGTCCCAACTGAACCCCAGCCACGCCAGGTCGTCTTCGATCGCGGCGGCGAACTCCGGTTTCGACCGGACCGGATCGATGTCCTCGATCCGGAGCAGCAAGCGCCCGCCCGCGGCCTTCGCCGCGCGCCAGACAGCGGCGGCCGAGGCGGCGTGGCCGAGATGGAGAAGCCCCGTCGGCGACGGGGCGAAGCGGAAGACCGGAGTCATGTCAGATGGTCATGCCGGACCAATGTCGGCATGACCATCCCAACGTCGTCGGGACGCGGGAGCCGCCGCTCTCAGAGGCCCTCGAACAGCGCAGTCGAGAGATAGCGCTCGGCGAAGCTCGGGATGATGATCACGATGTTCTTGCCGGCCGCTTCCGGCCGCGCGCCGATCTCGAGCGCGGCGGCGATGGCTGCGCCCGAGGAGATTCCCACCGGAACGCCTTCAAGGCGGGCGACGAGGCGCGCCGTCTCGAACGAGGTCTGGTTGCCGACGGTCACGACCTCGTCGATGACTGAACGGTCCAGCACGCCGGGCACGAAGCCCGCGCCGATGCCCTGGATCTTGTGGGGGCCGGGCTGGCCGCCGGAGAGCACGGGCGAGTCCTCGGGCTCCACCGCCACGATCTTCAGCGTGCTCTTGCGCGGCTTCAGCGCGGAGCCGACGCCGGTGATGGTGCCGCCGGTGCCCACACCGGACACCAGATAGTCGACGCCGCCGTTGGTGTCGTTCCAGATTTCCTCCGCCGTCGTGCGGCGGTGGATGTCCGGGTTCGCCGGATTCTCGAACTGCTGCGGGATGATCGCGTTCGGGATCTCCTGCACCAGTTCCTGAGCGCGCGCGACGGCGCCCTTCATGCCCTTCGGGCCCTCGGTCAGCACCAGCTCGGCGCCGAGCAGCGCCAGCATCTTGCGGCGCTCGATCGACATGGTCTCGGGCATCACGAGGATGAGGCGGTAGCCGCGCGCCGCCGCCGTGAAGGCGAGCGCGATGCCGGTGTTGCCGGAGGTGGGCTCCACGAGCACGCTGTCGGGCTTCAGCACGCCGTCGCGCTCGAGCGCGTCGATCATGGCGACGCCGATGCGGTCCTTCACGCTTGCGATCGGGTTGAAGAACTCGAGCTTCGCCAGCAGGTTGGCCTTCACGCCCTTGTGCTTGGCGAGACGGTCCAGCCGCACGAGCGGGGTGTCCCCGATCGTGTCCGTAATGCTGTCGTAGATGCGGCCGCGGCCCGGGACGCGCTCCGGGGCCGCTTCGGTCTTGAACGCGGGCTGGCTCATGGGACCTCTCCTAGGAGACCTGTTTCTCGGGCCCTTCGCCAACAGGCGCGGGCCATCTTCTGAGCGTGAGCCTAACAAACCCACAGAACATTGTCGATAAAATCGATATTATGCGTTTCTATATCGTGAAATCATAGGTCTGCCGGCTGTCGCCGAACACGTGGCGGCGTTCGGCCTCCTGGCACAGATCCTCGACGTTGATCTCGTCGAGCCGTTCGAGAAAGCTCTCGGAGGCGGAGCGGATCATCGGCTTAACCACCTGCGCCACCAGCATGGAGCCGCCTTCGCGGACCTCGCGCGCGGCGAGCGCGTCGACGTCCTCCTCCTCGCCCATGGCGGCGCGGACGATGTCCGCGATCGAAATGCGACGGCGCTCGCGCGCAAGTTCGTAGCCGCCCCGCGGACCGCGGACGCCCTTGAGAATGCCGGTGCGCACGAGAACCTGCAGCAGCGTCTCGAGATGCCGCGGGGGTAGGCCATGACGAGCGGCCAGGGTCTTGGCGGCGATCGGCGTGGGACGCGCGTGGTAGGCGATGTCCACGACCGCCGCCACGGCCAGCAGGCTGCGGCGCGGCAGCAAATTCATGACCTCTCCTTCCGACCTCACCGTCCCGTGGAGCCGAAGCCGCCCTCCCCGCGCCCGCTGGGATCGACCGCCTCCGCTTCGACGACCGTGGCGCGCGTGACCGGAGCCAGCACCAGCTGGGCGATCCGCGCTCCCCGCGTCACCGCGAAGGGTTCGTCCCCGTGATTCACGAGAAGAACCTTCAGCTCGCCGCGATAGTCCGCGTCGATCGTCCCGGGCGCGTTCAGCACCGTCACGCCGTGACGAAGCGCGAGGCCCGAACGCGGCCTGACCTGGGCTTCGAACCCCGGGGGGAATTGGAGCACCAGCCCGGTCGGGACAAGAGCGCGCGCGCCGGGCGCGATCACGATCGGGGCGTCCGCCGGCACGGCCGCCGGCAGATCGAGGCCAGCGGCCGCCGAGGTCTCGTAGGCCGGGGTCGGAGAGTCTTCGCCGTGAGGCAGGCGCAGGATGCGGAGTTCGGTCATGGCCGCGGCCTGAGGGCGGCCGCAAAGCGCGTCACAAGCGCCTCCGCGACGGCGTCCTTGGTCATCGTCTCCCAGGATTCGACGCCGCCGCTCCCGACGAGATGGACGGTGTTGCGCGCGCCGCCCATGACGCCTCCGCCCCCGGCCGAGACGTCGTTCGCCACGATCAGGTCGCAGCCCTTGCGGGCGAGCTTGGCGCGCGCGTTGTCGAGCACGTTCTCGGTCTCCGCCGCGAAACCCACCACCAGCTCCGGCCGCCCCTCGGTCCGGCGGGCGACGGTCGCCAGGATGTCGGGATTCTCGACCAACGTCAGGGTCGGCGGACCGCCGGCGCCCTTCTTGATCTTCTGCACCGCGTCTTCCGCCACCCGCCAGTCGGCCACGGCGGCGGCGAACACCGCGACGTCGACCGGCGGCGCGGCCTCGACGGCGGCGAGCATCTCCCGCGCGCTCTCCACATGGACGGTCGTCACCCCGGCGGGATCGGGAAGGGCCACGGGGCCGGACACCAGGATGACCTCGGCGCCCGCCCGCGCGGCGGCGGCGGCGATGGCGTGGCCCTGGCGGCCGGACGAGCGGTTGGCGATCACGCGCACGGGATCGATCGGCTCATGGGTCGGGCCCGACGTCACCAGCACGCGCCGGCCGGCCAGCGCGCCGGCGGCTGGTCGCAGCCGCGCTTCGACCGCCGCCACGATCGCAAGCGGCTCGCTCATGCGCCCGAGCCCGCTTTCGCCGCGCTCGGCCATCAGGCCCTCCTCGGGCCCGACGAAAGCGACGCCCTGCGCCTCGAGCCAGGCCACGTTCCGGCGCGTGGCGGGATGCGCCCACATCGTCGGGTTCATGGCGGGCGCCGCGAGCACCGGCGAGGTGGCGGCCAATAGCGCGGTCGAGGCGAGGTCGTTGGCCAGGCCATTCGCCATCTTGGCGAGCAGGTCGGCCGTCGCCGGGGCCACCACCACCAGATCGGCGTCGCGAGCGAGCCGGATATGGCCGACGTCGTGCTCCTGCGTCAGGTCGAACAGCTCCCGGAACACAGGCTCGGCGGTCAGCGTCCCGACCGACAAGGGCGTCACGAACTCGCCCGCCGCCTCGGTCAGGATCGCACGGATTGAGAAGCCGCGCTCCTTCAGACGACGGATCAGATCAAGCGTCTTGTAGGCGGCGATGCCGCCGCCGATGACGAGCAGGATGCGGGAGGAGCTCATGCGCTGACGCCATACGTTGAGGACGAGGGGACCAATGGACGCCGATCGAGGCGCCGTGTCCAAGCTTCGCTTAGCGGAAGACGTATACCAGCAGCCCGACCGCGATCCCGATCAAGGCCAGATTGCTCCACAGCGCCGCCCGGCGCACGCCGCCGACGATCGCCTGGATGCTTTCCTCCGAATAGCTCAGGCCGCCGCGCACGACCTCCTCGAACTCGATCGAGGTGCGTTCGATCCGCAGCAGAAGCTCCGGAACCGCGCCGAGGCCACGCAGGAGCTGGCGGAGCTCTTCGGCCGCCGTCTCGGCGATCCCCACCGGCCCCAGGTTGCGCTCCAGCCATTCCCGGACGACGGGGGCGGCGGTCGCCCACATGTCGAGCTTCGGGTCGAGCGACCGCGCGACGCCCTCCACCACGACCATTGTCTTCTGCAGCATCAGCAGCTCGGGCCGCGTCTGCATCTGGAACAGCTCCGTCACCTCGAACAGCAGCGTGAGGAGCTTGGCCATCGAGATCTGGTCTGCGGTGCGGGAATGGATCGGCTCGCCGATGGCGCGGAGCGCGCGGGCGAACTCCTCCACCGACTGGTCGGCCGGAACATAGCCCGCCTCGAAATGCACCTCGGCGATGCGCTTGTAGTCGCGAGTGATGAACCCGTGGAGGATCTCGGCGAGGAAACGCCGCTCCTTCTTGCCGAGCCGGCCGGTCAGGCCGAAATCCACCGCGATCAGGCCTCCGCCCGCGTCCACGAACAGATTCCCCGGGTGCATGTCGGCGTGGAAGAAGCCGTCCCGCATGGCGTGCCGCAGGAAGGTCTGCATCACCAGCTGGCCGAGAGCCGGCAGGTCGAGCCCGGCGGCGATCAGGCCCTCGCGGTCTGAGAGCTTAATCGCCTCGATCCACTCCATGGTGAGCACCCCGCGCGCGGTGCGCTCCCAATCCACCTCGGGCACGCGGAAACCGGGATCGGCGGCGGTGTTCTCCGCAATCTCCGAAAGAGCGGCCGCTTCGAGCCGCAGGTCCATCTCGATCGCGACCGAGCGCGCGAGGGTCTCCACAACCACGACGGGCTTCAAGCGCCGGGCCTTCGGGACCCAACGCTCGATCATGCGCGCGATGGCGAGGAAGGCCTCGAGATCTCGCCCGATCCGATGGGCGACGCCGGGGCGCAGCACCTTGACCGCGACCACGCGCTCGCCGAAGGCGTCACGGACGGTCGCCCGATGCACCTGGGCGATAGAGGCCGCCGCCACCGCCGGTCCGAGCGCGACGAAGCGGGCCGTCAGCGGCGCCGCCAGCGCCTCCTCGATCGCGGCCTCGGCCTGATCCTGGGGGAAAGGGTCGACGCGGTCCTGCAGCCTCTCGAGGTCGCGCGCCGTCCGCAGGCCCACCACGTCGGGCCGGGTCGCGAGGAATTGGCCCAGCTTGACGTAGGACGGTCCGAGGCGCTGCAGCGCGCGGGCGAGCCCGTCGGCGCCGTCGGTTGCGCCGCGCCGCTCGATCAGGCGGCCAAGCCGGATCAGCGTACGGATGTGCGGCGGCAGGTCGATCGGATCCGCGAGCCGGAGCGCGCCCTCCCGCGCCATGACGAAGCCTCCGCGCGCCAGACGCAGCAGGTTCGGCGCGACGCTCAGGACGGACATGACGCCGCCGACGTAGGTCCGCCGTCGGCGGGGGCGCGCGGGATCGACCGTCCGCTCAAATTCGGAAGCCCAGGTGCAGCGCGGCGACGCCGCCGGTCATGGGCGTCGCGGTCACCTGCTCGAAGCCCGCCTCGCGCATCATCTCGGCGAAGGTCGCCGCGTCGGGAAAGCGGCGGATCGACTCGACCAGATACTGGTAGGGCTCGGCGTCGCCGGCCACGAGCTTGCCGAGCTGGGGGATCACCCGGAACGAGAACGCGTCGTAGACCTTGTCGAGACCGGGCACGTCGACGGTCGAGAACTCCAGCACCAGCGCCCGCCCTCCCGGCTTGAGCACGCGCCGCATCTCCTTCAGCGCCTTGGGGATGCGCGGCACGTTGCGGATGCCGAAGGCGATCGTGACCGCGTCGAACGACCGGTCCGGGAACGGCAGCTCCTCGGCGTTGCCCTGCACGAACTCCACCCGCCGGCTGAGCCGCCGGGCGGCCGCGCGCTCCTTGCCGACCGCGAGCATGGCGCCGTTGATGTCGAGCACCGTCACGTCGACGCCGGCGCCGCTCTGTTTCAGCGCGCGGAAGGCGATGTCGCCTGTGCCCCCGGCCACGTCCAGCATCTTGAACGGCCGCGCCGCCTTCGGAAGGGCGATCGCCGTGACCATCGCCGCTTTCCAGGCGCGGTGCAGTCCGCCGGACATCAGGTCGTTCATCAGGTCGTAGCGCGAGGCGACCTTGTGGAAGACCTTGTCGACCAGCCCCTGCTTCTCGGCCGTGCGCACTTCGGAAAAGCCGAAATGCGTGTCTTCGTCGTGCGTTGGGTCAGGTCGGTCCATGGCGTCCTCGGGAGGCGGAACGCTCCGCCTCGGGCGGCGGGACCCTACCGCGGCGGCCCGCGCCGCGCCAGATCAGAACAGGGGCGGCGACCGCCAGAGCTTCACGGGACCGACGGAGAGCCGCCCGTTCGCGATCCGGACGGGGTAGGCGGTGGCGGGCCGGTCGTCGAGCGTCGCCGGCGATCCCAACATCTTGGCGCCCGCGCCGAGCAGCGCCGACAGCAGGTCCTTCTTCCCGTCGCTCTCCTCGCCAGCTCCGAGAAGGGTCTGCACGAGTTGGTCGACCCCTCGGGCGGTGAGGGTGAGCTTCCCCTCCGGCCGGCCCTCGACGTTGAGCGCGAGATCGCCCTTGGCCTCGGCCGCCACGTCGCCGCGGGTGACGCGCGCCAGCGCGACATGGACGCGGCCGCCGGCCTCGGCGAAGGCTCGCAACCGCTCGGAGAGCGGCTGGGGCGCGAGATCGCCCACACCGTGCGCCTCAATCTGCAGTTCCCCCGACACCGGCCCGGCGCCGACCGGCACCAGAGCCAGGGCCGGCGAGGTGGCCTGTTCGACGCGCGCGGCGATGTCGTAGACGCCGTCCGAGCCGTCCGGGGCGCGGCGCAGATGGAGCTCCAGGTGCTTCGCGGCGCCGATCTCGTCGGCGCCCGCCACCAGCCGCGGCGCCGTCAGCGCGATCGAGGTGCGGTCGAATCGGCGGTCGGACGAGACCGCGACGCTCGCCTGCGCGGTCGCAAACGACAGGGTCGCCTTGCGGCCGCCTGCGTCCGTCACCTCGATCGGTCCGCGAACGTCGCCGATCAGCCGGCGCGGATCGTAGATCTGCGCGACCGCGACGAAGCGCGGCGCGGTCGCGACGATGGGTCCGCCGTCCGCCGGCAGGCTCGCCGTGGCGCCGTTGCAGGAGAGCTCGATCCGGAACGGAAACCCGGAGGCGCCACGCTCGGCGCAGGAGTAGGTTCGCCCGCGCTTGGCTTCACGCGCGATCCAGGCGTCAGCGGCTTCGGTAGCCTTCCCGGCCGCCACGAACCAGAACACGGACCAGCCCGCCGCCAGCGCGACCAGAAGGCCCACGGGCAGGAACACGCCCCAGCGCGACAGGCCGCGAGCGGGCGGCGGCGCCTCGGGGAAGCGGGTCGGCGGCGGCGACATCGGCGGCGTCATGAGCGGATCTCATTCTCTGCGCGGGCAGACGCGACGCGCCGTCGTCTTGCCGCGACGGCGCTGGGCTGGTACCCGAAACGAACGCCGCCTCCCCTGTCAATCGCTAGGGCCGGTCCTCGACCGAGACGGAATGATTCCGACCGACGTCGACCTGTGGGTGTTCGCCTACGGCTCCCTTATGTGGCGGCCGGGCTTCGCGTTCGTCGAGCAATCGCCGGCGACTGTCGACGGCTATCACCGCGCGCTCTGCATCGCCTCCCATCGCCACCGCGGAACTCCCGAGCGGCCGGGCCTCGTGCTCGGCCTCGACGAAGGCGGCTCGTGCCAGGGGATCGCGTTCCGGGTCGACGCCGCGCATGTGCCAGGCACCCTCGCCTATCTGCGCGAGCGCGAGCTGGTGACCCACGTGTACCGTGAAACGCTGCTGCCCACGCGTCTCGACGGAGACCGGACCGTGCAAGCGCTCGCCTATGTCGTGGACCAGGAGCATCCCCAGTACGTGGGACTGCTGCCTCCGGAAGAGACCCTGGCGCGCGTCCGCTGCAGCGTCGGCGCCGCGGGACCCAACCCCGATTACGTCCTGAACACCGTTCGGGAGCTGGAGCGGCTCGGCGTGACGGACCCGACGCTCGCGTGGCTCGCCTCCGCGCTCACGCTCAGCACCGACGAGTAGGACTGCGCCCCGTCCGCCAGGTCGTCGATCGCGGCCTTCCGCTTCTCCGCGCTGAGCGCGATCAGATGCACATGCGCCTCGAGGCGCAGGCCAGGCTCGAGACGGAGGCCCGGAAGCCCCGCTCCGCTCTCGCCGGCCCAGACCACCCGGCGGGACCCGTCCGCATCGACCGCAACCACGAGCACGACGCCGTTCTCAATGCGGATGGCCTCGCCGAGCGGCATCACGGTGACGAGATAACGCGCGCCGGACCGGCCACGCCATACGCGGTAGCGGTCGTCGAACGCGCCTTCCTGCGCAACGCGGGCAAGCCCCTGGTCGGCGGCGCCGGTCGCCTCCACGGACATGGCCGCTGCGATTTGCTCGATGACGTCCGCCACTCGTTCGGCCGAATCAGTCATGTCATCCTCCGCCCAAACCCTACCATGGTAAGGGTTTCGCAGTGGAGCCCCACAGACTCGTCAATTGACGATTTATGCGCGAGACGGATCGCCCCCGCAATCCACAGGAAACGTCGTCCCCTCGCCAAGCGATTCCGCCGCTAGCGCCGCGCTTCTCTCTTCGATGCGCTCCTGCAGGACGCGTTCGAAGGTCGCGCGCTCGAGGCCGGGCGGGATCGGCTCCAAAAACTCGATGACCGTCCGGCCGGGGCGTCTCCGCCACGTGCCGCGCGGCCAGAACGCGCCGGTGTCCATCGCGACCGGCGTCACGGGAAGGTCGAGCCGGCGATAGAGATGGGACACCCCGTGCTTGTAGCGCGGCGGGGCGCCGATTGGTCGACGGGTGCCTTCGGGAAAGATGATGATCTGGCGCTCTTCCGCGGCGACGATCTTCGCCTGCGCCAGGATCTGCGCCAGCGCGTCGGAGCCCGAGGACCGGTTGATCGCGATCATGCGCAGCCGCATCAGGAACCAGCCGAAGAACGGAATCCAGGTCAGTTCGCGCTTCAGCACGAACAGGGGATCGCGGATCGCCGGCACCATGGCGAAGGTCTCGAGCTCCGATTGGTGCTTCGCCGCGATGATGGCCGCTCCGGTCGGGATGTGCTGGCGGCCGCGAATCTCGACCTCGATGCCGAGGATCCCGCGCGTGAGCGCGACGCTGCGCCGGCACCAGAACTTCGCGACAGCGAGGGCGTGGCGTCGCGGCAGGAACAGCACGACCGGCAGGGTCGCGGCCGCGATCGCGAAGGTCTGCACCGCAAACGCGACGCTGAAGCCGATGGAGCGCCAGAACACGGGGGCGCCGGCGCGGCGCGGGAGACGAGTCTCGGTCACGGGCAGGTTGTCGCGGCGGTCAGGAGCAGCAGGCCGCCGGCGAGGGGCGCGCCTTAGCGGCGGTCTCGGTCTCGGCCAGACGCGGGGCGAGACGGACGCGCACGAGAGCGGCGACGTATTTCACATATTCGCCGGCCAGCAGCTTCGTCGTCGCCCAGTCGCCCCACCACGGTTCTTCGCGCAGGCGCTCAGTGACGACGGCGTAGGGGATCAGTTCGATGTTCGGCATCTGCCGCGCAAGCTCCATCATCGTGCGTGGCATGTGATAGCCCGAGGTGACGACGACGAGCGAGCGAAACCCGTGGCGCTCGGCCCACCGCCGGGTCTCGATGGCGTTGCCCGCAGTGTTGAGAGCGCGGCGGCCGAGATCGACGCAGCAGCGTGCGAACTGGGCGTAGTCGGGCTGCGCACGGGCGAGCTCCTGCTCGGTGGTCGAAGGATGGACGCCGGAGATCAGGAGACGCCGGCCGCTGCCGGTCGACAGCAGGCGCAGCGCGTCCGCCAGGCGCTCGGCGCCGCCAGTGAGCGCCACGATGCCGTCGCCGTGGACCGAAACCGGCGGCTCGGCCCGCGGGACGCGCGTGAGGAAAACCGCGAACCCGGCCCCGCCGAGCGCGCCCGCCGCCAGGACGAGGACGAGCAAAAGCCGGGCCGCGCGCCAGAACGCGCCGCCCGGCGGCGTCGCCGCTCCGCTGGTTCGCACCTGCGCCTGCCCGTCCATGCTGCTCACGCCGTCCTCATCGTCCAAAGTGCGCCTCGGCGCGCGCCCCTGCAAGCCGCCCCGTCAATCCAGGGCGCGCAGCGTCCGGAAGACGGTGACGCGCGAGGTCACCGCAGTGAGGACCGAGATCAGCACGACGATGGCCACGACGCCCGCGTAGGCCGTCGGCCCGACCTGAAACCGGCCGAACAAGGCGTCCATCTGGTCGACGGCGGCGCTGCCGACGCCCTGCTCGGCCGTCATCTCGGCGAGCAGGAAGGTCCCTATCGCTGCCAGGCCGCCCGCAAGCCCTCCCTTCAGGCCGAGCTTTAGAAAGCGGCGCTGGAACTGGCCGGCGATGTAGCCGTCCTTGGCGCCGACGAAGTGCAGCACCTGGACGATGTCGCGATTCCCGGCCATCGCTCCTCGCGTCGCGAAGACGACCGACAGCACCGTCGCGGCCAGCACCAGCGCGAGCACGCCGAGGCCGAGCGCGACCAGCGTGCGCGCCATGGCGACAAGGCGGTCGAGGAAGCGCCGGTGGTCGTCGAGCGAGGCGCCCGGCGCCTCCCGTTCGAGCGCCGCCTTCAGCGCGGCGGGATCGAAGCGCCCGTCGTCCGACAGACGCAGCACCACGAGCCGCGGGATGGGCAGATCCGAGAACGACAGGCCGGCGCCGAGCCAGGGCTCCAGCAGCCGCGCGGTTTCCGCCTCGCTGTAGGGCCGCACCTCTACGACGCCGGGCGCGGCGCGGGCGATCTCGGCGACGCGCGCCACCGCCGCGTTCATGTCGCGGCCGTCGGAGGGGCGGATCTGCACGGTCGTCTCGCGAACGATGTCCCGCTCCCACCCCGCCGCGGTGGCGCGCACGAGATCGACCGCGCCCGCGGTCAGGGCCGCGAGGTAGGTCATGATCGCGATGACCATCACGAGGGTGTGGCCCGAGACGGAGGAGGCCGGAACGATCGGCCCCTGCCGGCGCGCCCTGGGCGCGCTGGCGGTCTTCGCCTTCGGCCCCGGGGCGGTCTTCGAAGTCGGACGACCCTGGGGCTCCGGCGCGGCGGCGGCGTTGGCGCTCATTCGTAGATGTGCAGTCGGCCGTCGTGGAGCACGAGGCGGCGCGCGTCGTAGAGATCCATGAGGGCGATGTCGTGGGTGGCGATCACGACCGAGGTTCCGGATTTGTGAAGCTCGACGAAGAGCCGGAGGATACGGCGCGCCAGCTGCGGGTCGACGTTGCCGGTGGGCTCGTCGGCCAGCAGCAGCTCGGGCCGCGCGACCAGCGCGCGGGCGATGGCCGCACGCTGTTTTTCGCCGCCGGAGAGAACCGGCGGCAAGGCGTCAAGACGCTCTCCGAGCCCGACCCAACCGAGCAGCTCGACGACCTCCGCACGATACGAACTCTCGTCGCGGCCCGCCACCCTGAGCGGAAGCGCGACGTTCTCATAGGTCGTCATGTGGTCCAGCAGCCGGAAGTCCTGGAACACGACGCCGATCCGACGGCGCAGGCCCGGCAGGTCCTTCTTCGGGAGCGTGGCCATGTCGCGGCCGAAGATGTTGACGAGCCCGCGCGTCGGCTTCAGCGCCAGGAAGAGAAGGCGCAGCAGCGAGGTCTTGCCCGCGCCCGACGGCCCGGTCAGGAACTGGAACGAATTGGATTCGATCTCGAACGTCAGGTCGCGCAACACCTCGGGCCCGGGCCCGTAGCGCAGACCGACGTTTTCGAAACGCAGCATAGGCGAGAGATCCTGGTGCTTCGGGGCGCGGTTCGTAGCCGGACTGCGTTGTCGCGCCGCACGTTTTAACGATCCATTAACGATAAAGTGGCGAGGTCGTGGTGAACCCGGCGCCTCGACGCCGCGCCCGGTGCGCGGCCGCGGGCGGCCTGGGCGTCTGGACCCGCGATGCTGATCGTCTGCCCCGCCTGCTCAGCTTCCTATCGGCTCGCTCCGCAAGCGCTGGGCGCCGGCCGCAAGGTGCGTTGCGCCCGCTGTCGGACGGAGTGGTACGCCGACGCGCCGCTGAACGCCAAGCCCCCCGTCGAGACCGAAGGCCTTCCGCGGCCGGGCGAAATGCTCGCAGCGCGGGACGACCAGCGAAGCGTCGAACCGCGGCAGGCGGACGAGGCGGAATGGGCGCCGGCGACGGACGAGTTTGAGCGCGAGACGTCGCCGGACCTCCCGCCGATCGCCGGCTTCGACGAGGTCGACCCCCTCGACGTGATCGGCGAGGCGCCGGCCGAGCCCGAGCCGAACGCCCTCGCCGGCCGACGCCGCAGAGGCGCCCGGCAGCTGCGCGCCGCTCGCCCCGGCGCGCCGCCGCGGAGCCGGGCGCTCGCCAGCGCCGTCGCCGAGCGCCCCGCCGTCGCCGTCGCAACCTTGGGCGTGGCAGCCGTGTTCGTGGCGATCCTGATGCGCGCGGACCTGGTCGAGGCGGCGCCGTCCTTGGCCTCGCTCTACGCCGGCATCGGCATGCCGGTGAACGTGCGCGGCCTTGAGATTTCCGACGTGCGCTCGGTCGAGGAGATGGAGGAAGGCGCTCCCATGCTGCTCGTGACGGGCGCGATCGCGAACGTCGCTCAGGCGCCGCGCGACGTTCCGCGCCTGCGGCTCGCCGTCGTCGCCGACGATGGACGCGAGGTCTACTCCTGGACGACCGTCGCCGGCCGCACGAAGATCGGCGTCGGCGAAACCACCCAGTTCAAGGCGCGCCTGGCCTCTCCGCCTGCCGAGGGGCGGCGGATCGTCGTGCGCTTCCTCGCTCGGCAAGACCTCGCGACGCACCCGCGCTAAACGTCCGGGCGCCTCTCGAAAGGAACGACATGACCCGTCGCCTGAACGTCCTGTTCGACGCTTCTACGATCGCCGAGCGCAACGCGGAGCTCGCCGCCGCCATCGCCGCGGCGGGCACGGAGCGGCTGCTCGTGATCGCCGTGCTTAAGGGCAGCTTCGTTTTCGCCGCGGATCTGATCCGCGCCCTGCATGCGGCGGGCCTCGCGCCCGAGGTCGAGTTCATCTCGTTGTCGAGCTACCGCGAGGCCACGGTGTCCTCCGGGGCGGTGACGATCGTCCACGACGTCGAGAGCGAGGTCGCCGGCCGCGACGTGCTGCTGGTCGACGACATCCTGGAATCGGGCCGCACCCTCGCCTACGCCAAGGACCTGATGGCGGCCCGCGGCGCGCGGCGGGTGCTCACCTGCGTGCTGCTCGAAAAGCCGCACAAGCGCGCGGTGGTGATCGACGCCGATTTCGTCGGCTTCAAATGTCCCGACCATTTCGTGGTGGGCTACGGCATGGACGTTGCCCACGCCTACCGCGAGCTCCCCTTCGTCGGCGTCGTCGAGGTCGACGCCGACGACGGCCCGACCTGAGGAGACCCCGTCATGGCCCGCATTCTGCTGACCGACGACGAAGAGGCCGTGCGCGGCTTCGTTCAGCGCGCGCTCGAGATGGACGGCCACCAGGTGGCGCAGGCCTTTGACGGCGCCGACGCGCTGGAGAAGCTCAGCGCCGCGCCCGAAAGCTTCGACCTGCTGCTGACCGACATTCGGATGCCGATGATGGACGGCATCGCGCTCGCGCTCGCGGCCGCCCGCGACCACCCCGACACCATGATCCTTTTGATGACCGGCTACGCCGACCAGCGCGAACGGGCGACCGGGCTCGAGGCCCTCATCCACGACGTCGTCACGAAGCCGTTCTCGCTGGCGCAGATCCGTTCCGCCGTGGCCGACGCGCTCGCGGCCCGCGACGCGCAGCGGCTGTCGGCCTAAGCGTTCAGCCGAGCGCGGCCACCGCCGCGCGGAAGGACGCGGCGTTGTCGGCCACGCGGTCGGCGGACAGGCCAGCCGCATAGAGCGCGGAGCCGAGGCCGAACCCGCGCGCGCCGGCGGCCCAATAGCCCGCGAGGCTCTGGGGCGTGACGCCGCCCACGGGAAGGAGGGTCGCGGCCGGGGGCAACACCGCGCGCCAGGCCTTGACCACGGCCGGCGGGATCATCTCCGCCGGAAACAGCTTGAGCGCCGTCGCGCCGTTCGCGAGCGCCGCGAAGCCTTCCGTCGGCGTCGCCACCCCGGGCACGCAGGCGAGACCGAGCGAGGCCGCCCGACGGACCACGGCGGGGTCGCTGTGCGGCATCAGGATCAGTTCGCCGCCGGCGTCGCGGACGCGGTCGACGTCGGCGGGATCGAGCACGGTGCCGGCGCCGATCATCACGTCCGGGAAGCGCCGCGCCAGCCGCGCCACGCTGTCGAGCGGATCCGGCGAGTTCATCGGGATCTCGAGGATTCCGAAGCCGGCCTCGACCAGCGCCTCGGCGACGCTCTCGACCTCGTCCGGCCGGACTCCGCGCAAGATCGCGATCAGCGGAAACGCCGTCAGGCGGTCGTGGAAGCTCATCACTCGTCCTCCCATCCCTGGTCCTCCATGCGCGCAAGAGCCCCGGCAAGGGCGTGCAACCCCTGGAAGGCTAGGTCCTCGCCCGCGGAGGCGGTCTCGATCCCGAACAGGCCGAGCGCCAGGGCGTACCGCTTTGCGAGATCCCCCCGGCCCACGAGCCGCGCGGAACCGGAGGGGGCGCCCATCAGCGCGAGCGCCTCGCACGCTTCCTCGCCGATCAGCAGACCCGACATGTAGCTCGGCAGGGCCTCGGCCGCGAGCCGGTCGAACAGGCCGTGGGTGCGAACCGCGAACAGCTCGTGCAGCGGCGCGCCCGAGCGCCGCGCGGCGGCGCAGCCCTGCGCAAAGGCGTCGGCGTCGAGCCGGGTCTCATCGCCCTCCTCGGGCATCAGCCGGCCGAGGATCGAATGGCGGCGCAGCACGCCGTAGAGTTCGCCCGTCATGAAGGTGTGGAAGCCGACGATCCGGCCGCCGACCACGCGCGCCCATTTGCTGTGTGTGCCGGGCAGCACGAACACGGCGTCCGAGATGTCGGAGGAGGCGATCGCGCCGAAGATCTGGACCTCCTCGCCGCGCATGACGTCCGCCGTCCCATGCGCATGCTCGGCCCGGACGCCGGGCGCGAAACCGACGCGGACACCGCGCGCCGTGGTCGTCCAGGCCATCGCCCGGGCGAGATCGTCGAAGCCCGCCGGGCAGGCGGCGTAGGGCGCCTCGACCCAACCCTGCCGGCTGCCGATCATGCCCGACGCAAGCACGCGGGCCGCTGGCCGGCGCGCGAGCCAGGGCGAGATCAGCGCCTCGAAGATGCTGTCGAAGCTGCGGCCGTTCGCGAACATGATCCCGTCCGGCGACGACAGCCGATCCTCGATCGTTCCGTCCGGCGCCATAAGCGCCGCGCGAAGCGAGGAGGTCCCCCAGTCGAGGGCGATAAGGCTGCGATCGGCGGTCATGCGGCGTTCCGGATCCAGCGCGCGGGCGCCGTTCCGAGCTAGACGAGCCGAACGAAGAAGGACAGGCCTTTCTGACGCCGCACGGTCTGCCTATGGATGGGCGCGACCAAGATCGCCGGAGACAGTCCCTTGACCGACGCCCCCGCCCGCGACGTTCACACGCCCTCAAGCGCCGCCTTCGACTGGTCCGATCCGTTCGACCTCGAGTCCCAGCTGTCCGAGGAGGAGAGGCTCGTGCGGGACACCGCGCGGGATTACGCGCAGGAGCGGCTGTTTCCGCGGGTTCGCGACGCCTACCGCACCGAGACCTTCGATCGCGCGATCATGACGGAGATGGGCGCGCTCGGGCTCCTGGGCCCGACCCTCCCGGAGGCCTACGGCGGCGCGGGCCTCGGCTATGTCGCCTATGGGCTCGCGGCGCGCGAGATCGAGCGGGTGGACTCCGGCTACCGCTCGGCGATGAGCGTCCAGTCGTCGCTCGTGATGCATCCGATCTGGGCCTACGGTTCGGAGGAGCAGCGCCGGCGCTTCCTCCCACGGCTCGCCCGCGGCGAGGCCATCGGCTGCTTCGGGCTCACCGAGCCGGACGCGGGCTCCGACCCCGCCGGGATGCGGACGCGCGCGACGCGCATCGACGGCGGCTACCGGCTCTCCGGCGCGAAGACCTGGATCACCAACGCGCCGGTCGCCGACCTCTTCGTGGTCTGGGCCAAATCCGACGCGCATGACGGCGCGATCCGCGGGTTCCTGCTCGAGAAGGGCGTCAAGGGCCTGTCCGCGCCGAAGATCGAAGGCAAGCTCTCGCTTCGCGCCTCCGTCACCGGCGAGATCGTCATGGACGCCGTCGAGGTCGAGGACGATGCCCTGCTGCCCAACGTTTCCGGCCTCAAAGGTCCGTTCGGCTGCCTCAACCGCGCCCGCTATGGTATCGCCTGGGGCGCGATCGGCGCGGCGGAGTTCTGCTGGCGCGCCGCGCGGCAATACGCGATCGACCGCGTGCAGTTCGGCCGCCCGCTCGCCCAAACCCAGCTCGTGCAAAAGAAACTCGCCGACATGCAGACCGAGATCGCGCTCGGTCTCCAGATCGCGCTCCGCGCGGGCCGCCTGTTCGACGAAGGCCGGCTGGCGCCGGAGGCGATCTCGCTGATCAAGCGCAACGCCTGCGGCAAAGCGCTCGAGATCGCCCGGCTGGCGCGCGACATCCACGGCGGCAACGGCGTGTCGGACGAGTACCACGTCATGCGCGTCTCCCAGAACCTCGAGGCGGTGAACACCTACGAGGGAGCCCACGACGTCCACGCTCTCATTCTGGGACGCGCTCAAACCGGGCTGCAGGCGTTTTTCTGAGAAGGGACCGTTCGTCTTGAACCTTCGGCGTAGGCATGCCACCGTTCGCCGGGGACAATCAAAAAAACAACAATGGCTGCGTCGAAGGAGCTCGCGTCGATGGCACGCGCGCGATCATTGGTTGTTCGGGGTTACTATGGCAACGGCAACTGCGGCGATGAGGCGCTCCTGGCAACGCTGCTGCAGTACTTTTCACCGGCTTACCGATTCATCGTTTCGGTCAACGACGCCGGCCGCGTCGCCGCAAACCTGAAGAAGAAAAAGATCGGCGCCTACGCCGACGTCAAAGTCGTGTGGAGCCTCGACCGCGGCGTCGTGACGAGGCGCGACGTGGCGGGCTTCCTGCTTGGGGGCGGAGGGCTTGGATTGGGTTTCGGTTGGGACCAGTACATGTTCGCCTGGCGCAAGGGAAAGAAGATCATCCACACCGGTGTCCACGTCACCGAAGAGTACGTGTCGCCGGCGCGGGACGCGTTCAACGACGTGACCCGCGCTTTGCTAGGGTCGGCGCATTTCTTCAGCGTCCGACACCGCCTCTCGGTGGAGACCGCCGCGCGGCTTGGCGTGCAGGCCGCCTATGTTCCTGACTGGGCGTTCGCGCTTAAAGCGGAGCCGGGCCCGACGCCCGGCCGTGACTACGTCGTGGTCACGATCCGGGCCGACGCCCACCAGCGCAATCCGCACACGCTTCGCTGCCTGCAGAGCATCGCCGCCTTCGCAGAAGCGGAGGGCCTCGAGGTCGTGCTTCTGCCCTTCGACGTCAGCGACCAGCGGCTGACAAAGCGGCTGAAGGTCCCCGGCCAGATGTTCGGCGGGCTGTTCTATCGCCCGGCCTACGTGAAACACCTGATTGCGCACGCAAGAGTTGCCTTTTCTCTTGGCCGCTATCACCCGATCGTCTTCGCCATGGCGTCGGACGTGCCGGTGTTCAGCGTGGACGCGGTGCGGCGCGGCCGCTCGGACGACAAGACATGCCTGCAGCTGATCGAGGAAGGCCTCGACGACTTCCATTTTCCGATTGACCGTCTCGACGACTTTACGCCGGCGGAAATCGGGCGCCTTGTGCGCCGCTACGCCGTCTCCGGAACGTATTCAAAGAGCTTTATGAACAACGCCGCTCTCGTGGACGCCGCAGCGGGGCGGATCCACGAGATCCTGCAATCCTGATCGAAGTCTTGGTACGGTGGCACGATGAACGTCATTCAGCTTTGCGGTTCGTTCGGCGAACGGTGCGGCATCGCGCGGTACACGCAGTATGTCGCGGACACCTTGTCGCTCCTCGGCGTCAACAACCGCATCGTCCGCTCGTGCGGACAGCTCGAGGCGCTGCTGAGCGCCGGCGAGGCTGCGGGCCAGACCGAGCCGACCCTCGTGCTCGTGCAGCATGAGTACGGCATCTACGACATGCTGAGCGAGCTGTCCTCGGGCGACTCGACCAGCAACATCCTCGCGACGCTGACCGAGCTGTCGACGCGCGGCCGCATCCGCGCCGCGGCCTTCATCATGCACACCGTGGTCGCGCGCGACCACGTGCTGAGCTTCGCGAACAAGCAGCTGTTCACCAGCCGCTTCCCGGTGTTCCACCTGAACCGCCTGGGCGCGGCCCAGGGCGGCGTCGAGTTTCTGGAGCACGGCGTCTATCGCATGCCCGGCTCCAACCTCGACCGGATGCTGAAGGGCGAGATGGATATCGACGCCTTCGCGGAGCGCCAGCTTGCGACGAAGTCGGTCGGCACCTTCGGCCTGCTGTCGCCCAACAAGATGCCGCGGCGGATCATCGAACTCGCCGGCGCCCACAACCTGGAGCTCAAGGCCAATTTCGCGAGCCGGTCCAAGGTCGATCCCAAGCGGCTGCTCCGGTTCCTCGACGAGGCGCATGTCACCGGCACCATCGGCTTCGACTTCCTCTCGGAGGAAGACCTCCTCCGGACGATCGAGACGGCCAGCTTCGTCGGCAGCTTCCAGGAGGACTTCAACCACTACGCGACCAGCGGCTCCACCCGCTTCCTGCTGAACTCCGGCGTGCCGCTGATCGTGAATAGCGTCACTTGTTTCATGGATCTCAGCGAAGTCGCGGTGTTCGTGGACGACTCCCGCAGCGAGCTGCTTGCGCGGATGATGGTCGACCGTGATCTCTACAAGTCGAAGATCGCCGACGTGGTGCGCTTCAGCCGCGACAATACCATGGAGAGGGTCTACGAGCGCCTGCTGAACGACGCCGTCTACCACTTTGATCGGAAGAAGGACGGCAAGCAGCGCTACGTCTACTACTACCAGAACCTCATGAGCACGCCCGCTCTCAAGGACGCCGTACGTTTTTTCAGCATCGACGAGCCCGAGATGACGGCGGCGGGCATCTTGAACGCCGTCAATCGGCGGTTCAGCGCCGTGGCCCCTAAGGCCGTCTGGGAGAGTTACCTCGACACCTCAAAGAGCATCTCGGATCCCGAACTGCTCGAAGAGTTTGATCCCAGGTTCGACCCGAAGGCGAACCCCGTCTGGGAGCGGCCGAGCGACGATCCGCGCCCGGTCGACGGCACCGCCGCCCTGCGCGCCGCGAACAGCGCCCTCACCGCGTGGACGCCGCCGACGCTCAGCCGTCTCGCGATGATCCCGCCCTCGCGCTGGCGGGACTATCTCAGCCGGGCGGGCGGCGTCGCCGACCAGAACGCCCTGCAGACCATCGGCGCGATCGATCCCAACGCGACGGTCGGCGAGCGGCTGCGCATCACGGCGGAGGCCCTCGCCGGGCACCAGATGCGCACGCCGGGCCACGGCGCGCACCTCATCGACGACGCCCTGGCGCGCACCGTGTTCTACTCCTCCGAGATCGACTCGTTGCCGAGCGCCGAGCGCGCCTACTGCGTCGCCCTGATGCTCGACCGGCAGCCCCCGGATGAAGGCCGCCTCAAGCTGTTCAAGCACCTCTTCGACAACGGCGCCTCTATCGCTGATTTCGTCGGGACCTCGGAGTTTGAGAACTCGCTGATCGACCTCGCCGACGGCGGCGCCAGCACGCGCTTCGGCAAGGCGACCTTCGGGCCCGCCTTCACCGCGACGCTCGAAGGCCGGTCCTCGCGCGTGGCGTTCTGGCGGCAGTTCATCCGGCGCCGATTCAACCTCCCCGCGTCGGCGGGAGAGTTCGACGTTCACAACGCCGGCGACATCCTGGAGGTGCGCCCGGGCGAGCCCGATCGCGCGGGCTGGACCGAGTTCGCCACGGCGATGCGCGACCAGCGTTTCCGTTTCCCGGTCGCGGCCATGGAGCCCTTCGCCGGGCTCGCGGGCGATCGTCCGTGGTTCGAGATCGCGCTCTACGCGCTCTCGCTTAAGAACGCGCGCATCGTGACGTCGCACAAGGAGTTCACCTCCTCCTGGACGCGGGCGCAGCAGGTGTTCAGCCAGGACGAGGAGCTTCCCGACTTCGATTTCTTCCTCCTGCACAAGGACGCAGCGCGCGCCTTCATTCCGCTGCTCGAGCGCCGCCAGCCGACGCCCTGCCTCGCCTTCGCGAACGAGGTGTTCTTCGTGGTCTCCGACCTCAGCAAGATCACGCGCATGTACGATGGCGTCCACGGCGGCGGCTTCATCGCCCCGCCGCGCGAGCCGGCGCCCGCGCCCAAGCCTCTGCCGACGGTCGCAGCGCCTCCGCCTTCGGCCGACGTCGACGCCGCCACCGCGGCGGCGGTGGCCGCGCATCCCCAACCTTGGGAAGTGTGAGGGCGAGCGCCGAGCGGAGCCCTGCGACGGCGGGAGCAGGTTGCGAAGGAACGGCTCGCTGAGGCGGCTTTCCGTGATCCTCCCCGCGGCTGCGGCGCAATCTCGAAAGAGGGACGCCGCCAGAGGAGAGGGCCGGACATCAGATTGGCCGATGGAGACCGTGGTGCGGGTGGTCGGACTCGAACCGACACTCTGTCGCCAGAAACGGATTTTGAGTCCGTCGCGTCTACCGTTCCGCCACACCCGCACGAGGGCCTCGCCGAAGCGGCGCCACGATGTCGACAGCGCGTCACGCTGTCAATTCATCCCGTTGCGCCAATAGGGCTCTTCCGCTCTTGCGGCCGTCGCCGACAGCTTCTACGGGAAATGCACCCACCGACGCACCGTCGCCAAAGGCCCCCCATGCTGAGACGCCTCTACGACTGGATGCTCACACTGTCCGCCGGTCCGCGGGCGAAGCTCGCGCTGTTCTGGGTCTCTTTCGCCGAGGCGTCGTTCTTCCCGCTGCCCCCGGACATCCTGCTGGTGCCGATGACGATCGCGCGCCCTCAGGACGCCTACCGGCTCGCGCTGCTGACAGGTATCGGCTCGACGCTCGGCGGCGCGCTTGGCTACGCCATCGGGTCGCTGCTCTACGACAGCGTCGGACTCTGGATCATCCATCTCTATGGCTACGGCGACAAGATGGACGCCTTCCGGGAGACCTACGCCCAATACGGGCTGTGGATCATCCTGCTGAAGGGCCTGACGCCGATCCCCTACAAGCTGGTGACCATCACCTCGGGGTTTGCAGGCTACAATTTCTTCCTCTTCATGCTGCTCACCGTCATCTCGCGCACGCTGCGGTTCCTGGCGGTCGCCTGGATCCTCAAGCGCTATGGCGAGCCGGTGCGGGAGTTCATCGAGCGGAAGCTGGCGCTCTCCGCGTTCCTGCTGCTGTTCTTCGTCGTGGGTGGCTTCGTGCTTGTGAAGTACGTGGTGTAACGGCTATGGCGGCCTCCCCTCTCCGCTCTCCCGCGGCCGCCGGCGTCGCGATCGCGGTCGTAGCGGCGGCGACGGTCGGCGGCGCGCTCGTGTTCGAGCATGGCTTCGGCTACGTGCCCTGCATGCTGTGCCTGTGGGAGCGCTGGCCCTATTACCTCGGCGCGCCGCTGGCGCTGCTCGCGGGCCTGCTCGCGCTCCGCGGCCATGCCGCGTCGAAGCTCCTGTTCGTAGCCCTCGCCCTGCTGTTTCTCGGCGGGGCCGTTCTCGGCGCCTACCACGCCGGCGTCGAATGGGGATTCTGGCCGGGTCCGACCAGTTGCGCCGGCGCGAACGCCGCGCCGACATCGGCTGGCGGCCTGCTCGCCCAGATGAAGACGACGCGAATCGTCCCCTGCGACCGGGCCGCGTGGCGCTTCCTCGGTCTCTCGCTCGCCGGCTACAACGCGCTCATCGCCCTCGGCCTCGCCGCGGTCGCGGCTCTCGCGACACGGCGGCTGGGCCGCGGCGCGCCTCACCACCGCGCCGGTTCGGCCTCCCAGCGGTCATAGTCGCCGCCCTCGGCCGCCGGATAGGGCGCCGCCGCGATCTCCGGCGCCGGCCGCCGATCGATCTCACCGTCCTGGATCACGACCACCGGCGTGTCGGTCGGCACGCGGTCGTAAAGGTCGATGATGTCTTGGCTGAACAGGCGAATGCAGCCGCTCGACACGGCGCGGCCGATGGAGAGCGGCTCGGTCGTTCCGTGGATGCGGAACAGCGTGTCGCGGTTCCCCTGGAAGAGGTACAGCGCGCGCGGACCGAGCGGGTTGTCCAAGCCCGGCGCCATGCCGCCGGCGTAGGGGCCGTAGCGCTCGGGCTCGCGGGCGATCATATCGGGCGTCGGCGTCCAGCGTGGCCACTTCGCTTTGCGGCCGACGCGCGCTGAGCCCTCGAAGGCGAGCCCCTCCTTGCCTACGCCTATGCCGTAGCGCAGCGCCGCCCCGCCTTCCTGCACGAGGTAGAGGAACCGCGCCTGGGTGTCGATCACGATCGTCCCCGGCGTCTCGTAGCCGTCATAGGCGACCGCCTGCCGTAGCCATTTCCGGTTCACCCGCGATATGTCGGTGGCGGGCAGCGGATAGAGTTCGTCCGGCCGCGCGCCGTACCGCGCGATGTCCGCCGGATCATGCCCGCCCCCAACGTCCCGCCCCGGCGTGCTGATCGATCCGCAGCCTGCGAGCGCGCCTGCGCCAAGCAGGACCCCGCAAAACGACCGGCGGTTGATGTTCGACGTCATTTGACTCTACCCCACAAGGACCGGCGCCGGCGCGGCGCGCGACGTCGTCGGTGTCCAGGCAGGGCATGGCCGCCATCAGGGGAAAATCGAGCGAAAACAGGGCGACAGCGGGATGTCGCCTATCGGCCACAGTTAGCGACGCGGCTGGAAAACCAGGCGCTTCGCTCCTTCTCGCTTTGCTCTGAGAAGGCTCGCCATCACAGGCTTTTGCGTGACCGCCCCAGCACAGCTCAAGCCGCCGCCGGCCGCTCGACGCTACGGCTCGAGCTCGCTGTCCCAGTAGAGATAGTCGAGCCAGCTGTCGTGCAGGTAGTTCGGCGGAAAGGCGCGGCCGTTTTGGTGCAGATCGTGCACTGAGGGCTGGAACGGGGTCTGCGCCGGGTACATCCCGCAGTCCGCCGGCATCTGGCCGCCTTTCCGCAGGTTGCAGGGCGAGCAGGCCGCGCAGACGTTCTCCCAGGTGGTCTGGCCGCCTCGGGAGCGCGGGATCACGTGGTCGAAGGTGAGGTCCTCGCGCGTGCCGCAGTACTGGCATGCGAACCGGTCGCGAAGGAACACGTTGAACCGGGTGAACGCGGGGTTGCGCGCCGGTTTGACGTAGGTCTTCAGGCACACCACCGAGGGCAGCTTCATCTCGAAGCTGGGGCTGTGCACTTCGCGGTCGTAATGGGAGATGACGTTCACACGGTCCAGGAAGATCGCCTTGATGGCGTCCTGCCAGGACCACAGCGACAACGGGTAGTAGCTGAGCGGACGGTAGTCCGCGTTCAACACCAAGGCCGGGCACGCGTCAGGTGAAACGGCGACCGTCACCGAGCACTCCTTGCATGAGCGCCGGCGCGCCGGCCGACGCTGGGCGATACTCTACATGTCGTGTGTCAGCCTTGTGAAGCCATACGAGCGAATGTTTTTCGAGGAGCGAACGCGCTCGCCAGAAAGGCTGCGCCCTGACGCAGGCCTTCGCCGTCAATGCCGTGGCCGAGGCCGGGCGAAAGGTGCCACTCGCAGGGAATCTCCGCCGCCCCGAGGCCGTCCGTCGCGGCGAACAGGGCGTCGATCGGGATGACCTCGTCGCGGTCGCCGTGGATCAGCAGGATCGGGGGCTTGCCGGTCGCCTCGTCCTTGAGGACCTCCGGCGAGACCAGCATGCCGGAGTAACCAAGGATCGCCGCCGGCGGGACTCTGCGGCGCAGGCCGACGTGCAGCGCCATCATCGTGCCCTGACTGAAACCGACCAGCGCCAGCCTTTCGGGCGCGACGCCCGCGCGGGCGAGTTCGGCGTCGAGGAAGGCGTCGAGGTCGGGACGGGCGGCGATCACGCCGCGGCGACGTTCGTCCGGGTCGCGGAAGGTCAGCGGGAACCACTGCCGGCCCATGGGCGAGCCCGGCAGAAGCGAGGGCGCGTGCGGCGCGACGAAGGCCGCGTCCGGCAGCAGCTTGCGCCACTCCCGGCCGATGGCGATGAGATCGTTTCCGTCCGCGCCGTAGCCGTGCAGGAAGACGACGAGCGCTTTTGCATGTCCGGAAGCGGGGGCGAGGCGGGGTCCGTCGATCGCTGTCATCGAAGCTCCTCGGTCGTCTCGGGTCTGTGCGGGGCCGGCGCGCCATCGCGGCCGCCGCGCGCCCTGAGGTAATAGGCCCAGAGCAGTTGCGCCGCCACTCCCCGCAGCGGCCGCCAGCGCTCGGCCAGCGCCTCGGCCGCCAGCCGGTCCGGCCGCGCGGGCAGGTCGAACGCCTCCTTCAGCGCCGCCTGAACGGCGGTGTCGCCGCCGGGAAAAGCGTCGGGACGACCGTGGGCGAACAGGAGAAAGACGTCCGCCGTCCAAGGGCCCACGCCGGACACGCGCAGCAACGTCGTGCGGGCGTCCTCCTCCTCCATCTGCTTCAAGGCCTCGAGGTCGAGGCCGCTTTCGACCGCATAGCAAAGCGCCCGCACGGTCCTCAGCTTCGGGCGCGAGAGGCCTGCGGCGCGAAAGACATCGTCCGGCGCGGCGGAGAGCGTCGCGAGGTCGAGCCGCCCAAGCGCGGCCTCCAGTCGTCCATGGATCGCCTTTGCGGCCGCGACCGAGATGAGCTGAGAGTTGACGATCCACACCAGCCCCGCGAGATCGGGCGTCAGCGTCCGGAGCGGCGGCGGATCGCAGACCGCGCGGACGGCGGCCAGCCGCGGGTCGAGCGCGCACAGCCGGTCCAGCGCGGCGTCGAGCTGCGCTCGCGTGAGGATGCGGTCCGGCGCGATCAGATTTTCCGTAGCCGGACCTCGTCGATCCGATGGCTGCGGCCCTTCTTCAGGATCAGATCGGCGCGCGGCCGGGTGGGGCGGATGTTCTCGCGCAGGTTCGGCAGGTTGATGTCGGCCCAGAGCTTTTCCGCCTGCTCCATCGCCTCGGTCTTCGACACTTGCGCGTACTTGCGGAAGTAAGACTGCGGATCGCGGAACGCGGTCTCCCGCAGGCGCATGAAACGCTCCACGTACCAACGGTGGAGCAGCGGCTCGTCGGCGTCGAGGAAGATTCCGAAGTCGATGAAATCCGACACGAAGGGCGTGACGCGGCCGTTCTGGGGCTTGTCGCCGGTCTGAAGGACGTTCAGCCCTTCGAGGATGACGATGTCCGGCCGGTCGACGACCAGTTGCTCGCCGCGCACCACGTCGTAGACCAGATGGCTGTAGACCGGGGCGGTGACCTCGCGCTTGCCGGCCTTGATGTCGGAGATGAAGCGGATCAGCGCCTGGACGTCGTAGCTTTCCGGAAAGCCTTTGCGGTTCATCAGGCCTTCGCGCTGAAGCACCGCATTGGGCAGCAGGAAGCCGTCGGTGGTGACGAGATCGACCTTCGGCGTCGCGGGCCAGCGGGCGAGCAGCGCGCGCAGCACGCGGGCGGTCGTCGATTTGCCCACGGCGACCGACCCCGCCACCGCGATCACGTAGGGCACCCGTGTCTCGCCGTGGCCGAGGAAGCGCTGGGTCGCGCGGAAGAGCTGCTGGCGGGCCGTGACGTAGAAGGCGAGCAGGCGCGAGATCGGCAGGTAGATCTGCTCAACCTCGTTTACGTCGATCGGATCGTTGAGCGAGCTCAGGCGCTCGAGGTCGGCGGCGTCGAGGGTCAGCGGAGTGTCGGCGCGGAGCTTCGCCCAGTCTTGCCGGGTGAAGGTGGCGTAGGGCGAGGGATTTCGGATCCGCGGCCGGTCGTCCATCAGCGCTCCCGGGAGGCCTTTTCCGCGTGGCCCGACTGCAGGGTGCGGCGCTCGAGCTCGGCCATCACCTCTGCGAGGTCGACCTCTCGTACCCGAAGAGCCACCAACAGGTGGTAAAGCACGTCCGCGGCCTCGGCCACGAGTTCGACCTTCGTTCCCGAGGCGGTGGCGAGCGCCGCCTCGACGCCCTCCTCCCCCAGCTTCTTGGCGCAGCGGGCGGGGCCGGCCTCCACCAGCGAGCGCGTGTAGGACGTCTCGGCCGTGGAGGCGTCGGCGCGCTGGGCGACGATGCGGGCGAGATCGCCCAGGGTGAAGCCGGTCATCGGATCCCTCACGCCGCCGGATCAAGCCGGACCGGAAGTCCGGCGGCGGCCATGGCGGCCTTGGTCTCGCCGATCGTGTACTCGCCGAAGTGGAAAATCGAGGCGGCGAGCACGGCGCTGGCGCCGCCTTTGGTGACTCCCTCGACCATGTGCTCCGGCGTGCCGACGCCGCCGGAGGCCACCACCGGCACCGGGACCGCGTCCACCACCGCGCGCACCAGCGCGAGATCGTAGCCGTGCTTGGCGCCATCCTGGTCCATGGAGGTCAGCAGGATCTCGCCCGCGCCCAGGCTCGCGACCTCGGCCGCATAGGCCACGGCGTCGAGACCGGTCGGACGACGGCCGCCATGGGTGAAGACCTCCCAGCGGTCGGCTTCGCCCGGCTGCGAAACCTTCTTGGCGTCGACCGCGACCACGATCGCCTGCGCGCCGAACTTCTCCGCCGCCCGCGCCACCACCGAGCGGTCGTTCACCGCGGCGGACATGATCGAGACCTTGTCGGCGCCGGCCAGCATCAGCGCGCGCACGTCCGCCACCGAGCGCACGCCGCCGCCGACGGTCACCGGCATGAAGCAGTTTTCCGCCGTGCGGGCGACGACGTCGAGCAGGATCGCCCGCTCTTCGTGGCTCGCGGTGATGTCAAGGAAGCAGAGCTCGTCGGCGCCTGCGGCGTCGTAGGCGATCGCGGCCTCAACCGGATCGCCGGCGTCGCGCAGGTCGACGAACTGGACGCCCTTGACCACGCGGCCGTCCTTGACGTCGAGGCAGGGAATGACGCGGATCTTCAGCATGCGTGCCGTCGTCTTTTTTCGTCTCTGTCAGGGGCCGCCTGCGTCGCGCCGCCCAAGCGACAAGGATGCGACACAAAGCTCGGCACCGCTCCTATAGGCAAGCACGCCCGCAAGATCAAAGGCGCACGTCGGGCCAAGCGGGATTTCAGTTGCCGGCGAGCAGCGCCGCGATCGGCGCGGCAAGCGTCACGACGACCCCCTCAGCGCGATAGGCGATCTTGGTCTCGCCGCTGAGATAGCCCGACAGCGCCCGCTCGATGAGATGCGATCCGAAGCCGCGCCGCGTCGGGGGCGAAACCTCCGGTCCGCCCACCTCGCGCCATTCAAAATGGAGCAGGCCGTCTGCGAACCGCCAGCTGAGGTCGACGCGACCGCCGTCCGCGGACAGCGCGCCGTACTTGACCGCGTTCGTCGCGAGCTCGTGCACCGCGAGAGCGAAGGCCATCGCCGCCCTATCGGCGAGCCGCACGGGCGGCCCGTCGACCCGTACGCGCTCCCCGAGCCCGTGGGGCTTGAGCACGCTGCGCACCAAAGCGTCGAGGTCCGCCTCGGCGGACGTCGTCTTCATTAGGCTGTCCTGGGCCTTGGCCAGCGCGACCAGCCGCTCCGAGATCTGCGCGTGGAACGCCTGCGCGACGTCGCCGCCGGCCCGCAGGGTCTGGCCCACGATCGCCTGCACCAGCGTCAGCAGGTTCTTGATGCGGTGATTGAGTTCGGCGGCCAGCAGCTTGTGCCGCTCTTCGCTAGCTTTGAGCGCGGTGATGTCCCGCGAGACCGACAGGATCGACTCCGGGCGGCCGTCTGGGCCGATGATCGGGCTCACCTGCACGTCCCAATGGCGAGGATTGCCCTTGCCGGTGTTGGCGATGTCCTGGAAGCGGTAGCTCCGGCCGTCGGCCGCCGCCGCGATCGCGGCCTTGGCGTGAAGATTTCCGGCGCCGGTCCAAAGGTCCGGCCAGTTGCAGCCGGCCAGCGCGTTGAAGTCGTCGATCTCCATCACCCGCTGGCCGCCCTCGCTCATGAAGACGAGACGTCCTTCAAGATCGATAATCTTGATGCAGTCGTCCGAGGCGGCGAGGACGCTGCGCATGAAGCGCGCGTCGCGCTCGGCGGCCGTAGTCATGTGATCATATTCCATCGCGCCGGGGGAGCGCGATGAGCTTTCTACTACAGAGGCGCCGGCTATGCTTGATCTTTAACGCCGCGCCTCACGTCGTGCAGGTATTAGACTGCCGCGGTCTTCGCCGCACGCACGAAGGCCAGCGCCTCGCGTCCGTTCAGCCGGCCGTCGTAGAGCGCGCGGCCTGTGATCGCGCCCGCGATGGCGCCGTTTTCCGGCGCGAGAAGGCGGCGGACGTCCTCGATGTCGGCGAGACCGCCCGAGGCGATCACCGGGATCGTCACGGCCTCCGCGAGATCGCGGGTCGACTCCAGGTTGAGGCCTCCGAGCAGACCGTCGCGGGCGATGTCGGTGTAGATGATCGCGGCGACGCCGGCGTCCTCGAACCGGCGTGCGAGATCGAGCGCGGTGATGTCCGACAGCTCGGCCCAGCCCTGCACCGCCACGCGCCCGTCGCGAGCGTCGACCCCCACTGCGACCTTGCCGGGATGGGCCCTGGCGGCGGCCTTCACGAACTCCGGGTCGCGCACCGCCGCGGTCCCGATGATGACGCGGGCGACCCCGCGCTTCAGCCAGGCGTCGACCGCCTTCATGTCGCGGATGCCGCCGCCGAGCTGCACGGGGACCTGCGCCTGATCGAGAATCGAGTCGACGGCTGCGGCGTTGACGCTGGCGCCTGCGAAGGCTCCGTCGAGATCGACCACGTGGATCCACTCGAAGCCCTCGGCGACGAAGGCCTTGGCCTGCGCGCCGGGATCGCGCCCGTAGACCGTCGCTTGGTCCATATCCCCCTGGCGCAGCCGGACGACCGAGCCGCCCTTGAGGTCGATCGCGGGGTAAAGGATCACGGACGCCACCTGACGAAGTTCGCGAGCAAAGCGAGGCCAAGGGTCTGGCTCTTCTCGGGATGGAATTGGACGCCCGCGACGTTGCCGCGCGCCACCAGCGCCGTGACCTCGCCGCCGTAGGTCGCGGAGGCGACGACGTCGTCGGAATCGTTCGGCGTGAGGTGGTAGGCGTGCAGGAAATAGGCGTGCAAGCCGCCCTGCCCGAGCGCCAGCCCGTCAAGCAGCGCGTGGTCGCGGTGCGGGTTGAGCGTGTTCCAGCCCATGTGCGGCACCTTCAGCCGCGCGTCGCCAGGCTCGATCCGGCGAACCCGGCCGGGAATCCAGTCGAGCCCCGGCGTCTCCTCGTACTCCTCGCCCGTGGTGGCGAGCAGTTGCATGCCGATGCAGATACCCAGAAAGGGTCGTCCGCGCCGCGTCACGACCTCATCCAGCGCCTCGCCGAGGCCGGAGGCCTGGCCGAGCGCCGTCCGGCAGTCAGGGAACGCCCCGTCGCCGGGCAGGACCACGCGGTCGGCGGAGGCGACCTTCGCGGGGTCGCTTGTGACGATCACGCCCTCGCCGCCGGCGCGGGTCAGGGCCTTCTCGACCGAGCGGAGGTTGCCGGCGCCGTAGTCGACGACCGCGATCGTCACCGCGCCGCCCCGGGCTGGGGAAAGAAGCTGAACGCCGGCTGCGCCGGACGGTAGGGCGTGCCGGACGGCTGCGGCCGCGCGGTCTCGCGCGTCTGGTCAGCGAGCCAGTCGGTGAAGAAGTGCGCCTCCGCCTCCTCGCGGCCGCGGGCGAAGACGCTGGCGACGTAGGCGTAGCCGCGACGCTCGAGAGCGCGGGCGCGCAGCCACGAGGCCTCGAAGCCGACCGCGAGGTTCGGCAGCAGCGCGAAGACGAGCGCCGAGCCGCCGCGAAGCTCGAGCCCCCGCGCGACCACCGCCAGCGCGACCTCGGCGGCGATGTAGAGCGCGAAAGCCATCCAGCAGCGCCGATAGAGCAGCCAGATTGCCGGCGCGAGGAAGGCGAGCTTGTGAAAACCTTCGCGCAGCACGACGAAGCGTTCGGCGTCGTCGAGCGTGCGCGCGGCGCCGCCGGGAGGTTCGTAGATCAGCCAGGTCTGCAACGTGGGTCAGCCTTTGAAAGACGTCAGTCGCCGATGCGGCCCTTGGTGGAGGGCAGCCGGTCGCCGGCGCGCGGATCGAGCGCGAACGCCGTCTTCAGAACGCGCGCGAGCCCCTTGAAGCAGGACTCCGCGATGTGGTGGGAGTTCGCGCCATAAAGCGTCTCGACGTGCAGCGTCACCGCCGCGTGGGTCGCGAACGCCTGGAAGAACTCCCGCACCAGCTCGGTGTCGAACGCGCCGACCTTCTGGGTCGGAAACGCGGTGCGCCAGACGAGGAACGGCCGCCCCGAGACATCGATCGCGACGCGGGTGAGGGTCTCGTCCATCGGCATGTGGACGTCGGCGTAGCGGGTGAGGCCCTTCATGTCGCCGAGCGCCTTGCGCACGGCCTGCCCCAGCGCGATGCCGACGTCTTCCGTGACGTGGTGGAAGTCGACGTGCACGTCGCCCTTGGCCTTGATCTCCATGTCGATCATGGCGTGGCGCGACAGCAGCTCCAGCATGTGGTCCAGGAAGCCGACGCCGGTGGAAATCGTCGACACGCCCGAGCCGTCGAGATCGACGGAGAGCGCGATGTCGGTTTCGGCGGTCGTCCGGGTCACCTCGGCGCGGCGCATGAAAGCCTCTTGAACGCCCGCGAACGCAGTCGCGGATCTGTCGTGGGAACGCGGGGTCGATAGCACGGCGGCGCGTCCAAGGCCAACGCACGCCTCCCACAAGTCGGCATAGCGCATCTGCGGCGCCCGCGGGCGCATATCGACGGCGTCGACTTGCTCTCTACTTGAACCCTCGCCGGCGCTTCGTCCGGTTTCATACCGAGGTGACTGCCATGGCCAAGAAACCGACCGAGGAGGTCCGGGCGCGCAAGAAGGCGGCGCTCGCGACTCCGACCGACCTGGGATCGAACGCGATCCGCGATCTGGAGGGCGCTCTGAACGCCATCCTTGCGGACACTTACGCGCTCTACCTGAAGACCAAGAACTTCCACTGGCACATGAGCGGGCCGCACTTCCGCGACTACCACCTGCTGCTCGACGAACAGGCCGCCGAGATCCTGGCGACGACCGACGACATCGCCGAGCGCGTGCGGAAGATCGGCGGCACGACGTTGCGCTCGATCGGCCACATCTCGCGCCTGCAGCGCGTCAAGGACAACGACGCCGACTTCGTGACGCCGCAGGACATGCTGGCAGAGCTGCGCGACGACAACCGCGACCACGTCAAGCGGCTGCGGGAAGCGCACGACCTCGCGGACGAACATGAGGACGTCGCGACCGCGAGCCTGATCGAGAACTGGATCGACGAGGCCGAGAAGCGCGCCTGGTTCCTGTTCGAGACCAGCCGAGGCGCCTGACGCCGGCGCAAGCGTCGGCGGCGACGCCCTTTTCGCCGCCGCCGGGAATGCCTACCTGAGCTCCCACAACAGTCCCTGCGGGAGCCTCCATGTCCGAGATCATTCTTCACGGGACGACAATCGTGCTCGTCCGCAAGGGCGGCCGCGTCGTCATCGGGGGCGACGGGCAGGTCAGCCTCGGACAGACGGTGATGAAGGCGACCGCCAAGAAGGTCCGGCGCATCGCCAAGGGGCAGGTCATCGCCGGCTTCGCGGGCGCGACCGCCGACGCCTTCACGCTGTTCGAACGCCTCGAGGCCAAGCTCGAGCAACACCCCGGCCAGCTTCTGCGCGCGGCGGTCGAGCTTGCGAAGGACTGGCGGCTCGACCGCTACCTCCGTCGGCTCGAGGCGATGATGCTGGTGGCCGACAAGAACGTGGCCCTCGTCATCACCGGCACCGGCGACGTGCTCGAGCCCGAGGACGGGATCGCCGCGATCGGCTCCGGCGGCAACTACGCGCTCGCCGCCGCCAGGGCGCTCGCCGACACCGACGCGGACGCCGAGGCGATCGTGCGCAAGGCGATGAAGATCGCGGCCGACATCTGCGTCTACACCAACGGCAACGTCACGGTTGAGAGTCTTGAGACCGTCGGCTGACGATCTCGCCGCGGCGGTCGCGGCGGGCGTCATCGACCGGGGGGCCGCCGACAGGTTGCGCGCGTTCCTGACGCGCGACGAGGAGGCTCCCTCCCCGCTCGACGCGGCGGATCGCGAGGACGTGCGCTTCGTCCGCGGCTTCCACGACGTGTTCATGAGCTTTGGACTGGCGGCCGTGCTGATCGGCTTCCGTCTGGCGGTGATGGCCGTAGTTCCGGAAAGCGCGCACGCCGCCGCATTCGCGCTGGGCGCGGGCGGGATCTGGGCGCTCGCCGAGATCTTCGCCCGCCGGCAGAGGCTGGTGCTTCCGAGCATCGTGCTCGCGCTCGGCTTCGTCACCTACGCCGTGACCGCCGCCGCCTTCGCCCTGGGCGCCTTCGCCGACGCGCCGGGCGGCGCGACGTTCTTCGCCGTGGCAGGCGTGGGGCTCGCGGCCGCCGTGGCGTTCCGGCTGCGCTTCCGCTTGCCGTTCTCGAGCCTGTTGATCGCCGGCGGCGTGATCGGCCTCGGGCTCGCTGCGCTCGAGACCGTCGCGCCTGGCTCCGTGGAAGCTCACTGGGACGGCCTGCTGCTCGGACTGGGACTCGCGGTGTTCGCCGTCGCCATGCGCTACGACCTGAAGGACCCAAGCCGGACGACCCTGGCCGCGGACCACGCCTTCTGGCTGCACCTCCTCGCCGCGCCGATGATCGTGCACGCGCTTCTCTCCTTCGCCGTTGCGGAGCCGAGCGCCCCGACCGGTCCCGAGGCCGGGCTCGTCGTCGCCATCATGCTCGCCCTCGCTCTCGTCGCGCTCGCGATCGACCGGCGCGCGCTGCTGATGTCCGGGCTGATCTATTTCGGCGCGGCCATCGGCGTTCTCGTCGCGCAGACCGACATCGACCCCGGCGCGATCTTCGCGCTCACCCTCGTGCTTCTTGGCGGCTTCGTCGTCACGCTCGGGGCGGGCTGGCGACCGGCGCGCCGGCTCGTCCTCGCCGCCCTGCCGGCCCGCGCCCGCGCGGTCCTCCCTCCCGTTCGTCCAGGTTTCCAAGGCCAGTCATGACCGACCTTTCCCCCCGCGAAATCGTTTCCGAGCTCGACCGGCACATCGTCGGTCAGCGCGACGCCAAGCGCGCGGTCGCGATCGCGCTTCGGAACCGTTGGCGCCGCCTGCAGCTCACCGGCCATCTGCGCGAGGAGGTGCAGCCGAAGAACATCCTGATGATCGGGCCCACTGGCGTCGGAAAGACCGAGATCTCGCGCCGGTTGGCGCGGCTCGCCAACGCGCCGTTTTTGAAGGTCGAGGCCACCAAGTTCACCGAGGTCGGCTATGTCGGCCGCGACGTGGAGCAGATCATCCGCGACCTCGTCGAGGTCGCGATCGGGCTGACGCGCGAGACCAAGCGCAAGGACGTCGCCGCCAAGGCCCACATGGCGGCGGAGGAGCGGGTGGTGACCGCGCTGGTCGGCGCCACCGCAAGCCCCGCGACGCGCGAAAGCTTCCGCAAGAAGCTGCGCGACGGCGAGATGGACGAGAAGGAGATCGAGATCGAGGTGGCCTCGTCGGGCGCTCCCATGATGGAGATACCGGGCATGCCGGGCCAGGTCGGCATGATCTCGCTCGGCGACCTCTTCGGGAAGGGCATGCCCGGCCAGAAGAAGACTCGCCGCGTGCTGGTGAAGGACAGCCACGAGGCGCTGATCGCCGAAGAGTCCGACAAGCTGCTCGACCAGGAGCAGCTTGTCGCCGAGGCCATCAAGGCGGTCGAGAACGCGGGCATCGTGTTCCTGGATGAGATCGACAAGATCTGCGCCCGCGAGGGCCGCGCCGGGGACGTCTCGCGCGAAGGCGTGCAGCGCGATCTGCTGCCGCTGATCGAGGGGACCACCGTCGCCACCAAGCACGGGCCGGTGAAGACCGACCACATCCTGTTCATCGCCTCGGGCGCGTTCCATGTGGCGAAGCCCTCGGATTTGCTGCCGGAGCTGCAGGGGCGCCTCCCGATCCGCGTGGAGCTGTCGGCGCTCGATCGCGAGGACTTCGTGCGCATCCTCACCGACACCGAGGCTAGCCTCGTGAAGCAGTACGTGGCGCTGCTTGCGACCGAGAACGTGACCTTGGACATCACCGCGGACGGCGTCGACGCGCTGGCGGACATCGCCGTCGAGGTCAACTCCAGCGTCGAGAACATCGGCGCGCGACGGCTGCAGACGGTGATGGAGCGGGTGCTTGACGAGATCAGCTTCACCGCCGCCGACCGCACCGGCGAGACGGTGACCGTCGACGGCGACTACGTGCGCAAGTACGTCGGCGACCTCGCGAAGAACGCGGACTTGAGCCAGTTCATTCTCTAAGGGCGCGCCTAGGGCTGCTTGTCAGGCGCAAGCAGTCCCGTCGTCGTCCTCCGGCTTGACCGGAGGACCATCGCCCGCCCCGAACGCGCCGTCCGATATGGATGGTCCGGTCAAGCCGGACCATGACGGGGTGTGTCGAAACGCCGTATTTAGTTCCGCCGCGCCTCAGCGCGGGGCGCGCTTGGCCAGGATCCGCTGGAGCGTGCGGCGGTGCATGTTGAGGCGACGCGCGGTCTCGGAGACGTTCCGGCCGCAGAGCTCGTAGACCCGCTGGATGTGCTCCCAACGCACCCGGTCCGCCGACATCGGGTTCTCGGGCGGTTCCGGCTTATGGTCGCCGGCGCTCAGGGCGCTGTGGATCTCGTCGGCGTCGGCGGGCTTCGCGAGATAGTCGACCGCGCCCATCTTCACGGCGGTGACCGCCGTCGCGATGTTGCCGTAGCCGGTGAGCACCACGCCGCGCGCGTCCGCCCGTCGCGACTTCAGCGCCGAGATGACGTCGAGGCCGGACCCGTCGCCGAGCCGCATGTCGACCACCGCGAAAGCCGGGGGCGCGCGTTCGACGGCGTCAAGACCTTCGCGCACGCTCTCCGCCACCGTGACGGCGTAGCCGCGGGCTTCCATGGCGCGGCCAAGCCGCTGCACGAAGGACTTGTCGTCATCCACGATGAGCAGCGTCATCTCGGACGCAGCTCCCACGCGAGCGTCCGCTCCGCTCGCGGCTTCGGCTGTCATCTGCATCGACATTCCAGACTTGCTCACATCGCCGCGACCTCTGCCGCGACCGATCGAAGCACTATAGCCGATGACACGGCTCCGCAACCACCGTTCACATGAAGCGGCGCCCGTTCATCTTTGCTGAACGTCTGACACAGAAAGACTTGGGCGCGGGTGGGGCGCCGCGCGGGATCAGCGCGGCGCGAGCACCATGGTCATCTGTCGGCCTTCGAGCGAAGGGTCGCTCTCGACCTTGGCGATCGGCGAAACCTCCTCGCGCACCTTGACCAGCAGCTTCAGGCCGAGGTCCTGATGCGCCATTTCACGGCCGCGGAACCGCAGCGTCACCTTGACCTTGTCGCCTTCCTCGAAGAACCGGCGCATCGCCTTCATCTTCACGTCGTAGTCATGATCATCGATGTTCGGGCGCATCTTGATCTCTTTGACTTCGACAATCTTCTGATTCTTGCGAGCCTCGGCGGCCTTCTTCTGCGACTGGTACTTGTACTTGCCGTAGTCGAGCAGCTTGCAGACAGGCGGAACAGAGTTCGGCGCGATCTCGACGAGATCGAGCCCCGCGTCCTCCGCGGCCTGGAGCGCGTCATTGATCTTCGTAGGGCCGAGATTCTGCCCGCTCGCGTCGATGAGCTGAACCTCGAGGACGCGGATCTCCTTGTTGACGCGGGGTCCGTCTTTTTGAACCGGCGCGACTGGCCTCATGGGACGACGAATGGCTGCAATCTCCTCTAAACATTGCGGTGCGCCGTCATCTGCTCCAACGCGGAAAGCCCCGTGTTCTGACACGAGGCGCGCGCCAAAGCGGCGAGCGTCGCCGACGGCTGGCCAAAGATCGTGACAAAGGGCCGGGAAGTCAACGCCCGGCGTCGTGGAGCAGCCGAACGTAGGCCTCGAGCGTCGCGCGCGTCATCGCCTCAAGCCCATAAAGCGCCGCCACGTGCGCCCGGGCGCGGGAGGCGAGGGCCGCGCGATCGTCCGGAGCGAGCCCGAGCGCCGCCGTAAGACCTGCAGCCAGCGCGTCGGGGTCTCCCGGCGCCACCAGCCATCCCGTGCGGGCGTCGGCCGCAACCGCCGGCGGTGCGAGCACAGTCTCCGCCACGGCGCCATGCGCGGACGCGACCACCGGGACGCCCATCGCCTGCGCCTCCGTCGCGCCGCGTCCGAAGGCCTCGGGCTCAGTCGAAGGGACGGCCGCGACGTCCGCCGCAAGGAGCGCAGCGGGCACGTCCGCGACGTGGCCGGGCAGACGCAGGCGGTCGGCGAGGCCGAGCGCCTCAGCCTGCGCGATAAGCCCATCGCGGTACCGCTCACGCCCTTGCGCATCGCCGGCGAGAACAAGCACGACGTCCGCGCGTCCGAGCCTTGCTGCGGCGTCGAGCAGAACCGACTGCCCCTTCCACGACGTGAGCCGGGCGGCGAGCAGAACCACTTTCGCCGCTTCGGGGACCGCCCAGGCGGCGCGTAGGGCGGCGACGCGGGCGGGGTCGACCGCCGCCGGGTCGAAGGCTGCGAGATCGACGCCGCGCGGGATGACCACCAGCCGCCCCCTCGGCGCGCCATGCTGGCGGGCAATGTGCGACGCGGTGAAGCCGGAGTTCGCAATCACCAGGTCGCCGCGCGCCATCACCGAATTGTAGAACCGCTTCGGGGCGGATTTTCCGGAGTGGATGCCGGCCGCGGTCGTGACGAAGGGAACGCCGGCCAGCCGCGCCGCGCCGAGCGCGCTCCAGGCCGGGGCGCGGGAACGGGCGTGGAGGATGTCGGCCCCCTCGGCGCGTACGAGCCGCGCGAGTCGTCCGACGTTCGCCGCCATCGTCAGCGGGTTCTTGCTGGCCGCGGGAAAGACCACGTGGCGCGCGCCGTCCGCCTCGAGCGCCGCGACCCCCCGGCCGCCTTCGCTCGCGACCACCGCTCGGGCGCCGACGGCGACGAGGGCCCGCGCGACGTCGACGGCCGTGCGCTCGACGCCGCCGGCCTCCAGCGCGGGCAGGATCTGCAGCACGGTCCGGCCGGCGAGGGGATGCACGGGAGCGGTTCAGCCTTGCGCGAGGGAGAAGGCGCGGCTCTCCCGCGCGGGCTCGCGCCGTGGTACCTCAACGGCGATGACGTCGCCAGAGAGCCACCCGCGTCCCGCCATTTTCATCGACGCCGACGCCTGCCCGGTCAAAGACGAAATCTATAAGGTCGCCGCCCGGCACGGGCTGGACGTCACCGTGGTCGCGAACCGCTTCATGGTCACGCCGCGGGAGGCTTTCGTCCGGCTCCAGGTCGTTCCCGAAGGCCCGGACGTCGCCGACGATTGGATCGCGGAGCACTGCGTCGCGCACGACATTGTGGTGACGGCGGACATTCCGCTCGCCGCCCGCTGCCTCGCCAAGGGCGCAGCCGCGATCGGCACGACCGGGAAGCCCTTCACCGAGAGCTCGATCGGCTCGGCGCTCGCGACCCGCGAGTTGATGAGCCACCTCCGCGAGATCGGCCAGATCACCGGCGGCCCCCGCCCCTTCGCTGCGCGGGACCGTTCCAACTTCCTTCAGGCGCTGGAGCTCGCCGTGACGCGTTCAAAACGCGCGCTCGCCGAGGCGGCCCGTCCGTGACGCGCCGCGGCGTGATCAGGCTCGGCGCTCTGCTTGCGGCGAGCGCCGCGGCCGGCGGCTGGTCCTGGCTGGCGTCCGTGCGGGACAAGAACCCCTACTACGCGGGCGCGCCGACCGACCATTTCGACGGCGTCCGCTTCTTCAACCCCGATCACCAGTGGTCGAAGTCGTTCGGCGAGGCGCTGCGCGGCGTCTGGTTCGCGGACAAGGCGAAATGGCCTGAGAGCTTCCCGAGCCCGTTCGATGAGCGACCGCCGGCCAAGGTCGACGGCGACCGGCTCCGCGTCACCCTCGTCGGACACGCCTCGCACCTGATCCAGACGCAGGGGTTGAACATCCTGATCGATCCGGTCTGGTCGGAGCGGTGCTCGCCGGTCTCCTTCGCCGGGCCGAAGCGGGTGAACCCACCGGGGATCGCCTTCGACGCGCTGCCCAAGATCGACGCGGTGCTGATCACCCACAACCATTATGACCATCTCGACCTCGACACGCTCTCGCGGCTCGCCGCGCGCGACCGGCCGCGGGTGATCGTGCCTCTCGGCAACGACGCGATCCTCAAGGGGCATGACCCGGCGATCCGCCGCGAGGCCTACGACTGGGGCGCCCGGGTCCCGCTCTCAGAGACGGTGGTCGTCAACCTCGTGCCGGCCTACCACTGGTCGGCGCGAGGCGTGTTCGACCGACGCAAGGCCCTGTGGTGCGGCTTCGCGATCGATGCGGGCGGAGCCGGCAAGCTCTACGCCGCGGGCGACACCGCGCTCGGGCCGCGCAACATCTTCTCGGCGATTCGCGCCGCCCATGGGCCGTTCAAGCTCGCGATCCTGCCGATCGGCGCCTATGAGCCGCGGTGGTTCATGAAGGACCAGCACGCCGACGCGGCAGAAGCGGTCGAGATTATGGGCCTCGTCGGCGCCGAAAACGCCGTCGGCTGCCACTGGGGGACGTTCCAGCTGACCTCCGAGGCGATCGAAGCCCCCGCCGAGGCCTTGGCTGTGGCGCTCGCGGAGCGGAGCATTCCCGCGGAGCGCTTCCGGGCGTTGCGTCCCGGTGAGGTGTGGGAAGGCTGACGCCTCACTCCGCCGGCTGCGAGCGGGCGTCCCGCGCGCGGACGCGCCGTTCGGCCCACTCCACCTTGCGGTAGTCGAAGCCGCGGACCAGAGCCGGCTTCACGATCTCGAAGTAGGGCGAGATGTCGAAGTCGCGCGGCATGTAGAGCGAGTCATGGCGGATGTGCAGGATCTCACGCCGTTCCCCGTGGTCGGCGATGGTCTCAACCCGCGGCAGGATGGGGTAGCGCACCCGCTCGAAGGCGCGGGCGATCAGGGACGAACAGATCGCGCGCGTCGGCAGGCCCGAACCCAGCGAGAGCATCCGCCGGCGCAGGCGCGCCGACACCAGCGGGATCGGCGTGCAGTAGCGCAGCAGGTCGAGCACGTTCTTGACGTCATACTCGTAGCCGAGCCGCAGGATGCAGAACCGCGCGACCTGCTCGCGTTCACATAGGTCGAGATCGAAAGGGCGGCAGATGCGGATATGCTCCGTCGCGTATTTCGACAGCGGCGCCGAGGCGCACCCGATCCCGAGCTCCATCTCCACCAGAGTGTGACGCTCGCCGTCCGGCGCGTAGACGTCGAGCATGTCGCCGACGTAGAGCACGGCGTGCGACCACACCGAGGAGGTCATGCGGCGGATCACGCCTGCGACGCGGCTGCGGCCGGCGATCAGGATCACGTCGCCGACCTCCAGCGTCTCGCGCAGGCGGGCCGGATCGTAGGCGATCTCGGGCCGATCCCGGATCTCCTCAGTGAGATAGCTCACCAGCCGCCGGCCGACGGCGTTGCCGATCCAATCCATGACGCGGCCCCCTTCGTCGACGGCCCCCGCGCCCTCGGCGCGGACTGTTCCACTCCGCAGTGTCGCCGCAGACGATCGCCCGAGACTGAAGGCCAAGCGGCCTCGCCCCCGGTTTTGGCTTTTATGGTTAATCAAACCTTTCCATCAGCACAGTGCTCCCGCACAGGGTCGAACGAATCAGGAAGATCTCTGAAGTCGCCGATTCGTTCTCGGTGAACGAATCGCGATTTACCGGCGCGTCTTGATTCGTTCTTCGGGATACAGATCTGTCAGCCGCTCCCTTATGCCTAACAGAAGGTTTAGTTACGTCGCTTCGATCGCATGATCGTTATGCTCCGGCCATAAAAGGCGACGGTTTGTTTACCCTAACCGAGGATCGTGACGAGGCGTCGGCATGTCCGGCGACTTACGAAGAGAGGGCCCCGTGGCTCACACCTCGCTCAAGGCGGCGACCGTTCTCGCCCTCGCGCTCGCGGCGACCGCCGCGCAGGCGACGGAGCGCGATGCGATCGCCGGCATGATCGCGCAAAACTCTGCGTCCGAGCCGCCGCTTACGGCTCATGCTCCCGTCGCGGAGCCGTCCGCTCCCACGGTCCCGCCAGCGCCTCGTGCGTCCCGCCCGGCCGCTCCCCGCTCCGCCGCGACGCCGATCGACGGCTACCCCGTCGATCTCCTGATCGCGCTGGCGAACGACGCCGTGTTCACCAGCGATCCCTACCCGAGGGGCCAGCACTCCGATCCGCGGATGATCAAGCTGCAAGTGCTGCTCGACCGCGCGCACGCCTCCCCGGGCGTCATCGACGGCATCAACGGCGGCAACGTCGCCAAGGCGATCGCGGCCTTTGAGATGATGGTCGGCCATCCCATCGACGGGGTGATGGACGCCGAGCTCTGGGCGAAGCTCGAGGCGACCTCGGCCGAACCCGTGCTGGTCCCCTACGTCATCACCGACAAGGACATCGCCGGGCCCTTCGTGCCGGTGATGCCGGACGACTACGCCGAGCAGGCCCTTCTGCCGGGCTCGTTCTATCGCGACCCGGTCGAGATGCTCGCTGAGCGTTTCCACATGGACGAGAACTTTCTTCGCCGGCTAAACCCCGACGTCGACTTCTTCGCGGCTGGCACGGAGATCATGGTGGCGAACCCCGGCCGCAAGCAGACCGTGAAGGTCGCGAGCATCGTCGCCGACAAAGGCCGCAAGCAGCTTTTCGGCTTCGACGCCTCCGGCAAGATCGTCGTGGCCTATCCCGCCACCATCGGCAGCGCCGATCTGCCGTCGCCAACCGGCATCCATGCCGTGAAGGCGATCGCGATCAATCCCGAGTACTGGTATCGGCCCAAGGTCAACTTCCAGCAGGGCAACAACACCAAGGCTCTGCGTTTGCCGCCCGGGCCGAACGCGCCCGTCGGCGCGGTCTGGATCGGCTTGGACAAGCCCACCTACGGCCTGCACGGCACGCCCGAGCCCTCGCGCATCGACAAAACCAACAGCCACGGCTGCGTGCGCCTGACCAACTGGGACGCCGACGAACTGGCGCACCTGGTCGCGCCCGGCGTGGTCGTGGACTTCCGCGAGCCGGAGATGGCGCCGGCCCAGACGGCGGAGACCGAGCCGCTGACGACCGGGAGCGCGCCCGCGCGGACCGTGCCGTACTAAGCGCGGCTCTTGTCCGGACTTGAGCCGGACAAGAAGGCCCGCGTCCGCCCGATCGACGTTGACCCGGCACGCGCGTCCCGCGACAACTCCGGGATGGTCGCCATAAAAGCCTCGGGCGTCGACGCCTTCCTCGCAAAGCCTCCTGCGGACGTGTTCGCCGTGCTCATCTACGGCCCCGATTCCGGGCTTGTGGCCGAGCGTGCCGAGCGTCTGGCCGCTCGCGTGCTCGAAGGCTCCGATGACCCGTTCGGCTTGGTCCGCCTCGACGGCGACGAGCTCGCGTCCGATCCGGGCCGGCTTGCGGACGAGGCGCGCACGATCGCGCTGTTCGGCGGCCAGCGCGCGATCCGCGTGAAGGTCGGGGGGAGGGCGATCGTGACCGCGGTTGAGGCTTTGCTCGGCGGGCCGGCGCCGGAGTCGCTCACCGTCATCGAGGCGGGCGACCTCAAGAAGAACGCCCCCTTGCGGACGCTGTGCGAGAAGAGCCCCCGCGCTGCCGCGTTGCCCTGCTACCCCGACGAGGCCGGCGCGCGCGATCGCCTGATCGACGAGGAGACCCGCCTGTCCGGCCTTTCGATCACGCCGGACGCCCGGGCGCTGCTGAGCGCGTCGCTCGGGCCGGACCGGCTCGCCGCCCGCGGCGAGGTGCAGAAGCTCTGCCTCTACGCCCATGGCCGCGGCCGCATCGACGTCGACGACGTCACGGCCGTGATCGCCGACGCCGGCGACGTCGGCATGGACGTCGCGGTCGATGCGGCGTTTGCCGGCAAAGCCGGGGAGGCGGCCGCAGCCCTCCGATCCTTGCGTTCCAGCGGAACGCCGGCGTCCGTCGTCGTCGGCGCGGCGCTGCGCCACGCCATCACGCTGCATCGCCTTCGCGGCGACGTCGACGTCGGCCGCAGCGCGCGCGCCGTGATGGAGGCGAACGGCTTCCTCTTCCACTTCCGCCGCAAGGATTCTGTCGAGCGCGCGCTCGGCGCCTGGAGCGGGGTACGGCTTACCGAAATCGTGGCGAAGCTCGCCGAAGCGGTCGCGACCGGGCGCAAGGCGGGCGGCGTTGGGGAGGCGGTCGCCGAACGCGCGCTGCTCGCCATCGCGATCGAAGCGGCTCGCCGCGCCCGCTGAGCATCATTTCGCGCTTGGGTTGCAAAAGATTGCGGCATGCTCGACCTAATAGGAGAGTCACTGGCGGCGTTTTCGGATGCGGCCGGAGTGATTGGACGTCCGGAGCGCGCCGGCCGCCAGCGGGCTTCTATTAGGCTGCGGGGGCCTGCGTCCGATTTTTAGCCCCTCCGGGGGTTCATCCTAGGGCCCAACGATCCGTCGTCCTCTGGGCTGACCGGAAGACCGACCGCAACCATCCAGCCGGACGCGAGGTGTGGATGGTGCGGTCAAGCCGGACACTGACGGCGTGGGCGCCGCCCGTTTTCACCCCTTCAGCCGCGCAGCCACCATGTCGAGCTGCTCGAGGTCGGCGTAGCGGATGACGAGCTCGCCGCCCTGGCCTTTCGGCTTCAGCGTCACCGCGAGGCCCAGCGCCTCGGAGAGAGCCTCCTCAAGCGCGCGCACGTCGGCGTCCTTCTCAGGCTTTGCACGGCGGGCGCCGTCGACCGACTTGGTCTCTGGCGCGCGGGCCATAGCCTCGACCTCGCGCACCGACAAGCCTTTCGCCACGGCCTTTTCTGCGGCGGAAGAGGGGTCGTCGAGCGCGAGCAGGGCGCGGGCGTGGCCGGCGGTGAGCGCGCCGTTCAGCACATGGGCCTTCACGCTGTCGGGCAGCTTCGTCAGCCGCAGCGTGTTCGCGATGTGGCTTCGGCTCTTGCCGATAACGCGAGCGAGATCCTCCTGCCGGTAGGAGAACTGCGTCATCAGCTGCTCGTAGCCGACGGCCTCGTCGATCGCGTTGAGGTCCGCGCGCTGGACGTTCTCGACGATCGCGATCTCAAGCGCCTCGCGTTCGGTGACGTCGAGGATGACGATGGGCGCATCATGAACGCCGGCCCGCTGCGCCGCGCGCCAGCGCCGTTCGCCCGCGATGATCTCGAACTGCTCCGTTCCGCCCGCAGCGCGCCGCACGAGGATCGGCTGCAGCACGCCTTTCTCGCGCACCGAAGCCGCGAGATCGTCGAGTTCGGCCTCGTTGAAATGACGGCGCGGGTTCGCGGGGTTCGGCCTGAGATGCGCGATGGGCGCGCGGCGCTGGCCGCGGGACCGCTCGACCACCGCGCCTTCGTCGGCGACGTCGCCGATCAGCGCCGCGAGGCCGCGCCCCAAGCGCGACCGGGAGGGCTCGTCCGCCATGCTCATCCTTTCAAAGGTCCCGTCAGGCCGCGCGCAGCGTGCGTTCGCGCTGGATCACCTCGGAGGCGAGGCGCAGATAGGCCTGCGAGCCATTGCACTTCAGGTCGTACAGCAGCACCGGCTTGCCGTGGGACGGCGCCTCGGAGACGCGTACGTTCCGCGGGATCATCGTCTCGTAGACCTTGTCGCCCATGAACTGGCGCACGTCCGCCACCACCTGGCCGGAGAGGTTGTTGCGCGGGTCGAACATGGTCAGCACCACGCCGTGGATCGACAGGTTCGGGTTCAGTGAGCCGCGCACCTGCTCCACGGTCTTCAGCAGCTGGCTGAGGCCCTCGAGCGCGAAGAACTCGCACTGCAGCGGCACCACGATCGCGTTGGCCGCGGTCATGGCGTTGATCGTGAGCAGGTTCAGCGAGGGCGGGCAGTCGACCAGCACATAGGTGTAGCGCCGGTCCGCCGTCGCGCCGTCGTGCAGCGCACGCACCGCGTCGCGCAGCCGGAAGGCGCGGTCGCGCTCGGAAGCGATCTCCAACTCGACGCCCAGCAGGTCCATCGTGGAGGGCGCCAGGTGCAGCCGCGGGACGGCGGTCTCGTGGATGGTTTCCGCCAGCGTCGCTTCGCCGACGAGCACGTCATAGGTCGACAGCCGCCGTGCGCGGTGATCGATCCCGAGCCCGGTGGAGGCGTTGCCCTGCGGATCGAGATCGACGATCAGAACGCTTTCGCCGATGGCGGCGAGCGCGGTGCCGAGGTTGATCGCCGTCGTCGTCTTGCCGACCCCGCCCTTCTGATTGGCGAGCGTCAGCACGCGAGGCGCGCCGGCAGGGAAATGCGAGGACAACATCTGGCGGCTCCGGCGTCGAACGCGCGTGGCTCTAGGCGTTCGACCGGAGCTCCTGAAGACCCTCGACGCGCACGATGCGCGCGGCGGGGTCGGTTCGGCTCGGGTGAAACGATGCCTTAACTTTCCAGGATTCCGAGGCCTGGGTCAATTCAAGCTCCGCCTTCTCTCCCTTGGGAAACAGTCCGATCGCGCCGCTTTTCAACAGCGGCGCCGCCAGCGTGAGAAGGTCGCTCAGCGGGGCCAGCGCCCGGGCGCTGACGACATCGGCCCGTGAGACCACGGACCCGAGCACCGCCTCCGCCCGAACCGCATGAACCGTGACAGAGACGCCCATGGCGCGCGCCGTTTCGCGCAGGAACGCCGCCTTCTTCAGATTGCTTTCGACGAGATGGACATGAGCCTTACCCGCCAGAAGGGCGGCCGCAACGAGGCCGGGAAACCCTGCGCCGGAGCCGAGATCGACCCATAGTCTGGCGTCCTTTGGCGCTAGCGCGACGAGCTGCGCGCTGTCCGCCACATGCCGCGTCCACGCCTCCGCGAGGGTGGTGGGCGCGACCAGGTTCATCGTGCCCTGCCACCGGTCGAGCATCGAAACGAGCTGCCCCAGCCGAGCCCATGTTTCACGTGAAACATCGACAAGCGTTTGGGCCTTCGCCCGGTCCGCGGCGCGAATGTGGGCGTCAACGGGGGGCATGGAGAGACTCCGGTCGGAAAGCGTCCGCGGCGGGCGGGGAAAGTCTCTGCAACTGCGCCGTCATGCCGCCCGGCGGGCGCGCGCCGCGATCAACGTCAGGGCCGCCGGCGTCATGCCCTCGATGCGTCCCGCCTGGCCCAGCGTTCTGGGAGCGACCGCCAGGAGCTTGTCGCGCAGCTCCGCCGACAGGCCGGGGAGAGCGGCATAGTCGATATCGACCGGTATGGCCGCTTGCTCCTCGGCGCGGAAGCGCCGGATGTCGACCTCCTGCCGGTCGAGGTAGACGGCGTAGGACGCCTCGATCTCAAGCTGGGCGAAGGTCGCAACGTCCACGCCCGCTATCTCCGGCCAGAGCCGAACCAGCTCCTCCCGTCCGACATCGGGAAGCGACAGCAGCTCGAAGGCGGAGCGGCGGCGGCCGTCGTGGTTTACATGCACGCCATGACGGGCGGCCTCCGTCGGGGTGACGGTGAGCCCGCGGGCTAGCGCCTCCGCGGCTGCGAGGGCGTCCGCCTTCGCGGCGAACGCGCGGGAGCGCGCGGGGCTCACGCAGCCCAGCGCCTCGCCGCGCCGGGTCAGCCGCAGGTCGGCGTTGTCAGCCCGCAGGCTCAGGCGGTACTCAGCGCGCGAGGTGAACATCCGGTAGGGCTCGGTCACGCCGCGGGTGACGAGGTCGTCGACCATCACCCCGAGATAGGCCTCGGACCTGTCGAAGGTCGCGCCAGCCGATCCCCCGACGACCCGCGCCGCGTTGAGCCCTGCGAGCAGCCCTTGGGCCGCCGCTTCCTCGTAGCCCGTCGTGCCGTTGATCTGACCCGCGAGATAGAGGCCCGGAAGCCGCTTCGCCTCCAGCGTCGGATCGAGCTCGCGCGGATCGACATGGTCGTACTCGATCGCATAGCCCGGCCGCAGGATCTCGACGCGCTCCAGCCCCGGGATCGAACGCACCAGCGCCAGCTGTACGTCCTCGGGCAGCGAGGTGGAAATGCCGTTGGGGTAAACCGTCGGATCGTCGAGCCCCTCGGGCTCCAGGAAGATCTGGTGGCTCTCGCGATCGCCGAAGCGCACCACCTTGTCCTCGATCGAGGGGCAATAGCGCGGGCCGCGGCTCTCGATCTGGCCGGAGTACATCGGCGAGCGCGCGATGTTGGCCCGGATGATCGCGTGGGTCTCGGCCGTGGTGCGGGTGATGTGGCAGACGGTCTGCGGCGTGGTGATCGCCGCCGTCAGCGTAGAGAACGGCTCGGGCGGGGCGTCGCCCGGCTGCTCCTCGAGCGCCGCGAAATCGATGGTCCGGCCATCCAGCCGGGGAGGGGTGCCCGTCTTCAGCCGGCCCAGCGCGAGCCCGGCTGCGGCGAGCCGCTTCGACAGCCCAAGCGCCGGCGCCTCGCCGACGCGGCCTGCGGGGATCGTGCGTTCGCCTATGTGGATCAAGCCACGGAGAAAAGTGCCCGTCGTCAGCACCACCGCGCCGGCGGCGATCCGCCGGCCGTCGCCCGTAACGACGCCCGCGACGCGACCATTCTCGATAATCAGGTCGTCGACTTCGGCCTCGAAGAGAGTGAGGTTCGGCTGCGCCGTGAGCGCGGCCTGCATGGCGGCGGCGTAGAGCTTGCGGTCAGCCTGCGCGCGCGGGCCGCGGACGGCGGGTCCCTTGCGCCGGTTCAGCACCCGGAACTGGATGCCGCCGGCGTCGGCCACGAGGCCCATCAACCCGTCGAGCGCGTCGATCTCGCGGACGAGATGGCCCTTGCCGAGGCCGCCGATGGCCGGGTTGCACGACATGGCGCCGATCGTATCGGCGCGATGGGTCACCAGCGCGGTCGCCGCGCCCGTGCGCGCGGACGCCGCCGCCGCTTCGCAGCCCGCATGACCGCCGCCTACCACGATGACGTCGAAGGACGTCCGCATGTCCCGCAATCCTGAGCTTGAGACTGATAAGCCTGACCCATAGCCCCCCGGGGCCGCGGCGGCAACGACGGCCAATGTTTCACGTGAAACATTGGCCCACGCCCAAGGCTTATTTGCCGATGCAGAAGCTCGCGAACAGGCGGTCGAGCACGTCCTCGACGCCGACCCGGCCTGCGACACGCCCAAGCTCCGTCGCCGCGCGGCGCAGGCGCTCCGCAAGAAACTCGTCGGGCAGCGTCTCCCAATGATCGAGCGCCACGCGCATCTCGACCCCCGCCGCCTGGATGGCGTCGCGATGGCGTGCGCGGGTGAGCCCCACGTGGTCGCCGCCAAGACCGTCCCGCGCGGCGGCGCCTAAGGCCGCGACCAGATCGTCGAGGCCGGCGCCGGTGTGGGTCGAGATCGACCAATCCGCCCATTCAGGCGCGGCGGACGTCAGGTCGGCCTTACTGGCGATCGTCCACAGCGCGCCCCCTGTCGATGGGGCGAGCATCTCGTCGGGGGAGGCGGACTCCCGCATCCACAGAACGAGCTCCGCGTCCGCGGCCCGCGCGGTCGCGCGGCGCACGCCCTCCCGCTCCACCAGGTCGTCCGTGGCGCGCAGACCGGCGGTGTCGGCGAGGATTACGGGGTATCCGTCGAGATCGAGATGGACCTCGACAACGTCCCGCGTCGTACCGGGAATGTCGGTCACGATCGCGGCCTCGCGCCGCGCGAGCGCGTTGAGCAACGATGACTTGCCGGCGTTGGGCGCGCCGACGATGGCGATCCTGAAGCCCTCGCGCAGCCGTTCGGCGCGGGTGTCGGCCAGCGCGGCGTCGAGGTCGTGCGCAAGGGCCGCGATCTCGCCCCGTGCCTGCACGCGCGCAGCCGCCGGCACGTCGTCCTCGTCCGAGAAATCGATACCGGCCTCCACCAGCGCCATGGCCGCAATCAGCCGGTCGCGCCAGCCGTCGACGATCGCGGAAAGCGCGCCCTCGCTCTGGCGGATGGCCTGCCGGCGCTGGCCCTGGGTCTCAGCGTCGATCAGGTCCGCGAGACCCTCGGTCTCGGCGAGGTCGAGCTTGCCGGCGAGAAACGCGCGGCGCGTGAACTCGCCCGGCTCCGCAATACGTACGCCGTCCACCGCCAGCGTCGCCTCCAGCACGGCCGCGACCACCGCGCGGCCGCCGTGCAGGTGCAGCTCCGCGGCGTCCTCGCCGGTGGCGCTGGCGGGGCCGGGAAACCACAGCGCCAGCCCGCGATCGAGCAGCTCGCCGGTTCCGGGATGGCGCAAGGCCCGGAACGCGGCGACGCGCGGCGCCGGCCGCCCGCCCGCGATGCGGTCCAGCGCAAGCCCCGCCGCAGGTCCGGACATCCGGAGCACGGCGATCGCCGCGCGTCCCGGCGCGGTGGAGACAGCCGCGATGGTGTCGCGCTCGGCAAGAGCCCTAGGTTGATGACTCGACGAGCGCCTTCCCGACGCCTGGAAACCTGATGACAAATCGCCTCTCCGCCTCAGCGAGCCCCTATCTTCTCCAGCACGCGGACAATCCCGTCCACTGGTGGGAGTGGGGCCCCGAGGCGTTCGCGGAAGCAAAGCGGTCCAACCGGCCGGTGCTGCTGTCGATCGGCTACGCCGCCTGCCATTGGTGCCACGTGATGGCGCACGAGAGCTTCGAGGACGAAGCGGTGGCCGCGGTGATGAACGAGCATGTGGTCGCGATCAAGGTCGACCGCGAGGAGCGGCCGGACGTGGATCAGATCTACATGTCCGCCCTGCACGCGCTTGGTCAGCAGGGCGGTTGGCCGCTGACCATGTTCCTGACGCCGGATGGCGACCCGTTCTGGGGCGGCACCTACTTCCCCAAACAGGCGGCCTATGGCCGGCCCGGCTTTCCCGACGTCGTGCGGACGATTGCGACGGTCTACCGCGAGGACCCGGACCGGGTGTCGCAGAACGTCGCCGGCATCGCGGCGAAGCTGAAGCCGGCGGCGGCCCCTGCGGGCGATTTCGGCCCGGCGCAACTCGACGAGGTCGCCCAGCGCGTAGTGCGGATCTACGATCCCGTTAACGGGGGTTTCCACGGCGCGCCGAAGTTTCCCCAGACTGGAGTGCTCGAAGGCCTGCTCCGCAGCGCCCGTCGCACGGGCGACGCCGCTTTGGCGGCGCCCGCCGAGCTGACGTTGCGGCAGATGACGAAGGGCGGGATCCACGATCATCTCGGGGGCGGTTTCGCGCGCTATTCGACCGACGCCCGCTGGCTCGCACCGCACTTCGAGAAGATGCTTTACGACAACGCCCAGCTGCTGCCCCTTCTTGCGAGTGTTGGGCGGGAGACCGGGGACGAGCGGCTCACCGCCGCGGCGCATGGGATCATCGACTGGTTGGCGCACGAGATGATCACGGAAGAAGGCGCCTTCGCCGCGAGCCTCGACGCCGACACAGAGGGCGTCGAGGGGCGGTTCTACGTCTGGCGGCGCTCGGAACTCGAAGGCATCCTTGGCCCGGACGAGGCGGCCTTTGCGGCCGACGCGTTCGATATTGCGGACGGCGGAAACTGGGAGGGGGTTTCGATCCCGAACCGTCTCGACGAGCGGGCCGCGATCGATGAGACCCGGCTGACTGAAGTCAGCGCGCGGTTGCGCGCGGCGCGAGACGCGCGGGTCCGGCCCGGTCGCGACGACAAGGTTCTCGCGGATTGGAACGGGCTCATGATCGCGGCGCTGGCCGACACGGCCGCTCTGCTCGGCCGACCCGACGCCCTGGCGCTGGCTGAGCGGGCCTTCGCCTTCATCGCCCGCGAGATGACGAGAGGCGATCGCCTGGGCCATGCCTTCCGCGGCGGCCGGCTGATTTATCCGGGATTCGCCACGGACTACGGCGCGATGGCGCTCGCCGCTCTCGCGCTCGCTGGCGCGACAGGCGAGCAGGCCTACCGTGACCATGCGGCGAGCTGGCTCGGGGCGGCGGACGCGCACCACCGCAATCCGCACGGTCCCGGCTTCGCCCTGGACGCCGACGATGCCCACCGGCTGGTGGTGCGCCCCGAGGCGCTGACCGACGAGGCGCTTCCGAGCGGCACCGCATTGATCCTCGCTGCGGAGCTCAGGCTCGCCGCCTTCGACGCGGACGATCGGCGGCTGACGCGGCTCGATGGCGAACTCGCCGCTTTGATGGGTCTGATGGCCTCGAACGTCATCGGCCATGGCGGACTGTTGAACGTGCTCGACGGCCGGATGCGGCTGGCCTCGGTCGTCGTCGTCGGAGGCGGCGCGGCGGCGGACGCGCTTCACGTTGAGGCGCTTTCGGCGCCGGCCTGGGAACGCGTCGTCCGCCGGGTGGCGACGCTCGAGGCTTTGCCGGCCGATCACCCCGCTCGAGTGGGCCGTGTCGACGGCGCCGCCGCCTTCGTCTGCGCTGGCCAGCGCTGCTCGCTGCCGGTTACGGAGCTAGCGGCTCTCAGGCGGACGATCGTGGAGATGACGCGGCTGGGGTGAGGGTCGCGCGCCGACGCGCCGCTCACCCTACCAAGTCGCGCACGTCCAGCGGCGCGCCCGCGTCGGTCTCGATCGCCATGTCGAGCTCGCCCGCCGGGTTCCGAAAGACGCGATACACGATGCGCTCGTCGATCTGGTTGCCGGACTTGAAGGTCAGCACTTTCGGCCGGCGGGCCATCACGTCGTCGGCCGAGCCCCACTCGGACGAGGCGACGATGACTTCATCGCCCACCTGGCAGGTACGCGCGGCCGCGCCGTTCAGGATGCAGCACCGCGAGCCAGGAACGCCGTAGAGCACATAGGTCGAGATCCGCGCGCCGGACATCTTGTTCCAGATCTCGACGAACTCGAGCGGCTCCAGCCCCGCCTCGCGGCACAGCTCGGCGTCGATGGTGATGGAGCCGTGATAGTTCAGGTCCGCGCCCGTCACGCGAATGCCGTGGAGCTTGGCCCGGACGTACTGCTGCATGGCGGCCGCTTTCCTTCTATGAGCGGGGGTCGGAACATGACAAGAGCGCCGGGTGACCCCCGGCGCTCTTCGACTGCCTTTGATCGGACCGCCGATCAAGCGCTCATGCGGCGGCCGCAGCGTCGGCGGAGACAGCCGGGATCGCGTCCGCCTCGGCCACGTCCTCGACCGTGCGCAGGCCGGCGCGAGGCGCATTGACCAGCACGGCCATGTTGCCGGGCGCATGCTGGTTCTTCCACATCTTGGTGTGGGCCTTCGGGATGTCGGCGAAGGTGAACACCTCCGACATGCAGGGGTCGACGCGACGGTCGATGACGAACTTGTTCGCGGCCGACGCTTGCTTCAGGTGGGCGAAGTGCGAGCCCTGGATGCGCTTCTGCCGCATCCAGACGTAACGGGCGTCGAAGGTGATGTTGAAGCCGGACGTGCCGGCGCAGAACACCACCATGCCGCCGCGCTTCACCACGAGGCAGGAGACGGGGAAGGTCGCCTCGCCAGGGTGCTCGAACACCATGTCGACGTCGACGCCCTTGCCGGTGATCTCCCAGATCGCCTTGCCGAACGCACGGGCCGACTTCACCCACGTATTGTATTCGGGGCTGTTGACCTTGGGCATCTGGCCCCAGCAATCGAAGTCCTTGCGGTTGATCACGCCCTTCGCGCCGAGGCTCATGACGTAGTCGCGCTTCGACTCGTCCGAGATCACGCCGATCGCGTTGCCGCCCGACGCCGCGATCAGCTGGACCGCGAACACGCCGAGGCCGCCCGAGGCGCCCCACACCAGGACATTGTCCGAGGGCTTCAGCGCGTGCGGAGGATGGCCGAACAGCATGCGGTAGGCGGTGGCGAGCGTCAGCGTGTAGCAGGACGCCTCCTCCCAGGTCAGATGCTTCGGCCGCTGCATCAGCTGACGCGACTGAACGCGGCAGAACTGCGCGAACGAGCCGTCCGGCGTCTCGTAGCCCCAGATGCGCTGCGAGGGCGAGAACATCGGATCGCCGCCGTTGCACTCCTCGTCGTCGCCGTCGTCCCTGTTGCAGTGGACGATGACCTCGTCGCCGACCTGCCAGCGCTTCACCTTGCGGCCGACGGCCCACACAATGCCGGAGGCGTCGGAGCCGCCGATGTGGATCGGGTTCTTGTGCACGTCGATCGGCGAGATCGGCTCGCCCAGCGAGGCCCAGACCTGATTGTAGTTCACGCCCGCGGCCATGACGTAGACGAGCACCTCGTCGTCGCCGATGTCCCAGGTGGGCACCACCTCGAGCTGCATCGCGCTCTCGGGCGGCCCGTGCCGCTCCTTACGGACGACCCAGGCGTGCATGTTCGCCGGCACATGGCCGAGCGGAGGCATCTCGCCCAACTCGTAGAGATCTTTACGCTCGGTCGTTGCGGCCATGGCGAAAGCTTTCGTCAGTATCCGGGTCCGAGCGGCAATATGACGTCGGGTCGAAAGCGCGCAATGCGACGTTGGCCTCATGTTGCGATGCGATATGGTCGTTCGCCGACTGCGCTCCATGTCTAAAGACGCAATCGGCGGGAACGGTCCCGCCTTCTAAGTCGAAGGACGTAGACGCTATGGAACCGTTCGCAGGATTTGGAATTCTCGCCGTGCTGTTGATCGGCGCGATCGCGGGCTGGCTCGCCGGCCAGATCGTCCGTGGCTACGGCTTCGGCATCATCGGCAACATCATCGTCGGCATCATCGGCGCCGTCATCGGCACCTGGCTCCTCGGCCAGCTCGGCGTCTCCACCGGCGGCGGCGTGCTGGGCGCGATCATCGGCTCGACCATCGGCGCGATCGTGCTGCTGCTGATCATCGGACTGTTCCGGAGGGCGTAAGTCTGACGGCGTTCAGGGCAGTCATCCCGGACGGCGCCGCGCGCCGATCCGGGATCGCCGGCCGTCTCATCGAGACCCCGCGACAATCCAGGCTCTCCGTTCCGGCGGGATGACATGACGCGGTCCCCGCCTCTCCAACCAACGCCTCATTGCGGCGCAGCACGCGGACGCTAAACCTGAGCCCCGCGGCGCATGTCTGCGGCGAGCGGTCGGCGGAGCGATATTCATGGCGGACAAACCCTGGCTGATCCGGACCTACGCGGGCCATTCCACGCCCGCAGAGTCCAATCGGCTCTACAAGTCCAACCTCGCCAAGGGCCAGACCGGCCTCTCCGTCGCCTTCGACCTGCCGACCCAGACCGGCTACGACCCCGACCACATCCTCTCGCGCGGCGAGGTCGGCAAGGTCGGCGTTCCGGTCTCCCATCTCGGCGACATGCGGGCGCTGTTCGACGGCATCCCGCTCGCCCAGATGAACACCTCGATGACGATCAACGCGACGGCGGCCTGGCTGCTCGCGCTCTACGTCGCGCAGGCCGAGGAGCAGGGCGCCGACCGCGCCGCCCTGAACGGCACGACGCAGAACGACATCATCAAGGAGTACCTGTCGCGCGGGACCTACGTGTTTCCGCCGGCGCCCTCGCTTCGGCTGATCCGCGACGTCATCACCTTCACCACGGCGGCGATGCCGAAGTGGAACCCGATGAACGTCTGCTCCTACCACCTGCAGGAAGCCGGCGCGACGCCGGTGCAGGAGCTCGCCTACGCGCTCGCGACCGGGATCGCGGTGCTCGACGAGGTCAAGGCGACCAACCCGAGCGAGGAGGTGTTCGCCCAGACCGTGCAGCGCATCTCGTTCTTCGTGAACGCCGGGATGAAGTTCATCACCGAGATCGCGAAGATGCGCGCCTTCGTCGACCTGTGGGACGAGATCACCCGCGACCGCTACGGCGTCACCGACGCCAAGAGCCGCCGCTTCCGCTACGGCGTGCAGGTCAACTCGCTCGGTCTGACCGAGCCGCAACCCGAGAACAACGTCTACCGCATCCTGATCCAGACGCTGGCCGTCACGCTGTCGAAGGACGCCCGCGCCCGCGCCGTCCAGTTACCGGCTTGGAACGAGGCGCTGGGCCTGCCGCGGCCGTGGGACCAGCAGTGGTCGCTGCGCGCCCAGCAGATCCTGGCCTATGAGACCGACATCCTCGAATACGCCGACATTTTCAACGGCTCCGAGGTGATGAACGCCAAGGTCGAGGCCCTGAAGGACGAAGCCCGCGCCGAGCTTGCGCGCATCGACGAGATGGGCGGGGCGATCGCCGCCGTGCAGTCGGGCTACATGAAGGGCCGGCTGGTGGAGTCGAACGCCCGTCGCCTCGCGGCGATCGAGAGCGGCGAGCAGGTGGTCGTCGGCGTGAACCGCTGGAAGGAGACGGAGCCTTCGCCGCTGTCGACCGGCGCCGGCTCGATCCAGGTGGTGCCCGAAAGCGTCGGCCAGGAGGCGATCGAGCGCCTCGAGGCCTGGCGCGCGCAGCGCGACGCCAAGGCCGTCGAGGCGGCGCTCGCCGAGGTCGCCGCCGCCGCGAAGGAGGACCGCAACATCATGGAGCCGTCGATCGCCGCCGCGAAAGCGGGCGTCACCACCGGCGAGTGGGGCCAGACCCTGCGCGACATCTTCGGCGAGTTCCGGGCTCCGACGGGCGTCGGCCGCGCCGTGCGCGCGGATGCCGGCGGCGCCGAGATCGAAGAGGTGCGCGCCCAGGTCGAGGCCGCCTCGGGCCGCCTGGGCCGCCGGCTGAAGCTGCTCGTGGGCAAGCCCGGCCTCGATGGGCACTCGAATGGGGCGGAGCAGATCGCCGTCCGCGCCCGCGACTGCGGCTTCGAGGTCGTCTACGAGGGCATCCGACTGACGCCGTCCGAAATCGTCAACGCCGCGCTCGAAGAGGGCGTCCACGTGGTCGGGCTGTCGATCCTCTCCGGCTCCCACGTGCCCCTGGTGCGCGACGTGATCGAGCGCATGCGGAAGGTGGGCCTCGACGACGTGCCGCTGATCGTCGGCGGCATCATTCCGCCCGAGGACGAGCTTCAGCTCAAGGCGATGGGCGTGGCCGAGGTCTACACCCCGAAGAACTTCGACCTCACCAAGATCATGGCCGACATCGTCCGCATCGCCGAAATCGCCCATAAGGAAGCGGCGTAAGCGAACTGAACCCGCCCGCGTGCTTCGAGACGCCTCGACTTCGTCGAGGCTCCTCAGCATGAGGTGCGCGCCGCAGACCTCCTCATGCTGAGGAGGGCCGAAGGCCCGTCTCGAAGCACGCTCAGAGCGTCAAGACCTTTACCTCAACTCACTCGGGGAGCGGTCGCGGCTTGCGGTCCTCGTCGATCGCCACGAAGGTGAAGGTCGCCTCCGTCACGCGGCGCATCTCGTCCTCGTCGCGTTTGCGGCGCCAGGCTTCGATGCGAATGCGGATCGACGTCCGGCCGCGCTTCACCACCGTCCCGTAGAAGCTGACCTCGTCGCCCACGAGCACCGGGCTGAGGAAGGTCATCTGGTCGACGGCGATCGTCGCGCATCGTCCGCGCGCGATGCGGGCGGCGACGTTGCCGGCGGCGAGGTCCATCTGCGCCATCAGCCAGCCTCCGAAGATGTCGCCGGCGGGGTTGGTGTCCGCCGGCATGGCGATCGTGCGGATGACGGGATCCGTATTCGGCAATCTCTCGGAGTCCATCGCCGCCCCGCTGGTCGTATGAGACTTTCGTCGAATTACAGCATCACAGCCGGCACGACGACAAGTTTCAGCGCCAGACGCCGCCGCGCCGGATGCGCACATAGAGCGCGCCCGAGCCGCCATGATGGATCTGCGCAGTCTCGAAGCCCACCACCAGCCCGCGCGCGGCGGGCGAGGACAGCCAGATCGGCACGGACCGACGTAGCACCCCGCGCTCGGGCCCGAACAGGTCGCCTTCGGCCGGGCCCGGCCGACCTTTTCCGGTGATAACAAGAACGACCTTAAAGCCCGAGGCCTGGGCGGCTGCGAGGAACGCGCCCAGCCGTCGGTGGGCCTCCTCCTGCCGGAGGCCGTGAAGATCGATGCGGGCGTCGACCGCGACGACCCCCCGCGAGATCCGCCGACGCAGCTTCGGCTCGAGCGGCGCCAGCGGCGGCGGGGCCGGGATCTGGGGCTTGGGAAGGGGAGCCGGCGGCGGCGCCTTCGCGCGCTTCGGCATCTTGCCCGGCGGCGGCGGCGGTCCCGGAGGCGGCGGCTCGACGGGCGGAGGCGCGGCCTGGGGCTCCTCCGGCTTGCGGGGGCCGAGCGGCGTCACGCTTTCGACGACCTTGCTCCAGAGTTCGCGTTCCGTCGATGAGAGCGTTCGTTTGCGGCGACCGGTCACGGCCGCGATCCTGCTTCCCGTAGCGCGGCGGCGTCGGCCTTCGGCAGCAGCACCACGAAGTCCGTCTGCTCGCGCATGCCGCCCGCGACCTTCCCGGCTTCGTCTCCTGAGCCGGCGAAATAATCGCCGCGCGCTTGTCCCAGAATGGCGGAGCCGGTGTCCTGCGCTATGACGAGACGCTTGAGCGCGGCGCCGCCCACCGTGCTCGGCAACCGCCCCTCGATCCAGACGGGCAGGCCGTAGGACCAGCGCGTCCGGTCCACCGCAAGGCTTCGCCCAGCCTTGAGCGGGACGGCCTGCGCCCCCCGTGGACCGTCATCGGGCGTCAGGCTCTCGTCGATGCGGAAGAAGATGTAGGACGCGTTCTCGCGCATGATCGCACGTCCCTCCGCAGGACGCGCGCCGAGCCAGGCCCGCAGGGCCTGCATCGAGGCGACGTCCTTCGCCATCTCGCCGCGCTGGACCAGCAGGCGCCCGATCGGCGTGAACGGACGCCCGTTGCGGCCATCATAGGCGATGCGGACGATCCGTCCGTCGGCCAGGCGGACGCGGGTCGAGCCTTGCACGTGCACGAAGAAGGCGTCGATCCGCGTCAGCCAGACCAGCGGCTTCGCCCGCGCGCCCAGCGCGCCGTCCTCGATCTCGGCGCGCGTCGGGTAGGGCGCGTGGCCCTCGGCTGTCTTGCGCGCCGCCGTCAGCGCGTCCGGCACGCCCTCGGGGCGCGCCGCCCCGTCCGCGAGGTCGACCAGGTCGTCGGGGCGCGCGAGCAGCGGCGTGTCGTAGATCGCGTCGGGCGCCGCCCGGCCATCGACCTCGGGCTCGTAATAGCCGGTAAGGATCCCGCGCCCCGCCCGCATCGGCGTGAAGCGCTCCTCGAAGAAGCGGCGGGCGGCCGCGTCGTCCTCGACAGGCGCGTCGAGCGCCGCGCGGCAGGTGGCCTGCAACGCCTGCGACGGCGGCAGCGCCGGGCGCAACGGCGGCAGACGATCGATGATCGCGCGGCACGAGAGAAGAAAGGCGTCGAACGCGGCGAGGTGGTCGTCGGCGGCCCAGCCGTCCAGCGCGGCGTAGGCGACAGGCGTGAGGGGCGCGTCGGCGGCCCGGCCCGCGCCAGAAAGAAGGGTCGCTCCGAGAAGGCCTGCGGCGAGCGCCGCCGCGGCGCGCGCAGCCATCGTCAGGGTCCTTCGGCGTCAGACCGCTTCGGTCGAGATCAGGCGCCAGTTCGGGTCGCGGGCGTTAAGCTCGCGCGCGAAGGTCCAGACGTCGACGAGGTCCGCGATCTCGGTCGGGCTGCCGTCGATCACGACGCCGTTCTTGTCGCGGGTGGCGGTGATGATCTGCGAGACGAAGCGCACCGTCAGCTGCGCGGACTTGCCCACGATCTCGACCTCCGTGATCTCGGCTTTTTCAATCGCGACGAACCGCGACTCCACCGTCTCGCCCCGGCTTTCGCGTTCGGCGATCGCAGCGCTGAAGCCTTCGAACACCTCTTTCGCGAGGAGGGGCTTCAGCGTCTTGCGGTCGCCGGCGGCGAAGGCGCCGACGATCATCTCATAGGCCGCGCGGGCGCCGCCGATGAAGCCGCGGGCGTCGAAGCCGTTCTCGGCCGCGGCGATCTCGTCGAGGCCGAGCGCGACCGGCGTGCCGGGCGCGGCGATCCCTTTCCAGCGCTCGCCGGCAGGTTCGTCGTCCAGCGGGCCGTGATCCGGGCGCGCGCCGTCGGAGGCGCGCGTCGGCAGGGGAACGACTTTGTCGTTCGCTGGCGTCGGCTCCGGCCCGGCGGGCGGCGTACGGAACGCGTCGTTCGGACGCCGCTCGTTGCCCGTGCGCGTGCCCAGCACCGACCGCAGCCGGATGAAGATGAACACGGCCAGCACGAGGATGATGATCGTGTAGATGTCGAAGCCGTCGCTCATCGGGTCTCGCAATCGTGTGGCCGGAGCGCGCCCCACGCCGCACAGGGCCGCGCACGCTCCGATGTATATGTGCCGTTCGGCCCCGTCGATCCAGTCGCGGCGCCGTTACCCGTCGTCGCGGGCCGGCTCCCGGCGTCGTGACCGGCGGGGCCATGCGCCGTACCCCTTGCGGAACTTGGCGGAACGGCGTGTCGTTCCCACATGAGGCGCGCCGGCTTCTCGGCGCAAGGACCTTCACGGACACGTCATGCCACGGCTGCTCACTCTCTTCCTGGCCCTGCCGATCCTCGAGATCGTCGCCTTCGCGCTCGTCGCGGCGGCCATCGGCGTCGGCAAGGCCATCTTGCTGCAGGTGGCGATCTCGGCCATCGGCATCGCCATGCTCGGCTCGCTGGTGTCCGAGGCCAAGACGGAGGCGCGCCGCCGCGGCGGGCTGGTGTCCTTCGCGATGGACGGCTCCAAGGGCCTGCGTGGCCTCGCGGGTCTTCTGTTCGCGATCCCGGGCTTCATCACCGACGTGATCGGCGTTCTGGCGCTCGTGCCGGAGGTTCGGACGCGCATCCGGCGCTTTCTCGGCTGGGCCGAGGTCGCCCCGGCGACGGTCCGCCCCCAGACCGCGCGTCCGGCCCGGAAGGAGATGCTCGACCTCGATCAGGCCGAGTGGCGCGAGGTCGAGCCGGCGCGCCGTCCCGAGCGCTGACGGTCCTCGCCTGAGCTTCGCCAAGGTCGGCTTGCGGGCGCGCGCGGCGGCGTGGTAACCCGCGGGCCGCCGATCGCGGCTTCGTCGCGCGCGCGGCCGATCCGTCCTCCGACGCCGAAAGTCGATAAAATGGCAAACACCCACGGCGCTTCCGAGTCCGCCGCGCCCGCGATCAACGTCCTCGCCCAGTACGCGAAGGACCTCTCGTTCGAAAACCCCAACGCGCCGCGCTCGCTCGCCCCGCGCCAGACCTCGCCGAACATCGAGATCAAGGTCAACGTCAACGCCCGCAAGGTCGGCGAGACGGACTTCGAGGTCGAGCTGGCGATCGAGGGCCAGGCCAAGGACGGCGACTCGCTGCTGTTCCGCGTCGACCTGTCCTACGGCGGCGTGTTCCGCGTCGTGAACATTCCGGAAGAGCAGCTCCACCCGGTCGTCATGATCGAGTGCCCGCGCCTGCTGTTCCCCTTCGCGCGCCAGATCGTCGCCGAAGCGGTGCGCAACGGCGGCTTCCCGCCGCTGATGATCGACCCCGTCGATTTCGCGGCGCTCTACCGCGCCCGCGCCGAAGAGGCGCTCGCCCAGCAGGCGACCGGCGCGCCGAACTAAGGCCTGTTCGCCGAGGTTCGTGCCCCGGCGCCGAGCGGGGGGACGGACCTCAGTCGACGACCGGAGGGCGCGACGGCCGCCGCGCCCGATAGCGGATAAAGCGGCCTCATCGCGTCCCGCTCATGGCCGGGAAAACCACGGTCCGTGTCCACGCGGCCGTTCGGGGGACGTCGCTCTCCCACCAAGCCTCTGCTTCGGTTGACCCTTGTCGGCGTTCGGGCGAATGTCCGCGCGCTTCGGCGCCGCGCGCCGCATCCCCTTTGACCTGAAGTCTGGCGTACCCATCCGATGACGACCGAGCGCTACAACGCGCGAGAGGCCGAGCCCCGCTGGCAGAAGAGCTGGAACGAGCGCAAGCTGTTCGAGACCGACGCCGGGGATGCGCGCCCCAACTACTACGTGCTGGAGATGTTCCCCTATCCGTCGGGGCGCATCCACATGGGCCATGTGCGCAACTACGCGATGGGCGACGTCGTCGCGCGCTACAAGCGCGCCAAGGGTTTCGCGGTGATGCACCCGATGGGCTGGGACGCCTTCGGCCTGCCCGCCGAGAACGCCGCCATCGAGAAGAAGGTCCATCCCAAGGCCTGGACCTACGACAACATCGCCACCATGCGCGACCAGCTGAAGGCGATCGGCCTCTCGCTGGACTGGAGCCGCGAGATCGCGACCTGCGATCCCGAATACTACGCGCAGCAGCAGAAGCTGTTCCGGGACTTCCTGAAGGCCGGCCTCGCCTACCGCCGCCAGTCCAAGGTGAACTGGGACCCGGTGGACAACACCGTGCTCGCCAACGAGCAGGTGATCGACGGCCGCGGCTGGCGCTCGGGCGCGCTGGTGGAGCAGCGCGAGCTGACCCAGTGGTTCCTGAAGATCACCGACTTCTCCGAGGACCTGCTGTCGGCGCTCGACGGGCTGACGCGCTGGCCGGAGAAGGTCCGGACCATGCAGAAGAACTGGATCGGCCGCTCGGAAGGGCTGCTGGTGCGCTGGCCGCTCGCGGACGCGCCCGGCGCCAACGCGCCGGCCGGCGAGGTCGAGGTCTACACGACGCGGCCCGACACGCTGTTCGGCGCGAGCTTCCTAGCGCTCTCGGCGGACCACCCCATCGCCAAGGCAATGGCCGAGGGAAACCCGGCGCTGTCCGCCTTCCTCGACGACTGCCGCCGCGCGGGCACCAGCGTCGCGGCGCTCGAGACCGCCGAGAAGAAGGGCTTCGACACGGGCCTCAAGGCGAAGCACCCGTTCGACCCATCGTGGGAGCTGCCGGTTTACGTCGCGAACTTCGTGCTGATGGACTACGGCACGGGCGCGATCTTCGGCTGCCCGGCGCACGACCAGCGGGACCTCGACTTCGCGCGCGCCTACGGACTGCCGGTGACGCCGGTCGTCGCGCCGGAAGGCGCGGACCCTGCCTCGGTCACGATCGACGACGTCGCCTATGACGGCGACGGCGTGATGATCAATTCCCGCTTCCTCGACGGCCTGCGCCCGGCCGACGCGTTTCAGGAGGTCGCGCGGCGGCTGGAGACGGAAGAGCTGGACGGCCGTCCGGTCGCCGCCCGCAAGGTCAATTGGCGTCTGCGCGACTGGGGGATCTCCCGCCAGCGCTACTGGGGCTGCCCGATTCCGGTGATCCATTGCGAGGCCTGCGGCGTCGTGCCGGTGCCGGACGACCAGCTGCCGGTGCGCCTGCCCGACGACGTGACCTTCGACCAGCCGGGCAACCCGCTGGACCGGCACGACGCCTGGCGCAACGTGGCCTGCCCGCAGTGCGACGGTCCGGCGCGGCGCGAGACCGACACCATGGACACCTTCGTGGACTCGTCCTGGTACTACGCCCGCTTCACGTCCCCCCGCGCCGCCTCGCCTACTGTGAAGGCGACGGCCGACCGCTGGCTGCCGGTCGACCAGTACATCGGCGGCGTGGAGCACGCGATCCTGCACCTGCTGTACTCGCGGTTCTTCACCCGCGCGATGAAGGCCACGGGTCATGTGGGCCTCGACGAGCCCTTCGCAGGCCTGTTCACGCAAGGCATGGTGGTCCACGAGACCTACAAGGACGCGGCCGGCCAATGGGTCGCGCCGGCCGACATCCGGATCGCGGAGGAAGGCGGCGCACGCCGCGCCACCCGGCTCGACGACGGCGCTCCGATCGAAATCGGATCGATCGAGAAGATGTCGAAGTCGAAGAAGAACGTCGTCGACCCCAACGACATCCTCGGAACCTACGGCGCGGACACCGCCCGCTGGTTCATGCTGTCCGACAGCCCCCCCGAGCGCGACGTGATCTGGACCGAGTCCGGGGTCGAGGGCGCGAGCCGCTTCGTGCAGCGCGTGTGGCGGCTGGTGAACGACGCGGCCGTAAAGGGCGCGCCGGCCGGCGCCGCTGCGCCGGCGAGCGTCGGCCCGGCCGCGGAAAGCCTGCGCCGCGCAGCCCACGGCGCCCTGGCCCGGGTCGAGGACGACATCGAGCGCCTGCGCTTCAACCGCTGCGTCGCGGCCTCCTACGAGCTCGCCAACGCGCTGGGACAAGCGCTGCAGGCGGAGTCGGCGCCTGCGGACGACATGGCCTTCGCGCTGCGCGAGGCGGCCGAAATCCTTGTGCAGATCGTCGCGCCCTTCATGCCGCATCTCGCTGAGGAGTCGTGGTCGGCGCTCGGACATGCCACTCTCGTCGCCGAGACGCCCTGGCCGAAGGCGGACCCTGCGCTGCTCGCCTCCGACGTCGTGACCCTGCCGGTGCAGGTGAACGGCAAGAAGCGGGACGAGATCACGGTCGCCCGCGACGCCGACGCCAAGGCAATCGAAGCGCTCGTGCGCGAGTTGGACGTCGTTCAGAAGGCGATTGGCGACAAGCCGATCCGGAAGATCATCGTCGTGCCGCAGAGGATCGTGAATGTCGTCGTCTGACATCGAGTTCCGGCCCGCGCGCCGCGCCGTCATCCGCGTCGGCCTTGCGGCGGGCCTGTCGCTGACGCTGGCGGGCTGCTTCCGCCCGCTCTACAGCGAGCAGAGCTATGCGACCGGGCCCTCCGCCAAGGGCGAGGCCCCGGTGCTCACGAACCTGCGCCGCATCGACGTGCGCCCGATCGAGGGCCGCATCGGCAACACGCTCCGCAACGAGCTCATCTTCCAGCTGCGCGGCGGCGAGGCCGCGGAGGCGACCGCCTACCGGCTCGACATCTCGATCGCGAACCGGGCGCAGTCCCCAATCGTGGACCCGTTCACCGGCCAGCCCGAGACCCGCACGGTCTCGCTGAGCGTCGACTACGCGCTGAAGCCTGCGGGCCAGATCGATCCGGTGATCTCGGGCCAGGAGTTCGCCTCGGCGTCCTACTCCTACACGCTGCAGCGCTTCGCCGACATCCGCGCCGAGCGCGACGCCCAGAACCGGGCTGCCGTTCAGATCGCGGGCAAGCTGCGCAATCGCCTGCAGGGCTATTTCGCGACGGGGCGGTAGACTCCGCAGCGACTCGCCTCAGAAGCGCTCCGTCATGCCCCGGCTTGTCCGGGGATGACGGAGGACGTCGACAGACGCGCGCTCGGGGTCAGTCCCCGAAGCTCGCCTTGCCGCCGTGGGCGGCGGACCACGCCGCGGGCGCGTTGAGGAAGGCCTCGACGTCCGCGAGTTTGCCGGCGTCGAGCTTTCCGTCCTCCTTCGCCACCGCCAGCACGTCCCAGAACGTCGCGAGCTCGTGCAGCTTGACGCCGATGCGGTCCATGGTCTCGCGGCTCTGCGGGAAGATGCCGTAGTGGAACAGCACGAAGGCGTGCTCCACCACCTGCCCCGCCTCGCGCAGCGCCTCGCAGAAGGCGACCTTTGAGCCGCCGTCGGTGGTCAGGTCCTCGATCAGGATGGTGCGGTGGCCTTCCGTGACCGCGCCCTCGATCCGGGCGTTGCGGCCGAAGCCCTTCGGCTTCTTGCGCACATAGAGCATCGGCAGCATCAGCCGCTCCGCGATCCAGGCCGCGAAGGGGATGCCCGCCGTCTCGCCGCCCGCCACCGCGTCGAGGCTCTCGTAGCCGACCTCGCGCAAGATCGTCGCCGCGGCGTCGTCCATCAGCTGGGCGCGCAGGCGCGGGTAGGAAATCAGCTTGCGGCAGTCGGTGTAGACCGGGCTCGCCCAGCCCGAGGTGAAGATGAACGGCTCTTCCGGGCGAATGTGGATCGCGCCCACCTCGAGCATCATGCGCGCCACGCGGCGGCCCACGGCGTCGCGGGAGGAGAGGGCGGGGGCGATCTCGGTCATGGCTGTCTCCAACGGCGCGGCCATTCCGCGGGCCGCGGTCGGAGCGCAGCGTTAGCCCATGCGGCGTCGGACGTCACGGCCTCCGGCGCCGCATGGCGGGTTTTCTTAGCCCTCAGGCGGCTGCGGCCGGCGCCTTCTCCAGCAGGACGGCCTCGAAGCCCTCGAACTGCGGGTGACCGGCGTACATCGGCTTGTTCTGGCCGGCGTTGCGGTGGGCGGCGCGGAACGCCTCCGACTTCGTCCAGGCCTCAAAGGCGGCGCGGGAGCTCCAGATCGTATGCGAGGCGTAGAGGACGGTCTCTTCGTCCGCCGGGCCCTTCAGCAGGCTGAACTCGACGAAACCGGGGACCTCGGCCAGATGACGGTCGCGCTCGCGCCAGACGGTCTCGAAGGCCTCAGCCTCGGCGGCGAACACCTTGAAGCGGTTCATGGCGACGAACATCGGCGGCTCCTTGGAAGCGGACACGTCGGGCAGGTCTAGCGCGCCGTCTCGGGGTAGTCGACCTGCGTCAGCGTGAGCCCTTCCGCCGGCGCCACCGGGCCGCAGGCCGCGCGGTCGGCGCGCGCGAGCGCCTCCGCGAGATCGTCCGCGCTCCAGCGGCCGATCCCGACCTCCACCAGCGAGCCCGCCATGGAGCGCACCTGATTGTGCAGGAAGGAGCGCGCGTCGGTGCGGATCAGCACCGCCTGTCCCTCGCGCGCCACGTCGAGCCGGTCGAGCGTGCGCAAGGGGCTGGTCGCCTGGCAGTGCGCGGAGCGGAAGGTGGTGAAATCGTGCCGGCCGAGCAAGCGCTTGGCGGCCTGGTCCATCGCCCCCGCGTCGAGCGGCTTCGGCACGCGCCAGGCCCGGCCGGCGTCCAGCGCCAGCGGCGGCCGGCGGTCGACGACCCGGTAGACGTAGTGCCGGCGGACGGCGGAGAACCGCGCGTCGAAGGCGTCGGACACCCGCTCCGCCTCAAGCACGGCGACGGGCAGCGGGCGGAGATGGGCGTTGACCGCGTCGCGCACCGTGTCGGTCCGCCAGTCGCGGGCGAGGTCCACATGGGCGACCTGGCCGCTGGCGTGCACGCCGGCGTCGGTGCGCCCGGCTCCCTTCACCACCACGGCCTCGCTCGCGAAGGCCCGGAAGGCGTCCTCGAGCGCGCCCTGCACGGAGGCGCCGTTGGCCTGCCGCTGCCAACCGGCGAAAGGCGCGCCGTCGTACTCGATCAAAAGCCGGAAGCGCGGCATGTCAGAGCAGGCGCTCGCCCGGCGTGAGCCGCGCGCCGTTGAGGAAAGCGGAGGCGTCTACCGGACCCTTGCCGGCCCGCTGCAGCGTCAGCAGACGGACCGCGCCGTCGCCGCAGCCGACCGTCAGCCGGTCGTCCAGCAGTTCGCCAGGCGCGCCGGCGCCGTCAACGCGGGTGGAGCGCAGCGCCTTGACCCGTTCGGGGCCGCGCGCGGCCGCGATCTCGAACCAGGCGCCGGGAAACGGCGACAGTCCTCGGATGTGATCGTGGACCACCTGCGCGGGCCTCGCCCAGTCGATCCGCGACTCGGCCTTTTCAATCTTGGCGGCGTAGGTCACGCCCTCCGCGGCCTGCGCACGGAACTGGAGCCCGCCCCGGCCCATCGCGGCGACCGCGCGGCCCATGAGGTCCGCCCCGAGGCGCGACAGCAGGTCGTGCAGCTCGCCCGCGGTCTCGTCAGCGCCGATCGCGAGCCGCTCCGCCATGCCGACCGGCCCGGTGTCGAGGCCCTCCTCCATCCGCATGGCCATCACGCCGGTCTCGGCGTCGCCGGCCATGATCGCGCGCTGGATCGGGGCGGCGCCGCGCCAGCGTGGCAGCAGCGAGGCATGGCAGTTGAGGCAGCCGAGTTCGGGAGCCTCGAGCGCGGCCCTCGGCAGGATCAGCCCGTAGGCTACGACGACGGCGAGGTCCGCGCCGTGCTCCGCAAAGCGCGCGATCGTCTCTTCGTCGCGGAAGCTGCGGGGAGTCTCGACGGGTAGCCCAAAACTGTCCGCCAGGCGGTGCACGGGACTCTTGGTCAGCTCCATGCCCCGGCCCGCCGGCTTCGGCGCGCGGGTGTAGACCGCGGCGACCTCATGGCCCTGACCGACGAGCTCGGAAAGCACGGGCGCCGCGAAGTCCGGAGTGCCCATGAAGACGAGGCGAAGCGTCATGGATGGGGCGCGGACGAGGCCGCTCAGGCCTCGACCGTCTCCGGCGCGGCGCGATCGCGCTTGTCGCGGCGGGGGAACGACGGCAGTTCGCCCACAGCGCGCGCCTTCTCGAACTTCTTCACCACCCGATCCCGCTTCAGCCGCGAGATGTGGTCGATGAACAGCACGCCGTTGAGATGGTCGATCTCGTGCTGGATGCAGACCGCGAGCAGGCCGTCGGCCTCGATCTCCTTCTGGGCGCCGGTCTCGTCGAGGTAGCGCACGGTCACCCGCGCGGGCCGCTCGACCTCCTCGTAGTAGTCGGGGATCGAAAGGCAGCCCTCGTCATAGACTTGCCGCTCGTCCGAGGCCTTGACGATCTCGGGGTTGATCAGCGTCAACGGCTGCGGGGCCTCGTCCTTGCCGGCGAGGTCGATCGTCACCACGCGCTTCGCGACGCCGATCTGGATGGCGGCGAGCCCGATGCCGGCGGCGTCGTACATCGTCTCGTACATGGTCGCGACCAGGGCCTTGACCTCGTCGTCGACGCGTTCGACCGGCGCGCTGACGAGGCGGAGCTTGGAATCGGGCAGATAGACGAGAGGCGAGGCGGCCATGGCGCAGTTTCAACAGCTCTTAAGGACCCAGAGGATGCTCCGGCGATAAGCCCTTGCCGCGGGGGCGTCAACATGTTCTTTATTTGTTCGCTTTACTGTGTCGTATCTTGCGCGTTCGAGGCGACGGTCCCGATGTCCGAAACTCTCCTTGTGGTCGGCGGTCACGCCCTCAGCCTTGGCGAAACGCTGGCGGGGCTCGGCGCGGCTCTGCTGGGCGCGCTGCTCATCGTCATCGTCGCGCTGTTCCGTTCAGCCTCCGTCCAGCGCGAAGCGAGCGCCGAGGCCGCTTGGCGGGCCCGGGAGGCGGAAGCCCGCCTTGCCGGGTTGGAGCGGCAGCAGTCCGAAGCGAGCGGCCGGCTGCAAGCCTTTGCGTCCGCGCTCGGCGCACGACAGGCGGATCTGGCGCGCGGCGTGGCGGAGCGGCTCGACGCGGTCGGGGCCCGCGTCGGCGACGGGCTGGCCGCGAGCGGGCAGGCCACCGCCGAGCAGCTGTCGCGGCTCGAGGCCCGGCTCGCGGTGATCGACGCCGCAGGCGCCCAGATCGGGGCGCTCGCGGGGCAGGTGACGGACCTGAAGGCCATCCTGTCGAACAAGCCCGCGCGCGGCGCCTTCGGCCAAGGCCGCATGGAGGCGATCCTGAAGGACGCGCTGCCGCCCACGGCCTACGCGTTCCAGGCGCGGCTCTCCACCGGCGTGCGCCCCGACGCGCTGATCCGCCTGCCCGGGGACCCGCGCGGCCTCGCGGTGGACGCCAAGTTCCCGCTGGAGGGCTTCGAGCGGCTGCGCGCGGCGGCGACCCCCGAGGCCGTGAAGGCGGCCGAGGCCCGGGTGCGCGCCGACGTCGGGCGGCACATTTCGGACGTCGGCGACAAGTACCTGCTCGCCGGCGAGACCCAGGACGTGGCGCTGCTGTTCGTGCCTTCCGAGCAGATCCACGCCGAACTCGCCGAGCGGTTCGAGGACGTGACCGCGCGCGCCTACCGGGCGCGGGTGCTGATCGTCTCGCCCTCTTTGCTGATGCTCGCGGTGCAGGTGGTGCAGGGCCTCACCCGCGACGCCGCGATGCGCGAGCAGGCGCATGTGCTGCAGGCCGAGGTCGGCCGGCTGATGGAGGACGTGCGCCGCATCGGCGAGCGGGTCGAGAAGCTGAAGAGCCATTTCGGCCAGGCGACCGCCGATCTCGACCAGATCACGATCTCGGCCGAGAAGATCGGCCGCCGCGGCGCCCGCATCGAGCAGATGGAGCTTGGACCCATGGCGGAGCCCGAAGCCCTCCCGAACCCGCTGCGCCGGGACGCGGCGGAGTAGGGACATCAGGTTAATCCAGCGACGACCGTCGGGCGGCTTGAGGATGGCTTGAGGCTTCAGGACGGCTTGAGGATAGAGCGCGGGCGTCCCTCTCTCGATAGAGGGCAGGGTGGACGGGCGAAGCCCGGCCGGGTTGGGTGGGCCCCGGATGAGTCTCAGCCCTTGATGTGGCGCTTGACGCCCAGGTCCCCACCCGACCTCGGCTCCGCCGAGGCCACCCTTCCCACGCCTTCGGCGCGAGGAGGGATCCCCGCGCTTCCCTGTGGATCGAAGATCGCCCTGAAGCCGGAAGCGCGACCCGCCTCGCCCTCAGCGCGCCGCCTGCTCCGCCCGGGCTCCGATGGCGCTCCAGAGATCCCCGACCGAGATCGGCTTGGTGACGACCTCGTCCACCCCCGCCGCCCGAAACGCCGCGATCTCCTCCGCGAAGGCGCGGGCGGTGACGCCGACGATGCGAACCTCGCCGAGCGGCGAAGGCAGGGCGCGGATCGCGCGCGTGGCGTCGAGCCCGTCCATCTTCGGCATGGTCGCGTCCATCAGCACGAGATCGTAGCGGCCGGTCGCCACCGCCGCGACCGCGGCCTCCCCATCCGGCGCGATGTCGAAGACGAGGCCGAAATGCTCGAGCAGAGTGCCCAGCACGCGCTGGTTCACCGCGTTGTCCTCAGCCACAAGCACGCGCTGGAGCCCGCCGGTCGGCCTCGGCGCCGGAGCCGGGCGATCGAGGCGAGCGGTGGCGCTTACCTCGGCGCCGCCCTCGGCCCGGTTCGCCGCTGCAGCCCCGCCGCCCATGTCGCGCGCCAGCGTCGCCACCAGAGACAGACCGAGGCCCGCGCCGCCCGGCGCCCCTTCGCCCTGGACGAAGGGTTCGAACAGCCGATCCGGGCGCTGGCCTAGGCCGGGGCCCGTGTCGCGCACGACGATGCGGAGAGTCACTGAGGCCTCGTCGCCCGCCGCCCATTCCAGCGCGAGCTCGATGCGTCCGCTTTCCGTCACACGCAGCGCGTTGTCGGCGAGGTTTTCGACGATCTGCCTCAGCGCGCCTTCGTCGGCGAGGGCGCTCTCGGGCAGGCGCGGGTCGAGCGTCGCCGCGAAGGCGAGGCCCTTCAGGGCCGCGCGGGCGCCGAGCGCCGGCGCGACGCGGGCGAGAAACACCGCGAAGTCGAGCTCCCGCCGAGGCTGCGGCGCGCTCGCGCCCAACAGCGTGCTGGCCACCCCGAACAGATGCTCCGCCGCCGTCTTCAAAGCCGCGGCGTGGCCGCGAGCCGCCTCCGACAGATCCTCGGCCAGCAGCAGGTCCGCGAGGGCCAGGATGCCGCCGAGCGGCGTGCGGATCTCGTGGGCGGCCACGGCGATGCGGCGGTCGGCGCTGGGCGCCTGGTCGTCGACGTGGCTCGCGGTCGCGATCATGCGGCGGGCGGCTCCGGTGTGCGTCTGTCCGAGGGCGGGTCTTCGCTGGACCGTGGCGCCCTCGAGCTTAAAGATGGGCTAAACCGATTGCGGAAACCTGCGCTTCCGGCGCGCTATCCCCACCTTCCGCGTCCCCCATCCTGAGCCGCCATGTCCAACCTCATCGCCATCGTCCTGCCGACCTTCGGCTTGATCGGACTCGGCTTTTTCGCGGGCAAGCTGAAGCTTCTCGGGGACCGCGCGGGCGACGGTCTGTCGGACTACGTTTTTCTGATCGCAGTGCCGGCGTTGATTTTCCGGACGCTTGCGACCGGCGCGGACGCCGACGCCAACCCTTGGGGCTATTGGGTGGCCTATTTCGGCGGCGTCGCCGTCGTCTGGACCGTGGGCATGTGGCTGGCGATCCGGGTGTTCAAGCGCGACCGCCGCGAGGCCGCGATCCACGGCTTCGCCTGCGGCCAGTCGAACACGGTGCTCGTCGGCGTGCCGCTGATCCTGCAGGCCTATGGCGACGCGGGGGCCGTGCCGCTGTTCCTGCTGCTGGCGATCCACCTTCCGATCATGATGTCGGTCGCGGCCCTGCTGATCGAATCCTCCGGCGCGGCGGGCCGCCCGCTCGAGGTCGCGTGGCGGCTGGCGAAGACCATCGTCACGCATCCGATCATCCTCGCGCTGGCCGTCGGCGTCGCCGCGAAGAACGCTGGCGTGGTACCGACCGGGGCTGCGCAATCGATCGTCGACCAGCTCGCGGCGACCGCGAGCCCCTGCGCGCTCGTCTCCATGGGCCTCGCGCTGAAGCGCTACGGGATCCTGAGCGACCGCGTCCCGGTGCTGACCATCACCGCGCTCAAGCTGATCGTGCATCCCCTCCTGGTGTGGGTCCTCGCGTTCTACGTGCTGCCGGTGCCGCCCGTGTGGGGCGGCGTGGCCGTGCTGTTCGCCGCCATGCCGAGCGGCATCAACGCCTACCTCGTCGCGGCCCGCTACAAGACCGGCGAAACGACGTCGTCCGCCGCCATCGCGGTCTCGACCGCGCTGTCGGTCGTCACGGTCTCGGGCTGGCTCTGGGTGCTCGGGATCGTCTGAGGCGTCAGCGCACGATCGGAGCGTTGGGGAGCTCGTTCCCGAGGCCGGGCTCCGGCGGCAAGGCTTGCGCCAGGGCAGCGCCGCAGGTCTCCACCGCCTGCACGAGCCCGTCAACCAGGCGGCCCGCCCGGGCGGCGGAGACGACCATCTCCACCTCCTCCGCCCAGGTCTCCGGCGCGATCGCCGCGTGGACGCCCTCGTCCGCCACGATCTCGACGCGACGGTCCGCGACCGCGACGTGGATCATTACGCCCGTCCGCTCCTTGGTCCGCGCGAGACCGAGGTCCTCAAATGCGCGCAGGGCCGCCTGATGGGCGGCGTGCGACGGCAGCCGGCCCACGCCGAGCGCCCGCCGCACCCGCGATGAGGCGGCGAGCGCCGCCAACCCCGCGAACAGGGCGGCCTGCGCGATCACCACCCCTTCGAGCCGAAGCCCCGTCCAGGACAGCAGCCCGCCGGCGGCGATCGCGATGAAGCCCGCCGCGACAAGCGCCACGGTGGCGTCGCCCTCTTCGCAGGGGTCGGTCTCCACCACCACGACGATCTCCGCCGAGGTTCTAGCCTCGGCCGCCGCGACGGCCGCCGCGATGCGGGCGCGATCGTCGGCGGTCAAGCTCGGGCAGTCCGCAGCCGTCACCATCCGCCCGAGGCCCCGCCGCCACCGGAGGACCCGCCGCCACCGCCCGAAAAGCCGCCTCCGCCGCCCGACCAACCTCCGCCGCCACCTCCGAAGCCGGGGCCGCCGATGATCCAGGGGCTCGACCTCCGGCGCGACACGCCGCTGGAGCGGAGGCCCCGGACGAAGCTGTAGAGGAACAGCAGCAGGAACAGCCCCATGACGATCAGCACGATCACCGGCGGCTCGTCGTCCTGTTGGGCGGCTGCCCGCGCCTTGTACTCGTCCGCCTGTCCCGAAAACACGGCCATGACGTCGTCGGCGCCGCGCGCGATCCCGCCGGGAATGTCGCCCGCGCGGAACCGCGGCAGGATGGCGTTCTCGATGATCAGCCGGGACACAGCGTCGGTCAGCTCGCCTTCCAGCCCGTAGCCGACCTCGATGCGCACCTTGCGCTCGGTCGGCGCAACCAGAAGCAGCGCGCCGTCGTTGCGGGTCGCGTCGCCGAGCTTCCAGGCGCGGAACAGACGGTTGCCGAAGTCCTCGACCGAGGTTCCCTGCAGCGAGGGCACCGTGGCGACCGCAAGCTGGCGGCCGGTGCGCTCCTGAAAACTCTTCAGCTTCGCGACGAGCGCGCTCTCGTCGGTCGCAGGGATCACCCCCGCCTGATCGACGACGTAATTTGTGAAAGGGGGAAAGCTGAGCTCGGCCCGGGCGGCGCCTCGGGGGAACAGCAGCAAGCCGACGGTGAGAACCGCCGCGATAAGCAGATCGAAGGAACGCGTCGCCGCCATGGGCAGCATCTGGAGCATGGCTCCCGGCTCCGGACAAGGGCCGCGGGAACGATGCTCGTCATCCCGGCTCTGCCTTGCGGCCGTCCGGAACGACGGCCGCAAGGCGCCGTCGCTCAGGTGTTCATCGAGTCGAAGAAGTCCGCGTTCGTCTTGGTCGAGCGCAGCTTGTCCAGCAGGAACTCCATCGCGTCGACGGTGCCCATCGGGTTCAGGATGCGGCGGAGCACATACATCTTCTTGAGGGTGTCGGCCGGAACGATGAGCTCTTCCTTGCGGGTGCCGGAGCGGGTGATGTCCATCGCCGGGAAGGTGCGCTTGTCCGAGACCTTGCGGTCCAGGATGATCTCGGAGTTGCCGGTGCCCTTGAACTCTTCGAAGATCACCTCGTCCATGCGGCTGCCCGTGTCGATCAGGGCGGACGCGATGATGGTCAGCGAGCCGCCTTCCTCGATGTTGCGCGCCGCGCCGAAGAAGCGCTTCGGGCGCTGCAGCGCGTTGGCGTCCACGCCGCCGGTCAGCACCTTGCCGGACGAAGGCACCACGGTGTTGTAGGCCCGACCGAGGCGGGTGATCGAATCCAGCAGGATCACGACGTCGCGGCCATGCTCGACGAGGCGCTTGGCCTTCTCGATCACCATCTCCGCGACCTGCACGTGGCGCTGGGCCGGCTCGTCGAAGGTGGAAGAGATGACCTCGCCCTTCACCGAGCGCTGCATGTCGGTGACCTCTTCCGGCCGCTCGTCGATCAGCAGCACGATGAGGTAGCACTCGGGATGGTTCGCGGCGATCGCGGTCGCGATGTTCTGCATCATGACCGTCTTGCCGGTGCGCGGCGGGGCCACGATCAGCGCGCGCTGGCCCTTGCCGAGCGGCGCGACGATGTCGATCACGCGGGTCGACATGTCCTTCTTGGTCGGGTTTTCGATCTCCATCCGGAGGCGCTCGTCGGGGTAGAGCGGCGTCAGATTGTCGAAATGGACCTTGTGCCGGACCTTCTCCGGATCGTCGAAGTTGATCGTGTTGACCTTGAGCAGCGCGAAATAGCGTTCGCCCTCCTTCGGCGACCGGATCTGCCCCTCGACCGTGTCGCCGGTGCGAAGCGAGAAGCGGCGGATCTGGGAGGGCGAGATGTAGATGTCGTCCGGGCCGGGCAGGTAGTTGGCGTCCGGCGAGCGCAGGAAGCCGAAGCCGTCCTGCAGCACCTCAACCACGCCGACGCCGATGATGTCGGTCTCGCGCGCCGCTAGCTGCTTCAGGATGGCGAACAGCAGCTCTTGCTTGCGCAGCGTGCTGGCGTTCTCGACCTCGAGCTCCTCCGCCTGGACGAGAATTTCGGTCGGCGACTTGGCCTTGAGATCGGAAAGCCTGACTTCGGGCATCGTGAGCCTTTGGGGAGATGGAGTCCGCTTGGGGAACTGTGCGGGAAGCGACCGGGCGAAGGGAGGTGATGAGGCTGGCGCTCAGGACAGGCGCGCGACCGCGGCTTGGTCCTGTTGAAGGCGCCTTACGTCGCAAAGCGGATCGGGCGATCCGCGTGCCAGTGTCGATTCAGCCGTGTCCAGGCCGAACGCGAGGGCGCTACGAAGGGAATGGTCCTTCATAGCTTATTCGCGCGAGGCCCTGCAAGTCTCCGCGGCTCGGTTTTTTGACGATCGGCCGCCTCTAGAACGGCTTTACGATCACGAGCGCGACAATCACGAGCATCAGCACCGTCGGCGCTTCGTTGGCGATCCGGTAGAAGCGCTGCGACCGAGTGTTCCGGTCCGCCGCGAAATCCTTCGTCCAGCGGCCGAGAACGCCGGTGAAGCCCGACAGCGCGACCACAAACAAGAGCTTGGCGTGGAGCCAGCCCGACGCGCCCCAGCCGCCCTGCCATACGAGGATCAGGCCCGCGATCCAGGCGACGGTCATGGCGGGCTTGGCGATCGCGTTCAGCAGCCGCCGCTCCATGACTTTGAAGGTCTCGGACGTCTCGGAGCCGACGGTCGCGGCGGCATGGTAGACGAACAGCCGCGGCAGGTAGAGCAGCGCCGCCATCCACGAAATGATGGCGACCACATGCAGCGCCTTGATCCACGCATAGAGATCCATCGGCTTGTCCTTCAAGGTCTTGGCTAGGATCGCCCCTGTCCCGGCTTTGAGCCGGGACCCATAACCGCCGAACGTGAGGGGTCGAGCGCTCCTCGCGGGCGGCTATGTCAGGCGCCGACGCCGCCGCGAGTATGGGTCCCGGCTCGAGGCTGGGACAAGGAGCCGCGCTAGGATCTCCGCCGCACCCTCGCGACCATTTGGGCGACGTGCTCTGGCGGCGTCTCCTGGCGGACGCCATGCCCGAGGTTCACAATCAGCGGCCGATCGCCGAGATCGGCCAGCACGCCGTCGACGGCCGCGTCCAGCGCGGAGCCGCCGGCCGTCAGCGCGATCGGATCGACGTTACCCTGCAGCGCCACGTGCGCAGGCACGGCCTCGCGGGCGGCGCGGCGATCTTCGGCGGTGGCGAGTCCGATCGCGTCGGCGGGCACCGCTTCCGCGAAGGCCTTCAGCTTCGCGCCGGCGCCGCGTGGGAACGCGAGGATCTTAGCGCCCGGCCGCTTCGCGCGCACGCGGGCGCAGATCGCCGCGATCGGCGCCGCGGACCAAGTCATGAACTCGGCCGGCGGCAAGTCGCCGCTCCAGCTGTCGAAGATCTGCACGGCGTCCGCGCCGGCCTCGAGCTGCGCCAGGAGATGCGCGGCCGAGGCCTCGACCAGCAGGTCGATCAACGCCTGAAAGGTCGGGGGATCGCGGTAGGCGAGCTTGCGGGCCGGCGCCTGCTCCTCGCCGCCGCGGCCGCCGACCATGTAGGTCGCCACAGTGTAGGGCGCCCCGCAGAACCCGATCAGCGCCTTGGACGGATCGAGCGCGGCGCGCACGCGCGCCACGGTCTCGTAGACCGGCGCAAGCGTCCCGAGATCGATCTCGGGTTTCAGCGTCGCAAACTCCGCCCGGCTCGCCAGCGGATCGAGCCGCGGACCTTCGCCTTCGACGAACCGCACATCCTGGCCGAGCGCATGCGGCACGACGAGGATGTCGGAGAACAGGATGGCGGCGTCGAGATCAAAACGTCGGATCGGCTGCAGCGTCACCTCGGTCGCAAGATCCGGCGTGTAGCACAGGTCGAGGAAGCCGCCGGCCTGGGCTCGCAGCGCGCGGTACTCGGGCAGGTAGCGCCCCGCTTGGCGCATCAGCCAGACCGGAGGGACCGTCTGCGTCTCTCCGGAGAGCGCCTTCAGGAAGCGCGAGCCGCTCGCCTCAGGGATCGAAATCGCGAGGTTGTTCGCAGGACTTACCAAAGGCGAGGGCCCTCTCTTAGAATCTGGAATTGAGACTTCTGTTTCTTTTTCTAGGGGGGCGGATTACAGCCGTTCCTCGCCCTCCACAAGGCGTCCACACCTTGGCCGGCGTTAACCATTTTTTAAGACCTGTGGCGAAACCATGAGTCTCAAGGCGTTAACGGGTTCTTCACCTTTTCGGAGACGAACCCGCCGATCGTTGTCCCGTCGCGCGCCAGTGTTGATGATTTTCGGGGCCTCGGCGACAGTGTCGGACGCAAGGGCCGGGGAAGGCGATTTCGTCCACAGTCGTCCACTGGGCCGTCGACAGGTCGTCCCGTGCCCGCCGCCCGACTCAACCTCGTTAAACGCCGCCATCCGGTTGCGGTTCCACCGCTAGAGGCTCTCAGCTTTTCATGTCGCCGGACCGCCATTCCTTCCACGTCCACCTGGTCTCCGACGCCACCGGCGAGACGCTTGTCGCGGTCGCCCGCGCCGCCGCCTCGCAGTACGCCGCGGCGTCATCGATCGAGCACGTCTATCCGCTCGTGCGGTCGGCCCGGCAGCTCGAACGGGTGCTCGATGAGATCGCCGACGAGCCCGGCATCGTGCTCTACACGCTGGTGGACGAGGAGCTGATCGGGAAGCTTGAGAGCCGCTGCCGCGACCTCGGTTGTCCCTGCCTGTCGGTGCTGGAGCCGGTGTTCACCCTGCTGCGCTCCTACCTCGGGACTGAGCAGAACAAGCAGCCGGGCGCCCAGCACGTCCTGAATGCGGACTACTTCAAGCGCATCGACGCCCTCAACTACACCATGGCCCACGACGACGGGCAGTACGCCGACGATCTTGCCGCGGCCGACGTGGTGTTGCTGGGGGTCAGCCGCACCTCCAAGACGCCGACATCCATCTATCTGGCGAACCGCGGGGTGAAGACCGCCAACATTCCGCTCATCCCCGACCTTCCCCCGCCCCACGGGCTCGAGAAGCTGAAAGGCCCCTTGATCGTCGGCCTGGTGGCGTCGCCGGAGCGCATCGTCGCGATCCGGCACAATCGCGTGCTCGGCCTCGAAGGCGCCATGCCCGGCCGCCTGCAGGACGGCGCCTATGTGGATCCGGACTCGGTGGCTGCGGAGATCACGGCCTCGCGTCGGTTTTGCGCCCGCCACGGCTGGCCGACGATCGACGTGACGCGCCGCTCGATCGAAGAGACGGCCGCGGGCGTGATCGCCATGCTGAACGAGCACCGGGCCAAGCGCTTGGCCGCCGTGATCGCGACGACGTAAAGCTTATGGCTCCCCTCTGGGCGCGAGCCGAACCCTCGGCTGTTCCGTGACTCTCTTCGTCGTCCAGACCGACCTCACTCCCGGGATGTCCGCATGACCCACCCGCTCTGGCTCCCGTCCGCCCCCTTGGCTCTCGCCTCGAAGAGCGCGATCCGGGCCAAGGTCCTCACGGATGCGGGCCTGCCAGTGGAGGCGCTGCCGGCGGAGATCGAAGAGCGCGAGGTCGAGGCCGGCCTGACGGGCGACGGCGCGACGCCGGCGAACGTGGCGGGCGCGCTCGCGGCGGCGAAGGCGGTCGACGTGTCGCTGCGACTGCCGGGGCGCCTCGTGGTCGGAGCCGACCAGACGCTTGCGCTCGACGGCGAGCGCTTCACCAAGCCCGCCGACCGGGATGCGGGGCGCCTCCAGCTCCGGCGGCTGTCGGGGCGCAGGCACACGCTCTCGTCGGGCGTCGCACTCGCGCTTGACGGCGTCGCGCTCTGGACCGACGTCGCCGAGGCGCATCTCACCATGCGGGCGCTCTCCGACGCCTTCATCGAATCCTACCTCGACGCGGCCGGGGAGGGCGCGCGCCTCAGCGTCGGCGGCTACCAGTTCGAAGGCGTCGGCGCGCATCTGTTTGAGGCGGTGGACGGCGACTTCTTCACCATCCTCGGGCTGCCGCTTCTGCCGCTGCTCGGGGCTCTGCGCCGCGCGAAAGCGATCGCCGCGTGAGCGCTGCCCCGCGCGCCTGCGTGCTCGGATGGCCCGTCCGTCAGTCACGCTCGCCCATGATCCATGGCCACTGGCTGAAGACCTACGGTCTTCTGGGCTCGTACGAGCACGCCGAAGTCCCGCCGGAGGGCTTCGACGCCTTCGTCCGCGCCTTCGCGGAGAACGGCTTCGTGGGCGGCAACGTGACGGCTCCTCACAAGGAGGCCGCCTACGCGCTGCTCGACCATGCGGAGCCGAGCGCGGCCGCGCTTGGAGCCGCCAACACGCTGTGGCTTGCGGACGGTCGGCTTCATGGCGCTAACACCGACGGCTTCGGCTTCCTCGCCAATCTCGACGATCGCGCGCCGGGCTGGGAGGGCGGCCGCAAGGTCGCGCTCGTGCTGGGCGCCGGAGGCGCGTCCCGGGCTGTGGTGCATGCTCTGGCCGGGCGCGGCTTCGAGCGGGTCGCCGTCGTGAACCGCACGGTGGAGCGGGCCGAGGCGGTCGCCGCGCTCGCCGGTCGGCCGGGCGTCGCCTGCGGCTACGACGAGCTCTGGCGCTGGCTGGCCCTTGCCGACGTGGTCGTCAATGCGACGTCGCTCGGCATGGCGGGGAAAGGCGCGCTCGACGTTCATCTCGGCGAGATGCGGGACGAGGCGGTGGTGACCGATCTCGTCTACGTGCCGCTGGAGACGCCATTCCTCGCCGCGGCCAAGGCTCAGGGACATCGCACGGTCGACGGCCTGGGGATGCTGCTGCACCAGGCGGTCCCCGGCTTCGAGCGCTGGTTCGGCGTCCGCCCCGACGTGACGCCGGAACTGCGCGCTCTCGTGATCGACGATATCCTGGGCCGTGACTGACAGCGTCGAGCATCCGCGATGATCGTCATCGGCCTCACCGGCTCCATCGGCATGGGCAAGTCCACCACCGCGAAGCTGTTCGCGGAGGAGGGCGTTCCCGTGCACGACGCCGACGCCGTGGTGCACGGGCTCTACGCCGGCCGGGGAGCCCCGCTGGTGGAGGCGGCGTTCCCCGGCGTCACGCACGACGGCGCGGTGGACCGGAAGGAGCTGGGGACGAGGGTGATCGGCGACCCCGCCGCTCTGGCGAAGCTGGAGGCGATCGTCCATCCTCTCGTGCGTGAGGCCGAGGCCGCTTTTCTCACCGCCCGCCGCGCCGAGGGCGCCGACGTCGTCGTGCTCGACATCCCGCTTCTGTTCGAGAGCGGCCGAGAGGGCGCCGTCGATTGCGTCGTCGTCGTCAGCGCTGGCTCCGAGGAGCAGCGCCGTCGGGTGATGCAGCGGCCCGGAATGACCGAGGAGACCTTTCGCGCCGTGCTCGCCCGCCAGATTCCCGACGCCGACAAGCGCGCCCGCGCCGACGTGGTGATCGACACCGCGCAGGGGATCGAGCCGGCGCGCGCGCAGGTGCGGGCGCTGCTCGCCCGTCTCCGGGCGCGCGACGGAGCGCGGACCGATGCGTGAGATCGTCCTCGACACCGAGACCACCGGCCTCGATCCCCTGAAAGGCGATCGGATCGTCGAGATCGGGTGCGTCGAGTTGCTCAACCGCATCCCGACGGGCGCACATTGTCATCTTTATGTTAACCCCGAGCGCGACATGCCGGAGGAGGCGTTCCGCGTTCACGGGCTGTCGGCGGAGTTCCTGAGCACGAAGCCCGTCTTCGCCGCGGTGGCCCAGGAGTTTTTGGATTTCATCGGCGACGACGCGCTGGTGATCCACAACGCGGCCTTCGACGTCGGCTTCCTGAACATGGAGCTCCGGAAGATCGGGCAGCCGGAGCTCGCCCAGCACCGCATCGTCGACACGCTTCAGCTCGCGCGTCGGCGCAATCCCGGCGGCTCCGCGTCGCTCGACGCGCTTTGCCAGCGCTATGGCATCGACAACTCCCGCCGCACCAAGCACGGCGCGCTGCTCGACAGCGAGATCCTCGCGGAGGTCTATCTCGAGTTGCTGGGCGGTCGTCAGGCGACGCTCGGCCTTTCGCACCTCACCGATCGCAACCTCCGCGGCGGCCGCGCCGTCGCTCCCCGTCCCACGCCGCTGCCGTCGCGTCTGACGGCCGACGATCTCGCCGCCCACGCCGCGTTCATCGCAACCCTCGGGGGCGGATCGCCGATGTGGCGGGAGTACCTCGACGCGCCGGACGCGGTCGCCGCCGAGTAGCGG
>NZ_BAUX01000010.1 GCF_002897035.1 Methylopila sp. Yamaguchi
CTCAGGCTCGACGGACTGGCGCTGCTGAGGGGCGACGTTCGGGTGCGCTCCGTCCACGCGACGACCCCGCGCATCGACGCGCAGTTCGAACAGACGATGGGCGCGGCCTCGAAACGGACCGACCTGCCGGACCGCATCCTCGCGGGGGTTGCCGACCTCGACCGGCTGCTCGGGCCGGGCGGCGCGGTCGGCGCGCTCGAGGAGGTCGAGGTCACCGGCGCCGCGCTGCTGGTCGGACGCGCCGGCCAGTCGGTCATGACGCAGGACAACGTCGCGCTGCGGCTCTCCCGAGGGGAACACGGGGCCATCGCCCTGACGACCTCGTCGGCGCGCCCCGAGGATCGCTGGACGATCGCCGTCACGATCGCCCCGGACGCCGCGACGAACGGGCGCGTGATCGACCTGGGGCTGGAGAACGTGTCCCTCGCGCCGTACTCGGCGCCGTTCGCCCAGAAGGCCGGCGCTCCGCCAGCCACGGGGAGGCTGTCGGGCCATCTCAGCGCCCGCATCGGGCCCGACGGGCGGCTCGCGGCGGGCGACGGGCGGATCGGCGCCCGGAGTCTCTCGGTCGCCCTTCCCGGCGCGTCCGACGGCGCGGCGCGCAGCATCGACGTCGATGACCTGAAGCTCGATCTCGCCTGGGATCCGGCGAAGCGCGCCGTGGTCATCGAGCCCTCCCGCATCGTCGGACGCACGGGCCAGATGTCGTTCAGCGGCGCGCTGACCGCGCCGGCCCCCGGCCAGAGCATGTGGCTCGCCCATCTCGACGGGCGCGACGTGCTGCTCGCGGGCGAACAGTTGGGCGACACGCCGCTCCGGCTCGACCAAGTGGTCCTGGACGCCCGATTTGACGCAGAGGCTGCGACTCTCGACGTGACGCGGGCCCAAGTGCTTGGTCCGACCGCCAAGGCGGCGGCGACCGCGCTGATCCGCTTCGAAGGCGCAAGCCCCGCCATTCGGCTCGGCGTGGTCAGCGACCCGATGCCGACCTCCGCCATCCTGCGCCTATGGCCGCCCTTTCTCGGTCGCGACGTGCGGAATTGGGCGGTACAGAACATCCGCGCCGGCCAGGTCGACGCATTCTCCTTGACCCTCGACATTCCCGCCGGCGCGCTCGCCGCAATGGGGCCGACGGACCCGCTTCCTCCGGGCTCGATGGCGATCGACGTCGCCTTCTCCGACGCGACCCTGCGCGGGGCGCCGACGCTGCCCTGGATCGAAGCCGCCACGGGCTCGGTCGCGGCGACGGCGACCGACGCCCGCGTCACGGTAGGGAAGGGCTTCGTCCCCGGTCCGGGCGGCGGTTTGTCGATCGCCGACGTCAGTTTCGCCACGGGCGGCTTCGGCGCGCCCTTCCCGAAGGCGACGGTCGCGTTCACGGCGCAGGGCGCTCTCGATCCGGCGCTCGCGCTCCTGGCCTCAGGCGCGGTCGGACCGAACCCGCTTCCGCCGCAGCTCGATCCCGCGAAAGTCTCGGGCAAGGTCTCGGCCGACGTTTCGGCCGCCTTCGAGCTTGGGCATTCCGACGCCAAGCCGGGACCGCCGGTCGCGGTCAAGGTCGCCGCCGACATCACCGACGTCACAATCACCGACGTTTTCGCCGGCCGCGCCTTCGACAAGGGCGCCTTCAAGCTCGCCGTGGACGGCGCGAGCAAGACGCTGTCGGGGAAAGGCCGCATCGCGGGCGCCCCGGCGACGATCGGCGTAATCGAGACGCCTGCGACCGCGAGCTCGCCCGCCAAACGCCAGTTGACCGCGACCCTCACGGCTGACGCTTCCGACTTGACGCGGCTCGGCTTCGACGTTCCGGGAACGCTCAAAGGCGCCGTGCCGCTGCAGATAGCGCTCGCCCTCGACGAACCTCGCGCTCCGATCAGCCTGTCGGCCGATCTCACCGCCGTCGGGATCGACGGGCTGGTGCCGGGGTTTCGGAAGCCTGCCGGACGGCCCGGCAAGCTCGCGCTGATCGTGGATAAGACCCCCGAAAAGACGGTCGTGAGGGATTTCGCGATCGAAAGCGGCGACCGGTCGGTGCGCGGGGGCATCGAGTTCGGCCCCAAGGGCGAACTGCTCGCGGCCACCTTCCCGATCTACCGCCCAGCCCCCGGCGACGACGCGCGGGTCGAGATCGACAAGCTCCGGTCCGGCTCGACCAAGGTGGTGGTCCAGGGCGCGGCGCTGGACTTGAAGCCGTTGCTCGACTCGTTCCGGGGCAAGACCGCGGCGGCGCGGGGCGCCGACAAGCCCGCCTCCGGCGGCGTTCCGAAGACGCTCGACGTGGTCGCCAAGCTCGGCACCGGCCTCGGCTACGGCGGCGAAGCGATCGCGGGGCTTGATCTCAGGCTCGCCATGCGCGACGGCCGGGTGACGGACGCGGATGGCTCAGGGCGGATCGGAAGCGGCGGCATCAGGCTCGCGACCGCCGACGACGGCCGGCTGCGGCTCAGCGGCGGCGACGCGGGCGCCTTCTTTCGATTTGCGGATCTCTACGGCCGCGTGGATGGCGGACAGTTCGACCTGCAGGCCTCGCTTGCGGGCGGTCCCGGCGTCCTGAACGTCAGGGACTTCCTTGTGCGGAATGAGACCGCGCTCGACCGGGTGCGACAGACGACGGGAGCGGACGCGAACGCCGCCGCCGCGGACGCCCGGAGGGGCGCCACGCGGTTCGAGCGGCTGCGGGTGGCCTTCGCGCAGGGGCAGGGACGGATTGAGGTCAAGGACGCGGTCGTCTACGGGCCGCAACTCGGCGCGACGCTCGAAGGCGTGGTGGACTACGCCGCCGACAGCGTCTCGCTCGTCGGCACCTTCGTGCCGGCGTATTCGCTGAACAACCTCTTCAGCAAGGTTCCGATCATCGGCGCGCTGCTGACCGGCGGAAAGAATGGCGGTCTTCTGGGCGTGACCTTCCAGGTCACCGGCAAGACCGCGTCGCCGACGGTGACCATCAACCCGATGTCCGCGGTGGCGCCGGGCTTCCTGCGCAAGCTGTTCGAGTTCCGGCAGGGCGCCCCCGAGGGCGGGACCGCAGGCAATGTCCCGGCCGAGGCGCAGTAGAGCTTGAGTTCAGCCGCGCGGACGCAGAAGCACGTGCTTCTTGCGGCCCAGCGAAAGCTTGATCACGCCCTCGGGGGTGAGGTCCGCCGCGGTCAAGCTCGCGCGCTCGTCCGTCACCGGGGCGTCGTTGACCCGGAGGCCGCCGCCCTTCACCTGCCGGCGCGCCTCGCCGTTGGAGGCGACGAGCCTGGCGATCTCGGCGAAGGCGGTTAGCACGCCCAAACCGGCCGCGAGCGCCGAAGACTCCACCTCGACCGTCGGCAGGGTGTCGGCGAGGGCGCCTTCCTCGAAGGTCTTGCGAGCTGTGGCCTCCGCCTCTTCCGCCGCCGCGCGGCCGTGGACCAGCGCGGTCGCCTCCGTCGCCAGAACCTTCTTGGCTTCGTTGATCTCAGCGCCGCCGAGCGCGCCGAGGCGTTCGATCTCGGAAAGCGGCAGGTCGGTGAACAGCTTGAGGAAGCGCACCACGTCGGCGTCCTCGGTGTTCCGCCAGTACTGCCAGAACACGTAGGGGCTCGCCATGTCGGCGTTCAGCCACACCGCGCCGCCGGCGGTCTTGCCCATCTTGGCGCCCGAGGCTGTGGTGATGAGCGGGCAGGTGAGGGCGAACACGCCGGCGCCGTCCACGCGGCGCGACAGCTCGATGCCGTTGACGATGTTGCCCCACTGGTCGGAGCCGCCCATCTGGAGCCGGCAGCCGTAGCGCCGGTTCAGCTCCAGGAAGTCGTAGGCCTGCAAGATCATGTAGTTGAACTCGAGGAAGGAGAACGGCTGCTCCTGCTCGAGGCGGGTCTTCACGCTGTCGAACGACAGCATGCGGTTGATCGAGAAATGCCGGCCGATCTCGCGCAGGAACGGCACGTACTCGAGCCTGTCGAGCCACTCCGCGTTGTCGACCATGATCGCGTCGGTCGGGCCCTCGCCGAAGGCCATGAACTGCTGGAAAACGGTCTTGATCGACTGCTTGTTGGCCGCGATCTGTGCGTCGTCGAGCAGCGGGCGCTGGGTGTCGCGGAACGACGGGTCGCCGATCTTGGTGGTGCCGCCGCCCATCAGCACGATCGGCCGATGCCCGGTCTGTTGCAGCCGCCGCAGCATCATGATGTTCGCCATGTGCCCGACGTGCAGGCTTGGCGCCGTCAGGTCGTAGCCGATGTAGGCCGTGACGATCCCCTCGCTCGCGAGCTGGTCGAGCGCGACCGGGTCGGAGATCTGATGGATCTGGCCGCGCTCCTCGAGCAGGCGCAGGAAATCGGAACGGTATGCGGTCATAGGGCGCAGGCTCGTCGCTCAACAGGACTGGATGCGCGGCGTGTGTATCAGGTTCCGGGGGTGAATCCACGCTGATCACCCGAAACGGGCGCGCGCTGGTAGGGGCTTAGAGCCGGTCCGCCAATGCCTTACGGTCCGATCTGGCGTCGTCCCGAGCTTGTCCCGGCACCTATAGCCTCAGCGGTTCATGGTCTGACGCCGTCGCGGCTAGGGGGACCGGCGCTTCGGCCGGAATGACGCCTTTCGTCGGTCGCGCTGTGGGACTTGTAGGACGGATCCCTAGTCGCAGCGACTCTCAGCTTGGTGCGACACCCTGTACGGACTGTAACCTGCTCCAAACATTGCAAAACATTCTCTCAGCTCGGCAGGCGAGAAGAAGCGGCGCGCTTTGGGCTCGCGCCGCGGTCGGTCCACTGCGCCGAGATAAGTCCATGTGGCGCTGTCGCTGGAGCTTACCCTCGGCTTGAAAACATCCTCACCGGCCTTTGGGTCGTTGACGTCGACCATTTCGCTGTCTCCGCCGCCCCCCAAGACGACCAGCCATTCATCTGGCGTCCGATAGAAATTCACTCGCGTGGCAGGTCCCCAGTTCGACCAAAGCCTCCGCTTAGTGGCGCCACGCGGCGTTTGCACGACGAGCCAGAATGTCTCATCGGCGACGCCGGACCACGCTTCAAAGCGGACAGCGACGCCGGCCAAAGGAACGGGCACGTCTACCGAAGCGGAAGGGAGGGCAAAGGCGTAAAGTAAAATCGCACCCATGCACGCGATGACCGCCACGATAAACGCCGCGGCAATCTTCAGCGCGAGGAGCACGAATCTCATAACGGAATTATACCTGGACCAGCGGTGTTCTCGTGCTCGTTTCGGCATCTGCGTCGACGGCGCTGGCTGAAACATTGATGTCCTGGCGCGCAGTTGAACGCTTTGATTGATGATGCAAGGTGCGAATATGCGCGCGATCGGCCTGATGAGCGGTACCTCCTTCGACGGCGTCGATGTGGCGTTGGTGGAGACGAACGGCGAGCGCATCGAGGCCTTCGGGCCCTCAGGCTATCGGCCCTATACGACTGACGAACGCGCCGTGCTCGCCCGGGCCTTGGCCGACGCGCCTGCGATCTCGGTCCGGACGGAGCGGCCCGGCGCCGTCGCGGAGGCCGAATCAATCGTGACGGACGCTCACGCGGAGGCGGTCGAGCGGTTCTTCGCCGAGCATGGGCTCCGCGCCGACGACGTCGACGTCATCGGCTTCCACGGGCAGACCGTGCTGCACCGGCCGGCCGACCGCCTAACGGTGCAGATCGGCGACGGCCAGGCGCTCGCCCGCAGGCTGGGCGTTCAGGTGGTCTACGATTTTCGCGCCGCGGACGTGGCGGCGGGCGGGCAGGGGGCGCCGCTCGCGCCCACCATCCACCCCGTGCTGGTGCGGGCGCTCGACCTGCCGCGCCCGTTGGCGGTGCTTAACCTCGGCGGCGTCGGAAACGTCACCTTCATCGGGGCGGACGGCGCGCTGGTGGCCTTCGACACGGGACCGGCCAACGCGCTCATGGACGATCGGTTGCTGCGCGAGACCGGCGAGGCCTTCGACCGCGACGGCGCGATCGCGGCGTCAGGCGTCGTGAACCGTGAGGCGCTCGCCCGTCTGTTGGGCCATCCCTACTTCGACGTCGCGCCGCCGAAGTCGCTCGACCGCAACGCCTTCGACGCCGGCCCCACGGAGACGCTGCCGCTGCCGGACGCCTTGGCGACCCTCGCGGCCTTCACGGTCGAGGCGGTCGTCCGGGCCGCGGGCCATCTGCCGCAGCCGCCCGCGCTCTGGATCGTCGCCGGCGGCGGGGCGCGCAACCCGACGCTCCTGGCGGGGCTTCGGGATCGGCTTCAGGTCGAGGTGAAAACCGCTGACGCCGTAGGGCTTTCGGCCGATGCGCTGGAGGCGCAGGCCTTCGCGGTGCTCGCGGTGCGCAGTCTGAAGGGGTTGCCGCTGACCTATCCCGGCACCACCGGCGCGCCGCGCCCCTTGACCGGCGGCGTGCTCGCCCGGTCATAAGCCGCATAAGATGTTGTTCCGCCTTGATCTCGCGGCATTCGTCGGGGAAGTTCCAACCTCCTTCCTCTGACGCTTCGGCGCTCGGACCACGCCGGGGTCACCCCAGGCGCGCCCGGTCGCCCGTGGCGTGCATGCGAACCGGCGGGCATGGACAACATCACGGTCGTCAATGCGATCCTGCTGTTCGGGGCGGCGCTGGTGCTCGTCGGCATCCTGTCGTCGCTCGTCGCATCCCGGTTCGGCGCGCCGCTGCTGCTCGTCTTCCTCATCATCGGCATGCTGACCGGCGCGGACGGGCCGGGCGGCGTCGCCTTCGACAACTACCGGCTGACCTATCTGATCGGCTCGCTCGCGCTCGCGATCATCCTGTTCGACGGCGGGCTGCGCACGCGCATCTCCCATCTCGCGGGCTCGCTCGCGCCGGCGATCGGGCTCGCCACGGTCGGCGTGGTGATCACAGCCGGGCTGATCGGCGCCTTCGCCTCCTACGTGCTGAACCTCAGGCTTTCGGAAGGCTTCCTGATCGGGGCCACCATCGCCTCGACCGACGCCGCGGCGGTGTTCTTCCTGATCCGCGCCAGCGGCCTGCAGCTCCAGCGGCGGGTCGGCGGCGTGCTGGAGATCGAATCCAGCACCAACGACCCGGTCGCGGTGTTCCTCACCGTCATGATGGTCGGGCTGGTCAGCGCCTCCGGCGGGCACGACGGGCTGACGATCCTCGGCGAGTTCCTGCAGGAGGCGATCATCGGCGGCGCGGCCGGCGTCGCGGGCGGGTTCGCGCTCGCCTTTGTGCTGAACAAGGTCGATCTGCCGTCCGGGCTGCACCCGCTGTTCGTGGTGGCGAGCGCCGTCGCGCTGTTCGCGCTCGCGGCGGTCATGCACGGTTCCGGCTTTCTGGCGGTCTATCTCGCGGGCATCGTGGTGGGCAACCGGCAGGTGCGCGCGCTTCCCAGCATCATCGCCTTCCACGACACCGTCACCTGGCTTTGCCAGATCGTGATGTTCATCGTGCTCGGCCTTCTCGTCACGCCGTCGACCCTCCTGCCGTCCCTCGGCGCTTCGCTCGCGATCGCCTTCGTTCTGATCTTCGTGGCGCGGCCGGCGGCGGTCGCGCTCTGCCTGCTGCCGTTTGGTTTCTCGCGCAAGGAGATCGGCTTCGTGGGCTGGGTCGGTCTGCGCGGCGCGGTGTCGATCTTCCTCGCCGCGATCCCGACGCTGGCCGGCGCTCCCAACGCGCAGATCTATTTCAACGTCGCATTCGTGGTGGTGATCGTCTCGCTGCTGGTGCAGGGCTGGACGATCACCGAGCTCGCGAAGCGGCTGGGCCTCGCCGTCCGCCAGACCGGCCGGCAGGTGCAGCGGATCGAGATCGACCTGCCGGGCCAGCTCGCGCAGGAGATGGTCGGCTACCCCGTGACGCCGAAATGTCCGATCCTCGCCCGGGACGCGGTGCCCAAATGGGCGACGCCGGTGTTCGTGATCCGGGAGGACCGCATCCTCGATCCGCTCCAGGCCGGCGCGCTGAAGCCTGGCGACTACGGCTATTTTCTTGCGCCGCACAACCGCGTGGCGGAGCTCGATGGCCTCTTCGCGTCCACCGAAGCCGGGCGCGCGCGGCCTGCGCTCAGCGAGTTCGCGCTGCGGGGAGACGCGGCGCTCGCGACGCTGTCGGCTATGTACGGCCTTGAGGTGCCCCCCGAGGACGCCGGATCGACGGTCGCGGAGGTCTTCGCCCGGCGCTTCGAGAACGAACCTGCCGTCGGCGACGCCGTGGAGTTCGGCGGGGCGACCCTCGTCGTGCGCGGCGTCGACGAGGGCAAGGTCGTGCGGGTCGGCCTCCGCATCGAGGACGAGCCCGACGCGACGGTCTCGCTCGTCCCCACGGGGCCGCGCGCCGCCTCGCGCAACGCCGCGGACAGGCTGTGGCGGAAAGTGCAGGGCGCGCTGAAACGCGCGGCTTAAAGGAATTCGAAACCATGTCGGCGTCACTCTCGCGGACATGATCATTCGTCACCGTTGGCGCACGGCCGCCGCCCAGCTCGCGCTCTGGCTCGTCGCCGCCGGCGCAATCGTCTATTTCAGCCAGCAGGCCTATGTGGGCGCCCACGGCCTCGTCGCCAGCCGCGAGTTCGAGGCTGAGATCGCGACGCTGTCGGAGCAGCTCGCCTCTCTCAAGGAGACGCGCCAGAGCTACGAGCATCGGATCGACCTGCTCAGCTCCGACCAGCTCGACCCTGACCTGCTCGATGAAGAAGCCCGCGTCGACCTCGGCTGGCTGCACCCCAACGACAGGGTCGTCGAGACGCGCTGACGTCTTCGCAGATGCAGCGCAGCCTGTTGGGCTGCTCTTCGCTATCGCACAATCAAAATACTCTATGGACCCCCTTGCGACTTTAGTTGCATCCGGGCACATACGTTCCAAGCGATCTGGGCGTCGGCTCGATTTGCCTTAAGGTCGCGTTAGGTTTCCGTCTTAAGGAAGCCCAGCCCAGGGGAACGTCCATGGCCGTATCCGCCGCAAAAGCCGCCCCGACCTCCGACAGCCAACCCGCGCCGGAAGCCGCTCCCGAGACCGGGGTCTCGTCCGCGAGCGGGGCGCTCGAGTTCACGAAGGAGGAAGAGCTTCACGCCCATCGCGAGATGCTCCTCATTCGCCGCTTCGAGGAGAAGGCCGGCCAGCTCTACGGCATGGGCCTCATCGGCGGCTTCTGCCACCTCTATATCGGCCAGGAAGCCGTCGTCATCGGCATGCAGATGGCGGTTGAGCCAGGCGACCAGGTGATCACCGGCTACCGCGACCACGGCCACATGCTCGCCTGCGAGATGGACCCGAAGGGCGTCATGGCGGAGCTCACGGGGCGTCGCGGCGGCTACTCCAAGGGCAAAGGCGGCTCGATGCACATGTTCAGCGTCGAGAAGCAGTTCTACGGCGGCCACGGCATCGTCGGCGCGCAGGTGTCCCTCGGGACGGGCCTCGCCTTCGCCAACCGCTACAAGAAGAACGGCAAGGTCTCCCTGGTCTATTTCGGGGACGGCGCGTCCAACCAGGGCCAGGTCTACGAGAGCTTCAACATGGCGAAGCTCTGGAAGCTGCCGGTCGTCTACGTCATCGAAAACAACAAGTACGGCATGGGCACCTCGGTCGAGCGCGCCTCGTCGAACACCAACCTGTCCCAGCGGGGCGCGAGCTTCGACATCCCCGGCGAGCAGGTCGACGGCATGGACGTGCGCGCGGTCAAGGCCGCCGGCGCGCGGGCGATCGCCCACGCCCGCGAGGGCAAGGGCCCGTACATCCTCGAGATGGTCACCTACCGCTACCGCGGCCACTCGATGTCCGATCCGGCGAAGTACCGCTCGAAGGACGAAGTCCAGAAGATGCGCGAGACCCATGACCCGATCGAGCAGGTGCGCGCGCGCCTGATCAAGGCGGGGCTTGCGACCGAGGACGAACTCAAGGCCGTCGACAAGGAGGTGCGCGACATCGTCAACGCCGCCGCCGAGTTCGCGACCAACGATCCCGAGCCCGATCCGTCGGAGCTCTGGACCGACATTCTGCGCTGAGCGGCCGAACGTAAGCAGTCGTTGCGCCGCCGGCGGGCTCCGCCGCCGGCCAAAAAGCCTTCAAGGATAGAGGGACGTCCCCGATGCCGATCGAAGTCCTCATGCCGGCGTTGTCGCCGACCATGGAGGCGGGGAAGCTCGCCAAGTGGTTGAAGAAGGAAGGCGACGCCGTGAAGTCCGGCGACGTCATCGCGGAGATCGAGACCGACAAGGCGACCATGGAGGTCGAGGCGGTCGACGAGGGCGTGCTCGGCAAGATCCTCATCGCGGACGGTTCCGAGGACGTGAAGGTCAACACCCCGATCGCGCTGATCCTGGCGGACGGAGAAGACGAGAGCGCGCTGAAGAACGGCGCCTCGACTCCGGCTGGAGACGCGCAGCCGAAGCCCGACGCGGCGCCCGCTGCCGGCGAGCCGAAGACCGGCGGGGAGGCGGCCGCGAAACGCGCCGACGAAGGCGCAGCGAAAGACGCGAGCGGCGGCAAGCAGCCGACAGGCGATGCGAAGGCCACGGGTTCGGCGGCGGCGAACCCGCCGGCGCCCGAGGTCCTGCCGGAACCCGACGTCCCTGAGGGCACCGAGATGGTGATGACCACCGTCCGGGACGCTCTGCGCGACGCGATGCTTGAGGAGATGCGCGCCGACGAGCGCGTGTTCCTGATGGGCGAGGAGGTCGCCGAGTACCAGGGCGCCTACAAGGTCAGCCAGGGGCTGCTCGAGGAGTTCGGCGCGGAGCGCGTGATCGACACGCCGATCACCGAGCACGGCTTCGCCGGCGTCGGCGTCGGCGCGGCGCTCGCCGGCCTCAAGCCCATCGTCGAGTTCATGACGTTCAACTTCGCGATGCAGGCGATCGACCAGATCATCAACTCCGCCGCGAAGACCCTCTACATGTCCGGCGGCCAGATGGGCTGTTCGATCGTGTTCCGCGGCGCGAACGGCGCCGCCGCCCGGGTCGGCGCGCAGCACAGCCAGGACTACGCCGCCTGGTACTCGAACGTGCCGGGCCTCACCGTGCTCGCCCCCTACACCGCGGCCGACGCCAAGGGCCTGCTCAAGGCCGCGATCCGGGACAACAACACGGTCATCTTCCTCGAGAACGAGATCCTCTACGGCCAGCAGTTCCCGGTGCCGAAGCTCGACGACTACGTCGTGCCGATCGGCAAGGCCAAGATCGCGCGACCGGGCAAGGACGTGACCATCGTCGCCTGGTCGATCGGAATGACCTACGCCCTGAAGGCCGCGGAAGAACTCGCCAAGGACGGCGTCGACGCCGAGGTGATCGATCTGCGCACCATCCGTCCGATGGACACGGACACGATCATCGAGTCGGTCAAGAAGACCGGGCGGCTCGTGACCGTCGAGGAGGGGTGGGCGCAGTCCGGCGTCGGCGCCGAGATTTCGGCGCGCGTCATGGAGCGCGCCTTCGACTGGCTCGACGCCCCCGTGACCCGCGTTTCAGGCAAAGATGTGCCGATGCCCTACGCCGCGAACCTCGAGAAGCTCGCGCTGCCGAGCGTCGCCGAGGTCGTCGAGGCGGCCAAGGCGGTGTGCTACCGGACGTGAGGAGACGCAGATGCTCGGACGTATCCTGAAGACGGTCGCGAACGAGTTTCTGCGTAACCGCGCCCAGCGCGCCGGCTCGGGGCCCCGGCGGCTGCCCCCGACCTCCTTGCGCGAGGCCCAGAGCCGGGTGGTCCATCATGTGGTCCGCACGGTGCTGAACAGGTTCATGAGGCGATGACCGCATGAGCGCCGATCCGGCTCTTCGCCGCGCAACTTACGCCGATCTGGAGGCTGTCCCGCCGCATCGCGTGGCGGAAATCATCAATGGCCGCTTGGAGACGCACCCGCGGCCGAGGCCGACCCACGGCGCCGCGGCCTTGCGCCTGGGCGCGAAGCTCGGCGAGCCGTTCGATTTCGGCGACGGAGGTCACGGAGGCTGGATTTTCATCATGGAGCCCGAGCTTCATTTCGGAACTGACGTGGTGGTTCCCGATCTGGCCGGCTGGCGCCGTGAACGGCTGCCGGTCGAACCGAAGACCCCCTACCTTGAGATCGCGCCCGATTGGGCCTGCGAAATCCTGTCTCCGCCGACCGAGCGGCTCGATCGTGGCCCGAAGCGCCGGATCTACGCCGACGCCGGCGTCGGCCATCTCTGGCTTCTCGACCCCACCGTCCGATTGCTCGAAGTCTTCGGCAACGTAGCGGGCCAATGGTTGCTGCTCGCGACCGCCGAGCCGGGCGAAGAGGTCCGCGCGGCCCCCTTCGACGCCGTGGGTTTCCCGCTCGACGCGCTGTTTCCGTTCGACGCGCCTTCTCCCGATACGAAGCCTTCCGAAGAGGCCTGAACCGATGCCGACCAACATCCTGATGCCCGCGCTGTCGCCGACGATGGAGAAGGGCAACCTCGCCAAGTGGCTCGTGAAGGAGGGCGACGCGGTCAAGTCCGGCGACGTGATCGCCGAGATCGAGACCGACAAGGCGACCATGGAGGTCGAGGCCGTCGACGAGGGCACCGTTGGAAAGATCGTGGTGCCGGAAGGCACGTCCGACGTCCCGGTCAACGAATTGATTGCGGTCCTCCTGGAGGAGGGCGAAGACGCCAGCGCTCTGGACGGGGCCTCGAAGCCGCAGGCGAAGGCCGCGCCGGAGCCGGCCAAATCCGAAGCGCCGACGTCCGACGCGGCCCCGCGCCCGAGCGAAGCGGCGCACGACGACGCTCCGAAATCCGAGAGCAAGGCGGAGGCGCCGAAGGCGGCCGCGAACGGTCATGACAAGGGCGAACGCGTGTTCGCCTCGCCGCTCGCGCGGCGGCTCGCCAAGGAAGCGGGCGTCGACCTGAAGGCGATCTCCGGATCAGGCCCGCACGGCCGCGTGGTGAAGGCCGACGTGGAGCAGGCCAAGGCCTCCGGGGGTGCGAAGGCCGCCAGCGAAGCGAAGACGCCGTCTTCGGACGCCAACGCGCCGGAGGCGGCGCCCGCCGTCAAGGCCCCGACGCCCACCGGCGCCTCCGACGAGGCGATCAAGAAGCTTTTCGCACCGGGCTCTTATGAGGAGATCCCGCACGACGGCATGCGCAAGACCATCGCGCGCCGCATGACCGAAGCCCGCCAGACGGTGCCGACGTTCTATCTCACGGTCGACTGTGAGATCGACGCGCTGCTGGCCCTCCGGGAGCAGATCAACGCTTCCGCTCCGGAGAAGGATGGCAAGGCCGCCTGGAAGGTCTCCGTGAACGACATGGTGATCAAGGCGCTCGGCGTGGCGCTGGCGCAGGTGCCGGACGCCAATGTGAGCTGGACCGAGGGCGCCATGCTGAGACACAAGCACGCCGACGTCGGCGTCGCAGTGGCGCTGCCGAACAACGGCCTGATCACGCCGATCATTCGCGCGGTCGAGACCAAGACGCTGTCGGTGATCGCGAAGGAGATGAAGGACTTCGCCCAGCGGGCGAAGGACCGCAAGCTGAAGCCTGAGGAGTATCAGGGCGGCACCAGCGCGGTGTCGAACCTCGGCATGTTCGGGATCAAGGACTTCACCGCGGTGATCAACCCGCCGCACTCGACCATCCTGGCGGTCGGCGGCGGCGAGAAGCGCGCGGTGGTCAAGGGCGGCGAGATCAAGATCGCGACCGTCATGAGCCTCACGCTGTCCTGCGACCACCGCTCCGTCGACGGCGCGCTCGGCGCGACGCTGATCTCCGCTATCAAGCGGCTGATCGAGAAGCCCATGGGGCTTTTAGTCTAGCCATGCCCCTGGTTCGCGTTTCTCTCCTGAAGGGCCGCAGCGCGGCCGCCAAGCGCGCGATCGCCGATGGGGTTTATGACGCCCTGCGCGCGGTGTTCTCAGTCCCGGAAGACGACAAGTTCGTCGTGTTTCACGAGCACGACGCCGACGGGTTCATCTTCGAGCCGAGCTATCTCGGCGTCGCGCATGACGACGGCCTCGTGATCCTCCAGATCGCGATCAGCGACGGGCGCACGGTCGAGCTGAAGCAGGCGTTCTATCGCAGCGTCGTCGAGCGGCTTCAGGCGGACCCGGGCGTCGAGCCGCGCAACGTCTTCATCAACCTGATCGAGGTCAGGAAAGAAAACTGGTCGTTCGGCGACGGCGTCGCTCAGTACGTCTGACCACTAAGGGGAACCCCATGGCCGACACCTACGACGTCCTCATCATCGGCGGCGGTCCCGGCGGCTACGTGACGGCGATCCGCGCGGCGCAGCTCGGCTTCAAGACGGCCGTGGTCGAGCGTGAGCATCTCGGCGGCATCTGCCTGAACTGGGGCTGCATCCCGACCAAGGCGCTGCTGCGGTCGGCCGAAGTGTTCCACTACATGGAGCACGCCAAGGACTACGGCCTCTCGGCCGAGAAGGTCGGCTTCGACATGGCGGCCGTCGTGAAGCGCTCACGCGGGGTCTCGTCGCAGCTCAACGGCGGCGTCGGCTACCTGCTGAAGAAGAACAAGGTCGACGTGATCTGGGGCGAGGCGACGCTGACCAAGCCCGGCGAGGTCAAGGTCGTCGCGCCGAAGAAGTCCGTGCAGGGTCCGCCCGCGCCGGCCCCAAAGGGCGCGCTGGGGGAGGGAACCTACGCCGCCAAGAACGTCATCGTCGCCACCGGCGCGCGGCCGCGGGTGCTGCCGGGCCTCGAGCCTGACAAGAAGCTCGTCTGGACCTACTTCGAGGCCATGGTCCCCGAAGCCATGCCCAAGTCCCTGCTGGTCGTGGGCTCAGGCGCGATCGGCATCGAATTCGCGAGCTTCTACCGCACCATGGGCGCCGAGGTGACCGTGGTCGAGGTGCTGCCGCAGATCCTGCCCGTCGAGGACGAGGAGATCGCGGCCCACGCAAGGAAGCGCTTTGAAAAGCAGGGCATCCGCATTCTCACCGGGGCCAAGGTGACCAAGCTCGACAAGAGCGCGAACGACGTCACCGCGACCGTGGAGCTCGGCGACGGCAAGACCGAGACGATCAAGGTCGATCGTGTCATCTCGGCCGTCGGCGTCGTCGGCAACATCGAGAACCTCGGGCTTGAGGCGCTCGGGGTGAAGACCGATCGCGGCTGCGTCGTGACGGACGGCCTCGGCCGCACCAACGTGAAGGGCGTCTACGCCATTGGCGACGTCGCCGGTCCGCCTATGCTCGCGCACAAGGCCGAGCATGAGGGCGTCATCTGCGTTGAGGGCATCAAGGGTCTGCACCCTCACGAGATGGACAAGGCGAAGATCCCCGGCTGCACCTATTGTCAGCCGCAGATCGCCTCGGTGGGCGTCACGGAGAAGAAGGCCAAGGAGCAGGGCCGTAAGGTCAGAGTCGGCCGCTTCCCGTTCAACGGCAACGGCAAGGCGATCGCGCTGGGCGAGCCGGAAGGTCTGGTCAAGACCATCTTCGACGCGGAGACGGGCGAACTCATCGGAGCGCACATGGTGGGCGCCGAGGTGACCGAGCTGATCCAGGGCTTCGTGGTCGCCATGAACCTCGAGACCACCGAAGAAGAGCTGATGCATGCGGTCTTCCCGCACCCCACGCTCTCGGAAATGATGCACGAGAGCGTGCTCGACGCCTATGGCCGCGTCATTCACACGTGAGGGCGGAGTGAATTTTTTCCCGAGCCCGGAACGAGGAACCGCCTCCGAGGTTTATGTCCCGTCGGGACATAAAGGGAGTGCTGTCCATGGAAGGCGTCGGCTGGCTTATGGCGATCATTCTCGGCGCGATCGCCGGGTGGATCGCCGAGCAGATCATGAAATCGGACATGGGTCTGCTCATGAACATTATCCTCGGCATCGTCGGGGCTCTGGTCATGAACGCGATCCTCAAGGCTGTCGGCGTGATCCCGCCGGGCGGCTGGATCTGGCAATGCATCGTGGCGGTCGCGGGCGCGTGCCTGCTGATCTTCCTCTGGCGCCTCATCGCGGGCCGTCGCACGGTCTAGTTCTGCGCGGCGCGCTCCTCGGCCATGCGGAGCCGGGCGCGCGGATCGACGGCGAAGGCGTCTTCGCCTAAGTTTTGAGGAGAGCGGGCTCGCGTCCGCTCTCCTTTTTGTTTGCCGCGAGGGTTCTCGCGACGGAAACGGAAAGACGACACGCTCCCATGGTCACGGTCCTCGATCGCACGACCGGCCCCGTCCGGCCGCGCCACCCCGAAAAGGCGCGCCGGCCCGAGACCGAACAGCTCAAGAAGCCGGATTGGATCCGCGTGCGCGCGCCGGGGTCGCCGGTCTGGCGCGAGACGCAGGAGATCGTGCGCTCCAACAAACTCGTCACCGTCTGCGAGGAGGCCGGCTGCCCGAACATCGGCGAGTGCTGGTCGAAGAAGCACGCGACCTTCATGATCCTCGGCGACACCTGCACGCGCGCCTGCGCCTTCTGCAACGTCCGAACCGGCATGCCCGAGGCGGTCGACGGCGGCGAGCCGCAGCGGGTTGCGGAGGCTGTCGCAAAGCTCGGCCTGCACCATGTGGTCATCACCTCTGTCGACCGTGACGACCTGGCCGACGGCGGCGCAAGGCATTTTGCGGACGTCATCGGCGCCATTCGGCGGTCGAGCCCGGGCACCACGATCGAGGTGCTGACGCCCGACTTCCTCCGGAAGCCGGGCGCGCTGGAGATCGTCGTCGAGGCGCGGCCCGACGTGTTCAACCACAACCTCGAATGCGTGCCGTCGCTCTATCTCACCGTCCGTCCCGGCGCCCGCTACTTCCACTCCATCCGCTTGCTCCAGCGGGTGAAGGAGTTGGACCCCTCGATGTTCACGAAATCCGGCATCATGGTCGGGCTGGGCGAGGAGCGGAACGAGGTGCTGCAGCTGATGGACGACCTGCGCACCGCCGAGGTCGACTTCCTGACGATCGGCCAGTACCTGCAGCCGACCAAGCGCCACCACGCCATCGCCCGCTTCGTCACGCCGGACGAGTTCAAATCCTACGAGACCATCGCCTACGCCAAAGGCTTTCTGATGGTGTCGTCGAGCCCGCTCACCCGCTCGTCGCATCACGCCGGCGAAGATTTTGCGCAGATGGTGGCGAACCGCGCGGCCAAGCTCGGCGCAAAGCCTGCGGCCGTCGCGGCGGAGTAGTGCCTTTCCGCCCGGTTGTTTGCTTGAGAGCCGTTCGAGCCGAACACTGCGTTTGCGACGGCGCGAGCGTCCCGCTTGATCAAGAGCAGGCAAGGCTAGGCGCCGTCATGGTCCGTCTTGACCGGACAATCCACGTCCGATGTCGAGTTTTAAGCTCTCGTCATTCCCCGGTTCATCGGGGAATCCAGGCCGGATCGTCAAGTACGAGCGGGGCAGGGCTGGATGCCCCGGATAAACCGGGGCATGACGCGCGAGGCATCAGGCGGGGTCATATTCCAGACAAGCGCTGAGGCCCGTTGCCGCTCCGGATCCGAGCTTCAGGCCGTTACATGAGGGCCATGTTCCCAGCCGGATGGAGGCAGCCTTACGCCGCGTCCTCGCCCGTGCCGGGCTCCGCTGGGGGCGCCGCGGCTTCTCCGATCGGTCCGAGGCGCTTGTCGAGGTAGGCGTTCACCTCGGTGAGCAGCTCCTCGGTGCGATTCTCGAAGAAATGGTTGGCGCCCGGGATGATCGACTGATCGATCACGATGCCCTTCTGCGTCTTCAGCTTCTCGATGAGCGTCTGGACGTCCTTCATCGGCGCCACGCGGTCCTGGTCGCCGTGCACGAACAGGCCGGAGGAGGGGCAGGGCGCAAGGAAGGAGAAGTCGAAGCGGTTCGCAGGCGGGGCGACGGAGATGAACCCTTCGACCTCTGGGCGGCGCATCAGCAACTGCATGCCGATCCAGGCTCCGAAGGAGACGCCGGCGATCCAGCAGGCGCGGGCGTCGGGATTAAGAGCCTGCGCCCAGTCGAGCGCGGAGGCGGCGTCCGACAGCTCGCCCGAGCCGTGATCGAAGCTGCCCTGGCTGCGGCCGACGCCCCGGAAGTTGAAGCGCAGCACCGAAAAGCCGCGGTTCAGGAAGGCGTAATAGAGGTTGTACACGATCTGGTTGTTCATCGTGCCCCCGAACTGCGGGTGCGGGTGCAGGATGAGCGCGATCGGAGCCCGCCGCTTCTTGGCCGGGTGGTAGCGGCCTTCGATGCGGCCGGCCGGTCCGTTGAAGATCACCTCGGGCATAGATGTGTCCTTGAAAAACGGAGCGCGGCCGCTCCCTCATTCGCGAAACGCGGCGCAAGGCTGCGTCAGCGGCCATGGCCGCGAGGCCGCCTTGCATATAGGAAGCGCTGTCTCTAGCACGAATGATCCGGCGGAATGCAAGGCTTGCGCATCCGCTCAGCCTGTGCGGCCCGGCGAAGACGATCGGAGGCCCCGATGCGCGTCTATCTCGACCACAACGCCACCACCACGACCCGCCCTGAAGCGATCGCCGCGATCGCCGAGACGCTCGCGACGGTCGGCAACCCGTCGTCGGTCCACGCCGATGGCCGCGGCAAGCGCCGGCTGGTGGAGGAGGCGCGGGCGAAGATCGCACGGCTCGTCGGCGCGCAGCCGTCCGGCGTCGTCTTCACCAGCGGTGGTACGGAAGCCTCGAACCTCGCTCTGTCGTCCTCGATCCGCGATCCGCGGGATCCGCGACCGGTGACGCGCCTGATCGCCTCGGCGATCGAACACCCCGCGGTCCTCGCCGGCGCCCGCTTTTCGGCGGACGCCGTGACGATCGCGCCCGTGACGGCAGCGGGTCTGATCGACCTCGCCGCCTTGGAGCGCGCTCTTGCGGAGCACGCCGCCGCGCATCCCGGCAAGCGGGCGATCCTGGCCCTGATGCTCGCCAACAACGAGACAGGCGTGATCCAGCCGGTGGCGGACGCTGTCGCGCTCGCGAAGCGCTACGGCGCGCTGGTCCATGTCGACGCCGTTCAGGCGGTCGGCAAGATCCCGGTCGCTCTCGACGCGCTCGGCTGCGACTTCCTCGCCCTTGCGGCCCACAAGTTCGGCGGCCCGGCCGGCGTCGGCGCGCTCGTGCGCCGGGACGAAGGGATCCATGTGGACGAAGCCGTCGTGCGCGGCGGCGGACAGGAAAAGGGCTGGCGCGGCGGCACCGAGAACGTCGCCGGCATCGTCGGCCTCGGCGTCGCGGCTGAGGCGGCTGGCCGTGATCTCGAGGCTTTCGCCCGGCTGGCGGAACAGCGCGACCGTCTCGAGGCGGGGGTGAAGGCGCTCGGCCCGGTCACGATCTTCGGCGCGGAGGCGCCGCGGCTGCCCAACACCTCCTGCTTCGCCGACCCGCGGGTGTCGTCGTCGAGCGCGATGATCGCGCTCGATCTCGCCGGCGTCTCGGTTTCGTCGGGGTCGGCCTGCTCGTCGGGGAAAGCGAAAGCGTCTCCGGTGCTTGACGCAATGGGAGTGACGCACGATCTGTCGAACGGAATGCTACGCGCGAGCTTCGGCTGGTCCTCGGGACCGAACGACGCCGAAACGTTTCTCGCTGCTTGGTCCGGCATCGTCAAACGCATCGTAGCTCATGCGAACGCGGCTTGACGGTGCGTCAATCGGCCTTCAGCAAGCGTCGCATTCCTGCTACTTAGACTCGTTCAAGCACCGCCTGGCCTCCCGCCGGACGGATGGGAGTGAAGAAATATGCCGGCTGTTCAGGAGACCGTCGCCCGCGTTCGCGAGATCGACGTCGACCAGTACAAATACGGCTTCGTCACCAACATCGAATCCGACCGCGCGGAAAAAGGCCTGTCGGAGGATACCGTCCGCTTCATCTCCGCCAAGAAGGGCGAACCGGAGTGGATGCTGGAGTGGCGGCTCGACGCCTATCGCCGCTGGCGGACCATGGTCGAGCCGGACTGGGCGCGCGTGGACTATCCGCCCATCGCCTATGACGAGCTTTATTACTACTCCGCTCCGAAATCGACCGCCGGCCCGAAGACGCTCGACGAGGTCGATCCCGAGCTTCTGCGCACCTACGAGAAGCTCGGCATTCCGTTGCGCGAGCAGGAGATCCTGGCCGGCGTCGAGCAGCGCCGGGTGGCGGTTGACGCCGTGTTCGACTCGGTATCGGTCGCGACCACCTTCAAGAAGGAGTTGGCCCAGGCCGGCGTCATCTTCTGCCCGATCTCCGAGGCGATCCGCGAGCATCCGGAGCTGGTGAAGAAGTACCTCGGTTCGGTGGTCCCCACCTCCGACAACTTCTTCGCGACGCTGAACTCCGCCGTGTTCTCGGACGGTTCGTTCGTCTACGTGCCGAAGGGCGTCCGCTGCCCAATGGAGCTGTCGACCTACTTCCGCATCAACGAGCAGAACACCGGCCAGTTCGAGCGCACGCTGATCATCGCCGACGAGGGCTCGTTTGTGAGCTATCTCGAAGGCTGCACAGCGCCGATGCGCGATGAGAACCAGCTGCATGCCGCGGTGGTGGAGCTGGTCGCCCACGACGACGCCGAGATCAAATACTCGACCGTTCAGAACTGGTACCCCGGCGACGCGGAGGGCAAGGGCGGCATCTACAACTTCGTCACCAAGCGCGGCGACTGCCGGGGCCGGAACTCCAAGATCTCCTGGACGCAGGTGGAGACCGGCTCGGCCATCACCTGGAAGTACCCGAGCTGCATCCTGCGCGGCGACGGATCGCGCGGCGAGTTCTACTCGATCGCGATCTCGAACGGCCGGCAGCAGGTCGACTCGGGCACCAAGATGATCCACCTGGGCAAGAACACGACCTCCAAGATCATCTCGAAGGGCATTTCGGCCGGGCGCTCGCAGAACACCTACCGCGGGCTGGTCTCGGCTCACCGCAAGGCGACCAACGCCCGCAACTTCACGAACTGCGACAGCCTGCTGATCGGCGATGAATGCGGCGCGCACACCGTGCCTTACCTCGAGGCCAAGACCTCGACCGCGGTGTTCGAACACGAGGCGACGACGTCCAAAATTTCGGACGACCAGAAGTTCTACTGCCTGCAGCGCGGGCTGTCGGAGGAGGAGGCGGTGGCGCTCATCGTCAACGGCTTCGTCAAGGACGTGCTGCAGCAGCTGCCGATGGAGTTCGCGGTCGAGGCTCAGAAGCTGATCTCGATCAGCCTCGAAGGCAGCGTGGGCTAGGGTCTCGCGGCGTCATCCCGGCCGAGCGAAGCGAGAGCCGGGATCGTCTCCAGAACGGGACGTCATATTTTGGATAACGATCCCGGCTCGCGAGGCTCCGCCTCGCGTCCGGGAAGACGGATGTTGAAACGGGAAGACAATGCTCTCGATCAAAAACCTCCACGCCTCCATCGAGGACAAGCCGATCCTGCGCGGGCTCGACCTCGAGGTGAAACCGGGGGAGGTGCACGCGATCATGGGGCCGAACGGCTCGGGCAAGTCGACGCTGTCCTACGTGCTCGCCGGCAAGGACGACTACGAGGTGACCGAGGGTTCCGCGACACTCGACGGTCAGGACCTGTTCGCTCTGGCGGCCGACGAGCGCGCCGCGGCGGGCCTGTTCCTCGCCTTCCAGTACCCGTTGGAGATCCCCGGCGTCGCCACCATGACCTTCCTCAAGGCGGCGGTGAACGCGCAGCGGCGCGCTCGCGGCGAGGGCGACCTGCCGACCCCGCAGTTCATGAAGCTCGTGCGGGAAAAAGCTGACGGCCTTGGCATTTCCAGCGACATGCTGAAGCGTGGACTCAACGTCGGCTTCTCCGGCGGCGAGAAGAAGCGCAACGAAATTTTGCAGATGGCGCTGCTGGAGCCGAAGCTCTGCGTGCTCGACGAGACCGACTCCGGCCTCGACATTGACGCGCTGAAGGTCGTCTCCGAGGGCGTCAACGCGCTCCGGGCCAAGGACCGCGCGTTTGTCGTCATCACCCATTACCAGCGCCTGCTCGACCACATCGCGCCGGACGTGGTGCATGTGATGGCGAAGGGCCGCATCGTCCGCACCGGCGGACCGGAGCTCGCCCATGAGCTCGAAGCTCGCGGCTACGCCGATTACGTCGGCGAAGCCGCGGCGTGAGGAGCGACGACACGATGAACGCCGAAGTCCGCTCCATCCGCACCGCCGCCGAGACCGCCCTCTCCGAGATCTTCGCCTCGGCCTTCGCGGGGCTTCCGGGCGACGCGGCGGTCGCCGAGCGCCGCCGGACCGCCTTCGACGCCTTCAAGACCGCCGGCCTGCCGTCGCGGCGCGTCGAGGACTGGAAGTACACCGACCTGCGCGCTCTGATGCGCGACGCCAAGCCTGTCGCGGGCGCGCCCGACGGCGTGATGATCGCGGCGGCCCGTGGCGCGCTCGCGCCCTACGCCGCGATCGACGCCACCCGCGTGACCTTCGTCAACGGCCGCTTCGTCGAGGAGCTGTCGGACCTTGCGACGGCTGAGGGCGTGTCGGTGACGCTGCTCAAGGACACGCTCGCGACCGGAGCCGGCGTCGAGGCGCTGTCGGACGGCGTTTCGCCCGTCGGCAACGTCGCCGTCGCGCTTAACACGGCCTTCGTCGCCGACGGCGTCGTGGTCTCGGTCGCACCCGGCGTGACCGCGTCGCGGCCGCTCCACGTCGCGAACATCCAGGCGGGCTCGGAGCACGCGGCCTACGGCAGGGTCGTGGCGAGGGTCGGAGAGGGCGGAAACGTCCTGCTGATCGAGAGTCACATCGGCGACGCCGGCGCCCACCAGACCAACAGCGTCGTCACCCTCGACGTCGCGGACGGCGCCCGCGCCGAGCTGGTCAAGATCCAGGACGAGAGCCTCGACACCCTGCATCTCGCCACTCTCGCCGTTCGCTTGGGCGCCAAGGCGGAGCTGAAGACCTTCGCGCTCGCCGCCGGCGCCCGGGCCGCGCGGCAGCAGATCTACGTCTCCTTCACCGGCGACGCCTCCACCGCGGAGATCCGCGGCGCAGGGTTCGCCGGCGCCTCGCGGCACCTCGACACCACGCTGGTCGTCGAGCACGACGCGGTCGGCTGCGCCAGCCGCGAGCACTTCAAGACCGCGCTCGACGGCGAGGCCCGCTCGGTGTTCCAGGGCAAGATCGTGGTGAAGCCTGGCGCGCAGAAGACCGACGGCAAGATGATGGCGCAGGCCCTGCTGCTGTCGGAGGCGGCCGAGGCGGACGCCAAGCCGGAGCTCGAGATCTTCGCCGACGACGTGGTCTGCGGCCATGGCGCGACGGTCGGCGCGCTGGACGACGAGCTGCTGTTCTACCTGAAGTCCCGCGGCATCCCCCAGAAGGAAGCCGAGGCGCTGATGGTGCAGGCCTTCGTCGGCGAAGTGATCGAGACCATCGAGCATGAGGGTCTGCGCGAGCTCGTCACCCACCGCGCGCTCGCTTGGCTCACCGCCCGGACGTGAGCCCCGACGCTTCCGCAGGGCGGCGTCGCGCTGTCGTCGGGCAACGGATCAGCGAGCGCTAGGGTTCATCGCCGTCGCAACATGGTCATGGCCGCCGACGCGTGTGGGCGCTGGGGCTTGTGATCTGACGCAAAACAGTTAGATCACTAGCATGTCCCTCGCCCATATCGCTGACGCGCCTTCCTACGACGTCGAACGCCTGCGCGCGGACTTTCCCGCGCTCGCGCTGACCGTCCACGGCAAGCCGCTCGCCTATCTCGACAACGGCGCTTCGGCGCAGAAGCCTGTCCAGGTGCTCGACCGCATGCGGCGCGCCTATGAGACGGAGTATTCGAACGTCCATCGCGGCCTGCATTACCTGGCGAACGCCGCGACGGAAGCCTTTGAAGGCGGCCGCGAGAGCGTGCGCGCCTTCCTGAACGCCCCGTCGATCGACGACATCGTCTTCACGCGTTCCGCGACGGAGGCGATCAATCTCGTCGCGAACGGCGTCGGCCTCGCCGGCATTAAGGAGGGCGACGAGATCGTCCTCACCATTATGGAGCATCACTCCAACATCGTGCCGTGGCATTTCCTGCGCGAGCGCCGCGGCGCGGTGCTGAAGTGGGTTCAGGTGCGCGAGGACGGCTCGTTCGACATCGAGGCCTTCGAGGCCGCGCTGACGGAGCGCACCAAGTTCGTCGCGGTCACCCACATGTCGAACGTGCTCGGCACCGTGGTGCCGGTGAAGGAGGTCTGCCGCCTGGCCCATGAGCGCGGCGTGCCCGTTCTCGTCGACGGCAGCCAGGGCGCGGTCCACCTCGCGCCGGACGTCCAGGACATTGACTGCGACTACTACGTGCTCACGGGCCACAAGGTCTACGGGCCCACGGGCATCGGCGCGCTCTACGGCAAGACCGAGCGGCTCAGGGCGCTCGCGCCGTTCAACGGTGGCGGCGAGATGATCCGCGACGTGACGGAAGGCAACGTGACCTACGGCGACCCGCCGCACAGGTTCGAGGCCGGCACGCCGCCCATCGTTCAGGCGATCGGCCTCGGCGCCGCGCTCGACTACATGCGGGCGGTGGGGCTCGACGCCATCGCGGCCCATGAGGCCGCGCTCGGCGCCTATGCGCACGAGCGCCTCAGCCGGATCAACGCCGTCACGATCTTCGGCCACGCGCCGGGGAAGGGGGCGATCGTCGCCTTCAATCTTGAGGGCGCCCATGCCCACGACGTTGCGACGGTGCTCGACCGCTCGGGCGTCGCGGTGCGCGCCGGCACCCATTGCGCGCAGCCGCTGCTGCAGCGGCTCGGCGTCACGTCCACCTGCCGGGCCTCGTTCGCCCTTTACAACACGACCGACGAGATTGATCGTCTCGCGGAAGCGCTCACGAAGGCGCGCGACCTGTTCGCGTGAGGAAAGGCTCTGACATGAGCGATGCTGACGTCACCACGGCGCCTGCGCCGTCCGCCGCATCCGCCATCCCGCCGGAGGAGCTCGACCGTCTGACGGACGAGATCATCGGCGCGCTGAAGACCGTGTACGATCCTGAGATCCCGGTCGACATTTACGAACTCGGTCTCGTCTATCGCATCGACGTGTCCGACGACCGCGACATCGCGATCGATATGACGCTGACTGCGCCGGGTTGCCCCGTGGCGGGCGAGATGCCGGGCTGGGTTGAGAACGCGGTCAGCGCGGTGCCGGGCGTCGGCAAGGTGACGGTGACCATGGTGTTCGACCCGCCGTGGGACCAGAGCCGCATGTCCGATGAGGCCCGCGTCGCGCTCGACATGTGGTGACGCCGCATGGCGGACGATGGGAACGGCTCGCCTCGCATCGCCCGCGTCCTTGAGACGGCGCTCTACGTCGACGATCTCGTTCGCGCCTCGCACTTCTATGATCATCTGTTCGGCTTCTCTAAGCTCTTCGCCGACGCGCGGCTGATCGCCTATGACGTCGGCGGGGAAAGCGTGCTTCTGCTCTTCGCGCGCGGCGCGAGCGTGACCACCCAAACGCTGCCGGGCGGCGAAATCCCTGCTCACGACGGCTCCGGCGCGCTGCACATGGCGTTTGCGATCGACCGCGACGAGCTTGCCCCGTGGGAGGACCGGCTCGGCGCCGGAGGGATCGCCATCGAAGGCCGGGTGGAATGGCCCCGCGGGGGGGTGAGCCTCTATTTCCGTGATCCGGACCGGAACCTGCTGGAGCTCGCCACGCCGGGGCTCTGGAAAAGCTACTGAAGCGCGCTCAAGCCGGCATGAGCTCAAGGCGTCCGCTGCTCTTCATTTCGAATGCGCGAAGGCTTATCTTCCGGACCAACGGAAAGCCCGCCGCTACCGGAGCTTCAAGATCATGGCCGCTGCCCGACCCAGGCCCAAGGTGATGACGTTGACCGACCGCGCAGCCCAGCGCGTGCGCACGATCATCGAACGTTCGGAGACGCCGCTCGCGGGCCTGCGCATCGGCGTCAAGACCGGCGGCTGCGCCGGCATGGAGTACACGATGGCCTACGCCGCCGAGGCCGGCGCCCTTGACGAGATCGTCGAGGACAAGGGCGTCAAGGTGATGATCGATCCCAAGGCGATCCTGTACCTGCTCGGGACCGAAATGGACTTCGTGACCGAGAAGCTCACCCAGCGTTTCGTGTTCAACAACCCCAATCAGACCTCCGCCTGCGGTTGCGGCGAGTCGGTCGCCATTACGCCCGCGCTGCCCGAGAGCTACGTCTCCGCGAACTGATGGCCCTCGAGGCGGACGAGGCGGCGGAGCTCTTTCGCAAGCTGGGACCGGTCCAGGTGCGCCGGATGTTCGGGGGTGTGGGCGTGTACCACGCGGGCGCAATGTTCGCGCTCGAGGCTGCCGGCACGCTGTACCTCAAGGCGGATCCCGCCGCCGCCGACGCTTTCCGTTCGGAGGGCTGCGAGCCGTTCTCCTACGAGACCACGACCGGACGGCGGACCATCACATCGTTCTGGCGGGCGCCTGAGCGGTTGATGGACGAGCCGGACGAACTCGCCCTGTGGGCGCGCCGCTCGGTCGCGATCGCCCTGGCGAAGAAAGACGCTGCGAAGCCGCGGCGACGGAAGGGAGCCCGCTCATGACTCTCTTTGAGCGGCTCAAAGCCGACGCCGCCGCGGAGTGGCGCTCCTACGTGGACCACGATTTCGTCCGCGCCCTGGGGGACGGCTCGCTGCCGGAGGCGGCGTTCCGCAGCTATCTCGTCCAAGATTACTTGTTCCTCATCCAGTTCGCCCGCGCCTACGGCCTCGCCGTCTACAAGGGCGGGCGGCTGTCCGACATGCGCGCGGCCGCGGCCACGCTTCACGCCATCCTCGATGTCGAGATGGACCTGCACGTCCGCGTCTGCGCCCAGTGGGGACTGACGGAGAGGGACCTTGAAGCGGCGGAGGAGGGCGGGGCCTGCGTGGCCTACACGCGCTTCGTGCTCGACGCCGGGCTGCGCGGGGACCTGTTGGACCTGCTGACGGCTCTCAGCCCCTGCGTCGTGGGCTACGCGGAGATCGGCGCGGCCTTGGCCCGAGGCGGCGTGGCGGCGGACAATCCTTACCGCTCCTGGATCGAGGAGTACGCCGGCTCCGCCTATCAGCAGATCGCCGAGAGCGCGCGCGCGACGCTCGACCGTCTCGGCGAGGAGCGGCTGACGCTGACGCGCTACGCCGAGCTCGCAAAGCTCTTCGCCGCGGCGTCGCGGCTGGAGGCCGCATTCTGGCAGGCAGGCTTGGACGCAGCGGCGGCCCGCTGAGCGCCGGGCGTTGGCGCAGATCTGGGTTGCGCGCGGATGTCCCGACGCGGCCTCCCGCCAGGAACAGGGCGACCTATCTCGCACTCCAAGGTTCGCGGCCGACGAGCCGCGGCCCAGCAAAAGACCGGAGCCTTTGATGACCGACACCCTCGACCCGCTCTTCCAGCCGCTGAAGGCGGGCGCCCTCAACCTTCGCAACCGCATTGTGATGGCGCCGCTGACGCGATCGCGCGCCGACCACAAGACGCTCGCGCCCCGGCAGATCAACGCCGACTACTATGGCCAGCGGGCGAGCGCCGGCATGATCATCGCGGAGGCGACCCAGATCATGCCCGAGGGCCAGGGCTACGCCTGGACGCCGGGCATCTACTCCGACGAGCAGATCGCGGGCTGGAAGCTCGTCACGGACGCCGTCCACGCCAAGGGCGGCACGATCGTGCTGCAGCTTTGGCACGTGGGGCGCATCTCGCACCGCGACCTGCAGCCCGGCGGCAAGCTTCCCGTCGCGCCCTCGGCGGTGAAGCCCGAGGGGAAGGCCTTTACCGAGACCGGCTTCAAGGATCTCGAGACGCCTCGGGCGCTGGAGCTCGACGAAATCCCCGGCATCGTCGCCCAGTACGGTCAGGCCTCGAAGAACGCCATCGCCGCCGGGTTCGACGGCGTCGAGGTGCACGGCGCGAACGGGTATCTGCTGGACCAGTTCCTGCGCGACAAGACCAACCTGCGCACTGACGCCTACGGCGGATCGATACCGAACCGCGCTCGGTTCCTGCTGGAGGCGACCCAGGCCGCGGTGGACGCAATCGGCAAGGAGCGCGTCGGCATCCGCCTGTCGCCGGTCAGCCCGGCCAACGACTGCGCCGACTCGAATCCCGAACCGCTGTTCACCTACGTGACGGAAAAGCTCTCGGAGATGGGCCTGGCCTTCCTCCACGTGATCGAAGGCGAGACCCGCGGCTCGCGCGCGCCCGAGGGCGCCTTCGACCTCTCGGTGCTGCGAAAGGCCTTCAAAGGCGTCTACATCGGCAACAACGGCTACGATCCGAAGCTCGCGGCGGCGCGCGTGGCGAACGGCGAAGTCGACGCTGTCGCTTTCGGCCGGCCGTTCATCGCGAACCCGGACCTCGTGGAGCGGATCCGCGACGGGGCGCCGCTGGCGCAGCCGGACGAGGCCACGTTCTACGGCGGCGACGCGAAAGGCTACGTGGACTACCCGACCTACCGCGAAGCGGACGCGAAGGTGGCCTGACGCGGGCCGGCGTGCTCGCCGGCGGCGTCCATCTCCGAAAACAGCGGATCGGTCTCGGCGATCACGAGGTTCCGTCCGCTTCGTTTCGCGACGTACATGCAGCGGTCGGCGCGGTCGATCACGGTTTGGCCCGTGTCGCCGCGCCGCCATTCCGCGACGCCGACGGACACCGTGACCCGGCCGAGGTGTTCGCCCGTCGAGCGCTTTACCAGGTCCTTGGTCATGACCGCGCGGCGGATGCGCTCCGCCACGGCGATCGCGCCCTGCAGGCCGGTGTCCGGCAGCACGATCGCGAACTCCTCGCCGCCGAAGCGCGCGGCGAGGTCTTGCCCCTTCACGTTCTGCTTGAGCGCGAGCGCGACGAGCCGAAGGACCTGATCGCCGGTGAGATGGCCGTAGCTGTCGTTGAAGGTCTTGAACCGGTCGATGTCGATCAGCAGAACGGAGAACTGCGCCGGCCGGTCGGCTTGCGACTCGGCGTCCAGCAGCGCGCGGTCAAGCGCGCCCTGCAGGAACTTGCGGTTCGCGAGACCGGTGAGCGGATCGGTGAGCGACTCCGCGCGGATCACCTCGAGCGTGTCGTGAAGCTTGCGCATTTCGGTCTGCGAACCGGCGAGCCGCTCCTCGAGGGCTTTCGTCCGGTTGATCATCGCGTGCGTCGCCGACAGCAGCAGCTCGCCAAGACGTCCGAGCACGACGCCGCCGGCGCCTTCGACGCTCTGGGCCTCGCGCATGACGCTTTCGAGCGCTTTGGCGTAATCGCTGTTTGCGCCCCGCGCGGCCTTCAGCGCGTCGTTGACCTCACCGATCTCTTCGATGATGCGGGTGCCGACGTGATCGACGCGTTCCGACAGACGCAACGGCGACAGGTAGGTTTCGTACAGCAGGTCAAGATCAGCCTCGGAGATGCCCGGGCTGTGCTCCAGCGCCTCGTTGATCGCGCGGTTCAGCGCGGAGTTATACCCCGTCGCATAGGTGTACCAGAGCTCGTAATTGCGTGGATAGGCCGCGTGCCGGTGCACACGCAGCCGCTGGATCGCGGCGTCGCTGAAAGCCAGCGTCCGGTCGAAGTCACTTGAGCCCCGCGTCATCGGAGGGCGCTCCCCAGCCTGCCGTCCCCCACCTCCCCGGCGGGAGTCGTCGGCAGCGGCTTTCGGCCGACAAGTCCTAGATGACGTCCGAGGGCGTAAAACTCGCGTTAAAGCTGCGGCGCCTATTTAAGCTGATTGCAGCTGCGACGATCTTACGCGCGCTTGAGCCGTACAGGCCTAAGCAGGAATGCGGGCACATGATCGCCGAGGCCGAGGACCGGCGCGTCGTCATGCGCCGAGGCCGGCGGCCGGCGCTCGCTATGGTTGCGCGGTCCGCGCGAGGGGGAGGAGCCATCGGTCCGATGCGCGCGCGCGGCGGGAGGCGCCTCGCGGGCCGGCGGGGGAGCCACTGCGGCGGCAGGCGGCTTCGCGCTCCGAGCCCGCTCTTTCGGGGCGGGGGAGGCGGCCTCGGCCGCTGGCGAGGCCGCTTCGATCTTGGGCGCAGTCTTGGCCGCGCCAGCGGCGCGACCGCCGCGCGTGCGCCGCCGCGGAGCGGCGCTGGCGAGCGCCTCGGCGTCGGGCGCGCCGCCCTGCCACTCAAGCTTTGTCTTGATCAGCTTCTCGATCGTCTCGAGGTACTTCCCGTCCGACGGCGAGACCAGCGTCAACGCCACGCCGCTGCGCCCGGCGCGGCCGGTGCGGCCGATGCGGTGGACGTAGTCTTCGGCGTGGATCGGCACGTCGTAGTTCACGACGTGGCTGACGTCCGGGATGTCCAGGCCGCGCGCGGCGACGTCGCTCGCCACGAGCAGGTCGACTTCGCCCGTCTTGAAGCTGTCGAGCGCGGCCATGCGGGCGCGCTGGTCCAGATCGCCATGCAGCGCCGCGACCTTGAAGCCGTGCTGCTGCAGGGATTTGTAGACGACGGCCACGTCGCGCTTGCGGTTGCAGAAAATGATCGCGTTCTTGAACCCCTCGACCTGCGCCACTTCGCGGCGCAGGACCTCGCGCTTGTCGGCGGCGTCGTCGCTGGTGGCGATCAGGCGCTGCGTCACAGTCGTCGCGGTGGAGGAGGGCCGCGCCACCTCGATGCGGACGGGATCGCGCAGGAACTGCTCGGTGAGGCGGGTAATCTCCGGCGGCATCGTCGCGGAGAAGAACAGCGTCTGCCGGGCGGCCGGGATCAGCTTGCAGATGCGCTCAATGTCCGGGATGAAGCCCATGTCGAGCATGCGGTCGGCTTCGTCGATCACGAGGATCTCGATCCCGGTCAGCAGAAGGCGTCCGCGCTCGTGATGGTCGAGCAGGCGGCCGGGGGTCGCGATCAGAACGTCGACGCCGCGGGTGAGCTTGGCGTCCTGGTCGCCGAAGGAGACGCCGCCGATGAGGAGCGCCATCGAGAGCTTATGGTTCTGCCCGTACTTCGCGAAGCTTTCCTCGACCTGAGCCGCGAGTTCGCGGGTGGGCTCAAGGATCAGCGTGCGCGGCATACGCGCGCGCGCGCGGCCTTGCTCAAGCCGCGTCAGCATCGGAAGGGTGAAGGAGGCCGTCTTGCCGGTGCCGGTCTGAGCGATGCCGAGCACGTCCTTGCGCGCCAGCACTTCGGGAATGGCGGCCGCCTGGATCGGCGTCGGGTTCGTGTACCCCGACGCTTCCACGGCGGACAGCACTTTCGGGCTCAGGCCGAGATCGGAAAAGGTCATGTCATCCTTAAGCGGTTCGATCGAGGAGCCGGCGCGGCGCGTCCGCCGAAAGATCCAACTCCTTGGCCCGTGCGGGACGACATCGTCCCACGGCCAGCGATCTGCCGCGGAGATGAGGCATTTGCAGCGAATTGTCAATTGCCGTGGACGCGGAAACTATAACGCGGAGCGCGGACACACGGCGGGAGCGACGATCTGATGGAAGCAACATTGCCAATCGTCTTCGCGCCCGGTCTCGGTTGCACGGAACGACTGTTCACGCCGCAGATCGCGAACCTTGGCGCTCGGCCGTTCATGACGGTCGACCATCGCAGGCATGCGACGATCGCCGAGATCGCCGCCGCGGCGCTGGCCGAGGCTCCGGAGCGTTTCGCGCTGGTCGGGCTTTCCATGGGCGGCTACGTCGCCTTTGAGATGCTGAAAGCGGCTCCCGAGCGGATCGTCCGCCTCGCGCTGCTGGACACGACCGCCTACCCCGACACCGAGGAGGGCCGGGGGCGGCGCCGGGTCCTGATCGCCGCGGCCGAGCGCGGCAAGCTCGGTTCGATCCACGCTGCGACCTACGCGCGCTACGTCCACCCCGCCCGCGCCGACGAGCGCGACCTCGAACGCGTCGTTCATGCCATGCTGATCGAAACCGGAGCGCCGGCCTTCGCGCGGCAGATGACCGCGATCCTGAATCGTGAGGATTTCTCGTCGATCCCGCCGACCATCCGCTGTCCCACGCTCGTGCTTGTGGGCGACGAGGACACGCCGACGCCGCCGGAGCACGCGCGGCGCATGGCGGCCGCCATTCCCGGCGCCGACCTCGTGATCGTCCCGGACTGCGGCCACCTGTCGACCCTGGAGCGGCCCGAGGCCGTCAACGCGGCGCTCGGGCGCCTGCTGGCGGTGTAGGGCGGTCTATTGAAGCGCGGACTCTTGGTGCTAACCACACCCCTGTCCCGGCCTTGAGCCGGGACCCAGATCCGCCTGCGCTCGTGGATTGAGCGCTGGGGCGTCCTGCTAATTTTGAGAACTCTGAGGGTTTGGGTCCCGGCTCGAGGCCGGGACAAGGCAGGCGCGTGGCCCGTCGCGAAGAGCTCAGCTCCCGTGCATCCCCGGCCGCGTCGACCGAGACGTTAGTTCGTAGCCGGACCGAACCGCGTGTCGCCGGGGTCTCCGATGATCAGCACCCAGGTGTCGCGGATGCCGTCCTTGTCAGGGGCCGTGTCCATGAACACCGACACGCCGGTGTCGCTGGCCTCGGCGCGAACGTCGCCGAAGGTGAGCTTCGCGGCCTCCGCGTCTTCAAGCTCCTTCGTCTGCACGATCGCGCCGTCGGGTTCCTTCAGCCACTGCACGTAGAACCGCTGGCGATCTCCGTCGATCACGCCGATGACACGCGAAAAGCCCTTCCCCTCCGCGCCCTCCCAGGGCGCCGCGATGCGGGCGGCGAAGACGTTCGGCGCGACGCCGAGCGGATCCTCGGCGGCCTGGGGCGCGTCCGGTTTGGTCGGCGGCGCCGGCTCGTCCGGCCGCATAGGACCTGGGTCGATCTTTTCCGGCGGCGCGGACGGAACGGGCGAGGGGGCGGGTTGCGCGCCGGCGCTGAACGCGGAAAGCGTCGCGAGCAGCGCGAGCGGCAGGAGAGGGGGTCTCGGCATCGGGGCCTCCAAGGCGCCGGAGGGCGCTGTGCGGATGGTCGCCGAGGTTAACGGCCGAAACGCGGCGTTCGATCCAAGACGCCGCTCGTGATGACGTCCGCTCCGTCTGCGGCCGACCAAGGAAGCGCCGACCGTTACGCATCCCTCCGCTTCGCTCCCACTCCGCCGTCGTCCTCCGGCTCGACCGGAGGACCCACGTCGAGCATGGAACTCGACGTCGGACGTGGATGGTCCGGTCAAGCCGGACCATGACGGCGCTTGGGTCAGACCCGCGCGCACTCGAACACAGTTCCCGGCCCGACGCGCAGGTAATGACGAGAGCGCTTTCAGCGTCGCCTCAGATGTCCACCAGATCGCCGGCGAAGGCCGCGTTCTCCTGGATGAAGCGGAAGCGGGCCTCGGGCTTGGCGCCCATCAGCCGCTCCACCGCGTCGCGCGTGCCCTCGCGGCCGTCCTCGTCGATCTCGACCCGCAGCAGGGTGCGCTTCGCCGGGGACATCGTGGTGTCCTTGAGCTGCTGCGGCATCATCTCGCCGAGGCCCTTGAAGCGGCCGACCTCGACCTTCTTGCCCTTGAAGGTCTTCGCCAGCAGCTCGTCCTTGTGGGCGTCGTCGCGGGCGTAGAGCGTCGTGCCGCCATGGCTGAGCCGGTAGAGCGGAGGAACCGCGAGGAACAGGTGCCCGTGACGGATCAGCTCCGGCAACTCGCGGAAGAAGAAGGTCATCAGGAGCGAGGCGATGTGCGCGCCGTCGACGTCCGCGTCAGTCATGACGATGACCCGCTCGTAGCGTAGGTCCGCGTCCGAGTATCTGGCCCGCGTGCCGCAGCCGAGCGCGAGAAGGAGATCCGCGAGTTGCTGGTTCTGGGCGAGCTTGTCCGCGCCTGCGCTTGCGACGTTGAGGATCTTGCCGCGGAGGGGCAGCACCGCCTGGGTGGCGCGGTCGCGCGCCTGCTTGGCGGAGCCGCCGGCCGAGTCGCCCTCGACGATGAACAGCTCGGAGCCTTTCGAGCCCGCCTGGCTGCAGTCCGCGAGCTTGCCCGGGAGGCGGAGCTTGCGGGTCGCGGTCTTGCGCGCGACGTCCTTCTCCTGCCGCCGGCGAAGCCGGTCCTCGCCGCGCAGAATGACGCTTTCGAGCAGCTTATTCGCCTGCTGGGGCGAGGCGGAGAGCCAGTGGTCAAAGGCGTCCTTCACCGCGGCCTCGACGATGCGCGTCGCCTCCGCCGTCGCCAGCCGCTCCTTAGTCTGACCTTGGAACTCCGGCTCCCGGATGAAGGCGGAGAGCATGGCGACCGTCCCGGCCATCACGTCGTCCCCGGTCAGGATCGACGCGCGCTTGACGTTGGTGAGGTCGGCGTAGCCCTTCAGGCCCCGCAACAGCGCCATCCGAAGCCCCTGCTCGTGGGTGCCGCCTTCGGGCGTCGGGATGGTGTTGCAGTAGGAGCGCGAGAAGCCGTCCTCGCCGTCATCGGTCCAGGCGATCGCCCATTCGACGCCGCCGTGGCCGCCCGCCTTCTTGTGCGAGCCGGCGAAGATTTCGACCACCTGGTCGCGGCCCGCGAGGCTCGACGCGAGGTAGTCCTTCAGCCCGCCGGGGAAGTGCAGGGTGGTCTTCTCCGGCACGTTCTCGACGCCGGCGAGCATTTCGGCGGGGCAGGTCCAGCGGATCTCGACGCCGGAAAACAGATAGGCCTTGGAGCGCGCCATCTGAAACAGCCGCGCCGGCTTCAGCCGCGCCTCAGCCCCGAAGATCTGGCTGTCCGGCAGGAAGCGGATGCGGGTGCCCCGGCGGTTGTGGACCGGCCCGACCTCTTCGAGGTCCCCCAGCCGGTGGCCGCGGGAGAACGCCTGCCGGTAGAGCTTCTGGTTGCGGGCGACTTCGATCTCGACCCGCTCCGACAGCGCGTTCACGACCGAGACGCCGACGCCGTGGAGACCGCCGGAGGTCTCGTAGACCTTGCCGTCGAACTTTCCGCCGGAATGAAGCGTGGTCATGATGACCTCGAGCGCGGACTTGCTCGGAAACTTCGGGTGCGGATCGACCGGGATGCCGCGGCCGTTGTCCGTCACGGTGACCGAGCCGTCGGCGCCGACGTCGACCGCGATGAAGCTCGCGTGCCCGGCGACCGCCTCGTCCATGGCGTTGTCGATGACTTCCGCGAAAAGGTGATGCAGCGCCTTCTCGTCGGTGCCGCCGATGTACATGCCGGGCCGCCGGCGAACCGGCTCCAGCCCTTCCAGCACTTCGATGTCCGCGGCGGTGTAGCCGGCCTCGGCTGTGAGCTCCGGACGGGGCAGGGCGCGCGGACCCGCCTTCGGCGCCGCCGCAGGCTTGCGCTGCTCGCCGCCGAGTCCGGCGAGAAGATCGGATTTGGTTTCGGCCATACGCCTGTCCATAACGATTCGCGCCGCTGCGCGCCAAGACCATCTTGTCACGTGGTCGCTCGGCGAGTCGCCCCCGGAAGGGCGGAGAGCCGCGCGCCGCGCCCAGATTTCGCTTCATTCGCAGCGCCCGATCGGGTCATGTTGGTGCGATGCAACAGGAGCGGCCTCGGATGCGGGAACCTGTCAGCCCCCAGGCGCGCCTGCTCTGCATGGCGCTGCGCTACGGCGTAAAGCCCCGGCTGACCGCTAACCCCGATCTGCTTCGTCTCCGCCGCCAGATCGACGCCATCGCCCGTCTTGCGCCCGACCTGCCGAAGAACGTGGAACGCAGCGCGTTGCGCATCGCGGGCCTCGCAGCCGAGCGGCACGCGCCGGTCGGCTACTGCGGCGGCCGGGTCATCCTCTATCTGCACGGCGGCGCCTTCGTCGCGGGGTCGCCCCGGACCCACCGCGGCGTCGCCGGGCGGCTGGCGCGGGGGGCGCGCGCAGAAACCATCGTTCCGGATTACCGCTTGGCCCCCGAGCACCCGCACCCCGCGTCGCTGGAGGACTCGCTCGCTGTCTACCGCGCCTTGCTCGACCGTGGGCGGTCGCCCGCCGCGATCGCGGTGGCCGGCGACAGCGCGGGCGGCAATCTCGTGTTCGCGCTGTTGCTGCGGCTCAAGGCGGAGGGGCTGCCGCTTCCCGCTGCGGCGGTCGCGCTCTCGCCCTTCGTCGACATGAGCGGCGAGGGCGAAAGCATGCGGAAAAACGCGGTGTTGGACCCGTTTCTTCAGGTGGCGTGTCTGCCGGTGGTGGTCGACGCCTATGCGCCGGGCCGGGATGTCCGCGAGCCTTCGCTGTCGCCGCTCTACGGCGATCTGGTGGGGCTGCCGCCGTGTCTGATCCAGTGCGGCGGCGACGAGATCCTGCGCGACGACTCCGTCCGCATGCACCGGGCGTTGCTGGCGGCCGGCGTCGCGGCCGAACTCGAGGTCTGGCCCAAGATGCCCCACGTCTGGCAGGCCTTCGCCCGCTTTCTGCCCGAGGCGCGCTCCGCCATCCGGCGGATCACGTCGTTCCTCGACGCCCAGATGGAGCGCGAAGGCGAGGGCGGCCTGACGGAGGCCGCGTGACGTGAAGGCGTCGCCCTACTCCGCCGCGGCTTTCGCGGCGCGTTCGGCCGCCTTCGCCTCGTTCCAGATGGCGTCCATCTCGTCGAGATCGCTGTCCGCCGGGGTCTTGCCGCGCGCCCGGAGGCCCGCCTCGATCGCCCGAAAGCGGCGTTCGAATTTTGCGTTGGAGCGGCGGACCGCCGTCTCCGGGTCGACGCCCATGTGGCGCGCGAGGTTCGCGACGGCGCAGAACAGGTCGCCGATCTCGTCCTCGACCGCGTCGCGGTCACCGCTTGCGACCGCCTCGGCGACCTCGTCGGCCTCCTCGCGCACCTTGCCGACGACCAGCGCGACGTCGTCCCAGTCGAAGCCGACGGTCGCCGCCTTCTCCTGAAGTTTCACGGCGCGGGTAAGGCCGGGGAGGGCGCGGGTCACTCCGTCCAGGAGGCTCTGCGCCCTCGCCGGCTCGCCGCGGCGGGCGGCGCGCTCGGCCTTCTCCTCGGCCTTGATGGCGGCCCAGAGCGACTTGACCTCGTCGGCCGGGAGATCGCGCGCGTCGCCGAAGACGTGCGGGTGCCGGCGCACCAGCTTGGTCGTGATGGCCTCGACGACGTCGGGGAGGGCGAAAGCGCCCTGCTCCTCGGCCATGCGGGCATGGAACACCACCTGCAGCAGCAGGTCGCCGAGCTCTTCGCGCAGGTCTTCCAGGTCGCCGCGCTGGATGGCGTCCGCGACCTCGTAGGCCTCCTCGATCGTGAATGGCGCAATGGTCGCGAAGCTCTGCTCGAGGTCCCACGGACAGCCGGTCCCGGGCGTCCGCAGCGCGGCCATGATCTCGACGAGGCGCGCGACGTCGCGGGAAGGTGTCATGGGGCGGCTCGGGCTCGCGTTGGGGAGTTCGCTTAGGTCGCCTTGAGCGCCCCGTCAGGTCAAGAGTCGTGGAAGCCGAGCGACGGCTCCGCCGTCTCCCACATCCGGTCCATGGCGAAGCTCGGCAGCCCCCAGGTCGCGATGTGCCCATAGAGCGGCGACAGCTGCCACTCCGCCGTCTCTTCGTCGGCGTGCTTGATCGCGGCGAGATAAAGCGCGGAGGCCGCTCCAGTGCGGTCCGCGCCGCTGCGGCAGTGGATCAGCAGCGGCTTCGGCGCGTCGCGCATGGTCTGGATCAGCCGCTCGACCTCCATCGGAGTGAGCTCCGACGAGGCCGACATGCGGAAATCGATCAGGGTCACGCCGGCGTCGCGCGCGGCCGCCGCCTCGGCGTCGTACCAGCCCTTGCCGGCGCTTGCGCCGCGCAGGTTCAGGACGCTGGCGACGCCGTAGTTCGCCTTGATCGCGCGCAGGTCGTCCGGCGAGGGTTGCGCCGAGCGATAGACCTCTCCGGGCACAAGCTCATGAAAGTTGTTGGTGGCCACAAGGACGCCGGCGTAGGCGCCCGTCAGGCCCGCGACCGACACGCCCAAGGCGATCGCCCAGCGTCGCACGGAACGGGAGAACATGCGGGCGACCTCACATCGAGCGGGCAGGCGACGAACGTCGTCGCGGACGACGCAAGATTGGCCGCTGCGGCCAAGGCGGAACTAAGGCGCTGCGCTGGCGTCCTGGCCAACCCCCGAGCGATGATCCGAGTCGCATAAGATATATTATGGAACCAAGTCGCCTTCTCATCGGGGCTGAAGGGGCTTCTCCTTAGACGTGACTGGCCTGCGGCGAGACGCCGGATCAGCCCTGAGTTTGGGCGGAACCGGCGCAAATGTTGTCCCGCCATATCCCGCCACGTCCAGCGTTTTGCCGTAACATGGCGGATCGGTGGTTCCGCGTCGCAGCCGGACCGATCCGCCAGCCGATCCCGCCGGGGGGTCGGCGTTTCGCCGGCCCGACGTATGAGGCGCGGAGCTCGCAGGCGACGCGAGCTTTGCCCGCGAAGGCTCTGCGGCGGCGGCGGATTTGGCCCCGCTGGTCCAGGCGCCGCCCCGGCGCCTCAGGCCACGATCTCGCGCGCGGTGATGACGTATTTGAACCCGTCGGCGTCGAGGCAGTCGAGCCGGCCGGCCGCGGTCTCCGCCTGCGGGTACATCAGGAAGCCGAGCTTTCCGCCGGTCGCGCCCGGCAGCGCGACGTCGTGGGCGTCGTTGTAGGCGATCCAGTTGGTCTCCCAGGCGCCGAACAGCGTCTTGCGGGCCGCGGCGACCTTCGGGTCGTCGAGCGGACGGGTCGCCGGCGGCTCCTCCAGCGCGACCTTGCGGACGTCGGCCGGATCGACCGGCACCCAGCCCGGTCCGTCGAGCCAGACCTCGGCGCGGCAATGCTGCGCCTTTGTGATCGTCTCGGAGTTCGCGCCGAGGCTCTTGTAGCCGAAGCGCGAGGGCGCGACGCGGATGCCGTAGACGTCGCGCGCCGGCAGGCCCGCAGCGCGGGCGAGGCCGACATAGAGCGCGTTGATGTCGGCGCATTTGCCGCCGAGGTTGCCGCTCTCCAGCATGGTCGCGACGTCGCCGAGGCCGCAGCCGCGCACCTTGGCGTCGCGGTGGGTGTTCTCGACCACCCACTGGTAGATCGCCTCGGCCTTCGCGCGGTCCGTCTGCGCCGCGCCGATCGCCTTCTTCGCGGTCTCGGCCACAATGCCGTCGGTGGGGATGAGGTCGCTCGGCGCGAGATAGCGCGCGCGCTCGTCCGCCGACAGCGTCGCGCCGGTCGCCGCGAGGTCGACCGCGCGGTCGCGGGTCTGGACGCGGTTCACGACCTCGAGCACCGGCGCCTCAGCGCCGCCTGCCCATTCCGCGACGACCATGCCTACGGGCGCTGAGACCAGCTTCGCCGTCCGCGCGTTGCCGCTGAAAGTGGTCGGCTGGGGACGGGTCCAGCCGCTGTCGGCGAAGACGGGAACCGGCGCCCAGACGCGCGCCGCGCCTTTGACCGAGACGAGCTCGATCCGCGTGCGCATTTCAAAGGTGCGCCAGGCCCCGGGGGCGGGGGCGAATGCGCCCTCCTCCGCAAACGCCAGCCGAGGCGTCGCGAAGGCCGCAGCGGCGAACGCGGCTCCGGTCTTCAAAAGCGTGCGGCGGCGCATCATGGCGTTCTCCCTCGGATCATTGTGTTTGTTCGTTTTCCAGGTGAGCCGAAACTGGGTCGACGGCCCCAAGCGCGGCGAGCGTCCGCGGGGTCGAGGAGGCGTCCCAGTCGACGGGTCCGTGCGCGGCGGCGGCGGTCCTGCCGCCGGGCGCGAGCGCCACGGTGCTCGGAAGGACCTTCACGCCGAACCTCCGCGCCAGCGACCGGTCTTCGTCGAGCGCGACGGGCAAGGCGACGCCGAGCGATGCGAGGAAGCCGCGGACGCGCGACGCCGGCTCGCCGACGGCGACGCCCACGACGCGGACGCCCTCCCCTTGGCGGCCGACGAAGCCCGCCAGCGCCGGCAGCTCCTCCCGGCAGGGCGCGCACCAGGTGGCGAAGAAATGCACGAGCACGGGACGATCGGCGTCCGCGGCCAATGACACGCCGGCGCCGTCGACGCCCAGGACCGGTCCGGTGGGTGGAGCGATCGGGTCCCGCGCCTCGAACGTGGCCACCTCCGCCGCGGCCGGCGCCGTCCATACAACGGCTGCGAAGGCGAGCGCCGTCGCCGGTCGTCGGGGGTGGGGGCGGGTCGCCGTCACGCGGCAGGTCTCCGTAAGACTGTGACGCTACGATGGGTCCGGCCGCCGCGAGGGTCAAGCTGTCGCAGGCCCCGCGCCGAGGTTCGTGATGGCGCCGCGGCGTCGTTTCAGCCATGCGGTCGGCATTGATGCTTCGCCGGCTCCCCTCGCCTATGCTTCCGCGCCGACCTGAAGGACCTGTTCGCCATGACCGTGACGCTCGCCGACGTTCAGGCGGCCCAGAAGATCCTCGAGGGCGCGGTCACGCCGAGCCCCATGCTCGCGGCGCCGAAGCTCTCGGCGATGACCGGCGCCGACGTCCGCGTGAAGTATGAAAACCTCCACGTCACCAACGCCTTTAAGGAGCGCGGGGCGGTGGTGCGGCTCAGCCGCCTGGACGCAGAAGCCCGCGCACGCGGCGTGATCGCCATGTCGGCGGGCAACCACGCGCAGGCGGTCGCCTACCACGCCCGGCGGCTCGGCATTCCGGCCACGATCGTGATGCCCGAGACGACGCCGCACGTGAAGGTGGCGGCCACCCGCGGCTTCGGCGCCGAGGTCGTGCTCGACGGCGAGACGGTCGCCGAGAGCCAGATCCGCGCCAGCGCGATCGCGCTCGAGCGCGGCCTCACCTTCGTCCACCCCTATGACGATCCCGACGTCATCGCCGGCCAAGGCACGATCGCGCTCGAGATGCTCGCGGAGGCGCCCGAACTCGACGTGATCCTCGTGCCGATCGGCGGCGGCGGGCTGATCTCCGGCGTCGCCGTCGCCGCCAAGGCGCTGAAGCCCTCGATCCAGATCATCGGCGTCGAGGCCGCCCTCTATCCCTCCATGTGGAACGCGCTGAAGGGCGCGGAGCTGCCGACCGGCGGCCCGACGCTGGCCGAGGGCATCGCCGTCAAGACGGCAGGCGCCCTCACCCGCGAGATCGCGGCGCGGCTCGTGGACGACATCATCCTCGTCAGCGAGGCCGAGCTCGAGCGAGCGGTGAACGCCTACCTCATGCAGCAGAAGGCGGTCGCGGAGGGCGCGGGCGCCGCGGGCCTCGCGGCGTTGTTCGCCGCGCCCGGGCGGTTCGCGGGCAAGACGGTCGGCCTCATCCTGTGCGGCGGCAATATCGACCCGCGCATCCTCGCCTCCATCATGGTGCGCGAACTCGAGCGCGAGCAGAAGATTCTGGCCTTCCGCATGACGATCGCGGACCGGCCGGGCATGCTGGGCACCATCGCGACCCGGCTCGGCGAACTCGGCGCCAACATCCTCGAGGTGCACCACCAGCGCGGCTTCCTCGACGTGCCCGCCAAGGGCGCCACGCTCGATCTCACCGTCGAGATTCGCGACGGCGCCCATGCCGACGCCATTCTGACGTCCTTCACCGAAAGCGGCCTCCCCTGCCGCCGCCTCGACGGCGGCGCCGGCGGGTGAAGCGTCGCGGCGCGTCGCAGACGGCCTTACGCCCTTTGGCGGAATCGCTTGGGTTCCGCGCCGGCCTTGCCTATAAGAGCCGCTCGTCGCGGCCGTCGGCCTCCGCCGGCCGCCCGTTCACGTCTCAAGCTCGGCTCCCCGCTTGGATCCCGTCGTCTTCGTCCTCAACGGCCCGAACCTGAACCTGCTCGGCCTGCGCGAGCCGGCGGTCTACGGATCGTCGACATTGGCGGACGTCGAGGCGCTGGCGCGGGCGACCGGGGACCGCCTGGGCCTCGTCGTGGAGTGCCGCCAGTCGAACCACGAGGGCGACCTCGTCGACTGGATCCAGGAAGCGCGGACGCGGGCGCGGGGCATCGTGCTGAATGCAGGAGCCCTCACTCATACGTCGGTCGCGATCCATGACGCGATCCGCGGCGTGGGGGTGCCGACGATCGAGGTGCACATCTCCAACGTCCACGCGCGGGAGAGCTTCCGGCACCACTCCTACATCTCGCCTGTCGCGGCGGGCGTCATCGTCGGGCTCGGCCTCGACGGTTACGACCTCGCGCTTCAGGCGCTCGCCCGCCGCATCAAGCGGCCTGACCCATCCGAACCGATCACGGCGTGATCTCGAACGCCGGCGGAGATCGTCCTTCCATGAGCAAGCTGCCTTCCAAAGCGTCCATCGACCAGGAGCTGATCCGCGAACTCGCGAAGCTGCTGTCGGAAAACGATCTGACCGAGATCGAGATCGAGCACGACCAGCTGCGCGTGCGCGTCGCCCGGCATCTCTCGGCCGCCCCGACGACGGCCTACGTTGGCGCGCTGACGGCCGCGCCGGCCTCCCCGGCTGCGGCCCCGGTCGCCGCGGCTCCGACCGATCCGGCCAAGCACCCGGGCGTGGTCCTCTCGCCCATGGTCGGCACCGCCTACATGTCGCCCGAGCCCGGCGCCCGCGCCTTTGTCGAGGTGGGCCAGACGGTCCGCCAGGGCCAGACGCTGCTGATCGTCGAGGCGATGAAGACGATGAACGCGATTCCGGCGACCCGCGCCGGCATCGTCCGAGAAATCCTGATCGCGGACGGGCAGCCGGTTGAATTCGGCGAACCCCTCCTGATCGTGGACTGACGGGCCCATGGCGAGCTTCGACAAGGTTCTGATCGCCAACCGCGGCGAGATCGCGCTGCGCATCCTGCGCGCCTGCAAGGAGCTCGGCATCGCGACCGTCGCCGTGCATTCGACGGCCGACGCGGACGCCATGCACGTCCGCCTCGCGGACGAGAGCGTCTGCATCGGACCGCCGGCCGCCCGAGACAGCTATCTCAACATCCCGGCTCTGCTCGCGGCGTGCGAGATCACCGGCGCGGACGCCGTGCATCCGGGCTACGGCTTCCTGTCCGAGAACGCGCGCTTCGCCGAGATTCTTGAGGAGCACGGGCTGATCTTCATCGGCCCGAAACCCGAGCACATCCGCATCATGGGCGACAAGATCGCCGCCAAGCAGACCGCGAAACGTCTGGGCATCCCGGTCGTCCCGGGCTCAGACGGCGGCATCACCGACGACGACGAGGCCAGGCGCGTCGCCCGCGACATCGGCTATCCCGTCCTGGTGAAGGCGGCCTCCGGCGGCGGCGGACGCGGCATGAAGGTCGCGATGACCGAGGACGACCTCGTCGAGGCGCTGCAGACCGCGCGCTCGGAGGCGAAGGCGGCGTTCGGCGACGACGCGGTCTATCTCGAGAAGTATCTCGGCAAGCCGCGCCACATCGAGGTGCAGGTGCTGGGCGACGGCCACGGCGCCGCGATCCATCTCGGCGAACGCGACTGCTCGCTGCAGCGCCGCCACCAGAAGGTCTGGGAGGAGGCGCCCTCCCCGGCTCTCAACGTCGAGCAGCGTGAGACGATCGGCGAGACGGTCGCCGCCGCCATGCGCGAGCTCAAGTACCGTGGCGTCGGCACGGTCGAGTTCCTGTACGAGAACGGCGAGTTCTACTTCATCGAGATGAACACCCGGATCCAGGTGGAGCATCCGGTGACGGAGATGGTCACCGGCATCGACCTGATCAACGAGCAGATCCGCATCGCGAGCGGCGCCCGGCTCGCCATCGCGCAGGAGGACGTGGTCTTCCGCGGCCACGCCATCGAATGCCGCGTGAACGCCGAGAACGCCGAGACCTTCCGCCCCTCCCCCGGCCGCATCGCCTACTATCACGTGCCCGGCGGTCTGGGCGTCCGCGTGGATTCCGCGGCCTATCAGGGCTATCTGATCCCGCCCCACTACGACAGCATGATCGGCAAGCTGATCGTCCACGGCCGTAACCGCACCGAATGCCTGATGCGGCTTCGGCGCGCGCTGGACGAGTTCGTGGTGGACGGCGTCGACACCACGCTGCCGCTCTTCCGCCGGCTGGTGCGCGACCCGTCGATTCAGGACGGCGAGTACGACATCCACTGGCTGGAGAAGATGTTGGCGGAGAGCCAGGGGGCCGCTTAAGCTTCGCCCCATGACCCGCATCAACGACGTTCTCGTCGAGATCACGCCCGAGGTCCTGCTCAAGGCCTACGCCTGCGGCATCTTCCCGATGGCGGAGAGCGCCGAGGATCCCGGGCTCTACTGGATCGAGCCGGAACTGCGCGGCGTGGTGCCGCTCGACAGCTTCCACGTGACCGAGCGGCTTGCGCGGACGGTGCGGGCGGACGTGTTCGAGATGCGCGTCGACACCGCCTTCGAGGCGGTGCTCGACGGATGCGCCTCTCCGGCGCCCGGCCGCATGAAGACCTGGATCAACGGCCGCATCCGCCGGCTCTATCTCGACCTCTTCCGGCTCGGGCACTGCCACAGCGTCGAGGCTTGGCGGGAGGGGAAGCTTGTCGGCGGCCTCTATGGGGTGCGGCTCGGCGGCGCTTTCTTCGGCGAGAGCATGTTCCACGTCGAGCGCGACGCCTCGAAGGTCGCCCTCGTGCACCTCGTCGCCCGCCTCAAACGGGGCGGCTTCTCCCTGCTCGACACCCAGTTCGTCACCGATCACCTCAGGCGGTTCGGCGCGATCGAGACGCCGCGACGGGACTACCACCGCCTGCTCGACGCGGCGGTGGAGCGGGACGCGGACTTCTTTTCCTGGCCGAAGAACCGGACGGTCACCGGCACCGAAGTCCTGGAGGCGATCCGGTAACCCTCCGGTAACCGTGATGGAGGGTTAATTGCGGGCAGAGTTAACCCGCGAGTAACCCGATGTCGCCCGAGTCGAACCGCGACCTGCCCTCCCCCGGCTTCGGCCGCCCCCGGCCCGCGGTCACGGTGTGGTCGTCCCGACGGCCGCACCCGACGATCGACCTGTACCCGGAGGAGCCAGCCTCCCGGCGCTTCGGGCGGCTGTGGCCCTACGCTACGGCGCTGTCGCTGGCCCTGGCGGCGGGAGCCGGCGCCGCGACCTTTGCGACCGCGCCGGCATTGACCGACGGCGTCGACGAAGTGTCCGCGATATCGGCGATCGAAGCCCGGAGCATGGGCCTCGCCCTCAACATCGATCCGACCGGCGAGCGGGCCCGCGACGCCGCCCTCGGCCGCGACGTCGGAGCGCTGAAGTCCGAGATCGCCCGCCTCAACCGGGCGTTGGGACAGGCGAAGGCCAATCAGGCCGCCCTCTCTAAGACCGCAGCCGGCCAAGCCGCGGCGGGACAGGAGGACGTCAAGGCGCTGAAGGCCGAGATCCTCGCCCTCCAGAAGGACCTCGCCGCGACGCGCGAGACCGCCTCGGCCAAGATCGTCGAGCTGACCGCGAAGGTGGAGCAGCCCCCGAAGCCGGCCGAGGACGCGCAGCGCTTCTCGGAGCTCAAGGAGCGCCTCGACAAGATCGAGAGCCGCGAAACGGTCGCGGCCGCCAAGCCGAAGCCGGTCGACGAGCCCGAGACCACTGGAAGCGTGGCGCCGGACGCCGGCGGCTCCGTCGTTCGCAATTGGACCCTGCGGGAGGTCTACGACGGCCTCGCCCTCGTCGAGGGCCGGCAGGGCTCCTACGAGGTCGCGCGGGGCGATCCGATCCCGGGCGTCGGCCGGGTGCGCTCCATCGAACGGCGCGACCGGCAGTGGGTCGTCGTGACCGACCGCGGGGTCATCCTTCAACGCCCTTAGCCGCTTTAAGCCGCCCTTAAAGCGGACCGTGACAGGGTCGGCGCGCCCTCGTACGGAGCGCGCCCATGCCGCTTGCTGAAGTCCTGCGCGACACCTCGTTCGGCGTCACCCGCGAGGTCGCGGCCCAGCCGCTGAAGATCGCCGTGCTGCTGCCTTGCTACAACGAGGAGGCCGCCATCGGCGAGGTCGTGCGCGGCTTCCGCATGGCGCTGCCGGCGGCGGACATCTACGTCTACGACAACAATTCGACCGACCGCACGATCGAGCGCGCGAGCGAGGCCGGCGCCATCGTCCGTCGCGAGCGCCTGCAGGGCAAAGGCAACGTCGTCCGGCGCATGCTCGCGGACGTCGAGGCCGACGTCTATCTGATGGCGGACGGCGACCTGACCTATGATCCCCTCGCCGCGCCTCTCCTGATCGATCGGCTCGTCAGCCAGCAGCTCGACATGGTGGTCGCGACCCGCCAGGGCGAAGGCATGCAGGTTCGCCGGGGGCATGCCGCCGGCAATCTGATGTTCAATCAGATGATCGGCCGCCTGTTCGGTCCCGGCTTCACCGACATTCTGTCGGGCTATCGCGCCGTGTCGCGTCGCTTCGCCAAGTCGTTCCCGGCCTCGTCCGGCGGCTTCGAGATCGAAACCGAGCTCGCGATCCACGCCCTCGATCTGCGGCTCGCGGTCGAGGAGATCCCGGTGCGTTACGGCCGGCGACCGGCGGACTCGGTCAGTAAGCTCTCCACCTTCCGCGACGGCTTCCGCATCCTCTGGACCATCGCGATGATGTACCGCGCCGTGAAGCCCTTCCGGTTCTTCGGCATGATCGCCCTCGCCCTCGCCGCGACGTCGTTGTGGCTCGCGTTTCCCGTCATCACGCATTTTCTCGAGACGAGGCTGGTGCCCCGCCTGCCGACGGCGGTCCTCGCCGCCTCCATCATGCAGCTCTCGGTGTTGAGCTTCGTCTGCGGGATCATCGTGCAGGCCGTGTCCGAAGGCCGGCGCGAGGCGAAGCGCCTGCGCTACCTCGAACTTAAGAGCGCCTAGCGGGGTCTGCGCCGCCCCAGCTTGGCGCGGCCGGCCGGACGGCTTATGTTTCCGTCTCCCAAGAACCGCCGATCGCTACGCCCCAGATGACCTTCGTCGACGCCCAGACCGCCCCTCTCCGCAAGAACGGGGCGATCAAGATTCACGACGCCGAGGCGTTCGAAGGCATGCGCCGCGCCGGCCGCCTGGTGGCGGAAGCGCTCGATCTGATGAACGACCACGTGGCGCCCGGCGTGACGACCGAAGCGCTCGACAAGCTCGCGCTCGAGTTCGCAATGGACCACGGCGCGCTGCCGGCGTGCCTTTACTATCGCGGCTACACCAAGACGATCTGCACCTCGATCAATCATGTGGTCTGCCACGGCATCCCGAACGACAAGCCGCTTCGCGAGGGCGACATCGTCAACATCGACGTCACCTTCATCCTCGACGGATGGCACGGAGATTCGAGCCGGATGTATCCGGTGGGCCAGATCCCGCGCCGCGCCGAGCGGCTGATCGAGATCACTTACGAGTCTCTGATGCGCGGCCTCGCCGCGATCAAGCCCGGCGCGACCACTGGCGACATCGGGGCGGCGATCCAGGAGTACGCCGAGGGCGAGCGGACCTCAGTGGTGCGCGACTTCTGTGGTCACGGCATCGGCCGCCTGTTCCACGACGAGCCGAACATCCTGCACTACGGCCGCGCCGGCGAGGGCGTCGCGCTTAAGCCGGGCATGTTTTTCACCGTGGAGCCGATGATCAATCTCGGCCGCCCTCATGTCAAAGTGCTTGCGGACGGCTGGACCGCGGTGACGCGCGACCGGTCGCTCTCGGCGCAGTTCGAGCACATGATCGGCGTGACCGAAAGCGGCTGCGAGATCTTTACCCTGTCGCCTCGCGGGCTTCACCAGCCGACGTTCGCCGCCTCCGCCTGAGACGGCGCCGGCTCACGCCTGCTTCCCCTCACGACTCACTTGCAGCGCGGCGCGCTCCGCGCGACGCTTTGCGCGTAGGCGAAGGCGTGGCGCGTATGGCGACAAGGTCTCGAAGCGGCGACGACGGGGAAGTGGAGCTGCCGGGCCTGTCCGAGGCGCCGACGCTTCCCTCCCGACGGAAATCGGCGCCTAAGGTTGAGGCGCCGCACCATGCCGGCCACCGCGAGCGCCTGCGGGCGCGGTTCCTGCAGACGGGCCCGGATACGCTCCCGGACTACGAACTGATGGAGCTGGTGCTCTTCCGCACGATCCCGATGAAGGACGTGAAGCCGCTGGCCAAACAGTTGATCGCGACGTTCGGCTCCTTCGCGGAAGCCTTGGCGGCACCCTATGAGCGCCTCGTCGAGATCAAGGGCGTCAAGGACGCCACGGCCACCGATTTCAAGATCCTGGAGGGGGCGGCGCGGCGCTTCGCCAGGGGCGCCATCGGCAAACGCCCCGTGCTGTCGTCTTGGTCCGCCGTCATCGACTACTGTCGGACCGCCATGGCCTTCGAGGATCGCGAGCGCTTTCGGATTTTGTTTCTCGACAAGCGGAACGCTCTCATCGCCGACGAGGTGCAGCAGACCGGGACCGTGGACCACACGCCGGTCTACCCGCGCGAGGTGGTCCGGCGGGCGCTTGAACTGCGCGCGACGGCGCTCATTCTCGTCCACAACCACCCGTCCGGCGATCCCACCCCAAGCCGCGCCGACATCGAGATGACGAAAACTATCGTGGACGTCGGGAAGCCGCTCGGCATTCTCGTGCACGACCACGTCATCGTCGGGCGCGACGGACACGCAAGTTTCAGGGGTCTCAAGCTGATCTGATGAGACTTTGCGCAGGCGTCATGCACCAAAAACGCGCAGAACACCCCTTTCCACGCGGCCGATCCGGATTAGCATCCTTCCAGGACACCGCAGCGAGGCCGAGGCTTGAGCACCGCCCCTTTCGACGAAATGACCCTGGCTGACGGCTCCGTCCGCCAGGCCTACGCCAAGCTTTCGGAATGGCTCAAGACGGCCCCAGCCGAGCTGTTGAACTACCGCGTTGAGGAAGCGGAGCTTCTGTTCCGGCGCATCGGCATCACCTTCGCAGTCTACGGCGACCAGCAGGCGCAGGAGCGCCTGATCCCTTTCGACATCATTCCGCGGATCATCACCGCTGAGGAGTGGGGTCGCCTGAGCGTCGGACTGGAGCAGCGGGTCGACGCGCTGAACCGCTTCATTTCGGACATGTACGGCCGCCGGGAGATCCTGAAGGCCGGCATCATCCCGGAGGACCTCGTCTTCCAAAACGAGGCGTTCCGCCCCGAGATGGCGGGCAAGACGCCGCCGCACGACATCTGGGTGCACATCGCCGGCATCGACATCGTGCGGGTGGACTCTGAGACGTTCTATGTCCTCGAGGACAACGCCCGCACGCCCTCCGGCGTCTCCTACATGCTGGAGAACCGGGAGGTGATGATCCGCCTGTTCCCGGAGCTGTTCTCGCGCCACCGCGTCGCCCCGGTCGAACGCTACTCCGACGAACTGCTGGCCACGCTGCGGTCGCTCGCGCCGCGGTCGTCCTCGGCCGATCCCAACGTCGTGCTGCTGACGCCGGGCGTCTACAACTCGGCCTATTACGAGCACTCGTTCCTGGCCGACAAGCTCGGCATCGAGCTGGTTGAGGGCCGCGATCTCTTCGTGCGGGACGACGTCGTCTACATGCGCACGACCGAAGGGCCGAAGCGCGTCGACGTGATCTATCGCAGGCTGGACGACGAGTTCCTCGACCCGCTGGTGTTCCGTCCCGACAGCGTGCTCGGCGTGCCGGGCCTGATGGCCGCCTACCACGCTGGCAACGTGACGCTGACCAACGCGGTCGGCACGGGCGTCGCCGACGACAAGGCGATCTACAGCTACATGCCGGAGATCATCAAATTCTATCTGGGCTCCGAGCCGATCCTGAAGAACGTTCCGACCTATCGCTGCCGCGAGCCGGAAGCGCTGAAATACGTGCTCGACCACCTGCCCGAGCTGGTCGTGAAGGAGGTCCACGGCTCCGGCGGCTACGGGATGCTGGTCGGGCCTCACGCCTCCAAGGAGCAGATCGAGCTGTTCCGCGCCAAGCTGATCGCGTCGCCGGCCGGGTTCATCGCGCAGCCGACGCTCGCGCTCTCGACATGCCCGACCTACGTCAATTCCGGAGTGGCGCCGCGCCATGTGGATCTGCGGCCCTTCGTGCTGACGGGCTCCGACGGCGTCCGGATCGTGCCCGGCGGCCTAACCCGCGTGGCGATGCGCGAAGGGTCGCTGGTGGTGAACTCGAGCCAGGGCGGCGGCACCAAGGACACCTGGGTGCTGGACGAATGACCGCCGCCGAACCCATGACCGCAGGACGAACGAGGACGCCGCCCGTATGCTGAGCCGCACCGCCGACAACCTGTTCTGGCTGTCGCGCTACGTCGAGCGCGCGGAAGCGCTCGCCCGCATCCTGGAGGCGACCCAGCGCCTCGCGTCGCTGCCCGTGGCTTACGCCGGCTCGAGCAACGAGTGGGAGAGCGCGGTCTTCACCGCGGGCTGTGACGACGGCTTCTTCGCCAAGTACGAGGACGCGACGGCCGAGACCGTGATCGACTACCTCGTGTTCGAGAAGGAAAACCCCTCCTCGATCGTCAGTTGCTTTGAGGTCGCGCGGCACAACGCGCGTGCGGTCCGCACCGCGCTGACCGTCGAGATGTGGGAGGCGATCAACGGCGCCTGGCTTGAGCTCCGTCGGCGGCAGGACCGGAAGCTCGAGGGCGAGGAGCTCACGCGTTTCCTCGCCTGGGTCAAGGAGATCGGGCTGCGGTTCGACGGCTCCGGCCACCGCACGATGCTGCGGAACGACATCTACGACTTCTCGCGCCTCGGCATGCTCCTGGAGCGGGCGGACAACACGGCGCGCATCCTCGACGTGAAATACCACCTGCTCCTGCCGAAGGAGACCCAGGTCGGCGGCGGGCTGGACTACTATCAGTGGTCGGCCATCCTGCGCGCCGTGTCCGCGGTCACGAGCTATCATTGGGTGTACCGCGAAAGCCTGAAGCCGTGGCTGATCGCGGACCTGCTCATTCTGAACGACCAGATGCCGCGCTCGCTCGCGGCCTGCTACGGCGACCTGGTGCGGCACCTCGACGATCTGGCGAGCGGCTACGGACGACAGGGCCCCGCTCAGCGGATCGCCCGCTCGACGCGCATCAAGCTGGAGAACGCCGAGATCAAGCAGGTCTTTCAGGGCGGGCTGCACGAGTTCATCACGGCTTTCATCGCGGACAACAACCGTCTCGGCGCCGCGATCGCGGAGCAGTACCTGATATGACGCGCGCGCCCCACTTCGATGACATGGGACCGGACGGTTCATGCGCCTGAGCATTCGCCACCAGATCACCTACGGCTTCGAGATCCCCGCGACCGCGGTGGTTCAGACGTTGCGGCTGACGCCGCGGAACTACGAAGGCCAGCATGTCGTCCGGTGGCGGCTCGACGTCGACCGCAACTGCCGCCTCCGCTCGTCCGAAGACGCCTTCGGCAACCTCACGCACGTCTTCGCAGCCGAAGGCCCGATCGAGACCCTGACGGTTCTGGTCGAAGGCGAAGTGGACACGATGGACAACGCCGGAGTGGTGCGCTCGACAGTTGAGCGCTTTCCGCCCGCGCTCTACCTCCGGAACACGGACCTCACGGCGCCCGACCTCGACATCGGCGCCTACGCCCAGTCCGTCATCGCGGACAGTCCTGGCGACGTGCTGGCGCAGCTCCACACGCTGCTGGCGGCGCTGCATGAGGACATGAGCTATGAGCGCGGCCCTCGCGACAGCATGACGACGGCCGCCGAAACGTTCCGCCTGAAGCGCGGCGCGAGCCACGACCTGGCCCATGTCTTCCTCGTCGCCGCGCGCCACCTCGGCATTCCGGCGCGCTACGTCAGCGGCTACTACCGGCGCGACGACGAAGCTGAGCCCGCAAACGACGGCGGCCACGCCTGGGTGGAAGCCCACGTTCCGGGCCTCGGCTGGGTGGGCTTCGACCCCTCGACGGGCGTCTCCACCACGGACCGGCACATCCGGCTTGCGAGCGCGCTCGACTATCTCGGCGCCGCCCCCATCCGCGGGACGCACTACGGCGGCGGCGGCGAGACGCTCGACATCTCGGCTGTGGTCAGCGATTGCCAGGCGACGCGTAACTACCGCCGAAAAGTCCGCTCCGATCCAGGGCCTGATACGCCGGCCATTGGTGGGCAGACGCAGGTCCAGCGCTAGATCCCGTCGGCGCGGCGAAGCGCCGCCCGATCAAGGATCTCGCATGACTGGATATCGTCTGGCGGCCGCCTTCGCGGCCGGATTCATTTCGGTGCTGGTGTTTCATCAGAGCCTACTCGCGCTTCTCGCCGCCGCCGGCCTGACGGCGGCGCAGCCCTGGTCCTTGGCGCCGACGGCGCCCTTCGGCGTCGCCCGCGTGATCTCCGCAAGCTTCTTTGGCGGCCTGTGGGGCGTCGCTTTGGCGTTTCTTCTGCTCCGGTTTCCGAAAGCGCCAAGCTACTGGATCGTCGCCCTGCTCTTCGGCGCGATCGCCCCGAGTCTGATCGCATGGTTCGTGGTGCAGCCGCTTAAGGGCTCCCCCGTGGGCGGCGGTTTCCCACTCGCCGGCGTTCTGGTGGCGCTTGCAGTGAACGGCGCATGGGGTCTTGGGGCGGCGCTTCTGTTCCGGCTGGTCGGCCCGCGCCGGTCCGCGCTCGCGATCTAAGCCGCCGCAGGCGCCCAAATGACACGCCTGCCCCGCTTCCATGCAGGATCAGGCCGCAAGCCATTGGCGCTGGCGGGTGTCTCTTGATAGCGTCCCGCGTCACGTCAGTCGGGGCTCAAGCGTATCATGACCTATTGCGTCGGCATTCTCGTCCGCGACGGCCTCGTCATGATCGCCGACACGCGCACGAACGCGGGCATCGACAACATCGCCGTCTTCAGGAAACTCAAGATCGTCTCGGAGAAGGGCCGGCGGGTGCTCGCGATCGCGACCTCCGGCAACCTCTCGATCAGCCAGTCCGTCCTGAGCCTTCTGGCGGAAGGGCTCGAGAATCCGGAGACCGGAGATCTCGAGACGCTCGAGAATCAGCCGACGATGTTCAAGGCCGCCCAACTTGTGGGCCGCGCCGTGCGCGAGGTCTGGCGCACCGACGGCCCCAGCCTGGAACAGATGTCGGCGCGCTTCGACGTGCAGCTGCTGTTCGGAGGCCAGGTCGCGGGCGGGCGCCTGCGGCTTTTCATGATCTACGCCGCGGGCAACTTCATCGAGGTGACCCCGGACACGCCCTATTTCCAGATCGGCGAGCACAAGTACGGCAAGCCCATTCTCGACCGGGCGGTGAAGTACGAGACCGACCTCTATGACGCGCTCAAGATCGGTCTGATCTCCATGGATTCGACCATGCGCTCGAACCTCGGCGTCGGGCCGCCCATCGACGTTCTCGTGCTGCGGAAGGACGCCCTGACGCCCGAGCTCGACTACAGAATCGAGCCGACGGAGCCGTATTTCCTCGATCTTCGCGAGCGCTGGTCTGCGGCCCTGCGCACCGCGCACATCGAGATCCCGCGGCCGCCCTACGGCGACAACGTTCCCGGCGACATCTGAGGCGCGACAATCGTCAGCGCGGCATCAGGCTTGAGGGCGGCGGGTTGAGCCGGCGCTTACTCGCCGAGCGTCGGGCCCTGCGGCGCCTGCGGGCGTGCGCCGCCTTTGCAGTCGACCAGCCACACGTCGTAAATCGGGTGCTCGACGCCGGAAAGCCCTGGGCTGGAGGCGAACATCCAGCCCGAGAAGATCTTCTTCTGCTCGTTGGTCAGCGTCGTCTCGATCACGTCGACATAGGACGTCGTGTTGGGCGCTTCGGTCGGGGGCCGCGTGTAGCACACGTGCGGCGTGACCTTGAGCTCGCCGAACGCCACGGTTTTGTCGATCTGCGCGTCGAATTCGGTGATGCGGCCGGTGATCTTGTCGAGCCCGTTGAACACCGCCACGGGGTTGTCGATGCGCGGGGTCGGCGCGACGATCTCTGGCTTGCCCGCCTTTGGCTGAGGGCCGATCGGCGCGGTGCCGGGGCTCTGGGCCTGCGCCGGAGCCCCATGAAGCGCTCCGAGGGACAAGACGGCGGCGGTCAAAGAACGTTTGAAGGACACGAAGTGATTCTCGCGGGCGAGGCGTGGCGGATGCCTGTCGCGACAAAGCCCGCCAAATGCGGCCCCGTCGGGGCGGCGCAGCGGGACGATCAGGCGCCCGGCGACCAGGCGTCGTAGTCCCCCGTCGCGGCCGGGCGGCGGCGATCCGGCGAAAGGGTCGAGCCCTTGGGGCGGTAGGCCTCGACCGAGCCGGTCTTGTTGGACCGGTGCGGCTTCTGCCACTCCTTGGCGGCGTAGGTTTCCGCCGTCGGCGGCGTGTCGACGGTGTGGTGCATCCAGCCGTGCCAGCCGGTCGGAATGGAGGAGGCGTCGGCGTAGCCGGCGTAGACCACCCAGCGACGTTCCGGGCCGAAGGCGGCGTTCTTGGTCGGGTCGTTCTTGAGCCGGTAGTACCGGTTTCCAGCCTCGTCCTCGCCGACAAGCTCCCCTCCCCGCAGCGCTACGCGCGTGCCGATGGTGGAGCCGTTCCACCAGGTGAAGATGTCGGTGAGGACGCTCATCAAGGACATGGACGTCGCTGGCTCGTGCGGTTGCTCGGCGGAATGGAGCCGTTATGCGACCTACCCCCGCCAAAGTCCAGCCATGGGGGTGAGCGTCATGGGCGTCGGATCGCGACAAGCTTGTAGGCGAACGGGCCCTTCTTGCCGTCCTTCGGAAAATCGCTGATCGAGACCCGGTTCCCTTGGTTGCCGCCGAGAAGCGAGATCTTGTTTCCCAGATCGGCGACGTAGAAGCCGACATGTCCGCCAGAGCTCGACCCGCCGGTGCGGGTGAAGACGACGATGTCGCCGACGGCCGGAGACGTCGCTCTGGAGCCGAAACTCTTCCAGTCAAGCGCCCAGGCGCTTTTCAGCCCCGTCCGGCCGTCCATCTCCACGCACCAGTTGACGAAGGCGGCGCACCACGCGGTGGCGTCGGTCCCTTTAGCGGCGGCGGACAGAGTGGTCGTCGCGAGGTATTCAAGAATGCGCGGGTTCGAACCTGGATCGCGCTCGGCCACGCCGATTTCGCGGCGGGCGATCTTGAACCAGCCGGGTTCGGTCCCCGGATAGACCTCCGCCGCCGCGGCGGCCAGAAGCTTCGGCCGGGATACAGCCTCCGGCAGCAGGATGGCCTGGCCCGAAAAGATGAGGTTGGGATTCTCGATCTGCGGTTTGATGTCCAGCAGCGCCGCCAGCGGCGTTCCGGCCCAATGAGCGATCCCGCCGAGCGTGTCGCCCGGCCGTACGTTGTACATTTTGTGCGGCATCTCATCCCCCGATCTCGCCGTTGCAACCATAATGAGATATGGCGATTTAAATGCAACTTTAAAGTGATTTTCTCTCTCCAGGCCGCCGCGGCGGGTGCGTCGTCCCCGTTCTTATGCACAGCGTCCGGCAGCGCCGGCGACCGACGGGCGGCATTGATCGATCAGGCGAAAACGGTCTCGGCCGCCGCGTCGTCAACCTTTGATTCACGGTTGGCGGACACCATATCTGGTGTCGATGGATGATGCCGCGACGATAGCTAGTGTTCAGCGGGGTGGAAAACCCAGGTTCCGACTCGACGGCCTGTAAGACTCGATTTACGTTCCTAGCCGTCGCCGAGGCCCGAGGGGCCCGCGCTGCGTAACACCTGACCTTTGATTTCGAACGGCGATTTCGCGATCGCCGCACCGTCGTCGCGCAATTCGTTTGCGGGCTCGCGCCCGTGCGCTTCGACAATCGTCGCCGGACCCCTCCCGGCATGCGTTTTCGCCTTGACGCCCCTCGCTGCGGCGTCTTTCGGACTGGAGCTTGGACGAGATGCGGATCGAACGTCGCTACACCACCGCCGGCCAGTCCCCTTACGCGGCGATTCCGTTCCGCAAGGCGACGAGCGAGATCCGCAATCCAGACGGCTCCACCGTGTTCCGCGCCGCCGACATCGACGTGCCGGAGGCCTGGAGCCAGGTCGCGGTCGACATCCTGGCGCAGAAGTACTTCCGCAAGGCCGGCATCCCGGCGAAGCTGAAGCCGGTCGAGGAGAACACCGTTCCCTCCTGGCTCTGGCGTTCGGTCCCCGACCAGGGGGCCCTCGACCAGCTTCCGGCCGACCAGCGCTCCAGCGGCGAGCAGGACGCGCGCCAGGTGTTCGATCGTCTGGCCGGCGCGTGGACCTACTGGGGCTGGACGCACGGCTATTTCGACTCGGAAGAGGACGCGCGCGCCTTCTTCGACGAACTCGCCTTCATGCTGGCGACCCAGAAGGCCGCGCCGAACTCGCCGCAGTGGTTCAACACCGGACTGCACTGGGCCTATGGCATCGACGGGCCGAGCCAGGGTCACTTCTACGCCGACCATACGACCGGCGAGGTCCGCGCCTCCGAGAGCGCCTATGAGCGCCCGCAGCCGCACGCCTGCTTCATCCAGGGCGTCTCCGACGACCTGGTGAACGACGGCGGCATCATGGACCTGTGGGTGCGCGAGGCGCGGCTGTTCAAGTACGGCTCGGGCACCGGCTCCAACTTCTCGCAGCTCCGCGGCGAGGGCGAGCGGCTCTCGGGCGGCGGCAAGTCCTCCGGCCTGATGTCCTTCCTCAAGATCGGCGACCGCGCGGCCGGCGCAATCAAGTCGGGCGGCACCACGCGCCGCGCGGCCAAGATGGTCGTGGTCGACGCCGACCACCCCGACATCGAGAACTACGTCTCCTGGAAGGTGAAGGAGGAGCAGAAGGTCGCCGCGCTCGTCACCGGCTCCAAGGTCGTCAAGAAGCACCTCTCGGCGATCCTGAAGGCCTGCGTGAACTGCGAGGGCCCCGAGGGCGACTGCTCCAACCCGGAGAAGAACCCCGCGCTCAAGCGCGAGGTGAAGCTCGCCCGCAAGGCCTCCGTGCCGGACAGCCTGATCAAGCGCGTGCTGCAGCAGGCGACGCAGGGCGTGACGGAAATCGACTTCGACACCTACACCACCGACTGGGACGGCGAGGCCTACCTCACGGTCGCGGGCCAGAACTCCAACAACTCGGTCCGCGTCACTGACGACTTCCTGCGCGCGGTCGAGACCGACGGCGACTGGAATCTCGTCGGCCGGACCACCGGCAAGGTCACCAAGACGCTGAAGGCCCGCGGCCTGTGGGACCAGGTGTCCTACGCCGCCTGGGCCTGCGCCGACCCCGGCATCCAGTTCCACACCACCGTCAACGACTGGCACACCTGCCCGGCGTCGGGGCCGATCCGCGCCTCCAACCCGTGCTCGGAGTACATGTTCCTCGACGACACGGCCTGCAATCTCGCGTCGCTGAACCTGCTGCAGTTCCGCCGCGCCGATAAGAGCTTCGACGTCGAGGCCTACGCCCACGCCTGCCGGCTCTGGACGATCGTGCTCGAGATTTCGGTGCTGATGGCGCAGTTCCCGTCGCGGCAGATCGCGGCGCTCAGCTGGCGCTACCGCACGCTCGGCATCGGCTACGCCAACATCGGCGGCCTGCTGATGTCCTCCGGCGTCGCCTATGACAGCGCGGAAGCCCGCGCGATCTGCGGCGCGCTCTCCGCGCTGATGACCGGCACGGCCTACGCGACCTCCGCCGAGATGGCCGGCCAGCTCGGCGCCTTCGAGGGCTACCCCGAGAACCGCGAGCACATGCTCCGCGTCATCCGCAACCACGCCCGCGCCGCCCGCAGCGAGGCGACCGGCTACGAGAGCCTCGCCACCCTCCCCGTCCCGCTCGACGCCGGCTCGTGCCCGGACCAGTCGATCGTGGCGGCGGCCCGCGCCGCTTGGGACCGCGCGCTGTCGCTCGGCGAACAGAATGGTTTCCGGAACGCGCAGGTCTCGGTCATCGCGCCGACCGGTACGATCGGCCTGGTGATGGATTGCGACACCACCGGCATCGAGCCCGACTTCGCGCTCGTGAAGTTCAAGAAGCTCGCCGGCGGCGGCTACTTCAAGATCATCAACCGCGCGGTGCCCGAAGCCCTGCGGGCGCTCGGCTACGCCGAGCACCAGATCGCCGAGATCGAGGCCTACGCGGTGGGCCACGGCTCCATGCGTCAGGCTCCGGCCGTCAACCCCGGCTCGCTGCGCGCGAAGGGCTTCCCCGACGCGCTGATCGAGACGCTCGAAGCGGCGATGAAGTCGGCCTTCGACATCAAGTTCGTGTTCAACAAGTGGACGCTCGGCGAGGCCTTCCTCACGGGTCAGCTCAAGGTCCCGGCCGAGAAGCTCGACGACGCCTCCTTCGACCTGCTGGCCTATCTCGGCTTCTCGAAGGCCGAGGTCGAAGCCGCGAACACCCACGTCTGCGGCGCGATGACCGTCGAAGGCGCGCCCCACCTGAAGACCGAGCACTACCCCGTGTTCGACTGCGCCAACGCTTGCGGGCGGACGGGCAAGCGCTTCCTTTCGGTCGAGAGCCACATTCGCATGATGGCGGCGGCGCAGCCCTTCATCTCGGGCGCGATCTCCAAGACCATCAACATGCCGAACGACGCGACGGTGGAGGACTGCTCGGCGGCCTACATGCTGTCGTGGAAGCTCGCGCTGAAGGCGAACGCCCTCTACCGCGACGGCTCCAAGCTCTCCCAGCCGCTCTCGTCCCAGCTGATCGCGGACGAGAACGACGAGGACGACGCCGTCGAGGCGCTGGTCGCCCAGCCGAACGCCGCCCGCACCGCCCAGGTGATCGAGAAGATCGTCGAGCGTGTCCAGCTGATCCGCGACCGCGAGAAGCTGCCCTCCCGACGCAAGGGCTACACCCAGAAGGCGATCGTCGGCGGGCACAAGGTGTATCTGCGCACCGGCGAGTACGACGACGGCCGCATCGGCGAGATCTTCATCGACATGCACAAGGAAGGCGCCGCCTTCCGTTCGGTGATGAACAACTTCGCCATCGCGGTTTCGCTCGGCCTCCAGTACGGCGTGCCGCTGGAGGAGTATGTGGAGGCCTTCACCTTCACCCGCTTCGAGCCGGCCGGCTTCGTTCAGGGCAACGACACCATCAAGAACGCGACGTCGATCCTCGACTACGTGTTCCGCGAGCTCGCGATCTCCTACCTCTCGCGCTACGACCTCGCGCACGTCGACCCCTCCGACATCACGCCGGACGCGATCGGCGGCGGCGTCGAGCAGGGCAAGGCGCCCGCGGTTCCGGTGTCGAAGGGCCTTCTGCGCGGACGCCAGCTCTCGGCCGTGCCCTCGGTCAGCCCGACGCCGGAGCCGAAGGGCGCGTCGAACGTGACCACGATCGGGACGCCCCGCCCCGTCTCCGCCGGCCTTGCTGTCCAAGGCGCGACCGCGCTGAAGCGCGAGCCGCAGCCGGCGGACGAGGAGGCCCTCGGCCACCTCGCCTGGGAGGCCCCCGCGCCCGCCCCGGCCGCCAAGACCGCCGAGACCCGCCGCATGGAGGCCCGCGTCAAGGGCTACGAGGGCGACAACTGCTCGGAGTGCGGCAACTACACGATGGTCCGCAACGGCACCTGCCTGAAGTGCGACACCTGCGGAAGCACGAGCGGCTGCAGCTGATTTACGACGACCTATGGCGGGAGACCCAAAGTTGGGAATTCCGACCCAAAGTTTGAAACAAGACGCCCGCCCGACATTCTCGTCGGGCGGGCGTCTTTCGAAGCGCCATCGGCCGCTCGGGCTGGTGGGCAGAGCGCATTGCCTTCAGGAGGGCGATGGTGAAGTCGCTAGGCATCAACCTGATGAAGGGGGTCGTGCATCACGCCGTGCTCGAGGGCACCGCCGACGCCCCGGTCTACGTCGCGCACGACCGCTCGCGTTTCGACGCTGACCAAGGTCGCACCGACCAGGCCAACTTCTTCCGGAACCTGTTCAACGAGCTGATCACCCGCCACGCCCCGACCGTCATCGGCTACCGGGTCTCCCTCGACGCGAAAAAGGCCGACCAAGTCGCCTACCTGCACTTCCCATACGGCGTGCTGAACCTCCTCGCCTACGATCAGCACCTCCCCTCGGAGGGCGTCACCAGCAGCGCGTTCACGGCCAAGAGACTGAAGCGGATACCTGCTCCGGGCACCAAGTTCGACAAGCTGGCCTCTTGTGACACAATCTCTGGTTGCCCGAGCGGTTGGAACAACGACGCGAAGATCGCAGCGCTGACGGCATGGATTTTCCTGACGTGACCTTGCCAGCCAAGCCACTGTTCCAACCAGGCGATGTCGTGATTGGCAAGTACCGGATCGACGTCGCGTTGGGCGCCGGACGCTATGGCGAGGTCTATCGGGTCTTCAATACCGCGATGGGCCACATGTCGGCGCTGAAGGTAATCAACGTCGAGAACCCGGCCCTGCACAAGGCTGGCATCGAGGCCCAGGCTCACGCGTTGTGCCAGCACGACCATGTCGTGAAGATCCTGACGGCCGACGTCCTCAATGGCGCGGTGCTGATAGAGATGGAGCTCATCGACGGTCGGTCACTCGAAGACCGCCTGTTCGCTGAGTTCGTCCCCGTCCTCGAGTCGCTCTCGTTCATCAAGGACATCCTGTTCGCGCTCGAGCACGCCCATGCCCGCGGGATCATCCATCGAGACGTGAAGCCGGGGAACATCATGCTGTGCGCCGGGCGAGCAAAGCTGTCCGACTTCGGCGTCGCGCTTCATCCCGAGACTGGCCTGAGCCCCAGCGGCCACTCCCACTTCTATCGGCCCCATGCCTCGCCCGAGGCCTACAACGACAACTCCTTCTCAGCTTCGAGCGACGTGTTCTCGACCGGGCTCACCCTCCTCCGCGCCGTAAACAATCAGGCGGACTGGAAGGGAGCGCTCGGCGGGGCCGACTGGCGCGCTCTCGTCGGCAACGGCAGGCTCGCCGAGCAGATGGGTGTAGCCCCGTATGTCCCGCGAGCACTCAAGACTATCATCAACAAAGCGGTCCACCGCGACCCGGGCCAGCGCTACGACAGCGCCGTGAAGTTTCGGGAGGCACTGCAGCGGCTGCGCCCAGCTCGCTCTTGGTTGCGGGAGAGCGATGACCATTGGAGCTGCTTGTTCAAGGGCAAGACCGAGATCGTGCGCTTCATCCCGGCAACCAACGCCGTGGACTACCTTGTCTCGGGTCGTCGCCAATCGTTCGGGTCTAAGAGGTTCGACACCGAGCTGCAGGCTCGCGCCCATATGGCCAAGCTGATCGGTGAGTCGACGCTCCTGAAGCCGACGGCTAGGCGGCCTCGCCCTGCAGCCTGATAGACACTGGATGAAACCCTGTCCCGAACTCATCCTTGGCAGCCGTGTCCAGGTCGAACGGAAGTCGAGCCATCATTCGGGATCGGATCTCAAGTTCTCAACTTTGGGTTCAATCGCTACCCAACATAGGCTCCGGTTTTCAAGCGCCCCAAAATGCCCTCGGACGCAATCGGTTATCGATGGGGCTGTTCGCAACTTTGCGTCTCCCGCCAACCTACAGAAAGGCGCTCTCTACGAGCTTTCGGTTGTCCGTAACTGGACCATACTTTCGAAACCCGGGCGGCCTCGAGTTGGGCCGCCCGGAAGGCGTTAAGGAACATACGACGAACGGCTGCAGACGCTGCGCCGGGATCGACGGAGCCCCCTTCGGGCACGGGATCTGCCCCGCCCGCCAGACGCGCCATCGCTCGAAGCTTCTTGAACCACGCGGGAACGGAACGTTAAGAGTTGCGGAACACATCTAGAACAGGTAGATATCTGTTCATGATTTGTTTTGATTCTCGGCGGACCCGCCCATGCTGACGCGCAAACAGTACGAACTGCTCCGCTTCATCCATGAGCGGCTGAAGGAGACCGGCGTGCCGCCGTCCTTCGACGAGATGAAGGACGCGCTGGACCTTAAGTCGAAGTCCGGGATCCACCGGCTCATCATGGCCCTCGAGGAGCGCGGGTTCATCCGTCGCCTTCCAAACCGGGCCCGGGCTCTCGAGGTGGTGAAGCTGCCGGAGGCGGCTGCGCCGCCCGTCTCGCGGCCCACCGGCCGGTTCGCGCCCAATGTCATCGAGGGCAATCTCGGGCGCGTGCGCCCGCCGCAGTCGGACGATGACGACAATCGCATGGTCGCGATCCCCGTCATGGGCAGGATCGCCGCCGGCGTGCCGATCGAGGCGATCCAGGCGAAAAGCCACACCATCGCGGTCTCCCCCGACATGCTGTCCACGGGCGAGCACTTCGCGCTCGAAGTGCGCGGCGACTCGATGATTGAGGCGGGGATCCTCGATGGCGACCTCGTTCTGATCCGCAAGCAGACCGTCGCGGACACCGGCGACATCGTGGTCGCGTTGGTCGACGACGAGGAGGCGACGCTGAAGCGCCTGCGCAAGCGCGGAGCGTCGATCGCCCTCGAGGCGGCCAATCCGGCCTACGAAACGCGCATCTTCGGCCCGGACCGTGTGGCGATCCAGGGACGGCTCGTTGGGCTCATCCGGCGCTACTGATCGTCGTCCGAAGGCGCGTCGTCGTCCGCCGGATCGGTGGGATCGACTGGTTTTGCGACAGCGTTCGCCTTCGGGGGGCGGCGCGGTGCGAAGCGCAGCGCCAGAACGTCCGGCGGCGGGCGGACGATCGACGCGGATCCCTCCCAGGGCCGATGTCCGGCGGGATCGCGCGCCGCGGTCGCGATAAAGGCGTCGCCCTGGCGGGTCAGCGACAGCGCGCCGGTGGCCCGCAGGGCGGCGCGGTCGATCACGGCCGCCGTCTCCGCGCAGGCGGGGGGCGCATCGAGCCGGGTGATGACGAGCGCCGCGCGGCGGCAGTCCTCCTCGAACGCGCGGGCGTCCCAGACCAGCGCCACGTCGCGTCCGTCGTCGAGGCGGCCGACGCAGCCATAAGGGTCGCAGCGCGGCGTCGCTGGTCCTGGGGGCCGACCATCGCGGTCCGCGATGTCGCCGTCGGCCGCGAGCCAGACCTTCGCGGCGAAATTGGTCGCGCGGGCGCCGAGCAGCGCCAGCCGGCCGTCAGGGCCCCGGATCGCCGCGGCGCGTCCGTCGCGGTCGATCGCGACGTCCGGCCGCGCAGGCGCCGCCGCCAAAGCGAGGCCCGCCGCGATCATTGGCGCGGCGGCGTACCGGAGGGCGGTGCGCCACACGCAGAGCCAGGCCAGCCCTAGTGACAGCAGCGCGAGCGCGGTCGAGCCGAAGGCAGGGATCGCGCGCTCGGAGCCTGGCCAGGAGGCGACCGCGCGGGCGATCGCCAGCACGCCGCTGAGGCCCCATCCCATCAAGGTCCACCACGGCCCATCGAGGCCGAGCGGCGCGAACAGCAGGCCGCCGACCACGCAGGGCATGACGATCAGGCTGATCAGCGGCGTCGCAAGCGCGTTTCCAGCGAGCGCATAGGGCGTCACCCGGTGGAAGTGGTAGGCGGCGAAGGGCGCGGTCGCGAGCCCCGCCACCAGCGTGGTGACGAGCGCGAGCGCGGCTGCAGTCCGCAGCCATCGCAGCGCGCGCGCCGCCCGGCCGTCGGGCGGCGGCCGCTCGTCGCGCGGCCGGGCCTCGAACCAGGCGACGAGCGCCGCGACGGCCGCGAACGACATCTGGAAACTCGGACCCAAGACGGCCTCGGGCGTCAGCGCCATGACGCACAGCGCCGCAAGCGCGAGGTTGCGCGGGGTGACGGCCGGGCGGCCGACGACGATGGCCGCGAACACGATCGCGACCATCAGGAAGGACCGCTGGGTCGCCACCTCCGCCCCGGAGAGCGCGAGGTAGAACGCGGCGCCCGCAAGCGCGACGACCGCCGCGACGCTCTTTACCGGCCAGGCGAGCGCCGCGCGTTGCGACAGCGCGAGCGCGGCGCGCACCAGCCAGAACAGGGTGCCCGCGACCAGCGCCATGTGCAGCCCCGAGATCGAGAGAATGTGGCTGAGGCCGGCCGCGCGCATTTCGTCTTCGACGGTCGCGCTGATCGGCCCCCGCACGCCGGTGACGAGAGCCGCCGCGACGGCGCCTTCGTCGCCGGCGACCGTGGCCGAGATCCGCGCCGTCAGGCGCTCCCTCAACCGTTCGAGCCGCGCGGCCAGCCGCTCGGCCGGGCCTGCGTCCGTCGCTGGCCCCAAATTGCGGACGTCCCTTGCCTGCTGCCCTGTCGCGCCCACGGCCTCGAAGAAGGCCGCCCGGGCGAAGTCGTAGCCGCCGGGCCGCACCGGCCCCTGGGGCGGCCGCCAGAACGCCGAAAGGGTCAGGCGGTCGCCGGCGGAGAGGGCCGGCCCCGCGCCGAGCGTCACCCGCGCCCGTCGGGGTCGCTCGCCGGGACTGAGCGACCCAAGCCGCTCGAGCTCCAGGGTGATCCGGCGCTGGCCGCGGTCGCTCGGCTCGATCGCGATCACCCGGCCCGTGGCCTCCGCCCGAAACGCGCGCGTCAGGGCCGGGGCCTCGACGCGGACGGTCGCGAGCTTGGCCGCGAGGAATCCCGCTGGCCCGAACGCGAGGACAAGCGCGAGCCCGAGGGCGACGAAGCGGCGCCGCGCGGCGACAGCCAGCCCCGCGCCCAGCCCCGCGAGCAGGACGGCGGCCCAGAGTTCGGGCTCGTGCGCCGCGGTGAAGTAGAGGATGACCCCGGCGCCGAAGGCGACCGGCGCCCACAGCGCGAAGCGCCCTGCGTCGGCCTCCTCGACCAGGCGGTCGAGCGTCCAGCCGCGCGCTCTCGCCAGGGCGTCCGCGAACCGGTCGCCGGGGACCGCGCCGAAGCCCGGCAACGCGGCGGCCCGCGCGCCTCTCCGTCTCCCCTGATCCGGCCCCCGCGCCATGCCGCCCGCGATCGTTTCCCTAGCTGCGGTCGTCATGCTACACGGGCCGGCCGCTGCGCCTAGCGCCCTCGTGCGCGCCGGATCGGCCCGTCGTCAGCACCGTTCGAGACCGCCCTTGTCCGAGACCGTCGTCACCCGTTTCGCGCCCTCGCCCACGGGCTTCCTGCACATCGGCGGCGCGCGCACCGCGCTGTTCAACTGGCTGTTCGCGAAGAGCCTGGGCGGCAAGATGCTGCTCCGGATCGAGGACACCGACCGGGCGCGATCGACCGAGGCCGCGATCGCCGCGATCCTCGACGGACTGACGTGGCTTGGCCTCGACTGGGACGGCGAGCCGGTGTTCCAGTTCGCCCGCGCCGCGCGCCATCGCGAGGCGGTGGAGCAGATGCTGGCGGACGGCCGCGCCTACCGCTGCTACGCAACGGCGCAGGAGCTTGAGGAGATGCGCGCCGCCGCGCAGGCCGAGGGGCGGCCCCCGCGCTACGACGGCCGCTGGCGTGATCGCCCCGCCTCCGAGGCGCCGGCCGATCGCCCGCCCGCCATCCGGCTGAGGGCCCCGACCGAGGGCGAGACCGTGGTGGAGGATCTGGTCCAGGGCCGCGTCGTGATCCCGAACAAGGACCTCGACGACCTCGTCCTGCTGCGCTCCGACGGCACGCCGACCTACATGCTCGCGGTTGTGGTCGACGACCACGACATGGGCGTCACCCATGTCATCCGCGGCGTCGACCATCTCACGAACGCCGCGCGCCAGACACAGATCTACGCGGCGCTCGGCTGGCCCGTGCCGAAGATGGCGCACATCCCGCTGATTCACGGCCCGGACGGCGCGAAACTGTCGAAGCGGCACGGCGCGCTCGGCGCCGAGGCCTACCGCGAGATGGGCTTCCTGCCGGAGGCGCTGCGGAACTATCTCGCCCGGCTCGGCTGGAGCCATGGCGACGATGAGATCTTCTCGACTGCGCAGGCGATCGAGTGGTTCGACATCGCCGACGTCGGCCGTTCCGCCGCGCGGTTCGACATGGCGAAACTGTCGAACCTCAACGGCCACTACATGCGCGCGACGCCGGACGACGAGCTGCTGGCGGCGTTCAGGGCGTCCCTGCCCTATCTGCCGGGCGGCCCCGAAGCGGCGGCCCGGCTCGAGGCGACCGGACGCTGGAGCGCCTTCGAAGGCGCCCTCCCCGGCCTGAAGGAACGCGCCAAGACCCTGGTTGAGCTGCTCGACGGGGCGCGCTTCCTGACCGACGCGCGCCCGCTAGCGATCGAGCCCGCGGCCGCGGCTCTGTTGACGCCGGAAGCGCGCGCCCTGCTCGCCTCCCTTCATGGCCGACTGACGACGCTGGAGCCCTGGTCCGCGACGGGGGCGGAGGAGATCGTCCGCACTCTGGCGGAGGAGGCCGGGGTCAAGCTCGGGGCGCTTGCCCAGCCGTTGCGCGCGGCGCTCACCGGTCGCAAGACCTCGCCTGGAATCTTCGACGTGCTGGTCGCGCTGGGCAAGGAGGAAAGCCTCGCTCGCATCGCAGATCAGGCCACGGGCGCCTAAGTCGTGAGCGTGTCGAGGGCTGGTCAGAAAGGTGTCAGACGCTAATTTGCGCTGCAACAAAAGTTGATATACGCCAGCGGGAGCTTCCTCGCAGCCGCCCCGATCGCCCCGCAGCAGAGGGCCGGGCGCGGTCCCGCCCGAGGGCGCCTTAAGGCTTTTCAGCGAAGGGGCATCAGCGCATGACCGACACCACCGGCTCCCTGAACGTTGGCGGGACCGAGCTCAAGCTGCCCATCCGGGAGGGGTCGATCGGCCCCGCTGTGATGGATATCCAAACGCTCTACAAGAACACGGGTCTGTTCACCTACGACCCCGGCTTCACCTCCACTGCGAGCTGCGAGTCCAAGATCACCTTCATCGACGGCGACGAAGGCGTTCTGCTCTACCGCGGCTACCCGATCGACGATCTCGCCGAGCATGGCGACTTCCTCGAGACCAGCTACCTGCTGCTCCACGGCGAGCTGCCGACCTCGGCGCAGAAGGCTGAGTTCGACCGGCTCGTGACGCGCCACACGATGGTGCACGAGCAGATGTCCCGCTTTTATTCCGGTTTCCGCCGCGACGCCCATCCGATGGCGGTGCTCTGCGGCGTCGTGGGGGCGCTTTCGGCCTTCTATCACGACTCCACCGACATCACTGACCCGGCCCAGCGCGAGATCGCGGCGATCCGCATGATCGCGAAGATTCCGACGCTCGCCGCCATGGCCTACAAGTATTCGATCGGCCAGCCGTTCGTGTACCCACAAAACTCGCTCGATTTCGCCGCGAACTTCCTGAACATGTGCTTCGCTGTGCCGTGCGAAGAGTACAAGGTGAACCCGGTCCTGGCGCGCGCTATGGATCGCATCTTCACTCTGCACGCCGACCATGAGCAGAACGCGTCGACCTCGACAGTCCGCCTCGCGGGCTCCTCCGGCGCGAATCCCTTTGCCTGCATCGCGGCGGGCATCGCCTGCCTCTGGGGCCCGGCCCACGGCGGAGCCAACGAAGCGGCGCTGAAGATGCTGTCGGAGATCGGCACGCCGGACAACGTCGACAAGTACGTCAAGAAGGCGAAGGACAAGAACGATCCCTTCCGCCTGATGGGCTTCGGCCACCGGGTCTACAAGAACTACGACCCGCGCGCCAAGATCATGCAGAAGACCTGTCACGAGGTGCTCGGCGAGCTTGGCATCAAGGACGATCCGCTGCTCGAGGTGGCGATCCAGCTCGAGCAGATCGCGCTCAAGGACGACTACTTCGTCGAAAAGAAGCTCTATCCGAACATCGATTTCTATTCGGGCATCACGCTGAAGGCGATGGGATTTCCGACCGACATGTTCACGGTGCTGTTCGCCGTGGCGCGCACCGTCGGCTGGGTCGCGCAGTGGAAGGAGATGGTGGAGGATCCCGGCCAGAAGATCGGCCGGCCGCGCCAGCTCTACACCGGCTCGCCGAGGCGCGACTACACGAGCATCTCGCAGCGCCGCTGACGGCCCGCCGGTCTTCCGGCGACGCGTCTCAGACGCCCGGTCCCAGGACCGGGCGTTTCGCGTTCCGGCGCCCGCGCCGCCGCGTGGCCTCAGACGATCCGGCCGCGCGCCGCGACCTCGATTTCGCCGACGATCGTCTCGCCCCGGACGGCCACCAGCCGGTCCACCATGTTCACGACGACGCAGACGTGGTTCGGAACCACGCGCACGACATCGCCGACCGCAGGCTTTACGGAGCATGCGGCGAGGCCGAGGAAGCCGTGCTCCTCCGACAGCGCGCCGATCCGGGCCTCTGGGTGCTCCAGAAGGAGCCCGTGACCGTCGAGACCGCCGGGATCGCTCGTCAGCGTCTTGGAGCCGGCGTCGAGGATCCCGCGGTCCGCGCCCGCGCGGCTCACCACCGTGGCGTAGACCGTCGCCGCGCAGTCCCGAAGCCCGGCGACGCCCGCCGCCATCTGCATGCGGTCGTTGAAGATGTAGGTGCCGGGCCGGTGCTCCGTCGCGCCGTGGAGCGCGCCGAGATGGGCCAAGTTCGGCGAGCCGCCGGTTGAGACGATGCGCGGGGACAGTCCCGCGGCGGCGAGGCCGGCGCTCGCCTCGTCGAAGAAGGCTTGCGTCGCGGGCCAGGCGGTTGGCGGAGGATAGAGCAGCAGGCCGGCGAAGCGCAGGCCGGGCGTCCCCGCGATCCGCGTCGCGAGCGCGACGGCTTCCGCGGGCGTCTCGACGCCGGCGCGCTTCAGCCCGGTGTCGCACTCCACCACGACCTCAAGCGGACGGCCGGCGATCGCCGCCGCGGGCACCAATCCGTCCACGGTGACGGGGCTGTCCGCGGCGACCGTCACCTGCGCGCGGGCGAGCAGCGCGCCGAGGCGGCCGACGTTCCGCTCGCCCAGAAGGTTGTAGCTGATCAGGATGTCGTCCAGGCCGGCGTCGGCCATCACCTCGGCTTCGCCCAGCTTCTGACAGGTGATCCCTCTCGCGCCGGCGGCTACCTGCAGCTTGGCGAGCTCGGGGGACTTGTGGGTTTTGATATGGGGACGGTTCGCGACGCCGGCGTTGTCGCACAGCGCCTGCACGCGCGCGATGTTCGCCTCCACGACATCAAGGTCGACGACGACGGACGGCGTGCCGAACACGCGGGCGATCTCGGCGGCGAGAGGCGTCGTCACGGCAGGACCCGAACGATCGCTTCGATCTCGACCGTCATGCCGTTCGGCAGCGAGCCCATGCCGACCGCGGAGCGGGCGTGCCGGCCGCGTTCGCCGAGCACCGCGACGAAAAGGTCGGAGCAGCCGTTGATCACCTGCGGCTGCTCCGCGAAGTCCGGCGTCGCGTTGACCATGCCGAGGAGCTTCACGATCTCGACCTTGTCGAGGTCGCCCACGGCGGCCTTGATCGCGGCGAGCAGTCCCAAGCCGACGAGCTTGGCGTGCTCGTAGGCCTCCGCGACCGACACCTCGGCGCCGACCTTGCCGACGTGATGGGAGCCGTCCGCAAGCCGCGGTCCTTGCCCCGACAGGAACAGAAGGTCGCCCACGCGCTTCGCCGGCACATAGGTGGCGACTGGCGTGTATGTCGCCGGAAGGGTAAGCCCAAGCTCCCGAAGTCTGTCGTCCGCGCTCACGTCGCCTCCATCGCCCCGTCAACGCCGGAGCTGTTTCGCGTCGCCGCCATCCGCGGCGTTCCCCCGTTCAGAGCGCCGCCAGACGCTCCAGCACGCGCGCGACTGCTTCGGCGCCGGGGTCCGGCACGCCATTGAGCGCGCTCGACGGCACGTAGGACGACCGACCCGCCCCGGCCCTGGTCATCGCTTTCGTCGCCTCCGCGCCCTGCCGCGCAGCGGCCGCGGCCTCCGAAAGTGTGCCCCCACGCGAGAGCGTGTCGAGCGCTGGCTCCAGCGCGTCGATCATGGTGCGGTCGCCAACCGTCGCGCCGCCATAGCTCTTCATGCGGTCAAGCCCCGCGGCGAACGCCTTCGGCCAGCCGCCGTGCGCGAAGGCGGCGCCGGCGGCGGTGAAGAAGGTCGCGAGCAGAACGCCGCTGCTGCCCCCGCCGATGCGGGAGAGCACATGGCCGAGCGCGGCGAGAAGCGCGGTCCCGTCAGCCAGCGGCAGCGCGTCCACGCGCGCCTCCACGGCCGCGGCGCACTTGGCGAAGGTGGAGCCGGCGTCGCCGTCGCCGACCTTGGCGTCGAGCGCGTCGATCTCCGGCCCCATCGCCTGCAGCGCCTGCGTCGCCGCGAGCAGCAGGCGCCGGACGGCCGGGTCGTCCGAGGCGGGCGCCGCCCCCTCGTCGTCGAGGGCTGGGGTCGGTACGAGCCGCGGCGCCGCGACCTCGCGCGCGGGGACCCACGCCGCGCTCGCGGAGGGCGCGAGCAGGCCCGCGCGGCGCCCCTCGTCCAGGATCAGGGCCGTCAGCGAGAAACCCCGCATGTCGAGCGACGTCATCAGCGGCGCAGGGCCGATGACGTAATCGGCGCGCGCGCCGAGGGGCGTCTTCATCACCGCGCCCATGACGATCGCCATGTCGAGCGGCGGCGTGCCGCCGAGAGAGTTGACCATCAGCGCGATGCGGGTTTCCGGCTCGAGCGTCGCCGCAAGCGGCCCGGCGACCTGCCCGACCAGGGCGTCGGCGGCGTCGAACGGGACGGTCCGGCTTCCGGGCTCGCCGTGGATGCCGAGGCCGAGTTCCACCGCGTCGGCGGAGATGCGTTCCTCGCGCTCGGCGCCCGGCATCGCGCCGGTGGTGAGCGCGAGGCCGAGCGACCGAACATGCGCGGCCGCGTCCCGCGCCCGCGCCGCGACCTCGGCCAGCGGCAGCCCTTCGGCGGCGGCCGCGCCTGCCAGCTTGTGGACCAGCAGCGTGCCCGCGATCCCCCGCGGCTGCGGCGCGCCCTCGATCGCGATGTCGTCGCCGACGATCACCATCTCGACCCTGAGCCCGCGGGCCCTCGCCTTCTCCGCCGCCAGGCCGAAGTTCAGCCGGTCGCCCGTGTAGTTCTTGACGATGAGCACGCAGCCCGGCTCGCCGGTGACCGCGAGGATCGCCGCGAGCACCGCGTCGACCGTCGGCGAGGCGAAGACCTCGCCGCAGACGGCCGCCGTCAGCAAGCCCTCGCCGACGAAGCCCAGATGGGCCGGCTCATGCCCGGAGCCGCCGCCCGAGACCAGCGCCACGCGGCTGCGGTCCCAATCCGTGCGAAGCACGACCTTGACGTCCGGGAAGCCGTCGAGCCGGCCAAGGCGTCCCGCGCCGGACGAGGCGAGGAAGCCGTCGATCGCATCCGTGACGACCGCGTCGCGGGTGTTCAGAAAGCTCTTCATTCCAGCTCCCTTTCGCAAGTCTGCTTCGCCGCGACCGTAGGGCTCACGCTTGGGACGTCCGCGGCGCCAGCGCCGGTTTAGGGCTTCGATCCTCAGCCGAGGGGCGGCCGTCCCACGTGCAACGGACAGGCCTTGAGAAAGGCCTGCGCCGCCGCGAGCAGAGCCCGGTCCTCGCCGAAGCGCCCGACGAGCTGCAGCCCGAGCGGGAGGCCCGCCGACGACATGCCGACGGGCAGGCTGAGCGCGGGAAAGCCGAGCGTCGTCCAAGGCACGCAGAACTGCGGGTCGCCGGTGTAGTCGAGCCCGAGCGGGGCCTCGCCCGTCGCCGGGACCGTGAGGAGCGCGTCGTACCCTACGAGACGTTCGCCGACCCCCATGCGGAAGCCCTGCTGCGCCCCGATCGCCTCCTGGTGGGCGATCTCGGAGATCTCTTTGCCGGCGTCCACATAGGCGGCCATGGATGCGCTCATCTTGTCGGGGAACCGTGCGCGAAGCTCGCCAAACACCTCGGCCGCCTCGAACCCCATCAAAGTGTCGGCGACGTGGAGCAGGCGCGGGAGCGCGTCCGAGAGGTCAATCGCCTCCACATAGGCGCCCGCCGCGCTGAGCTTCGCGCAGGCGTCGTCGAACAGCGCGACCTGCTCAGCGCTCGCGATGTCCGCGGGCGGCCGAAGCGCCGCAATCCGGAGGCCGCTGGGCGCGCCTCCGACCACCGCATCGGCGTCGGGCTTCAGCAGCGCGAAGGCCGCGGCCACGTCCTCGAGCGTGCGCGCGAACAGGCCGACGTGGTCGAGCGAAGGGCTCAGCGGATGGACGCCGTCGCGCGGAAGCTCGCCGAAGCTCGGCTTGAAGCCGACCACGCCGCAGAACGCCGCCGGCCGGATGACGGAGCCGAAGGTCTGGGTGCCGAGCGCGATGGTCACTATCCCCGCGGCGACGGCGGCGGCCGATCCGCTCGAGGAGCCTCCCGGCGTGTGATCAAGCGCCCATGGGTTCCGGGTCGCCCCCGGATGCCGCCAGGCGAACTCGGTGGTCACGGTCTTGCCCAACGTCGTCGCGCCGAGCGCCCTGAGCTGCGCGACGATCGCCGCATCGGCCGCAGGACGATGACCCTCGTAGATCGCGGAACCGTAGTCCGTGGGCATGTCGGCGGTGTCGATCAGATCCTTGACCCCAACCGTAACGCCGGAGAGCGGCCCCTCGCTCGGCGCCACCGGGGCCTCCTTGGGGAGATGCGCGAAAGCCCTAAGCTTCGGCTCCAGCCGGCGCGCGCGCTCCCACAGCGGCGTCACCAGCGCCTGCGCCTCCGCGCCGGCGGAACGCTCGGCCTGAATCTCGGCGATCGAATGGGCGGCGACGTCGTCGGCCATGGCGCTCTCCTTCAGCTCGGGGTCGGTCGCTTTTCCGCCCAGGCGCGCAGCGTCACCTCCGCCGCGCGCTCGGAGGGGGATCCTTCCGGCAGCCGCATGAGGCGGTCAAGCCGGCTAAGCGCTTGAATCTGCGCGCTTCGGGCGGGCGTTTCGTCCAGCAGCGGCCCGAGCGCCGCGGCGAGCTTGTCCGGCGTGGCGTTGCGATGGACGAGCTCGGGGATCGCCCGTTCGCCGAGGATCAGGTTCGGCAGCAGGATGAAGGGCGCTTCGATCTTGATGAAGGGCTCCAGCAGCGGCGCGAACCACTCCAGCCGGTAGGCCGCCGCCGTAGGCACGCCCGCGAGCGCGAGCTCCAACGTCACCGTGCCGGAGGCCGCGAGCGCCGCCTGCGCCGCGCGAAAGGCTGCGAGCTTCTCAGCCTCGCCCGTCACGATCCGCGGAGTCACAGGCCAGGACGAGGCGAGGCGCGCGACCTCGCCCGCCAGCTTCGGCGTGGTAGGGAGCGTCACCTCGACGGGGCGATCGCCCAGCCGGGCGAGGGTCGCGCCGAAGAGCGGCATGTGCCGATGGACCACGCCCGCCCTGCTGCCCGGAAGAACCAGCAAGCGCACGGGTCCGTCGCCCAGGGCCGGGCGCTCGCCCGCCCTGGGGCGAAATTCGTCAAGCCGCTCGATCAGCGGGTGGCCGACATAGGTGCAGGCGGGCCCGCCAAGCCGCGCGTGCGCCGCGGGCTCGAACGGCAGCAGCGCGAGCACATGGTCGACATAGGCCCGCATCCTGGCTGCGCGGCCCGGCCGCCAGGCCCAGACGCTGGGTGAGACGTAGTCTACGACGGTCAGACCGGGCAGCGCCGCCCGCGCTTTGCGCGCCACGCGGTGGGTGAAATCCGGGCTGTCGACGATGACGAGGATGTCCGGCGGGCGGTCGATGATCGCTTGGGCCGTTGTGGAGATCCGCCGAAGCAGCGTCGGGAGCCGCGCGACGACGGGCCCGATCCCCCATCACCGCGATGTCGTCCATGGGAAAAAGCGTGGCGACGCCCTCCGCCTGCATGCGGGGGCCTGCGACGCCGTAAAGCTCCAAATCGGGGATGCGGCTCCTGAGCGCCTCGGCGAGCTTGGCGCCCAGCGCGTCGCCCGAGGCCTCGCCCGCGACGATCGCGATCCGGCGCGGCGTCACGCCGCCTCGGCGACAGGCACGCCCGCCAGGAACAGGCCGAACTCGTCCGCCTTCGCCGCGAGTTCGTCGCGGTCTGCGAGCAGCACCTGCCCCGCTGCGACGGCGACGCCGGCCAGCTGCGCCTCGGCCGCGAGCTCCAGCGTCCGCACGCCGATCGCCGGCAGGTCCACCCGCAGATCCTGGCTGCGCTTCGGCGTTTTCACGAGCACCCCGCCGCGTCCGTCCCGCCGGAGCTTGCCGCCCTTGCTGAGCCGCGTCACCCGGCCGAGCATGCTGTCGGTGCCCTCCGCCGCCTCCACGGCCACGACGCGCCGACCGATGGCGACGACCCCCTGGCCGACGTCGAAGGGCCCGAGCGCCCGCAGCGCGCCGACTGCGAGCGCGATGTCCGCTACGTCGGCGGCGTTCGGCTGGCGCCGGCCGACGAGGCCAAGCGGCGCGGCGAGTTCCGGGGCGACTTCGTGCACGCCGCGGACGACAAAGCCGCGGTCCTCGACGAACTTGATGACGCCGCGCAGCAGATGGTCGTCTCCTCCGGCGAGCAGGCGCGTGATTTCCGGCAGGCTGCCGAGCCCGCCCATGTCGATCCGAAGGTCCTTCAGCGCCGGGCGCTGGACGGCGCCCACGAGCGCCACCTCGCGCACGCCGGCGCCTTCGAGCGAGCGGAACAGCTTGCCGATCTCGCCCATGCGGATCCAGACGTGCGGGAAACGCTCGACCTCCGCCGCGGCCGAGCCCTTCAGCGCCGCGAGGAACACGGGGCGACCCGCGCGCTGGATGAGGTCGGCCGCATCGATCGGAAGCGATCCGGAGCCGCAGATCAGCCCGACGGCGCTCACGCCGCGCGCGCCTCGCCGGACCGCGGTGTGCAGATCGCGCGGTCTCCGCCAGCCGCTATGAAGGCCGTGACCTCCTGCACCAATTCATCGTCCGGATAGGCCGCCGCGATTTCCGCCGCGCGGGCCTTCAGCACTCCGCCTTCCGCGAACAGATCCTTGTAGGCGCGGCGCAACGCGTGGATGCCGTCGCGCTCGAAACCTCGGCGCTTGAGCCCGACGAGGTTCAGGCCCGCGAGATGGGCGCGGTTGCCGATCGCCATGCCGAACGGGATCAGATCGTTCTCGAGGCCGGCGAGACCGCCGAGGAAGGCGTGCGCGCCGATCCGCACGTATTGGTGCGCCGCCGATCCGCCGCCCAGGATCGCGAAATCGCCGATCGTGACGTGGCCCGCCACCATTACGTTGTTCACGAGGATGACGTTGTTCCCGATGCGGCAGTCGTGCGCCACGTGGGCCCCGGCGAGCAGCGCGCAGTCGTCGCCGATCTCCGTCACCATCGCGCCGCCTTCGGTGCCGGGATTGATCGTGACGTTCTCGCGGATCAGCGCGTTGCGGCCGATGACCAGCCGGCTGGGCTCGCCGCGGTACTTGAGGTCCTGCGGCTGGTGGCCGACCGAAGCGAAGGGGAAGATCTGCGCCCCCTCCCCGATCACCGTGCGTCCGTCGACCGCGACGTGGGACCGGAGCACGGATCCCGCGCCGATCTCCACGTCGGGTCCGATCGCGCAGAACGCGCCGACAACGACGTCGTCGGCCAGGCGCGCGCCCTCAGCGACGAAGGCGGTCGGGTGAATGTCGGGCATCAGGTCTCCTTGCGGGGAGGAACGGTCACTTGTCGACGAGCATGGCCGAGACTTCGGCCTCGCAGACCAACACGCCGTCGACCTTCGCCTCTCCGCGGAACCACCACATGTTCGCGCGCTTCTTGATCTGGGTCATGTGGTACTTGACCACGTCGCCCGGAACGACCGGCCGGCGAAACTTCGCCTTGTCGATCGTCATGAAGTAGACGATGCGCGGCGAGGACGGCGCAGTCTTGGACGAGACGCACATGGCGCCCGCCGTCTGTGCCATGCCCTCGATCAAGAGCACCCCCGGCATCACCGGCGCGCCGGGGAAATGGCCCTGGAAGTGCGGCTCGTTGAACGTCACGTTCTTGATGCCGACGCCGGAGCGGTCGCCGTCGATGTCGACGATCTTGTCCACCAGCAGGAAGGGGTAGCGGTGCGGGAGGTAGGACAGGATCGTCTGGATGTCGGCGGCGCCCAAGGTCGTGGGCGCGCCGGCGGCGGGGGTCTCTGCGTCGGTCATTGCTTGGAACCTTCGGATGCGTCGCTGGCGGGGCGCGTCCGGCCCTCCGACGCAATGCGCTTCAAAGTGGTCATCTCACGAAACCAGTCACGGACCGGCTTGGCAGGCGTCCCGCCCCACCGGGCCCCGGGGGGCACGTCTTCCCGCACGTTGCTCGAACCTGCGATCTGGGCGCCCATACCGATGCGGACGTGGCCGACTACGCCGACATGGCCGCCGAGCACGACGAAGTCCTCCAGCGTGACGCTGCCCGAGATCCCGACCTGCGAAACGATCACGCAGTGCCGCCCAATCACCACGTTGTGGGCGATCTGGACGAGGTTGTCGATCTTGCTGCCTTCGCCAATCACCGTGTCGCGGTTCGCGCCCCGGTCGATCGTGGTGTTGGCGCCGATCTCGACGTCGTCCTGAATCACCACACGGCCGATCTGCGGCACCTTCAGGTGGCCGCCGGGGCCCATGGCGAAGCCGAAGCCGTCCTGCCCGATGCGCGCGCCCTGGTGAATGATCACACGGTCGCCGACGAGCGCATGCACGATCGTGGCGCCTGGCCCGACGGTGCTGTCCCGCCCTATCCGCACCTCCGGGCCGATCACCGCGTTGGCGCAGATGATCGCGCCGCGGCCGATCTCCGCTCGTGGGCCAACGACCGCGCCGGGGTCGATCGTAACATCGCTCTCCAGCCGCGCGTCCGGATGCACCACCGCGCCGGGCGCGACGCCCTGCCCGAAGATCGGCTGCGGCCGCGCCGCCTGGGGGTAGAGCGCCGCGGCGACGCGGGCGAAGGCGCGGTAGGGTTCCGGCGACACCAGCACGAGGGCCTTCGCCGGCGCGCGATCGCGAAACTTCGGCGCCAGCAGACAGGCGCCGGCGCGGCTGGCGGCGAGAGAGGCCGCATAGGCCGGATTGTCGAGGAAGGTCAGGTCGTGCGGCCCGGCGGCGTCGATCGGCCCCACGCCTGTGATGCCGATCCCCTCGCCCGCCCCCGCCGCGACGGTCGCTCCCGTGATTGCCAGCAGGCGATCGAGGCCGAGCGGCTCGGGCGAGGGAAAGAAGCGCGGTTCGATCATGAGGCCTGCATCAAGACGCGAAAACGGGCGGCGAATGAGTCCGCCGCCCGTTTACGGGATTTCGAGCGCCTTCGGAAGGCTTAGAAGCGCGTGCCACCCGAGAACCGGAAGAACTGGGTCTCGTCGTACTTTTCTTTGCTCAGCACGTGCGCGAAGTCGAAGCGGATCGGTCCGAGCGGCGAGGTCCACAGGAGCGAAGCGCCGACCGACGACCGGATCTTCGTGCTGTCCTTGTCGTTCACGGTTATGTCCGTGCCCCGAAGATCATAGCTCTTGATGCCCTTGTAATCGAACACCGTGCCGGCATCCGCAAAGACCGCGCCCTTCAGGCCGATCTCTTTGGGTAGTCCGAAAATCGGAAACTGAACTTCGGCCGATCCGCCGAAGTAAGTCGTGCCGCCGAGCGGGTCGTCGTTGGGGCTGCCTCTTGTAAGAACGCTGGTACCGACGTCGCGCGGGCCAAAGCCCTGCGGCTCGAAGCCGCGCACCAGATCAGGTCCGCCGGAGAAGTGATCAAGCACGCGAAGGTCATCTTTGCCGAAAGCAACGATGTGGCCCGCTTGGCCGCGCAGCATCCCGATGAAGTTCTCATTCCAAATCGGATGATAGTAGCGACCGTCGAACGTGCCTCGCACAAACTTTGCGTCGCCGCCAAGTCCAGCCACGTCACCCTTCAACTCGAGATAGAGGCCCTGCGTCGGATCGCGCGGCACATCGAGCGTGTTGTAGATCAACGAGAGCCCGGCAAGCGACGTCCAGGTTTTTCCCTCTGCTTCGAGCAGGGCCACAGATGCGCGATCGTCGTCGAGCCGCTTGTAACGGTTCGGCACCGTCAGGTCCTGCTGGTAAAGCTGGTACCGCGTGCCCACCGAGAACTCGTCGGTGATCGCGAAGCCGAAGCGGAGGCCGCCGCCGTAGGTGTCAATCTTGTACGACGAGTAATCCGTCTCGTCCCGCTCCTTGGCGTAGAGGTCGATGCCGGCCGAGATGCGCTGGCCGAGGAAATACGGCTCCGTGAACGAGAAGTCGAAGCCCTGCACGTTCTGACCGAGCTGCGCCGCGATGCGGGCGTACTGGCCGCGGCCGAGGAAGTTGCGCTCGCCGAGCGCGACTTCGCCGATGACGCCGTCCGAGGTCGAGTAGCCGCCGGCGACCGAGAACTCGCCGGTCGGCTGATCCTCGACGTCGACGTTCACGATGACACGGTCGGGCGCCGAGCCGGGCTCGGTCGACATGCGCACGGTCTTGAAGAAGCCGAGCGCCTTCAGGCGCCGCTCCGCGCGGTCGATGAAGATCTGGTTGTAGGCGTCGCCCTCGCCGATGTCGAACTCACGACGCACGACGTAGTCGCGCGTCCGGGTGTTGCCGCGCACGTTGATGCGCTCGACGTAGACGCGCGCGCCCTCCTCCACCACGTAGGTGAGGTTGATGGTGCGGGTCTCGAGATTGCGGTCAGCGCGCGGGCGAACCTGCGCGAAGGCGTAGCCGCGGCTAGCCAGATCGAGCGACACGGCTTCGACGGACTTGTCCACGTCCTGCGAGCTGTAGGTCGACCCTTCGGACGACACCACCTTACCGCGCAGGGTCGAGGCGTCGACTTCGGCGACGCTCGATTCGACGTTGACGGTGCCGAAACGATAGGGCTGGCCTTCCTCGACGACGATGTTGATGACGAAGGCGTTCTTCGTCTTGTCGAGATCGGCGCGCGCCGAGACCACGCGGAAGTCGGCATAGCCATGGTTCAGGTAGAACCGGCGGATGAGCTCGAGGTCGGCGTTGATCCGGTCGGGGTCGTAGACGTCCGAGGTCTTGATCCAGCTCAGCCAGTTCGACTCGGTGGTCGTCATCTGGTCGCGCAGCGTGCCGTCGGAATAGGCCGTATTGCCTTCGAACTCGATCGAGGAGATCGAGGTCTTGCCGCCCTCGTTGATCTCGAACACGAGGTCGACGCGGCCGTTCGGCTGGGCGATCGTCTTCGCTTCGACGGTCGCCTCGTAGCGGCCGGAGCGACGATAGATCTCGGTGATGCGCTGCGTGTCGGCCTGGACCAGCGCCGGGTTGAACGGTCCGCGCGCCTTCGACTGGATTTCGGCGGTGAGCACCGCGTCCTTGACCTTCGAATTGCCTTCGAAGGCGACGCGGTTGATGACCTGGTTCTCGTTCACGCTGACGACGATTCCGCCGCCTGACCGGGTGACGCGAACGTCCGAGAACAGACCGCTCGCGTAAAGGCCACGGATGCCCTCGTCGATCTTCGCCTGATCGAGCGGGCCGCCGGTGAAGTAGGAGCGCACCGTTTCGGCGTCGACGCGCTGGTTGCCGCGGACCGTGATGCTGCTGGCGCGCTGCGCCTGCGCTTCGGTGACGCTGGCCATCCAGAAGCCCGTGCCGGCGGCCACGGCGCCGACGGCGACCGAGGATGCGACTGCAAGGCGCCCGACTACTCGAACCATACGCTTCATGGGGTGACGGGCCCTCGTGCCGTTGAACGGACGTTCGCAGCCCTGAAAGCCCAAAGGATTCCCGGGTGCGACGCCGATCGCTTCTATCGAACTTTTACGCACGTGCAAACTCGCTACTCGACACAGGTTCGACGTTTCACAGGCGCCGTTGCGGCACAGACACGCCCAATTGGAATTCAGCCTAGTGACGAAAGATGAACGATGTCGTTCCACGTCGCGAAGATCATCAGCATCAGCACGAAGGCGAGGCCGACGCGCATTCCCATCTCCTGCGCGCGCGCGCCGAGCGGCCGCCCGCGCAGCGCTTCGACGGCGTAAAACAGCAGGTGGCCGCCGTCGAGCATCGGGATGGGGAGGAGGTTCAGCAGCCCGATCGACACCGAGAGGATCGCGGCGAGATTGATCAGCGCGACGAAACCAAGCGTCGCGACGTCGCCTGAAGTCTTGGCGATCCGGATCGGGCCGCCGATCTGGTCCGTCGATTCCCGGCCGATAACCATCCGGCCAAGATAACGGCCCGTATGCTCGACGACGAACCAGGTTTCCTTCGCGCCCTCGACCACCGCCTCGATCGGACCGAAGGTCTCATAGCGGACGTTAGCGGCCGTGGTGGAGCGGGTGACGCCGAGAACGCCGACGCGCTGCTTGTTGCCGAAATTGTCGGTCAACTCGCGCTGGCGCGGCGTGGCTATCAGAGAGAGCTCACTCGCCCCACGTTCGATCGTCAGCTTGAGCGGACGTTCGGCGTTAACGCTCACGATCCGCTGCATGTCGCTGAACGAGCGGATCTTCTGCCCGTTGATCGCGGTCACGAGGTCCCCCGCGACGACGCCGGCCTCGGCGGCCGCGCTCCCGGGCTCCACCTGATCGACCAGGGCGTCGGTCGCTGGGCGGCCGACCGTCATGAACACGGCGGCGAAGATGACGATCGCCAGCAGGAAGTTCGCGAGCGGACCAGCGGCCACGATGGCGGCGCGGGCGGGCAAGGGCGCGAAGAAGAAGCTTCCGCGGCGCTCCTCGGGCGTCATGCGTTCAAGTGCGTCGACGTCGGGTGCGCTTGCGGCGTTCTCGTCGCCTGCGAAGCGGACATAACCGCCGAGCGGGATCGCCGCGAGGCGCCAGCGTGTGCCGCGCCGGTCGTTGAAGCCTACGATCTCGGGGCCGAATCCGAGCGAGAAGGCGAGCACTTTCACGCCCGTCCAGCGCGCCACCAGGAAGTGGCCGAGCTCGTGAAAAAAGATGACGAGCGTCAGCACGAACAGGAAGGGAATGATGTAGCCGAGCGTGGCCAAGCCCGCGCCGAGCATCTCGTTCAGAAACGTCATCGGATCCCCTAGATCCCCGACCCGCGCCGTGACCGCGCGCGCCCCTGCCCCTTTAGTGCGCCCGAAGGCGGGCGTCTGGCAAGCGCCCCGACACGAGGCCGCGAACCTCGACGTCGAGGTCGATCGCCGCCGCGACGGTCTCGGGCGCCGCGGTCAGCCCCTGTCGGTCGGCGGATTCGAGCGCCTCCTCGACGAGTCGAGGGATGTCCGCGAAGCCGATCTCGCGTGCTAGAAAAGCCGCCACCGCCACTTCATTCGCGGCGTTGAGCACGGTCGCCGCGGCGCCTCCGGCGGCCAGCGCCTCGCGTGCCAGGCGGAGCGCGGGGAACCGACCCAGATCTGGCGCCTCGAAGGTGAGGCTCCCAATGCGGGCGAGGTCAAGCCGAGCGGCCGGCGTGGTCAGACGCTGCGGATGTCCCAGAGCATGCGCGATCGGGACCCGCATGTCGGGCGCCGCGAGGCCCGCGGTCACCGCGCCGTCGCGGAAGGTGACGAGGCCATGGATCACCGATTGCGGATGCACGACCACGTCGAGGCGTTCGGCGTCGATCGCGAACAGGTGGTGGGCTTCGATCAGCTCCAGGCCCTTGTTCATCAGGGTCGCGGAATCGATCGTGATCTTCGCGCCCATGGACCAGGTGGGGTGGCGCAACGCGTCCTCGGGGCGCGCGCGAGCGATACGCTGCGCATCCCATGAACGGAACGGACCGCCCGAGGCCGTCAGCGTCATACGCTCGACGTCCTCGACGCCCTGGCCGCCAAGCGCCTGCAGGAGGGCGTTGTGCTCGCTGTCGACCGGCAGCAGCGTCGCTCCGGCGGCGGCGACTTCGCGCATGAAGGCCGCGCCGGCGCAGACGAGACATTCCTTGGTGGCGAGCGCGACCGCGCCGCCCTGCCGCACGGCGGCGATGGTGGGGGCGAGGCCGGCGGCTCCGGAGATCGCCGCCATGGTCCAGTCGACGGGCGACGCCGCCGCCTCCACGGCGGCTTCCGCCCCGGCCGACGTGGCGACGCCCGAGCCCTCGAGGGCTGCAGCGAGCGCCGGGCCGGCGGACGCGTCCGCGACGACGGCGCGCCGCGCGTTGAGCCTGCGGGCAACCGCCGCGAGCCCGGCCGCATCGCTGTTCGCCACCACGGCCTCGACCGCGAACAGCGTCGCATGGCGTTCGAGCAAATCCACCGTCGCCAGCCCGACCGACCCGGTGGCGCCGAGCACCGTCACCCTGCGCCGGGGCGCGCCGGTCATACGCCGCTCACCATCGGAGCAGCCCCTGCGCCGCGCCGTCGAAGCCGCCGCGGGCAAGACCCACGAGGGCGGCAAGCGTAGCCGCGACGAGGAAGCCGTCCATTCGGTCCATCAGCCCGCCGTGGCCGGGGATGATCCGCCCGGAATCCTTCGCGCCGAAGCGCCGCTTCATCGCCGACTCGAACAGGTCGCCGACCACGGTCGCCACCGTCGCGAGGAAGCCGAGCACAACCAGCGGACCGAGCGCCTCGACCCCGCCGAGGCGGGCGACCAGGAGGCTTGCGCCGGTCCCGATCACCGCGCCGCCGATCGCGCCGGACCATGTCTTCTTCGGCGACAGCGCCGGCGCGAGCTTCGGCCCACCGAGCGTGCGCCCGGTCGCATAGGCGCCGATGTCCGCCCCCCAGACCGCCGCGAACAGCCAGAGCGTGGCGAGCAGGCCGTCGGAGGGATCCTGACGGAGCAGGATGACGCCGAGGAAGGTCGCGGCTCCATAGGGCGCGGCGGCTCCCGCCAGATAGGCCGGCCGCGCCGCAAAGGCCGCGGCGAGCCCGCCGAGGGCGATCAGCGGCAGGGTGAGGCCATAATCGAACAGCAACAGGCTGCCGACGCTGAACAGCGCGCCCGCGGCGCCGAGCGTCACCGCGACGATCGCCGCCGCGTTGCGGCGGGCCTTCGGCTCGGGCGTGGCGAGCCAGGCCCATTCGACGCCGACCGCGACGCCGACCAGCGTCCAGAACAGTCCGAAAAGCGGGCCGCCGAGCCAGGCGACGGCCAGCGCCGCGGCCGCCATGACGGCGCCGGAGACAATCCTGAGCGCGAGTTCCGACGTGCGCCGCGGGCCCGGCGCGACCGCGACGTTCACGCGTCCACCCGCGCGGCGCGGCCGCCGTAGCGGCGCTCGCGCGACCGGAAGCTCGCGATCGCGGCGTCGAACGCCGCCCGGTCAAAATCGGGCCAGTGCTGCGGTAGGAAGACGTATTCCGCGTAGGCCGACTGCCAGAGCAGGAAGTTTGAGATCCGCTGCTCGCCGCTGGTGCGGATGACGAGGTCGGGATCCGGAATGTCCGCGGTGTGGAGATTCGCGGCGATCGTCTGCAGGTCGATCGCCTTCGGGTCGAGCGCGCCCATGCGCGCGGCCTCGGCGATCCGACGCACGGCGGCGACGATCTCCTGCCGACCGCCATAGTTGAAGGCCACGACGAGCGTCAGCCCGTCATTCGTCCGGGTGAGACCTTCCGCCTCGTCGAGCAGGCCGGCGATGTCCGGCGCGAGGCCTGTCCGCTCACCGATGACCCGCACGCGGACGTTGGAGCGGTGAAGCTCGGAGAGGTCACGGCGCACGAAGAGGCGGAGCAGGTTCATGAGGTCCGAGACCTCGTCCTCCGGGCGCGACCAGTTTTCCGAGGAGAAGCTGTAGAGCGTGAGGTAGCGGACGCCGAGTTCGCCGGCGGAACGCACCGCCTTGCGGAGCGCCTCGACGCCGCGGCGGTGCCCTTCGGCCCGGGGCAGACCGCGGGCGGCGGCCCAGCGGCCGTTGCCGTCCATGATGATCGCGACGTGGCGTGGGGCGCCGGCGCTCTCATCGGCTGCGGCCGCTTCGGTCCATCTGGGCAAATCGGTCGACATGATCGCGCTCGGCGCCCGGATCGTTCGAGGATAAACGACGACGCGCTCTCGCGGCGCGCGACGTCAGACCTGCATGATGTCCTTTTCCTTCGCAGCCACCGCCTGGTCCACCTCGACGATGGCCGCGTCGGTCGCCTTCTGGACCTGATCGGCCAGGCGGACCTGATCGTCCTCGCTGATGTCGCCGTCCTTCTCCGCCTTCTTCAGCGTGTCCAGACCGTCGCGGCGCACGTGGCGCACGGCGACGCGGGAGGCTTCGGCGTACTTGTGCGCGACCTTCACGAGCTCCTTGCGGCGCTCGGCGTTGAGCTCCGGCAGCGGAATGCGAAGGAGCTGGCCTTCGCCGATCGGGTTGAGGCCGAGGTTGGCCTCCCGGATCGCCTTCTCGACCGCGCCGGTCATGGAGCGGTCCCACACCTGCACGTTCAGCATGCGCGGCTCGGGCACGCTCACGGTCGCGACCTGGTTCAGCGGCATCTCGGCGCCGTAGGCGACGACCACGACCGGATCGAGGAGGCTGGAGGAGGCGCGGCCGGTGCGCAGGCCCGCGAGGTCGCTCTTGAGCGAGGCCACGGCGCCCTGCATGCGGCGCTTGATGTCGTCGAGGTCGAAGGATCCGGCCATGGGATGAAGGTCCTTGAGGTTCGGGCGGTTCGTCCGCCTCTCAGCTCGCCACGGTGGTGGCGCGTCCTTCGCCGCGCACGACCGCCGAGATCGACCCGGGCTCGTGAATGGAGAAGACGATTACCGGAAGCGCGTTCTCGCGCGCAAGCGCGAAGGCCGCGGCGTCCATGACCTTGAGGTCCCGGTGCAGGACGTCGTCATGGGTCAGGCGGTCGAACCGGGTCGCCGTCGGATCCTTCTTCGGATCGGCGCTGTAGATGCCGTCGACCTGCGTGGCCTTCAGCAGCGCCTCGCAGCCGGTCTCGACTGCGCGGAGCGCCGCCGCGGTGTCGGTCGTGAAGAAGGGATTGCCGGTCCCGGCGGCGAACACCACCACCCGGCCGCGGTCAAGATGGGCGAGCGCGCGCGGCCGCGTGTAGGTCTCGCACACCGCCGGCATGTCGAGCGCCGAGAGCACCCTAGCCTGGGTCCCCTGACGAGTGATCGCGGCCGACAGCGCGAGGCCGTTCATCACGGTCGCGAGCATGCCCATGTAGTCGCCGGTCGCGCGGTCGACGCCCTGGGACGAGACCTGCACGCCGCGGAAGATGTTGCCCCCGCCGACGACCACCGCGACCTCCACTCCAAGGGAGTGGGTCGCGGCGATGTCGGCGGCGATGCGGTCGACGGTCGGCTGGTGCAGGCCGAAGGCGTCGGGACCCATCAAGGCCTCTCCCGAGACCTTGACGAGCACCCGCTTGTAGATCGGCTCCGGCCGTCCCGTCATCGCGCGGGCGTCAGCGCGTGCCGGCCGCGGCTGCGACCTCGGCCGCGAAGTCGTTCTCTTCCTTCTCGACGCCCTCGCCGAGCGCCAGCCGGACGAAGCCGGTCAGCTTGATGGGAGCGCCGGCCTCGGCCTCGGCCGCCTTCACGGCCTGCGCGACGGTCTTGGAGCCGTCGTGCACGAAGGGCTGCTCGAGGAGAGTGGCCTCCTTGTAGAAGGTCTTGATGCCGCTCTCGACGATCTTCTCGATGACGTTCTCGGGCTTGCCGCCTTCGCGCGCCTTGTCGGCCAGCACCGCCTTCTCGCGCTCGACGATCGCGGGATCGATCGACGCCGCGTCAAGGCCCTGCGGGTTCGTCGCCGCGACATGCATCGCGACCTGGCGGCCAAGCGCCGCCAGAACGTCGGCTTTGCCTTCGGACTCCAGCGCGACGAGCACGGCGATCTTGCCGAGGTTCGGCGCGACCTGGCCGTGGACGTAGCCGCCGATCACGCCCTTCGAGACCGACAGCTCGGCCGCGCGGCGGAGGGTCATGTTCTCTCCGATCCGGGCGATGGTCGACTGGATCTTGTCCGCCACCGAGCCGCCGCCGGGATAGCCCGCGGCCTCGATCGTGGGAACGTCGGCGCCGGCGGTCAGGGCCACGGTCGCGATGGTCGAGACCATCTCCTGGAACTCGACGTTGCGCGCGACGAAGTCGGTCTCGGCGTTCACCTCGACCGCGACCCCCTTGGCGCCGTCGACGGCGAGCGCGACGAGACCCTCGGCCGCGACGCGGCCGGCCTTCTTCGCGGCCTTGGCGAGGCCCTTCTTGCGCAGCCAGTCGAACGCAGCCTCGATGTCGCCTTCGACCTCGGAGAGCGCGTTCTTGCAGTCCATCATGCCGGCGCCGGTCTTCTCGCGAAGCTCCTTCACCATGGCTGCGGTGATGTTGGCCATGTCATCCTCTGAAACGTGCGCCGCCCTGTGAAGGGCGGCGAAGATTAAGGTCAGGCGAGGCCCGCGAGATCACGAGGACCCGCGGGCGTTCTGAAGCTTGAGCGTTACGCGGCGAGGCCGGCGAGCAGCTCGCGGGCCTGCGCGACCCAGCCCTCGCGGTCGAAGCGACCGTTAAGCTTCAGGTCGGAATCGGCCTTGGCCACGTCGGTCGGGGTCATCGCGGCGATCTGCCAGTAGTGATAGACGCCGTACTCGTTCAGCTTCTGCTCGAGCTGCGGGCCGACGCCGGAGAGCTTCGCGAGATCGTCGGGCGCGCCGCGCGGGGCGGCGAGCAGCTCGAACGCCTCAACGGGCGCTTCGATCTCTTCGACCGCGACCACGGAGACCACCTCCGCCGGCAGATCCTCCACGAGGGGCTCTTCCTGGGCGCCGAGGTCGATGCCGAGATCGCCCTGGCCGCGGCTGATGCCGTCAAGCGCGGCGCGGGCGATCAGGTCGCCATAGAGCGCCAGCGCGCGCCCGGCGTCGTCGTTGCCCGGGATCGGATAGGTGATTCCCTCGGGGTCCGAGTTGGTGTCGAGGATGGCCGCGACCGGAATGCCGAGGCGACGAGCCTCCTGCACCGCGATCTGCTCCTTGTTGGTGTCGATCACGAAGATCAGGTTGGGCAGGCCGCCCATGTCCTTGATGCCGCCCAGGGTCTTCTCGAGCTTGTCGCGCTCGCGCGACAGCGTCAGGCGCTCCTTCTTGGTGAAGCCATGGGCCTCGCCGGAGAGCATCTCTTCGAGCTTGCGCAGGCGCTGGATCGAGCCGGAGATGGTCTTCCAGTTCGTCAGCATGCCGCCCAGCCAGCGGGCGTTCACGAAGTACTGCGCCGAACGACGGGCCGAATCCGCGACGACCTCGGCCGCCTGGCGCTTGGTGCCGACGATGAGGACGCGGCCGCCGCCGGCGACGACGTCGGACACGGCCTGCAGCGCGCGGTGCAGCAGCGGCACGGTCTGCGCGAGGTCGATGATGTGGATGTTGTTGCGCGCGCCGAAGATGTAGGGCGCCATCTTCGGGTTCCAGCGGTGAGCCTGGTGGCCGAAGTGCACGCCCGCCTCGAGCAGCTGGCGCATGGTGAAGTCAGGAGCAGCCATCGTCTTGAATCCGTCTTTCCGGTTGCCTCCGCGGGCGATCGCCGGAGCCCGATCGTCGAGCCCGGCGCCGGTGCGGCTTGGTTATCGCCGCTGAAGCCCGCGTGTGGGATGGCGCGGCTTATAGGCGCAAACCCCCGAAGAAGGCAAGACGGCGGCCGGTCGAGCCAGCGTCCAAGCGCGCCCCTGCCGCCGAGCGCCCTCCTCACTTCGGTCTCATTCCGCCGCCTCTGTGCGGAGCCGTTGCGACGGGGTATGTACGTCCGGGGTCGACGCTCTCGGCGCCAATCCCTTCGAGTCGCCTGAAAGGATGCGCATGAGGTCCAGTTTCGTCACGCTCGCGGCTGTCGCTTTGACGCTGGCGGCGGCGATCGGAGACGCCCGGGCCCAGCAGGGCTCCGACCAGTGCCTGCGCCTCGAGGCGCAGCTTGCGGCCGTCGACCGCGGCGGCGCCCGCCGGCCGGACCCCCGCGCCATCGAGCGCGACTTCAACCGCCAACGCTACGAACTCGACCGCACCAAGGCCTACGCGCGCGGCCTCGGCTGCGGCCGCGGCTTCCTGTTCTCCTCGCCGCCGGCCGAATGCTCCGACATCGAGCGGCGCATGGGGCAGATGGAGACCAACCTCGACAAGCTCGAGGCCCAGCTCGCCCAGGCTCAGCAGGGCGGCGGCGTGGACCCCCGCCGGCGCGACCTGCTGTTCGCCCTCGCCCGCAACCAGTGCGGTCCGCAGTACCGCCTCGTCGAGCGCAAGATCGAGCGTGAGCCGCAGCAGCGGCAGGGCTTCTTCTCCATGCTGTTCGGCGGCGGCGGCTCGGACGGCCCGCGCGAGGAGACTGTGGTCGAGCCCGAGATGGATCCGCAGTCCACGCCGCGGGTCTCGACCTACCGCACAGTGTGCGTGCGCACCTGCGACGGCTTCTTCTTCCCGATCTCGTTCCAGACCACACGCAACGCCTTCGAGCGCGACGACGCGATCTGCCGCGCCACCTGCCCCGGCGCCGAAGCCAAGCTCTACTCCTATCCGAATCCCGGGGGGGCGATGGAGCAGGCGTCGAGCGTCGACGGCGAGGCCTACGCCAAGCTCCAGAACGCCTTCCGCTACCGCAAGGAGTTCGTCGCGGGCTGCTCGTGCCGCCCAGAAGGCATGAGCTGGGCCGAGGCGCTCGCGGGTGTCGAGGACAAGACCGTGAAGAAGGGCGACATCGTCGTCGACGAGCAGAAGGCGCTCGAGCTGTCGCGGCCGCAGGGCGCGGGCCAGCCCAAGCCGCCGGCGCCGAGCGCCCCGACCGCCCAAGCGCGGCCGAGCCGCCAGGAGCAGCTGCGCGCCCCGGCCGACCCTGCGCCCCAGGACGCGCCCGCCGTGACGCCGCGCTCGAACTCGAACGACGTGATCATCCTCGACGACCCGCTGAACCGCGGCGCCCCTATCGAGCGCCGCCCGCTCAGCCAGCCGAACTGAGTCTCGGGGTCGTTCGGAATCACGCCGTCGCTCCGGGCGAAGTCCCGGAGCCCAATGATCGCGCCGTCGGCGGCATGAGCGCGGACCCCCGATCGCCGCGAGTATGGGTTCCGGCATTTCCGCTTCGTTGCAGCCGGAACGACGGCGCGGTTTGTTCCAGCGCTGTCTCACCCTCCGCCGTCATGGTCCGGCTTCACCGGACCATCCATTTCAGACGCGAAGCCGACGTCGGCGGTGGCTCCTCCGGTTTAGCCGGAGGGCGACGGTCGCGTTTTACGGCGTTCTAGCCGCTGAAGGTGTTCGACGCCGGGAAGCCGCGGGGCGGGAGACGTCCGCTCTCCGCGCGGTGGCCCAGCCAGTCGCGCAGCTCCTCGCCCTTCAGCGACCAGGTCTTGCCGCCGTTGGTGACGAAGGAAAAGCCCTCGGCGAGCGCGAAGACCTTCACGTCCGAGAGGCCGCCGTCCTTGTAGCGTTGCAGCCGGACGCCGCGGCCGCGCGCCATCTCGGCGACCTGCGCGAGCGGGAACAGCAGCAGCTTCCGGTTCTGGCCGACCACAGCGACCGTGTCGCCGTCGGCGGGCGCAAACCGCACGACGCGCGCGGTCCCGTCGAGATTGACGACCTGCCGGCCCTTGCGGGTCGAGGACAGCAGCTGGTCGTCCGAGACCAGGAAGCCGCGGGCGTCGCTGGTCGCAACCAGCCGCTTCGCCCCGGCGCGCGCTGCGAAGACGTCGATGACGTCGGAGCCCTCGTCGATGTCGACCATCAGCCGAACCGGCTCGCCAGCGCCGCGCCCGCCGGGAAGCTTCGCGGCGTCGAGCGTGAAGGCCTTGCCGTTCGAGGTCACCACCAGAAGCTTCGCGGTGGTTTCGGTGTGGAACGACAGCTTGAGCGCGTCGTCGGCCTTGAAGGTGAGGCCGGACACGTCGGCGACGTGGCCCTTGAGCGCCCGGATCCAGCCCTTCTGCGAGACCACGACGGTCACCGGCTCGCGCTCCACGAAGGCGTCGGCGACGTCGGCTGCGGTCGCCGAGGGCGGCGCCTCGAAGGTGGTGCGGCGCTTGCCGAGCGGGGTGTCCGGCCCGAAGCTCTTCGCGAGCCCGTCGAGCTCCTTGCCCACCCGCTTCCACTGCTTGGCCTCGGAGCCCAGCAGTGAGCGCAGGTCGTCGCCCTCCTTCGTCAGCTTGTCGTGCTCGCGGCGGATCTCGATCTCTTCGAGCTTCGCCAGCGACCGGAGTCGCATGTTGAGGATGGCCTCGGCCTGCGTGTCGGTCAGCGTGAACGCCGCGATCAGCTCGGCCTTCGGGTCGTCCGCCTGACGGACGATGCGGATCACCTCGTCGATGTTGAGGAAGGCGATCAGCAGGCCTTCGAGGATCTCGAGGCGCCGGACAATGGCGTCGAGCCGGTGCTGCGCCCGGCGCTGGATCACCTCGCGGCGGTGGTCGAGCCAGTGCTTGAGCACGTCCTTGAGGCCGAGCACCATCGGCGTCTGGCCGCGCACCAGCACGTTCATGTTGATCGGGATGCGGCTTTCGAGCTCCGTCAGGCGGAACACCGATTCCATCATCACGATCGGATCGACGGTGCGGACCCGCGGCTCCAGCACCAGCCGGACGTCCTCGGTCGACTCGTCGCGGACGTCGACGACCAGCGGCAGCTTGCGGTCGTTGATCAGCTCCGCGATGCGCTCCACCAGCCGGCTCTTCGGCACGAGCCACGGGATCTCGGTCACGACAGCGACCCAGGTCCCGCGGCCGAGGTCCTCGACCGCCCAGCGCGCCCGCGTGCGGAAGCCGCCGCGGCCGGTGCGGTAGGCCTCGGCGATCCCCCCGGGGCCGTCGATGATCACGCCGCCGGTGGGGAAGTCCGGCCCCTTCACATGGACCAGCAGGTCGTCGGTGGTGGCGTCGGGATTGGCGAGCAGCGCGCGCGAGGCCTCGACCAGCTCGGCCACGTTGTGCGGCGGGATCGAAGTCGCCATGCCGACCGCGATGCCCTGGCTGCCGTTGGCGAGCAGATTGGGGAAGGCGCCGGGGAGGACGATCGGCTCCTTCTCGGTGCCGTCGTAGGTCGCGCGGTAGTCGACCGCGTCCTCGTCGAGCCCGTCCAGCAGCAGGCGGGCGACCTCGGTCAGCCGCGCCTCGGTGTAGCGCATCGCCGCGGCGTTATCGCCGTCGATGTTGCCGAAGTTGCCCTGCCCCTCAACCAGAGGCCAGCGCTGGGCGAAGTCCTGCGCGAGCCGCACCAGCGCGTCGTAGACCGACTGGTCGCCGTGCGGGTGATACTTGCCAATCGTGTCGCCGACCACGCGGGCGCATTTCTTGAACGCCGCGCCGGGATCGAGCTTCAGCTCGCGCATCGCCCAGAGCACGCGCCGGTGCACGGGCTTCAGCCCGTCGCGGACGTCGGGCAGCGCGCGTTGAGTGATGGTCGAGAGCGCGTAGGCGAGGTAGCGCTCCTCGAGCGCAGAGCGCAGCTCGATGGGAAGCACGCCGTCGCCCGGCGGCACTTTAAGTTCGCTCATCGTTCTCACCTACCCGCAGCGCCGATTCGGAGCAAGAAGCGCTTGGGGATAAGCGCCGATGGCGCACGCCGGCGTCGCGCTTTCGTGTCCGGCCGCCCGTCGCCGCCGCGCCGCGCGGCCCCACCTATCCCAGCACATCGGAGGAGGGCGACATGCCGACGACACTCGACCGCCGAACCGTCGCCGCGGGTCTTCTCGCCGGCGGGGCCGCAGCCGCCCTGCCCCGCGCCGCGCGCGCCCAGGCGCCGGCGCCGCTGGCGAAGACGATCCCCTCCACGGAAGAGAAGATCCCCGCGGTCGGGCTCGGCACCTGGATCACCTTCAACGTCGGTGACGACGCCGATCTCCGGAAGGACTGCGTCGCCGTGATGGCCGCGTTCTTCGAAGCCGGCGGGCGGATGATCGACTCCTCGCCCATGTACGGCTCCGCGCAGGCGGTGGTCGGAGCCGGCCTGAAGGCCCTTGAAAACCCGAAGCCGCTGTTCTCGGCCGAGAAGGTCTGGACCTCCTCGGACGGTCCGGCGCAGATCGAGGCGACCCGCAAGCTTTGGGGCGTTCCGCGGTTCGACCTGCTTCAGGTCCACAACCTCCTGAACTGGGAGGCGCATCTCGACACGCTGTTTGCGATGAAGGACGCGGGGAAGCTGCGCTACGTGGGCGTCACCACCTCGGAGGGCCGCCGCCACGGCGAGCTCGAGAAGATCATGGCCGCGAAGCCGCTCGACTTCGTCCAGCTCACCTACAATCCGGTCGACCGCGAGGCGGAGCGGCGCCTGCTGCCGCTCGCCCGCGAGCGCGGGGTTGCGGTGATCGTCAACCGCCCGTTCCAGCAGGGCGACCTCACGGGGCGCCTCGAGGGCCAGCCGCTCCCTGCCCTTGCGGAGCCTCTCGGCGGAACGACCTGGGCGCAGCTCATCCTCAAGTTCATCGTCTCGCACCCAGCCGTCACTTGCGCGATCCCCGCCACCACGCGCGTCGACCACGTCCGCGAGAACCTCGCCGCCGCCGCGGGCCCGCTTCCGGACGAGTCCACGCGGGCGAAGATCGCGGCCGAGATCGCAAAGCTTTGACGGGCGGAGCGACGAAGGGCGAGCGTGCTTCGGGACGCCTTGCTCGCGCGAGGCTCCGGACGAGGCAGGAGGGTTTGCAAAGCAAAGATCTCCTCATGCTGAGGAGCCGGCCGCAGGCCGGCGTCTCGAAGCACGCGAACCGTCTTCCCATTCAAAGCCTTCGCTCGCCGGACGCCCTCTGATGTCGGAATGGTGGACCTACCGGCCGTCCGACTTCCTGCTGTTCGCGCCGCGCACCTACTACCGGCTGCTCGAACATTACGGCGCCGGCCTGTGGCCTTGGCAGATCGCGGCGCTGGCGGCCGGCGTCGCGCTGTTGGCCGTCGCGCTTCGGGGACGGCCGGGCGAGGTGCGGCTCGGCCTCGCCCTGCTCGGAGCCGGCTGGATCGCGGCGGCATGGCTCTTCCTCTGGGGGCGTCTCGCGTCCATCGCCTGGTCCGCGGACTACGCCGCTCCGGCCTTCGTCGCCCAGGGCGCGCTGATGATCCTTCTTGCGGCGATCCCCCTCTCCGCTGTCCCAACTTCTAAGCCGCAGCGTCTGGGAGCCTCTGCGCTGCTCGTGGCCGCCCTCGCCTATCCCCTCTTGGCGCCGGCCATGGGCCGGCCGTGGGCCGCGGCGGAGGTCTTGCTGCTGTTTCCCGACCCGACCGCGATCGCCACGCTGGGCCTGCTCGCGCTGCTGCCCACCGGCCGGCGGGCGGTGCTCATGATCGCGCCGTTGGGGTGGTGCGCGTTTCAGGGCATGACGCTGTGGACCATGGGCGCGCCGGAGGCCGGCGTTCTTCTCGGCGCGGCGGTCGTCGCGCTGCTGCTTCCGCTCGCCGGAAGTCTCAGGCGGCGCGACCGAGCAGCGCGAGATAGGCCGCCCGCGAGTCCGGCGGCTTGATGCCTCTCGGCTCCCACACCCGCGCGTTGAGAAAGTGGCCGGTGATCGCGAAGCCGGCCGCCACGTCCTGGGGCGTCGGCGAGGCGTTGGGGCCGGAGCCGAGCAGGAACGGCGGCAACGTAAACAGCTTGTCGGCGTAAGGGCCGCCGGCCTCGCGGCCGACCGCACGGCCGGACTTCGGCGACACGTAGATCAGGTCCTCGGTGCCGCCCGTCGCCGCGCAGGAGGACAGGTCGAGCCCGAAGCCGAGCTCTGCCAGCAAGGCGACCTCCAGCTTCACGATCAGCGCCGGCGCCACCTCGGGGTCATCAAGGTTTTCGGCGATGATCTCCGCGATCTCGTAGAGCGCCTCGTGCCGCTCCCGCTCGGGCAGCAGCCGCAGCAGCTGGCCGAGATGGCCGACGCCGTGCAGCGCGTCCGCCCGCGCCATCAGCCGTCCCGCGCGCCCCGCGAGCGGCTCCACCGCGAACGCTCCGAGGTGGTCGTCGAGTCGCGCCCGCCAGGTGACGGAGACGCTGTTGCCCGGCTGCAGCGTCGCTTGAAGGCGGCGCGAGCGCCCTCCCCGCACGAGCCCAAGGTGGCGGCCATGGGCGCGCGTGAAGAGCTCCAGCACCACGCTGGTCTCGCCGTGGCGGCGAAGCCCCAGGATCAGGCCGTCATCGGTCCATTGCATGGCGGGCAAGATGGCGCAGGCGACGTCAAACGTCACGTTCGCGAGATCGCGCGTCGGCGGTGTTTGTCCCGGTCCCGGGTGTCGCTGAAGATGATCAGGGCCTCGGCCGACCACGCCGTCATGCCCGTCTTACAAGCCGTTCTACCTGCCCAAGACCGATGTCATGCCTCCAAGCGCCACCGAGCAAAGCGTTCTGAAGCGGTCGATCGCGGCCACCGTCGCGATCGGGCTGATCGGCGTCGTCTTCGGTGTGCTCTCTGGGTCCGCCTCGATCCTGTTCGACGGCGTGTTCGGAGGGCTCGACGCCTCCATGACGTTGCTCGCGCTGCTGGTGTCGCGGCTGATCGCAGGCGAAGCCAGCCGGCGATTTCAGATGGGATTCTGGCACGTGGAGCCGCTGGTTCTCGCCGTCAACGGCGGGCTGCTCACCCTGCTCTGCGTCTACGCCTTCCTCAACGCCGTCGGCTCGCTGCTGTCGGGCGGTCACGAGCTCGCCTTCGACTGGGCGCTCGCCTACGCCGCGCTGACGCTCGCGATCTGCCTAGCGCTCCTGGTTTACGTGCGTCGCGCCAACCGCACGATCGGCTCGGCGCTGCTCGCGCTCGACGTGAAGAGCTGGCTCATGAGCTGCCTGATCAGCGCCGCGCTGCTCCTCGCCTTCCTTGTCGCATGGGCGCTCGAGGGCGGTCCTTACCAGGCTTGGACGCCCTACGCCGACCCGGCGATCCTGGCCGTGCTGACCGCGCTGCTGATCCCCGTGCCGGCGTCGACCGTGGTCGCGGCGGTAAAGGAAATCCTGCTGGTGGCGCCCGCCGAGCTCGACGTCCGCGTGCGCACCGCGGCCGAGGCCGCGGTGGCGAAGCACGGCTTCGACGGCTGCCGCACCTACGTCGCCAAGGTCGGCCGCTCGCAGGTGATCGAGATCTACCTGATCGTCCCCGCCGACCGCGTCGTCGGCTCGATCGCGACGTTCGACGCCGTGCGCGAGGAGATCGGCGCCGCCATAGGCGGCGAAGGCCGCGACCGCTGGCTTACCATCGCCTTCACGGGCGATCCGAAGTGGGCGGAGTGAACGCCGCAGCTACGCCGCGGCTTCCGCGCGAACGGTCCCGACCTCCGGCCCGACCGCGTGCGCGTCGCCCCAGGCCTTGAGCGCCAGGATCACCGGCTCCAGCGTCCGGCCGCGCTCCGTGAGGCTGTACTCGACCCTGGGGGGAACCTCGGCGAAGACCTTGCGGGCGACGAAGCCGTCCACCTCGAGCTCGCGCAGCTGCGTCGTCAGCATGCGCTGGGTGACGCTCGGCAGCCGGCGGCGGATTTCGTTGAAGCGCAGCGTGCCCGCGAGCAGGTGATAGAGGATCACCCCCTTCCACTTGCCGTCGATGAACTGAAGCGTCGCCTCGACCGCACAGCCAGGCGAACAGTCGAGCCGGTCGTGGCGAACCCGAGCCATCACGGTATCCTTTTCGACACTATGGGCGTTTCAAGTGCGTTCTTGCGTCAAACGCACATAAGGCTCATCTCGGCGGCACGCAAATTGACGCCAACCGGAGATCGCCCGACATGCGCGCCATCGGATTCGACGCCCCCCGCCCCATCGCCGACCCCGCCGCGCTGGTCGACGTCACGCTGCCCGACCCAGTCCCTTCGGGCCGGGACATCCTCGTCGAGGTCCGCGCGGTTTCCGTGAATCCGGTCGACACGAAAGTGCGGAGGTCGGCGACGCCGCCCGCAGGCGACCCGCGGGTTCTGGGCTACGATGCGGCCGGCGTCGTCCGCGCGGTCGGGCCGGAGGCCACGCTGTTCAAGGCCGGGGACGAGGTGTTCTACGCCGGCGCCCTGGAGCGTCCTGGCACGAACGCCGAGCTTCATCTGGTCGATGAGCGGATCGTGGGGACGAAGCCCGCCTCCCTCTCGTTCGGCGAGGCGGCGGCGCTGCCGCTGACCACCATCACCGCCTGGGAGGCGCTGTTCGACCGGCTCGACGTGGCCAAGCCCGTTCCGGGCGCCGCGTCCGCGATCCTCATCATCGGCGCCGCCGGCGGCGTCGGCTCGATCGCGATCCAGCTCGCCCGTCGGCTGACCGGGCTCATCGTCATCGCCACCGCCTCCCGTCCGGAGACGCAGGCCTGGGTTCGGGAGCTCGGCGCGCATCATGTGATCGACCACCGCCAGCCCCTGGCCGGCCAGGTCGCCGCGCTCGGGATCGGTCAGCCGGCTTTCGTGTTCTCCACCACCAACACAGGGGACCACCTGTCCGAGATCGTCCAGCTCATCGCGCCCCAGGGCCGCTTCGCGCTGATCGACGACCCCGCCGCGCTCGACGTCAACCCGTTCAAGCGCAAGAGCGTCTCGGTGCACTGGGAGTTCATGTTCACCCGCTCGATGTTCGGCACCGCCGACATCGCGGCGCAGGGCGCGCTGCTCAACGAGGCCTCCCGCCTGGTCGACGCGGGCGAGATCCGCACCACCGCGAGCGAGGCCTTCGGCCCGATCACCGCCGAGAACCTGAAGCGCGCCCACGCCCTGATCGAAAGCGGCGCGGCCAAGGGCAAGGTGGTGCTGGAGGGGTGGGACTGACCTTAGATCCTATTTGTTCAGGGAGGCGGCATGGCATCCACCGACCGGCCCCTGCGGGACGCCCGCTCGGCGCCGCCATTGGCGACGAAAGCCGCGACCGCCGCGTCACCAACGCCTTCTCCGGCCATTCGAGATGGGCGAACTCAGGAACAGCGCTCCCGGCGGTGATCAGTTACGCTATGCGATCTCGATTGAGTTCGGGTTCACGCCCGCCGGAAGACCTTTGATGACGATCAATCGCCGGTTTGCGGCCACGCTGTTTGCGGCCTTAGGCTATAGCTCGGCGGCGGACGCCGAGGGCTCCACATCGAAATACTGCAAGTGGTTCGAAAACCTGAGTTCTCTTCCGAACGTTTTTACGCTCGACGGGCATGTGAGCTTCCCAGACAACGAAGCCGATATTTATCTCTCCGACACCTGCGAGTGCCTTGTCTACTATAGACATCCCGAGGTCGATTCTTCGGAATCCCTCGAGGACTCTAAGAAGAAAATGTCTCAGGCGACCTTCCAAAAGCTCTCCTGCAGCGAGCGGAAAACAAGGAAATAAATCTCTCCGACTCCACCTTCAAACCTCAATGACGCCAGCGCAAACGAAAGGGCGGCGCGCTGAAGCACGCCGCCCTTGTTCTTGACCCCGTCGAACCGACGAACGCCGTCTTAGATCGTCAGCGCAGCGCCTTCAGCGCGTTGCGGCCCGCGTAGACCGCGACGTCGCCGAGCTGCTGCTCGATGCGGAGCAGCTGGTTGTACTTGGCGAGCCGGTCGGAGCGGGCGAGCGAGCCGGTCTTGATCTGCCCGCAGTTGGTGGCGACGGCGAGGTCCGCGATGGTCGAGTCCTCGGTCTCGCCCGAACGGTGGGACATCACGGCGGTGTAGCCGGCGCGGTGCGCCATATCGACCGCGGCCAGCGTCTCCGTCAGCGTGCCGATCTGGTTGACCTTCACCAGGATCGAGTTGCCGACGCCTTGGCGGATGCCGTCCGAGAGGCGCGTGACGTTGGTGACGAACAAGTCGTCGCCGACGAGCTGACACTTGTTCCCGATAAGGTCGGTGACGGCCTTCCAGCCGGCCCAGTCGTCCTCCGCCATGCCGTCCTCGATTGAGGCGATCGGGTACTTGGCGACGAGGTCGGCGAGGTACTGCGCCTGCTCCTCCGGAGACCGGGTCTTGCCCTCGCCTTCGTAGACGTAGGCGCCGTTCTTGAAGAATTCGGTCGAGGCGCAGTCGAGGCCCAGCATGACGTCGTCGCCCGGCTTGTAGCCGGCCTTCTCGATCGCCTTCATGCAGAAGTCGAGAGCCGCTTCCGCCGAGGGTAGGTTCGGGGCGAAGCCGCCCTCGTCGCCCACGTTGGTGTTGTGGCCCGCGTCCTTCAGCGCCTTCTTCAGCGTGTGGAAGATCTCGGCGCCGACGCGCAGCGCCTCGGCGAAGGTCTCCGCGCCGACCGGCAGGATCATGAACTCCTGGAAGTCGATGGGGTTGTCGGCGTGCGCGCCGCCGTTGACGATGTTCATCATCGGCACCGGCAGCACGCGGGCGGAGACGCCGCCGACGTAGCGGTAGAGCGGCGCCTCGGAGGCTTCGGCGGCAGCCTTCGCGACGGCGAGCGACACGCCGAGGATGGCGTTGGCGCCAAGGCGGGCCTTGTTCGGGGTGCCGTCGAGGCCGATCAGCGTCTCATCGATGCTGACCTGCTCCTCGGCGTCGAACCCGCCGATCGCGTCGAAGATCTCGCCGTTGACCGCGTCGACGGCCTTTGCGACGCCCTTGCCGAGATAGCGGCCGGCGTCGCCGTCGCGCAGCTCGACCGCCTCGTGCGCGCCGGTCGAGGCGCCCGAGGGAACGGCGGCACGGCCGAAGGAGCCGTCCTCGAGGACGACGTCGACTTCGACGGTCGGGTTGCCGCGGCTGTCCAGGATCTCGCGGGCGAGGATGTCGACGATGGCTGTCATGGGATCAGCGGCTCCGGTGGCGCGCGGGGTGGGTCGGCGCACGTCCTAGCCCAAGAGGGCCGCAGGGAAAAGGTCGCGCGAAGCCGCGGGGCGCCGTACATGCGTCTGACATCTGGAGAGCTCTGCGATGACCGAACCCCTGCTCGGCCGCATGGTCGGCCTGCCGTCCTCCCCCGAGGAGGCGGAACTCGACCGCGTGCCGAACCCCCACCCGGACGTGACCTATCTCGCCCGCTTCACCGCGCCGGAGTTCACCTCGCTTTGCCCCGTGACCGGCCAGCCCGACTTCGCGCACATCGTCATCGACTACGCGCCTGACGAATGGCTGGTCGAGTCGAAGTCGCTGAAGCTCTACCTCGGCGCCTTCCGTAACCATGGCGCCTTCCACGAAGACTGCACGGTGGCGATCGCCAAGCGCCTGATCGCGACGCTCAAGCCCCGCTGGCTGCGCATCGGCGGCTACTGGTATCCCCGCGGCGGCATCCCGATCGACGTCTTCTTCCAGGCCGGCGAGCTGCCGCCAGGCGTCTGGGTCCCAGAGCAGGGCGTCGCGCCCTACCGCGGCCGTGGATGATGGGTTCCGACCTTTCGCCCCGCTGCAGCCGGAGCGACGCCGCGTTCGGCTCGAACGCCTCCAATCATGGCGAGGGCGTGGAGCGCGCTCCGTCACTGCGTCGTCGCGGAGGAGGCGTCTGGTCGAGAGCCTGACCGGGCGCCGCGACGAACGCCGGCGCGCCCCGGAAACGCCCCAAGCGACGCTCACCTTCGCGGCCCGAATCGAAAGCCCCGCTTCGCTCCCTCGGAGGCCGCGCCAATGCCCAACCCCGACGCGCCCAGCGGGCCCGAAGACGTGCTGATCATCACCAACGGCGACAGCGCCGTGGCGCGGATCGAGGAGGCGCGCGTCGCAGGCGCCATCCTGCCGTGGCGCGACGTGCTGCACGACGGCCCGGTGCCCGCGACAGGCGGGCTCGAGCGGCTCTCCGCGATCCGTGCCGCTTTCATCGCCTCCGATCTCGGTCTCGGCGTCAGCGAGGTGGCGGCCGAGTTCACGGCTCGCGACGCGGCGGTCCGTGGCCACGCCGGCTTCGCGCGCGTCGAGATCTGGCTGGAGCACGACCTCTACGACCAGCTGCAGCTGCTGCAGATCCTCGACTTCTTCCACGCCGAAAACCGCACCGAGGGGCTCTATCTGGTCCAGGCCGACGACTACCTCGGCCTCCAGGGTCCGGAGGCGATGCGCGCGCTCGCGGGCCGCGCCGCGCCGGTGACCGAGCGCCAGCTCGCGCTGGCCGACCGCGCCTGGGACGCGTTCACGGCCCGGACGCCGCATGCGCTCGCGCGTTTGGCCAAGGAGGACACCACCGCCCTGCCCCACCTCGCGCCGGCGCTCAAGCGTCTGCTGGAGGAGCTTCCCGATCCCGTGCGGGGGCTGACGCTGACGGAGGAGCGGGCGCTCGGCGGCCTCGCCGAGGCCGAGGCGACGACGGGAGAGCTGTTCCGCCACGTGACCGAGCAGGACGAGGCGCAGTTCTTGGGCGACGCAAGCTTCTTCCGCCGGCTGGACAGTCTGGCCTTCGCCGACGAGCCGCTGATCGACGGCCTGCCCGGCCCCTCGCCCGATTACTGCGGCCTGGGACCCGGCCGCCACCTCGGCTATGCCGACTACGCCCGCGCCCGGCTTCGCCTCACCAAGGCCGGACGGGCGGTGATGACCGGGCGGGTCGACCATCGCGTCATCAACCGCATCGACCACTGGGTCGGCGGCGTCCACGTCTCGCCCGCGGCCTTGATCCGTTACGACCGAGCGCACGGGCAGTTGGTGGCGCAGGACTAAAGAACGGCGCGTCCCGGCCAAGCGGCGATGCGCCTCCTTGTCCCCGGCCTTGAGCCGGGCCAAGGAGGGCTTCAACGCTCCGCGGTCGTCCTCTGGCTTGGCCGGCGCGCAGGATCGCTCGCCCGACCCAGGCGAGGCCGATCGCGCTCGAACGGCCTCAACCGTGCGCCTTGGTCCAGCCGAACCCTTGCCCGACGGCTTCGGGCGGCGCCAGCCGCTGACGAAGCGCGACGATCAGATGGAGCTGATCTTCGTTCGGAGGCCCGTCCACATGGGCGATGCGCTCGAGCATCGCGACGAGGTCCTCTCGCTCCTGCGTGGTGAGGCGCTCGTTGAACAGGGGAGCGAGGTCCTGGATCGCCGCCGTCGCGCTCGGCGTCTTGGTGCAGGCGAAGCGGGCGAAGGACTGGGCTTCGGCCAGATCGCCCGAGAGCGACATCACCGTGCGCATCTCATGTTCGATCGCGCTCAACTGGGCGGCCGAATAGTCGCCCTTCTGCCGCGCGATCAGGAACAGCAGGACGGTCCCTGCCTCGCGCGGATCCTTGATCGACTTGATCGGCGCGCGGGCCTGGGCGTCGAGGGACGCGAGGCGGCGCTTCGTGTTGCGCCGCTGGATCAGCATCTCTTCGATGCGCTTGTGCCCGTCGAGCCGAAAGAACCAGTAGCAGAACCAGAAAAAGGCTCCGCTCAGGATCGCCGCGATCACAGGCATGCCGCCCTCCGTGCCTCGGGCCGCTGGCGAGCCCGGTGTCAGATCGGCAGCGTTTCTAGCAAATAGTCAGCCGACTTCAAACTTCCGCGATGAGCCCACGTCCGGGGGAGCGCGCAGTGGTCACCCCTTCGCGAGCCGGTCGAACGCCATCAGTCGGGCAAGCAGGGCCGGCATCTGTTTCAGCGGCACCATGTTGGGGCCGTCGGAGGGGGCGTGGTCCGGGTCGGGGTGGGTCTCGATGAAAACGCCCGCGACGCCGACCGCGACGGCGGCCCGCGCCAGAACCGGCACGAACTCGCGCTGGCCGCCGGAGGACGTCCCCTGCCCCCCCGGCTGCTGAACGGAGTGCGTGGCGTCGAAGATCACCGGGGCTCCGGTCTTCGCCATCTCCGGCAGCGCCCGCATGTCGGACACCAACGTGTTGTAGCCGAAGGAGGCGCCGCGTTCGGTCAGCAGCACCTTGGGATTGCCGGCGCCGACCAGCTTGTCGACGACGTTCTTCATGTCCCAGGGCGCGAGGAACTGGCCCTTCTTGACGTTGACCACCCGTCCCGTCGCGGCGGCGGCGAGCAGCAGGTCGGTCTGGCGGCAGAGGAACGCCGGGATCTGCAACACGTCGACGACCTCGCCCACCGCGGCGCACTGGTGGGAGTCGTGAACGTCGGTCAGCGTCGGCAGGCCGAGGCTTTCCTTGATCTCGGCGAAAACGGGAAGCGAGGCCTCGAGACCCATGCCCCGCTGCGCCGTGGCGCTGGTGCGGTTCGCCTTGTCGAACGAGGTCTTGAAGATCAGCCCGATGCCCAGCGCCCCGGCGATCTCTTTCAGCGCGGAGGCCACCTCCAGCGCATGGTCGCGGCTCTCCATCTGGCAGGGGCCGGCGATCAGCGCGAGCGGCAGGTCATTGCCGAACTGGACGGACCCGACCTCGACGACGGCGGACGGGCGGATTTGGACTGGTGTGGTCATTTTCGCTCTTCACGAACGCGCCGTCATGCCCGGCGATCAGCCGGGCATCCACGACTTGGGGCGGCGCTCGACGTCGAAGTCGTGGATGCCCGGGACAAGCCCGGGCATGACGGCGAGCATGTGATCGCCGTCCGCTTATCAGCACTGGGCTCAGGCTTCCAGAACCAGCGTCAGGCCGTACAGACGTTCGGGCGGGACGACCCGCTCCGCCCCGGTCGGGACCTTGATCCGCAGCGCCGAGAGACGAAGCTCCGGCCCGACCTCGACGGCGAGCCCCGTGCGCCGACGGTAAGCCTCGCCGGTGAGCACGTCGATCTCGCCCCGCGGCGTGGGGAACGTCAGCCCTGAGGAGGTTGCGCGAAAGGCGTCGATACCCGTGAAGGCGCGCAGAAAGACGTGGTGGTCGGACGGGTTCTCCGCCGTCAGGACGACGCCCGCGACCGCGCTCGCGCCGTTCGGATGCGCCTGCGCGGCCGGGCTCCAGAAGTTCTCCGGCCGCTTCTGCTCGCAGGCGAAGAAGCTAAGGTCCGGCGCGGCGGGATCGGCCGCGAAGGCGAGCTCGAACGCCACTTCGACGGGCGAGCCGTCCGCCCGGACGCCTCGGCGCTCGAAGAAGAACGGCGCGTAGTCGCCGATCTTCGTCCGGGCGTAGGCCGCTGCGTCCGCCTTGGCGTCGAGGCTCTCCAGAACCAGCCCGGAGGGTCCTTCGCCCGCGCGCGCAAGCCGGTCGCGGTGGAACGCCGCAAAGGAGAAGAACCTCAGGCCGTGCTCGGAGATCAGCCCGGGGTCGCCGATCGCGAGCAGCTCGGCGAAGAAGCCGGGCAGCTGCACGATGCGGTTCTTCGTTCCGAACGGATGCCGGTTCTCAGGCCCGACCTGGAACCCCAACGTCTCCCAAGCCGCGGCCGCGGCGTCGAGGTCGCGGACGAGGTGGATCAGATGGTCGAGGCCGCGCGGCACAGCGCGTGAGGGCCCGGGCCGCGCGGTCAGATCTCGAGCTTCCGCTTGAGCAGATCGTTCACGGCCTGCGGGTTGGCCTTGCCGCCGGAGGCCTTCATAACCTGGCCTACGAACCAGCCGATCAGCGTCGGCTTGGCCTTCGCCTGCGCGACCTTCTCCGGGTTCGCGGCGATCACCTCGTCGCAGACCTTCTCGATCGCGCCGACGTCCGTCACCTGCCGGAGGCCGCGGCTCTCGACCAGCTCGCGCGGGTCCCCGCCTTCGGTCCACAGGATCTCGAACAGGTCCTTCGCGATCTTGCCCGAGATGACGCCTTCCGAGACGAGGCTGATCAGCCCGCCGAGCTGGGCCGCAGACACCGGGCTCGCCTCGATCGCGAGACCCTGCTTGTTGAGGCGGCCGAACAGCTCGTTGATGGTCCAGTTGGCCGCGAGTTTGGGATCGCCGTGCTTCGCGACGGCCTCGAAGAAGTCCGCGGACTCCCGCTCCAGCGTCAGCACCATGGCGTCATAGGGCGTCACGCCGTAGTCGGCGATGAAGCGCGTCTTCTTGGCGTCGGGCAGCTCGGGCAGCGCGGCGCGGAGCTCGTCCACCTCCGCCTGCGCGATCTTGAGCGGCAGCAGGTCCGGATCGGGGAAATAGCGGTAGTCGTGCGCCTCCTCCTTGGAGCGCATCGAGCGAGTCTCGCCCTTGCTCGGGTCGAACAGCCGGGTCTCCTGGTCGATCGTCCCTCCATCCTCGAGGATCTCGATCTGGCGCCGCGCCTCGATCTCGATCGCCTGTCCGATGAAGCGGATCGAGTTGACGTTCTTGATCTCGCAGCGGGTGCCGAGCGGGGCGCCCGGCTTGCGCACCGAGACGTTGACGTCCGCGCGCAGGTTGCCCTTGTCCATGTCGCCGTCGCAGGCGCCGATGTAGCGCAGGATGGTACGCAGCTTGGTGACGTAGGCCTTGGCCTCCTCCGACGACCTGAGGTCGGGCTTCGACACGATCTCCATCAGCGCGACGCCGGAGCGGTTCAGGTCGACGAAGGAAAGCTTGGGGTCCTGGTCGTGGATCGATTTGCCGGCGTCCTGCTCGAGGTGGATGCGCTCGACGCCGACGACGATGCTCTCGCCCTCGCCAAGATCCACGGTGACCTCGCCCTCGCCCACGATCGGGCTCTTGTACTGCGAGATCTGGTAGCCCTGCGGCAGGTCCGGGTAGAAGTAGTTCTTGCGGTCGAACGTGGAGACCAGGTTGATCTGGGCGTTGATCGCGAGGCCGGAGCGGATCGCCTGCCGGACGCATTCGTGGTTCAGCACCGGCAGCATGCCGGGCATCGCCGCGTCGACCAGGCTGACGTGGCTGTTGGGGGGCGCGCCAAAGCCGGTGGAGGAGCCCGAGAACAGCTTGGCCTCCGAGGTCACCTGCGCATGGATCTCCATGCCGATCACGACCTCCCAGTCGCCGGTCGCGCCGGGGATGAGTTTGGAGCTCGCAGGGACGCGGGAGGGAGCGTTCATGGGGATCGCCGAACCTTCGAAATGCAGAGAGGTCTTCCTAGACCTATGTCGCCGCCGGTGACAACGCCGCGCCGTCCGGCGAACAGCGGGATCAGCGGCTCGCCGCCTTCTCCATCAGCTCGCGCTCGTGCGCGATGAACTCCGCCATCATCGCGCGCCACAGCCTGTCGGCCAGCACGGGGTCGAGCCCGTGGCGTTCGGCCAAGGCCCGGGCGTTGGCCGCGACCTCCTCGACGCGCCATGGCACGAGCGCGACCTCAGGGTCGTTCTTGATGCGGGCGGCCTCGGCGATGCAATGCGCGCGGGCGGCCATCAGCGGCATGATCTCGGCGTCGAGCGCGTCGATCGCGGCCCGCACCTCGTCCATCGAGGCGTAGGTCGGCCGCGCGCTCACCACCAGCGCTCGGGGGTGAAGCCGCCGCCGGCCGCGTCCTCGATCACCGCCGCGGTCGAGACCAGCGTCTCTTCGTCGAACGGGCGGCCGATCAGCTGCAGCGCGAGCGGCAGGCCGTCCGCGGACTTGCCCGCCGGCACGGCGACCCCCGGCAGGCCGGCCATATTCACCGTCACTGTGAAGACGTCGTTGAGGTACATCTCGACCGGCGAGGCGTTGGCGTTCTCGCCGATCCCGAAGGCGGCGGAGGGGGTCGCCGGCGTCAGGATGGCGTCGACCCCGTCCGCGAACACGGTCTCGAAGTCGCGCTTGATCAGCGTGCGCACCTTCTGAGCGCGGACGTAGTAGGCGTCGTAGTAGCCGGCGGAGAGCACGTAGGTGCCGATCATGATGCGGCGGCGAACCTCGTCGCCGAAGCCTGCGGCGCGCGTCTTCTCGTACATCTCCACGACGTCGCGGCCGGGCACGCGCAGGCCGTAGCGCACGCCGTCGTAGCGGGCGAGGTTCGAGGAGGCCTCCGCCGGAGCCACGATGTAGTAGGCCGGCAGCGCATACTTCGTGTGCGGCAACGAGACCTCGACGACCTCGGCGCCGGCCGCGCGCAGCCATGCCGCGCCCTGCTCCCACAGCGCCTCGATCTCGGCCGGCATGCCGTCGACCCGGTATTCCTTGGGGAGGCCGATCCTCAGCCCCTTCACCGAACGCCCGACCGCCGCCTCGAAGTCCGGAACCTCACGCTCGACCGAGGTCGAGTCGCGCGGATCATGCCCGGACATGGCGCCGAGCAGAATGGCGGCGTCGCGCACGTCGCGGGCGATCGGCCCAGCCTGGTCGAGCGAGGAGGCGAAGGCGACGACGCCCCAGCGCGAGCAACGGCCGTAGGTCGGCTTGATGCCGACCGTGCCGGTGAAGGCCGCCGGCTGGCGGATTGAGCCGCCGGTGTCGGTCGCGGTCGCCCCGAGGCACAGCCTCGCCGCCACCGCGGCCGCCGAGCCGCCGGAGGAGCCGCCCGCGACGAGCGCCGCCTCCGATCCGGTCTTGCGCCAGGGGTTCACCGGCGTTCCAAAGCAGGAGCTCTCGTTGGACGAGCCCATGGCGAACTCGTCGTTGTTGAGCTTGCCCAGCATCACGGCGCCCGCGGCGCGCATCTTCTCGGTCACGAAGGATTCGTAGGGCGGCGTGAAGCCGTCGAGGATCTTCGAGCAGGCGGTGGTCCGCACGCCCTCGGTGCAGAACAGGTCCTTCACGCCGAGCGGCAGGCCTTCGAGCGCGCCGGCCTCGCCCCTCGCGATGCGCTGGTCGGACGCCGCCGCGCGCTCCAAGGCGACCTCCGGCGTCTCGAGCACATAGGCGTTCAGGCCGCGGCCGGCCTCAAGGGCGTCGAGGTAGGCCTGCGTCAGCTCGACGGCCGAAAAATCCTTTGCCGCCAGTTTCTTGCGGGCGTCGGCGAAGGTGAAATCGAGGAGATCGGACATCGCGGCTCAGGACTGACGTTGCGGGCGGACGGGGGCGGACGTCACTCGACGACCTTCGGAACGACGAAGAAGTCGCCCTCCCGCGCGGGGGCGTTCTGCAGCACGCGCTCGGCGTTCTCGCCGTCGGTCACCGCATCCTCGCGCAGCCGGATCGACACGGGCGTCACGCCCGTCATCGGCTCGACGCCGTCCACGTCGAGCTCCGACAGCTCCTCTACGAAGGCGAGGATCGCGTCGAGCTCGCCCTTGAGCTTCGCCACCTCGTGGTCCTCGACCGCGATGCGGGCGAGCTTGGCGACGCGGCGGACAGTGCTTTCGTCGACGGACATCTCAAGCCTTTTGAAGCGGTCGGGCGTCAATCAATACTGATGGACGGGGCGGGCTTTAGCACGGGCTATCCAAGCGTCGCAACGCGGCGGCCCGGCGAGCTGACGACGCGGCTCACATGGGGAGCGCCCTGCCCGCTCCGCCGGGGCGCTGAGCATGAGCCGTCGATCTGCATGCCCCGGACAGCTTGGGGACGACGCCTGCTCTTCCAAAGCCGACCGCTCAGACGAACGCCTCGCCTACCCCTCGACCTCGAAGGTCTCGCCGATCACCGGCACCTTCACGGTGGTCCCGCGCACGCTGTCCATCAGCTCCACGAACCGGTCGGCGTTCGGCTCGAGGATGGGGAACGTCCCGAAGTGGCAGGGCACGACCAGATCGAAATCGAAGAAGTGCCGGCAGGCGTAGGCTGCGGTCTTGGCGCCCATGGTGAAACGGTCGCCGACCGGCACGAAACCAACCGTTGGGGCGTAGAGCTCGTTGATCAGCTTCATGTCGCCGAAGATTCCAGTGTCGCCCATGGCGTAGACCACCGGCTCGTCTTCGCCCTCGGGCGTCACGATCAGGCCGTGCGCCTCCCCAAGCGCGACGGCGACGCCGTTTTCGTCGAGCTGACCGGAGGAATGCAGCGCTTGAGTCATCGTCACGCGGAACCCGCCGAGGCCGACCGAGCCGCCGGTGTTCATCGGCTCGAGCGCCTTGACCCCCTTCGACCCGAGCCAGGTCGCGAGATCGGCGTCCGCCACCACGGTGGCGCCCGTCTCCGCCGCGATCGCGACGGTGTCCCCCACATGGTCGAAGTGCCCATGCGTCAGGAGGATGTGCGTGGTCCCCTTGGCGGCGGCCGCCTTGTCCCCCTTGAAGACGCCGTTTTCGAAGAAGGGATCGATCAGGACGACGCTAGATCCAAAGTCGAGCCGGAAGACCGAATGGCCGTACCAGGTGATGCGCATGGGGGCTCGCGTCCTTGTGCGGTTTTGGAATCGTTCGGGGCGGAGAATAGGAACCGCGGCCGAGAGAACAAGCGCAGTGATGCGGGCCGTCGTGGCGGGCGCCCCACCTCCGTGCTACGCGGAGCCCATGTCGACCATCTTCCCAGACTTCGAAAGCTTTGTGGCCGCGCTGCCGGAGGAAGGCTCCCTGTTCGGGCTCGACCTCGGCACGAAGACGGTGGGCGTCGCCGTCTCTGACCCGCGCCGCGCCATCGCGTCGCCGATCGAGACCATCATTCGCCGGAAGTTCACGCTCGACGCCGACCGGCTGCTGGAGCTCGCGGCCGGGCGCAAGGTCGTCGGCTTCGTGCTTGGCCTGCCGGTCAACATGGACGGCAGCGAAGGCCCGCGATGCCAGGCGACGCGCGCTTTTGCGCGCAGCCTCGCCGGCCGCACGCCTCTGCCAATCGGCTTCTGGGATGAGCGGCTCTCGACGGCCGCCGTGGAGCGCATGTTGATCGCGTTCGACACAAGCCGGAAGCGGCGCGACGAGGTCGTCGATAAACTCGCCGCAGCCTACATCCTGCAGGGCGCGATCGACCGCATCAGCGGCCTGCGACGGGCGGCGCAGGACGCCGCCCGATGACGGCGGCCCGACCCAGAGGGGCGAGCCGCGGCCTTCCAGTCACGACTGCGTCAGCACGGACGATAGTCGACCACCTTCACCAAGCGGCCATAGCCGTCGTAGTGGGTCGAGACCACCCGGCATCCGCCGCCGGCGTAGACCGGGCCATAGGGCGCTCCGTAGACTTGGCTGCCGATCAAGGCGCCCGTCGCCAAGCCGATGGCGCCGGCTCCCCAGTAGCCTCCGCCCCAACCGTGGTGGTCATGCCATCCGCCATGGTCTCCCCAACCCGGGCCGCGGTGCGGGCCGCCCCAGCCCGGACCTCCGACGCCATGGCCTCCGAAGCCGCCGCGCTCCGGGCCGCCATGAAACGGAGATGCGCTGGCCGGCGCGACAGCGAGGCCGGCGACCCCAAGGGCGCAGACGGCGGCGGCGATTGTGGTGCGAAGAGACGTCATCGAACTGTCCTCCTAAGGAAGTCCGCCGAAAGCTTGCGGCAGGCGCCGCCCCGACATGGGAAGCCTCTTCGGTGGGCTCGGCAAAACAACGCGCGCCGGGTTTCGGAATTCAGGCGAGAATGGCAGCTATGCGGCCAGTGACGAGCGCGCCCACGGTCCCGGGGTTCGGCCCCGCATGATCCTCGCTTTCGAAAGCCTCCTGCCCTCGTTCCTGCTCATCCTGGTCGGCTTCGGCCTATCCCGCTCGCCGCTGCTGCCGGCGGCGCTGTGGGAGGGGATCGAGCGGCTGAACTACTACGTGCTGTTTCCCGCGCTGCTCTTCGTGACGCTGGCCCGCGCCGACCTGGCCTCGGCGCCAATCGGACCCATGGCCGCGGCGATGGTCTTGGCGATCCTGCTGGTCGCGGGCGGCATGCTCGCGACGCGAGGGTGGTGGATGAGCCTTCCGGGCGTCGACGGACGCGCCTTCAGCTCGCATTTCCAGGGCGCCATCCGCTGGCAGACCTCCGTCGCTCTGGCCTTGGCGGCGACGCTTTACGGCCGTGAGGGCTTGGCGCTCGGCGCGATCGGCGTCGCGGCCATGATCCCGTTGCTCAACTTGCTAAGCGTCGCGGTCGTCGCCTCGCACGGCGCGAGCACCCCTCCCTCTCGCTGGGCGCTGGCGCGGGAACTCGCGCGCAACCCGCTGATCCTGTCGGTGCTGGCCGGCGCGGCGCTCAACGCCTCCGGCTTTCGGCTTTACGGACCGGTGGTGGAGACCGTCGACCTGCTCGGCCGTGGCGCGCTTGGGGTCGGGCTGCTGCTGGTCGGCGCGGGGCTCGCGCCCGCCACCCTCCGGCTGCGGCTCGACATCGGCTTGGTTGTTGCGGTGAAGCTGATGCTCATGCCGATCCTGATGATCGGCTTCGCGACGCTCTTCGGCGTCGAGGGCGTGGCGCTTGGCGTGGTCGCGATCTCGAGCGCTGTTCCGACGGCCAGCAACGCCTACCTGCTGGCGCGCCGCCTTGGGGGCGACGCGCCGTTGATGTCCGCCATCATCACGGTGCAGACCGTCGCCGCGTTCGCGACGCTGCCCGCGATCTTGTGGCTGATCGGCGCGACGTGATCCGCCGCGCCGATCGCGCGCTCAGCACGGGCGGTAGCGAACCACCCGATAGCGGCGGCCGTCGTAGCCGCGCCGCGTGGTGATCACCTCGCACTCGCCGCCGTAGGAGCGGTAGTAGCCCGACCGATAGTAGGTCGGGCGGCCGTAGTAGTAATCGTCGTCGTAGTAGCCGCGGTTCCCGGCGATCAGCGCGCCGGTGGCGAGGCCGATCACCCCCGCCGCGGCGTAGCCGCCGTAGTTGTGATGGCGACGGTAGCCGTAGTAGCGACGGCCGCCCCAGCCGCCGCCATAATAGCGGCGTCCGCCGCCGCCCCAGCCGCCGTAGTGTCGGCCGCCGCCGCCCCAACCGCCGTAATGACGGCCGCCGCCGCCCCAGCCGCGCCCGCCGCGACGGTCGACGAGCATGATCTGGTCGGAGCGGATGCCGGCGATCGACGTTGCGGATGCGGGCTTCGCCGAGGACGACGCCGCTTCAGCCGGCATTGCGCCCAAGGCCACGCCGAGCGCGCAGGCACCGGCGACGATGAACTTACGAACAGACGTCATTGAGATACCTCCTCGAGCGACGTTGCGCTCTTGCCCGGCGTCATTGGACGTCCCAATGCCGCCGAGATTGTGATCGCACGACCCAAAGTCGTGACCAAAACCGCCCTTGACGCACAAGATGGCGTCGTCAGACGCGGGGACAAGGCGTCGCCTTCTCTTGCCGGCCGCCATGCGCTGGCGCTATGACACCAGCCTTGATGAGCACCCCCGCCGAGCCCGCGCCCTTCGCCTTTCCCCACCGCCATCTGCTGGGGATCGAAGGCCTTTCCGCCTCCGAGATCGAAGGTCTGCTCGCCGCGGCCGAGGACGCCGTGGCGCTCAGCCGCCAGGTCGAGAAGAAGCGCACGACGCTGCGCGGCCGCACCCAGGTCAACCTGTTCTTCGAGAATTCGACGCGGACGCAGTCCTCGTTCGAGATCGCCGGGAAGCGCCTCGGCGCCGACGTCATGAACATGTCGGTCGGCAATTCGTCCATGAAGAAGGGCGAGACGGTGCTCGACACCGCGGCCACCCTCAACGCCATGCGGCCGGACATCATCGTCGTGCGCCACCATGCGGCGGGCGCTGTCGCGCTGCTCGCGCAGAAGGTCGACTGCTCGGTGGTGAACGCCGGCGACGGCGCCCACGAGCACCCCACCCAGGCGTTGCTTGACGCGCTCACCATCCTCCGCGCCAAGGGGCGCATCGCCGGCCTCGTGGTGGCGATCTGCGGCGACGTGCTGCACAGCCGCGTGGCGCGCTCGAACATCATCCTGCTGAACGCCCTCGGCGCGCAGGTGCGCGTGGTCGCGCCGTCCACGCTGCTGCCGACCGGGATCGAACGGCTCGGCGTCGAGGTGTTCCGCACCATGCGCGAGGGTCTCGCCGGCGCCGACGTCGTCATGATGCTGCGGCTGCAGCTCGAGCGCATGAACGGGTCCTTCGTGCCTTCGGTGAAGGAGTACTTCAAGCACTTCGGCCTCGACGGGGCGAAGCTCGCCTACGCCAGGCCCGACGCCGTGGTGATGCACCCCGGCCCGATGAACCGCGGCGTCGAGATCGCCTCCGAGGTCGCCGACGGCCCCCGCTCGCTGATCCGCGATCAGGTCGAGATGGGCGTCGCCGTGCGCATGGCCGTTCTCGAGACGCTCGCGCGTCACCTGCCGAACGCGTGAGCCCGATGCAACCCCAGGACGACCGCCCTCTCCTCTTCGTCAACGCGCGCCTCGTCTGCCCGGCGAGCGGCCGCGACGAAATCGGCTCGCTGCTCGTGGCCGAAGGCGTCATCGCCGAGATCGGCCCGAGGGTCCCGCCCTCGGCGCGGGCGGAGACGGTGGACTGCCGCGGCCATGTGCTGGCGCCGGGCTTGGTCGACCTCGGCGCCTTCGTCGGCGAACCCGGCGCGGAGCACCGCGAGACCATCGAGACCGCGAGCCGGGCGGCCGCGGTCGGCGGCGTCACCACCATCGTCGCACGGCCCGACACGACCCCGCCGGTCGACGCGCCGGAGATCGTCGACTACCTCATGCGCCGCGCCCGCGACACCGCGAGCGTCCACGTTTGCCCCATGGCCGCGCTCACCAAGGGCCTCGCCGGCGCGGAGATGACCGAGGTCGGCCTGCTGCTGGAGGCTGGCGCGGTCGCCTTCACCGACGGTCCGCGCTCGGTCGCGAGCGCCCGCGTCATGCGCCGCGCCATGACCTACGCCCGCGACTTCGACGCGCTGATCTGCCACCACGTCGAGGACGCCGATCTCGCCGCCGGCGGCGCCATGAACGAGGGCGAACTCGCAAGCCGGCTCGGCCTGCCCGGCCGCCCGGTCGCGGCGGAGGCGCTGATGCTGGAGCGCGACCTGCGGCTCGCCGCGCTCACCGGCGCCCGCTACCATGCGAGCCTCGTCAGCTCAGCCGAGAGCGTCGGCCTCATCGCCCGCGCGAAGGCGGCGGGAACCCGCGTCACCTGCGGGGCCTCGGTCGCGCATCTCACCCTGAACGAGAACGACGTCGGCGAGTACCGCACCTTCTTCAAGCTCACCCCGCCCCTGCGCCACGAGGACGACCGGCGCGCGCTGGTCGAGGCCCTCGCCGACGGCGTCATCGACGTGGTCTGCTCGGCCCACGACCCGCAGGACGTGGAGACCAAACGCCGCCCCTTCGCCGAGGCGGAAGACGGCGCGATCGGCATCGAGACCATGCTCGCCGCCGGTCTCCGCCTGGTTCATTCGGGCGACGTCACGCTGCACCGCCTGCTTGCGGCGATGTCGACCAACCCTGCGAAACTGCTCGGCCTGGCCGCCGGCGCGCTGACGGTCGGCGCCCCGGCCGACCTCATCCTGTTCGACCCCGACGCCCCCTGGGTGCTGGAGGCGGCGCGGCTGAAATCGAAGTCCAAGAACACCCCGTTCGATCAGGCCCGGTTGCAGGGGCGGGTCTGGCGCACCGTCGTTGCGGGGCGCACGGTCTACCCCTACGCTTGATCCCTGCGCAGACAGACGCGGACGGCTCAGGCCGCCGCCCACCGGAACCGAACCCCGCGCGATGACGAACTCCACGGCCCTCGACATCGTCGCCGCCATTCCGCTCGGCTACCTCCTCGGCTCAATTCCCTTCGGCGTGCTGGTCACGCGCCTCGCCGGCGTCGGCGACGTGCGCAACATCGGGTCCGGCAACATCGGCACGACCAACGTGCTGCGCACCGGCCGGCGCGACCTCGCGGCGGCCACGCTCATCGGCGACATGCTGAAGGCGACCGCGGCGGTCATCATCGCCCGCCAGCTCTGGGGCGAGGCCGCGGCGCTCGCAGCGGGCGCCTCGGCCTTCATCGGCCACGTCTATCCCGTGTGGCTGCGTTTCAAAGGCGGCAAGGGCGTCGCGACCTACCTCGGCGCGCTGATCGGCGTCGCCTGGCCCGTCGCGCTGATCTTCGCGGCCGTCTGGATCGGAGTCGCGGCCGCCAGCCGCTACTCCTCCGCCTCGGCGCTCGCCGCAAGCGTCGCGGCGCCGGTCATGCTGGCCGTCCTCAGCCGCCACCCCACCTCAGCGGCGGTCGTGTTCGCGATCCTCAGCGTGATGCTGTGGGTTATGCACCGGGACAACATCGCTCGCCTGATGCAGGGGCGTGAAAGCCGCATCGGGCAACGATCAGACCAGCCGCGCAGCGGGGCCTGACGGCGATGGCCGGGCTGACGGACGAGCAACGCATCGCCTGGCTCCGGCTGATCCGCTCCGAGAACGTCGGACCTCGCACCTTCCGCGATCTCGTGAACCACTTCGGCGGGGCCGCGGCTGCGCTCGAAGCCCTCCCCAGCCTCGCCCGGCGGGGCGGACGCGCCGTGCGCGTCTGTTCAAGAAGCGAAGCCGAGGACGAGATCGCCGGCGCGCTGGCCCGCGGCGCCCGACTGATCGCGCTCGGCGAGCCGGACTATCCCGCGCCGCTCGCCGCGATCGAGGGCGCGCCCCCGCTGATCACCGTGGCGGGCGACCCCGCCGTGTTCCGCCGCCCCGCGATCGGCGTCGTCGGCGCGCGCAACGCCTCGTCGGCGGGCCGAACCTTCGCGGCGCGGGTCGCCAGCGAACTCGGCGGCGCGGGCTGGGCGATCGTCTCCGGTCTCGCGCGCGGCGTAGACGCCGCGGCGCACGCCGCCTCAACCCGGTCCGGCACGATCGCCGTGTTCGCGGGCGGGCTCGACTGTCTCTATCCTCCCGAGCACGCGGACCTTGCGCGCCGGATCGTGGAGACCGGCGCGCTCATCACCGAGATGCCGCTGGGTTGGCAGCCGCGCGGCCGGGATTTCCCGCGCCGCAATCGGATCATCGCCGGCCTGTCGCTCGGCGTGCTGGTGGTGGAGGCCGCGGTGCGGTCGGGCTCGCTCATCACCGCTCGGCTCGCGGCGGAGCTCGGCCGCGAAGTGATGGCGGCTCCGGGCTCTCCGCTCGACCCACGCTGCGAAGGCTCGAACGGCCTGTTGCGGGACGGGGCCACCTTCATCACCCGCTCCGACGACGTCATCGAGGCGCTCCATCACCTGCTCGGGCGGGACCAGCCGAACCCGCCGCCGATCGGGCTCGCCCAGGCCGGAACGGCGGGCCTTCACGGCGCGGAGCCCGACGAGGACGAGCGGACGCGCATCATGGATCTGCTCGGCCCGACGCCGGCGGCGGTCGACGAGATCGTACGGCAGTCCGGCGGCGACGCCCGCGCGGTGCAGCTGGTGCTGCTGGAGCTCGAGATTGCCGGTCGGCTCGAGCGTCGCCCCGGCGGGGCCGTGTCTCTGCGCCAGCCCGAGCTCTGGCTCTGATCGTCCCGTCGACGGCAAGTCTGCGTCGCCACGATCCGGGTCTGTGATCCATCGTCGCTCTGGCGCCAACCCCCGGCGCCCACGAGATCGACGTCGCGTTGGCGTGGCTGAGGGTGCAGGAACCCGGCGCGTGGGCCGGGACGAGCAGGAGCGCGCTTGCGACGGACTGCCAATTGCCGCAAACGCGCTCTAGCGGCGGTTCGGGCGCTCCCCCTGCCGCAGTGCGGGCTCACGCGCTTGGGTCTCGGCTTCGAGCCTCGCCATGTCGAGGAGGTAGGCGAGCGTCGGAAGGGCGTTGGTGCGCGCGATCCGCGCGAGTTCGACCGTTATCGTGGCGACATAGTTGGCCGCCTCGGCGCGCGCCGCCGGATCCAGCCGCTGCAATGGGGCGCCCGCGGGGCTCGTCATGGTTCGACCGCTTCTACAGTGGGGATGCGTTAAACCTACACCGATGATTGCACGAAACGCAATATAGCGCTGACAGGTTGTATTCCTCGCTTGAGCGTTGTGACGCGGGGCGATTTGACAGGCTGAACCCGGTTCCCCATGTTCGCCGCCGCCGTCGCCCGGACTGGCGTCAGCTCAGAGACCCACGACTGATGAACAATGTCGTCATCGTCGAATCGCCTGCGAAGGCGAAGACGATCAACAAGTATCTTGGTTCCGATTATGAGGTTCTCGCCTCGTACGGCCATGTGCGAGATCTCCCTGCGAAGGATGGCTCCGTCGATCCGGACGCCGACTTCCGCATGCTGTGGGAGGTGGACGGCAAGTCCGCCCAGCGGCTGAACGAGATCGCGCGCGCCGTCAAAGGCGCCGACAAGCTCATCCTCGCAACCGACCCCGACCGCGAGGGCGAGGCGATCTCGTGGCACGTGCTCGAGGTTCTGCGCGCCAAGAAGGCCATCAAGGACCAGCCGGTCGAACGCGTGGTGTTCAACGCGATCACCAAGCAGGCGATCCTCGACGCGATGAAGAAGCCGCGCGAGATCGACGTCGGGCTGGTCGACGCCTACCTCGCCCGCCGTGCGCTCGACTATCTCGTCGGCTTCAACCTGTCGCCTGTGCTGTGGCGCAAGCTTCCGGGCGCCCGTTCCGCCGGCCGCGTCCAGTCTGTGGCGCTGCGCCTCGTCTGCGACCGCGAGATCGAGATCGAGCGCTTCGTTCCGCGTGAATACTGGTCGCTGATCGCCCAGCTCGCGACGCCCAAGGGCGAAACCTTCGAGGCGCGAATCTCCTCCGCCGACGGCAAGAAGATCGGTCGTCTGGACATCGCCGACGGCGCCACCGCCGCCGCGCTGAAAAGCGCGATCGAGGCGTCCGACCTCAAGGTCTCCAACGTCGAAGCGAAGCCCGGCCGGCGCAACCCGGCCCCGCCCTTCACCACCTCCACGCTCCAACAGGAAGCCAGCCGCAAGCTCGGGCTGGCCCCGAACCGGACGATGCAGATCGCCCAGCGGCTGTATGAGGGCGTCGACATCGGCGGCGAGACCACCGGTCTCATCACTTATATGCGGACCGACGGCGTCGACATGGACCCGAGCGCGGTCACGGCCGTGCGCTCGCTGATCGGCGCGGACTACGGCGCCCGCTACGTGCCGGGCAGCCCCCGCAAGTACACGGTGAAGGCCAAGAACGCTCAGGAGGCCCACGAGGCCATCCGCCCGACCGACCCGCGGCGGACCCCGCGCGAGATGGCCCGCCGCCTCGACGACGACCAGGCCAAGCTCTACGAGCTGATCTGGAAGCGCACGGTCGCGAGCCAGATGGAATCGGCCGAGGTCGAGCGGACCACCGTCGACATCCTGGCGACCGGCTCGGGACGGCCGATCGAACTCCGCGCCACCGGCACGGTCGTGACCTTCGACGGCTTCCTCGCCGCCTACCAGGAAGGCCGGGACGACGAGGAGGACGAGGAGGCCCGCCGCCTGCCGGCGATGGCCGCGAACGACCCGCTCAAGCGCGTGGGCCCCGTCGCCTCGACCCAGCATTTCACCGAGCCGCCGCCCCGCTACACCGAGGCCGCGCTCGTCAAGCGCATGGAGGAGCTCGGCATCGGCCGCCCCTCCACCTACGCCGCCACGCTCGGCGTGCTGCGCGACCGCGAATATGTGAAGCTCGACAAGAAGCGGCTGGTGCCGGACGACAAGGGCCGGCTTGTCACGGCTTTCCTGGAAAGCTTCTTCGACCGCTATGTGGAGTACGACTTCACGGCGGATCTCGAGGGGCAGCTCGACAAGATCTCGAACCACGAGCTCGACTGGAAGGAGGTGCTGCGCGCCTTCTGGAAGGAGTTCACCGGCGCAATCGACGCGACCAAGGAGCTGCGCGTCACGCAGGTCCTCGACGCCCTGAACGAGATCCTTGGACCCTACATCTTCCCGGCCAAGGCCGACGGCTCCGATCCGCGCGTCTGCCCGACCTGCGGCACGGGCCGGCTCTCGCTCAAGCTCGGCAAGTTCGGCTCCTTCGTGGGCTGCTCGAACTATCCCGAGTGCAAGTTCACCCGTCCGCTCGGCGGCGAGCTTGGCGGCGAGGACGGCTCGGCCGCCGGCCCTGACGGCGTGAAGGCGCTCGGCACGGATCCCGAGACCGGTCTCGAGGTGACGCTGCGCGCGGGACGGTTCGGTGCCTATGTTCAGCTCGGCGAAGGCGCGGACAAGGAGAAGCCGAAGCGCTCCTCCCTGCCAAAGGGGTGGTCGGCGGCGGAGCTCGATCTCGACGGCGCGCTCAAGCTCTTGTCGCTGCCGCGGCTCGTCGGGCTGCATCCGGAAAGCGGTAAGCCGATCGAGGCCAATATCGGTCGGTACGGGCCCTACGTCAGCCATGACGGCTCCTACGCCAACCTCGATTCGCCGGAAGAGGTCTTTACCGTCGGCCTCAACCGGGCCGTCACGGTGATCGCCGAGAAGAAGGACAAGCGCGGCGCAGGCCGCGGCGGCGCGCCGGCGGGGCGCACCGTCGGCGACCATCCCGACGGCGGCCCCATCACGGTCCACGCGGGGCGCTACGGCCCCTACGCCAAGCACGGCAAGGTCAACGCGACCCTGCCGAAGGGAGTCGAGGCCGACGCCCTGACGCTCGAAGAGGCGATCAAGATCATCGACGCCCGCGCGGCGATGGGCGGGTCCAAGAAGCCGGCGCGGAAGGCGGCCGCGAAGAAGCCCGCCGCCAAGGCGGCCACCGCAAAGGCCTCTCCAAAGGCGGCGGCGAAGAAGCCGGCCGCGAAGAAGACGGTCAAGCCGGCGAGCAAAGCCGCGGAGTGACCGCGGGGTTGAAGGGCGGAAGACCCATGGCGAGGACCACCACCAGCTTGACCGCGCTGGCTTTGGCCGCGGCCCTCGCCGCGGGGCTGGCCTCGAGCGCCGCAGCCCAGGCCTACGTGGTCTGGGGCCTCGGCGCGAAGACCTGCGGCGCCTGGACAGACGCACAGCGCACGGACGAGGCGAAGGCGGAGGCGTATCAGTCCTGGGTCCACGCCTTCCTCACCGGCGCCGCCTTCGGCCGGAACGGGCTCGCCCTGAAGCCGTACGCCGACATCAATCCGGAGGCGCTGACCAGATGGGTCGACGCCTGGTGTGAGGCGAACCCGCGGATGACGGTCGAGCGCGCCGCTGTGGCGCTGCTCGACCACGTCGCCGCCGCCGGCGTCCAATCCGGCGGCAAGTGACGGCGGACGCGACCGCCAATCGCCGGTTAGCTGGGAATTGACCCCGCGTTAACCTGCCGTCGCCCCAAGCGTCGCTCCGTAGCGCTCTTCGAGACGCCCGAACCAGGGGCCGATGCGGTCCTCCCCGGCGAGGTAGTCGACCGCGCCGACGACCCGCGCCCACTGGAACAGGCCCGCAATCAGGAAGTCCGCGAACAACGGCTCGTCGCCGCCGATAAATGGCTGGCTTCGAAGGAGAATCCGGAGCGGCGTCATCGCCTCCCGGGCCGCGGCGATGGTGACCTCGGGCTGGGCTGAGACCTCCTCCAGCGGCGCTTTGAACATGCGCTCCCGCGACGACCGGAAGTAGACTTGCGTCTCCGCATCCAGGCCATCGTGGATCGCCAGCGCCATCGGCCGCGACATCTTGCCGAGCAGGTAAGCGCCCTGCGCCGCAGCCGCCCGGGTCAGCGCGACGCCGCCTTCGCCGGCGAAAAGCGTAGGCGAATCAACGCGCGTGCGCTCGAGATGCAGCGCCAGCTCGAACGAATCGCCGATGGTGGTCCCGTCGATCTCGACGATCGGCACCGTCTTGAAGCCGCCGCCCGCGACCTTTCCGATGTCCACGAACCGCGTCGCGGTGGTCTCGAACGCCACGCCCTTGTGCGCGAGCGCGAGCTTCGCCGCCCAGCAGTAGGGGCTCAGCCGGCGGCCGTCGGCGAGCGTCAGATCATAGAGATGGGCGGTCACGGGCGTTCGCTCCTGAGCAGGTTATTGCTTGCGCCCATTCTGGCATGCCAGACGCCGTCGAGGCGAGCCGCCTCGCAACGCCTAGTGCGTCTCGATCCGCATGCCGTCGAAGGCGACGTCCACATGGGCGGGAACGCGGCGTTTCAGGGTCGCGTAGTCGAGGTCCGTGTGGAGATTGGTCAGGATCGCACGCTTCGGCTTCAGCCGTTCGATCCAATCCAGCGCTTCGGCCAGCGAGAAATGGCTGGGATGGGGCGAATCGCGCAGCGCATCGATGATCCAAACGTCGAGCCCCTCCAGCAGCGGCGCGGAGGCGGGAGGGATGTCGTTGACGTCGGGCGTGTAGGCGAGGCCGCCAAACCGAAAGCCGAGCGCCGCCTCGGACCCATGCTGGAGCTCGATGGGAAGCGCCTCGATCGCGCCTCCCCGGCCGGAAATCGCAACGGGCTCGCCGGGAAGAAGCCTGTGCTCGTTCAGGATCGGCGGATAGTCCGAGCCGGGCGGCGTCTCGAACACATAGGCGAAGCGCCGCCGGAGAAAATCTCCGGTCCGGGCGTCCGCCCATACGTCGACCCGCGACCTCGTGTGAATGGCGATTGGCCTGAGGTCGTCGATGCCGTGGGTGTGATCGGCGTGCTCATGGGTGTAGAGCACGGCGTCGAGCTGCGCGACGCCGGCGTCGATCAGTTGCTCCCGCAGGTCCGCCCCAGTATCGACGAGCACCTGGGTCGCCCCGGCGGAGCCGTCGCGCTCGACCAGAATGGAGCACCGGCGGCGGCGGTTGCGAGGCTCGGTGGGATCGCAGCGGCCCCAACCGCTGGCGACGCGCGGCACGCCGCCCGAGGACCCGCACCCGAGAATGGTGACCCGAAGGCTCACGCCGCGTCCGCGCCTTGCAGCGTCACGAGAGCAGACCTTGGCGTCTTGTTGAACAGTCTAAAGAAATTGTCCGTCGTAATGCGCCGAGCTTCGTCCTCGCTCCAGCCGCGCACCTTGGCGAGAACGGACGCCGTCTTCGCGGTGTAGGCCGGCTCGTTGCGCTTGCCGCGGAAGGGCTCGGGGGCGAGATAAGGCGCATCGGTCTCGACCAGCAGCCGGTCGGCAGGAACCTCGGCCGCGATTGCGCGCAGTTCGTCTGACCGCTTGAAGGTTAGAATGCCGGAGAACGACACGTAGAGCCCGAGCGCGACGCCCCGGCGGGCGAGTTCGGCGCCCGACGAGAAGCAGTGCAGCACCGCCGGGAAGGCGCCCTTCGCAGTCTCCTCTTCGAGGATCGCGATCATCGCCTCGTCGGCCGAACGCGCGTGGATGACGAGCGGAAGCTGGGCGATGCGGGCCGCGGCGATGTGGGCGCGGACCCCCCGCTCCTGCGCCTCCGGCGGGCTCGAATCGTAATGGAAGTCCAGCCCGGCCTCGCCGAATCCGACGATCTTCGGGTGCTCCGCCAGGCGCACCAGTTCATCGGTGGTGACGTCTAGCTCCTCGTGGGCGTTCTGCGGGTGGGTGCCCACCGTGCCGTAGACCGAGGGGTAAGCATCGACGAGTTCGAGGACGCGGTCGAACCGGCGCACCCGGGTCGAGATCGTCAACATCAGTCCGACGCCCGCTTCATGCGCGCGTTGAACGACGGCGTCGCGCTCCGGCGCGAACTGGTCGAAGTCGAGATGGCAGTGGCTGTCCACAAGAGCGGTCACGCGGCCGCCTCCGGCTCCACGTAGCGGGGGAACACCGGCTGCGGCGCGGGGAAGACCGTCCCTGGCGACAGACGGCCGGTCGCGCCGAGCACGTCGAAGCTTCGCGCGTCGTCGGCCACGCCGAGCAGATCGAGCAGCTTGGCCGCCGCGGCAGGGGTGAACGGCTGCACCAGGATCGCGACGTTCCGGACCGCTTCCGCCGTCACATAGAGCACCGTCGCCATGCGCTCCGGGTCAGTCTTCTTCAGCGCCCAGGGCTCCGCGTTGGCGAAGTAGCGGTTGGTCTCCGCCACCACCTGCCAGATGGCGCCGAGCGCCTGATGCAGCGCGAGGTCGTCGAAGGCGGCGCGCACCGTCCCGGCGAGACCATCGACCGCCGCCAGGATCGCCTCGTCGGCGGCGGCGAGGGCTGCCGGCGCAGGCGCCCTGCCCTCGCAATTCTTGCCGATCATCGACAGCGACCGCTGCGCCAGATTGCCGAGATCGTTGGCGAGATCGGCGTTGATGCGGCCGACGATCGCCTCGTGGCTGTAGGAGCCGTCCTGTCCGAACGGGGCCTCGCGCAGCAGGAAGTACCGAACCGCGTCCACGCCGTAGCCCTCGGCCAGCGCGAAGGGGTCGACGACGTTGCCGACCGACTTCGACATCTTCTCCCCTCGATTGTAGAGGAAGCCGTGCGCGAACACCCGCTTCGGCAGGGGCAGTCCCGCCGACATCAGGAAAGCCGGCCAGAACACCGTGTGGAAGCGGATGATGTCCTTGCCGATGACATGTAGATCCGCGGGCCACCACTTCGCCGCAGCCTCCTCGTCCGCGGGAAAGCCTGCGCCGGTGAGGTAGTTCGTCAAGGCGTCGACCCAGACATACATGACATGCTTTGGGTCGTTCGGCACCGGCACGCCCCAGTCGAACGTGGTGCGGCTGATCGAGAGGTCCGATAGGCCGCGCTTCACGAAGGCCAGCACCTCGTTGCGCCGCGCGTCCGGCCCGATGAAGCCGGGCTGGTCCTCGTAGAGCTTCAGCAGCCGATCCTGATAGGCGGAGAGCCTGAAGAAGTAGCTTTCCTCCACCACCCATTCGACCGGCGCGCCGGTGGGCGCCTTGCGCGTTCCGTCAGGGGCGAGCGTCGTCTCGGCCTCGTCGAAATATGCCTCGTCGCGGACGGAGTACCAGCCTTCGTACTTGCCCAGATAGATGTCGCCGGCGGCCTGCATCCGCCGCCACAGCTCCTGGCTCGCGGCGTAATGGTCGGCGTCGGTGGTGCGGATGAAGCGGTCGAACGAGACGCCGTAGAGTTCGTCCATGGCCTTGAAGCGCGCCGCGTTCCGGGTCGCCCAGTCGAAAGGGCTGACGCCTTCGCGCGCGGCCGTCTGGGCCATCTTCAGGCCGTGCTCGTCCGTGCCGGTCAAGAAGCGCACTTCGCGGCCGTCGAGCCGGTGGAACCGCGCGACGGCGTCCGTCGCGATCGCTTCGTAGACATGGCCGATGTGCGGCACGCCGTTCGGATAGGCGATTGCGGTCGTGACGTAGTAGGGGCTCTTGGACGTCGCCATCGCTCGTCAGATGTCTTGCGCCGGCCGCCGTCAGCGGCGCGCGAGGCCGGCGAGTTGGGCGAGCGTCTCCAGAACGAAGGGCCGGCGGTCGAGGTTGAAGGTCTCGGTGTCCCGCGCGGCGCGGGCGGTTTTTTCCCACACCTCCGCAAACCGCGCAAGGCGCGCCTCCCCCGCCGCGGCTCCGGCGCGCACCCGAGCGTGGAGCCAGTCTCCGACCAGCGACACGAACAGACCGAAGCGCTGCTCGGCGCCGCGCTTGGCGAGGTCCTCGGCCAGCGCGTGGCTCGCCTTGACGTCGACGTCGGGGAGGCGGTCGAGCAGGCTGGAGACCACGCGGTGCAGGGACGCGCCGTCGCTTGCGAGCAGCGACAGGGCGTGCGCAACGCTGCCTTCGCTCAATGCCGCGGCCGTGTCGAGCGCGTCGTCGTCGTGCTCTTCGGCGATCTCGGACAAGCGGCCGAGGACGGCGCGCACTTCGGACGAGGCGAGCGGCGCCAAGGGCAAGGCGCGACAACGCGAGCGCACCGGCGCGGGCAAGCCGCGCGGGGCGGCGGAGAGCAGGACGAAGATCGCCCGCGGCGGCGGCTCCTCCAGCACCTTGAGCAAAGCGTTCGCCGCGGCGCCGTTCATGTCGTCGGCCGTGTCCACAATTGCGACCCGCCAGCCGCCCTCGCCCGCCGTCGACCCGAAGAATCCGGTGGCGCGCCGGACGTCGTCCACTCGGATGTCCCCGTAAAACGCCTTGCGGTCCGCGTTCCAGCCGCGGCGCAGCACGAGAAGATCGGGATGCGACAGCCGGGCGACCCACCTCGCCGCGGGATGGTCCATCGACACGGCGAGGGATGCGGCCCCCGCGGCCTCCGCCGGATCGGGGTGCGCCAAGACAAAGCGCGCAAGTCGGTAGGCGAGCGTCGCCTTGCCGATCCCCTCCGGTCCCGAGACCAGCCACGCGTGATGCATGCGGTTCGAGCCGTAGGCCGCCGCGAGCTCGTGCTCCGCCGCCCGATGGCCCACGAGCCCCTCGGTCTCGCGGGGGTGCGGGCAGCCCTCGCGACGGTCGGACTCGGGGGCGCCGTCGGCGTCGCTCATTGGACGATTCCGGCCATCAGCAGCCGGCGCTCGACCGCTTCCCACACCCGCTGCTCGACCGCGTCGGCGTCGCCGCCCGCGTCAATCAAAAGGCAGCGCTCGGGCTCGGACCGCGCGATCTCGACAAAAGCGCGGCGCAGTCGTTCGTGGAACGAGCCGCCCTCTGCCTCGAATCGGTCCGGCGCGGCCAGCGCGCCCGCCCGCAGCCTCGCACGCTCAAGCCCGACCGCGGCCGGCGCGTCGAGGATCAGGGTCAGGTCCGGCCTGGTCTGGCCCGCCGCGACTTTCTCGAAGGCCCGAATCAGCTCCGGCTCGACTCCTCCAAGCGCGCCCTGATAGGCGCGGGTCGAATCGATGAAGCGGTCGCACAGCGCCCAGACGCCGCGCTCGAGCGCTGGCCGGATGGTGCGCTCCACGTGGTCGGCGCGCGCAGCAGCGACCAGCACCGTCTCCGCCAGCGGACCGAACCGCTTGGCGCCGCCCGACAGCAGCACGTCCCTGAGCGCCTCAGCGCGCGGCGAGCCGCCGGGCTCGCGCGTGACGATCACCTCGACGCCTCCCCGCTCGAGAGCCGCAGCCAGACGCTTGAGCTGAGTCGACTTGCCGACCCCCTCCCCGCCTTCGAACGTGATGAAGCGTCCGCGCATTCAGATTTTCGCGGCCACCTGGCCGAAGAGGTCACCGACAAGTTCGAGAGCGCCGTCGATCGCCCGACGTCCGAGATCGCCGACGGGAACGTCCTCTGCCGCCGTCAGGGCGGTCTCGACGGTCAGCGTCTCGCCCCGCCACACCCGCAGCGTGCCGACGCGGGTCCCGCGCGCGATAGGCGCCTGCAGCGGGCCGTCGTAGGTCACCCGCGCCACGATTCGCGCGTCGTCGCCCTTCGGCGTCAGCAGCGCGACCGGCCCCGGGGCTACCAGCGGCACGTAACGGCGCTCCCCGCCGAAAACCCGCGCCTCGGCCACGGCCTCGTCGGCGGCGAAGATCTGGCGCTCTTCGAACGCCGTGAAGCCCCAGTCCAGCAGCTTCCTCGCCTCGTCCGACCGCGCCTTCGCCGTCTCTAGGCCCATCAGCACCACGATTAGCCGACGCCCGTCGCGGAACACGGAGCCCACGAGGCTGAAGCCGCCGTCCTCGGTCCAGCCCGTCTTGAGTCCATCGGCGCCGGCGTAGTCCGCTAGCAAGGGGTTGCGATTGCGCTGGGAGATCTTGTTCCAGGTGAATTCTGGCTCTCGGAAGGTCGGATACCGCTCGGGATAGGATCGTATGAGATGCTCGGCGAGCTTCGCCACGTCGCGCGCCGTCATGCGCTGCTCCGGGTCGGGCTGGCCGGTCGCGTTGCGAAAGGTCGAGCGGGCGAGCCCGAGCTCCCGGGCGCGCGCGTTCATCAACTCGGCGAAGGCCGGCTCGGACCCGGCGAGGCCGGCCGCGAGCGTGATCGCGGCGTCGCCGCCGGATTGCACGATCACGCCGCGCAGCAGATCGGCGACGGCGACCTCCGAGTTGAGCTTCGCGAACATCGCAGAACCGCGCGAGGGCGCACCGCCCCGCCGCCAGGCGTCCTCGGTGATTTTGAACGTTTGGTCCGGCTTCAGGCGCCCGTCGTCCAGCGCCTGAAACACAAGCTCGACGGTCATCAGCGTGGCCATGCTGGCGGGCGGCGACGGCAGGTCGGCCTGCTTGGCGTAGAGCACCGAGCCGGAAGTCACGTCATAGAGATAGGCGATGGGCGCCGCTGTCTTGAAGTCCTTCGCGGCGGCGGACGCCGCCTCAGCCGCGCCGGCGGCGGCCACGGAGAGCGCGAGACCGGCGCAGACGCCCTTCAGCGGCGACGCAAGCCGGGCCAAGATTCGGATCAACATCGTCACGCCCGTCGTTCGCGCTCGTCGAGCCTCACGATACGCCGGAGGCACAGGGGGCACAATCGACCGATCCCCCGCGCGACGTTCACGTCACGCGACAGGGTTAGCGGAGATTGGAGTACGCGCTGGCGGCGCCGAGGCTCGGCTCCTGGCTGCGGACGAAAGCCGGCGTGTCGCCAAAACCTTCGAAGCTCGCGGCGATCCGCGCGGCGACGGCCGGATTCTGCGCCGGCCGAAGCGTCGGAGCGGGTTCGTCAGGCGTCTCGGTCCCGGGGAGCTGCGGGGCGACGGCGGCAAGCACCGGCTCCTCCGTCGGCTTCACCACACGCTTGGCCGTCGTCTTCGGCGCCGACGCGTGCGCGGCAGGAGCCGGCGCCGCCGCGGTCGCCGCCAGCCGGGCCTCCGCCGTGCTCGCGGGCGCCTTGGCGTCGAGCGGCTTCACCTCCGCCAGCTTGGCCTTCGGCTCCGCCGCGACGCGCGGCGCGGCCGCGATCCGCGGTTCGGTGTTCGGCGTTCCGGCCAAGCCCTCAGGCGCCGCCTGCCGGGCGACGACGGTCGGCTTCGCCGCCGGGATCGGAACCAGGGCGGCCGCCTGCGCCGGCGCGTAGGCCGTCGTCAGATTGGTCTCGACCTTCGAAGCGGGAGCCTCGGCGCTCGCCACAACCGTCAGATCGGCGGAAGGCGCGGCGCGGCCCAGTAGCTCGGCGTCGGACACCGGCTTCAGGCTCGCAAGCTGCACGCCCTCGGGCGCGGCGGGGCGGCCGAATTCCTTGTAGGTCGCGAGCAACTGCCGATCGTCGGTGCCCGCCAGAGGGGCGAGCCCGACATAGTCGATCTTGACCGCCCCCACGCCCGCGCGGCGGAAGCCGAGCACGTCGGCTGTCCGCTGCGAGACGTCGATCAGTCGCCCTTTGTGGAACGGTCCGCGGTCGTTGACGCGCACGACGACCGATCGCCCGTTGGTGACGTTCGTCACGCGGACGTAGGAGGGCAGCGGCAGCGACGGATGCGCGGCGCTGAGCGAGGCCGAATCGAAGACCTCGCCGTTGGCCGTGCGGCGGCCATGGAACCGGGCGCCATAGAAGGACGCCAAGCCGACGCCGACCGGACCGGGCTTGCGCGCCGCCGGCGAGTAAACCTTCCCGGCGACCTGGTACGTCTTGCCGACGCTGTAGACCCCGCCGCCTTTCGGCACGGGCTTGCCGGCGGCGACGACCTGCGGGCTGACCGCGACGCCAAGCGCCGGGTCGACCGTCGGCGCCACGGCTGCGGTCTTGGTCGGCTGGGTCTGCGCCGAACAGGCGGCGAGCGCGGCGCAGGCGGCGATAACGGCGACCTGGGGAATGCGGAAGGCGAATGGAACGACCGATCGACGGTTCTGCGCTCGGGTGACCGTCGCTGCGTCGTTCATGCCGTCCGTCCTCGCATGCGCCGGGGACGCAGACACGAAGGCGCATGAAGCGCTTCCCCATCCGTCAGCGCTGTCGCGCCGCCCGCCCCCGTTCGATGGCGCGCCAGAAGCGCGCCGGGATCACAGTTATGAACGAAGCTTCGTAAAAAAGGCAAGAGTGGGGCGTTTGCGCCACATTTCCTACCGATCACTTCGCGATGCGGGCTGTTCCCTTCAGCCCGTCATCGCGCACCCAGGCGATCTTGTCGCCGCCCAAGCTCGCGACCGTGAAGCAAAACGCTTTGCCGTCGTACCAGGTGCGCCACTTCTGGCAGAGTTTCGCGCCGTCCACCCACCAGCGCCCGCTGTCTTTCGGCTGCATGAAGCGCCCGAGCCCGACGGCGTCGCCGGACCCGTCGACGACCCCATCCTTCCGGTAGTTCAAGGGAAACTCGCCGCCGAGCGGCGTCGCGAGATAGACCGTGCGTCCGGCGATGGCTTCGGACAGCGCGTCGCCGGCGAGGCTTTGCGCGAGAGAGCTGGAGCCGGCCAGAACAACGAAGATACCAGAGACAATGGACGTGACGCGCATCTCGAACTCCCGCGACGTGGCGCGTTAAGGCTTGTGACGGCGAGATACGCGGAGGGAGGGGTTTCGGTTGTCGCGGCGTTCGCCGCTGTTGCGACGCAGCGCGCTCTCCGCCATCATCGCGCCGCTTCGGCGCCCCGATCGGCGGCGTCTGGCGTCCGCGGAAGGGTGGCCGAGCGGTTTAAGGCAGCGGTCTTGAAAACCGCCGTGGGGGCGACTCCACCGTGGGTTCGAATCCCACCCCTTCCGCCACTTGGTTCGCGGACGGCGCCCTGCGCTCCGACACGCTCGGCCTGCGCGCGTTGCCAGGTCCAGGCGCACGTGAGAAGAGACCGGGCGAACGTCTAACCGCCGATTGGTCTCCATGCGCCCTCCCCGCCCGCCCCGCGACGCCGCCTCCACGCCGTGGGAGAAACGCGGTCCGCGGCCAGGCCCGCAGAAGTATGGCCCGCGGGATTTCCCCCGCGACCATGACGGCCCCGTCACCCTCTACGGCTTCCATTCCGTGGTCGAGGCGCTGTCGAACCCGAAGCGCAAGATCATCAGGCTGATGGCGACGGAGAACGCCCTCGCCCGGCTGGCGGAGGCGAACGTGCCGACGCGGGTGGAGCCGGAAATCGTACGGCCCGGCGCCATAGACCGGCTGCTGACTCCGGATTCGGTGCATCAGGGGCTCTACCTCGAAGCCGAAGCGCTGCGCATTCCGACGCTCAAGACGATCCCGGCCGACGGCCTCGTGCTGGTGCTCGACCAGATCACCGACCCGCACAACGTCGGCGCGATCGTACGCACCGCCGCCGCCTTCGCTGTGGACGCGATCGTCACCACCGCACGCCACAGTCCGGAGGCGACCGGCGTGTTGGCGAAGAGCGCGAGCGGCGGACTGGAGCATGTGCCGCTGATCCTGATCCAGAACCTCGCCCGCGGCTTGGAGGACCTGGAAGCCCGCGGCTACCTCAGGATCGGCCTCGACTCGGAGGGTCCCGCGACCCTGGACGACACGCCGCTCGGCTCAGGCGGCGTGGCTCTGGTTCTTGGCGCGGAAGGCAAAGGGCTGCGGCAGCTGACCCGTCAGACCTGCGACGTGCTCGCCCGGCTCGACATGCCGGGCGCCATCAAGAGCCTGAACGTGTCGAACGCGGCGGCGATTTCGCTGCATTGCGTGAGGCGGAGCAAACCCGCGCGGTCCGGCTGAAGGTCGGGACGTATCGTCCGACTCTCTTCCGCCTCAGCGTGGCGGAAACTGGTTGATCCGCGTGCCGATGTCGCTCTGCACGCGCGGCGTCGAGACGCTCGGCGCCGGTTGCGAACGATAACGGCGGGCGCGGCCAATCGCGTCGTAGGTCTCGGGACGCCCCGGCACGTTCAGGCGGCGTCCGTAGCCGTCGTAGCGCGGAGGCTCGTAGCGGGGCCGCCGAGCGGGCTGCGCCTGCATCTCGACGCGGGGCGCGGCCCTGCCGCGCCGCCACTCCCGATCCGCCTTCGTCGCCGGCCGCGTGATAGTCCGCGGGTTCTGATCGTAAGGCTCGCCGATGATCGACTTGGGCCGCTCGACCGCGTCAACCGGCACGGCGCCCATCAGCGCGCCCGTCGATAACAAAAGCGTGCACAAAGCTTTTCTGAACGCGGCATTCATCTTTTAGCCAATCGACGGGGGGTTTCGACGACTTGTACGTATGGCGTGGGCTTTTGTGCGCCACCCTGACAACGATTCCGTCCGGCGCACGGATCCCGATCCAATTGACGACGTCTGCGGAGGTCCCGGCGGCTTAGCTGGGCGAAACGGGGCGAAAGCAAAAAGAGCGCGAAGGCCGCAAGGGATCGAGCGGCCGGCAAAACACGTCAACGCAACGCCGTCCGCGGGCGGCGATCGCCTGCGCGCCGCGCGAGGCGGTGAACGAGGGGAACGCTCATGTCCGTCGCAAGTGCGACCACCGCAATCGACGCCAAACGGCCGATGTCCAGGGAGGAGAAGAAGGTCATTCTGGCCTTCTCGCTTGGCACCATTTTCGAGTGGTACGATTTCTATCTCTACGGCACGCTCGCCGTGATCATCGGCAAGCAGTTCTTCTCATCCTTTCCGCCTGCGACGCAGGCGATCTTCGCGCTCCTGGCGTTTGCGGCGGGCTTCCTCGTGCGTCCTTTCGGCGCCCTGGTGTTCGGACGGCTGGGCGATCTCGTGGGGCGGAAGCACACGTTCCTCATCACGATCGTGATCATGGGCGCCTCGACGTTCCTCGTCGGCCTGCTCCCCGGCTATGACGCGATCGGCTGGGCCGCGCCGGTCATCCTCATCGCGCTCCGCATGCTCCAGGGCCTCGCCCTGGGCGGCGAGTACGGCGGCGCGGCGGTCTATGTCGCCGAGCACGCCCCGGTGGGGCGCCGCGGCTTTTACACTGCGTGGATCCAGACGACCGCCACTCTCGGCCTGCTGCTCTCGCTCGGGGTGATCGTCTCGCTGCGCCTCTGGATGGGCGAAGAGGCGTTCCAGACCAACTTCCCGCTGTTCTTCGGCCTCCAGGGCGGCTGGCGTCTGCCGTTCCTGGGCTCGATCTTCCTGCTCGCGATTTCGATCTACATCCGTCTGCAGATGAACGAATCCCCGGCCTTCCTGAAGATGAAGGAAGAGGGCACCCGCTCAAAGGCGCCGCTTTCGGAAGCGTTCGGCCAGTGGAAGAACGGAAAGATCGTCCTGATCGCGCTGTTCGGCCTTGTGGTCGGACAGGCCGTCGTCTGGTACACGGGCCAGTTCTACGCCCTGTTCTTCCTGCAGAACATTCTGAAGATCGACCTCCTGACGGCGAACGTGCTGATCGCGTGGTCGCTCATCATCGGAACCGGCGGCTTCCTGTTCTTCGGCGCGCTGTCTGACAAGATCGGCCGCAAGCCGATCATCCTGGGCGGCTGCCTGGTCGCGGCCATCACCTACTTCCCTCTGTTCGGCGCGCTCACCTCGATCGCCAACCCGAAGTACGAGCGGGCGCTTGAAAGCGTGAAGATAGAGGTCGTCGCCGATCCGGCGTCCTGCGGGAACCTGTTCGACCCGGTGGGCATCCGGAAGTTCACGGCGCCCTGCGACGTCGCCCGCCGCACGCTCTCGCAGCAGGCGCTGCGCTACACCAAGGTGGACGCCCCCGCCGGCTCGCCGCTGCGGGTGACGGTGAACGGGACCGAGGTTCCCTTCACCGACGCCGCGGCCTTCCCGAAGGCGGTCGGCGATGCGGCGGTCGCCGCCGGCTATCCGGCTGCGGCGGACCCGGAGAAGGTCAAGATCACCGGCTTCTTCGCCGCGCTCGGCAACCTCCAGGCTCTCAAGATCATCGCGATCCTGACCGTGATGGTGCTTTACGTCACCGCGGTGTACGGGCCGATTGCGGCGGCGCTGGTCGAGTTCTTCCCGACTCGTATCCGCTACACGGCCATGTCGCTGCCCTACCACATCGGCAACGGCTGGTTCGGCGGTCTGCTTCCCGCGACCTCGTTCGCGATCGTCGCGTCGACGGGCGACATCTACTCGGGCCTCTGGTACCCGATCGGCTTCGCGCTGCTCACGGTGGTGATCGGACTGATCTTCGTCCGCGAAACCAAGGACCGTGACCTCAACACCTACGAGCACGCCTGATCGCTTCAGGCTGAGCGCCGCGACGATCGCCCCCGCGTCCGCAAGGATGCGGGGGTTTCGCGTTCGGGGGGCGGCCGCGTCGCGGAGTCGCGACGGCAGGCGGTCGTGCTAAGACGGCGCGGTCGCTATGGTCCGCCCGCCCGTGTCCCTTGTTCGCCGAGCCTGCATGATCGCCGAGAACGCCGTCGTCATCTTCACCGAGAAAGCCGACTGGCACAGCCACGGGCTCGCCGGCGCGATCGAGCGCGAAGGATTGCGGCCGCTGATCCGGTCCATGACGGAGTGCGGCTTCGATCTCGTGACCGGACGGCCCGGCCTGATCATCCCGGGCCTCGAGGGGCGGCTGCCGGCCGCGATCTTCGTGCGGCTGATACCTGCGGGCACGACCGAGCAGATCACGGCGCGGCTGGGCTTTCTCCATGCCGCACGCGCCATGGGGGTCGCGGTCGTCAACGACGCCCGCGCGATCGAGGTTTGCGTCGACAAGAGCATGACCACCGCCATGCTCGCGATGACTGGCCTGCCCACGCCGCGCACCATGACCGCTGAGCGCGCGGCCGACGCCGAACGCGCGCGAGCCGCGATCGGGGGCGACGTGGTGCTGAAGCCGCTGTTCGGCGCTCAGGGCAAGGGACTCATGCGCCTCAAGCCCGAGGAAAAGCTTCCCGCCCCCGAAGAGGTCGGCGGCCTCTACTACCTTCAGGAGTTCGTGCCGAGCCGCGGCTCGGCCGCAGCCGGCGGCGCGCACGACTGGCGGGTGTTCGTGCTTGGGGGTCGGGCGATCGGCGCCATGATTCGACGCTCGGACGGGTGGGTGACGAACATCTTCCAAGGCGCCCAGGGCGAGGCCGCGCCGATCGACGGCGAGGCGGCCGCGCTCGCCGTCCGCGCCGCGGCGGCGGTCGGCGCGGATTACGCCGGCGTCGACCTGATCGAGGCCGAGGACGGACGATTCCTCATCCTTGAGGTGAACTCCATGCCCGCTTGGAAGGGACTGACGACCGCGACGGGGATCGACGTGGCGGCGGCGCTCGCGCGCGATCTCGCCAGCCGGCTGGCGCGCGCCGATGCCGCCTGAGGGCGGCCTGACGCTCTCGGAGGTCGCGGAGGAATTCCGGGCGGCGTGCCAGGCGGAGCTGAACGCCTTCAAGCCGGGCAACGTCCACGTCTTCCGGGCCGGCCACGGCATGACGGTCGCGACCTTCGAGCGCGCGGCCGAGGTCGCCGCGGTGCGCCTCGTCGCCGGCCGGACCGTCGGCGAACGAATCGAAAGCGCGGTCAAGGCGTCGCTCGGCGCCGTGGGCTGCAACGCGAACCTCGGCATTCTGCTGCTGGCGGCGCCGCTGGTCGAGGCCGCTTTCACGTCCGGCCCCGACGAGCCTCTACGAAGCGCTCTCGCCCGCGTGCTCGGCCGCCTGACCGTGGACGACGCAGCCGCCGCCTACCGCGCCATCGCCGCCGCGAACCCCGGCGGCCTCGGCCGTGCGGACGAGCACGACGTGGCGGCCGCGCCGACGATCACGCTCCGCGAAGCCATGGCGGCGGCCGCCGACCGCGACCGGATAGCCCTGCAGTACGTCACGGACTTCGAAGACGTTTTCGCCGCGGCGGCGGCCTACGACAGCCACAGCGAAACGCGCGAGACGGTGGAGGATGTCTATCTCGGACTGCTCGGCTTGTTCCCTGACAGCCATGTCGCGCGCAAGTTCGGACCCGAGGTCGCCGAGCGCGTCCGCAAGGAGGCGTCCGCGTTCGCAACGCGCCTCGACGTGGAACTCGACCGCGACCGAGCGCTCGACGCCTTCGATCTGCACCTCAAGGCCCAGGGGATCAATCCCGGTACGACCGCAGACCTTACGGTTGCGGCCGTATTCGCCGCGAAGCTGCAAGCCCGCGGATGAGCGTCGCGCCGTCGAGCCGCCCGTCGTGCAGCGCGCTCGCGACCAGTACGCCCGCGACGCCGAGGCCGGTCAATGCGTCGAGGTCGCTCGGGTCGCGCACGCCGCCCGCCGCATAGACCCTCCGACCCTCGGCCCGCTCTAGCACGTCGGTCAGTCGCTCGATGTCCGGTCCTGCGCCGGCGCCGACACGCGCCAAGGTCATGACGATCACCCGATCGGGCCAGAGCTTGGGGCTCTCATGGATCTCGATCGGCCCCATGCGCCCGGACGCGTCGTGATCGAGCGAGAGCACGGATGGACCCGCGGCGAGAGCCCGCTTCAGAGCGAAGATGTCGGAGAAGGACTCGGAACCGATGACGCTGACGCCCGCCGCGCGCTCGCCCCGCCGCCGCAACGCCAGGACGTCGGTTTCGCCGCGGTCGACCCAGATCTCAAGATCCCGGAAGGCCGCGCGCAGGCCGTCGATGACGGCGTCGTGCGACCCGCGCCGCCGAATGGCGTCGAGGTCGGCGATGTAGAGGGTCCGAAACGGCGCGAGCCCTAAAAGCGCGGCGACGATCGCCAAGGGATCCGAGCCCGCGACCAGGCTCGACTGGATCGGACGGTAGGCGTCGCGCTCGCCGCGCCGGGCGTGCACCACCTGCCCGCCCATCAGGTCCAGCACCGGGATGACCTCCAATGTCGCAGCGCCTCCGAGCCGCTCATGGTTCCACACGCGCGCCGCCGCCTCTATGGTCCGGCCGACTCGGACCGAGGACCAAGGACGTGCGCGTCTTCCTGTGCGAATTCGTAACGGCCGGCGGCCTTCGGGGCGAGCCCCTACCCGCGTCGCTTGCGCGGGAGGGCCGGATGATGCGCGACGCGATGCTTGTCGACCTTCGCGACATCCCAAGCGTATCGGTCGCAATGACGGTGGACGACCGCCTGCCCGCGCCTGACGGGGTCGACGCTCGCCTGATCGCCGCCGGCGACGATCCCTGGACGCAATGGCGCGCCATGGCCGCGGCGGCTGACGTCGCGTGGATCGTGGCGCCTGAAACCGACGGCGCGCTGTTCAGCCTCGCGACGCTTTGCGCGGACGCAGGGGCGCGCGTGCTGGGGCCGACGCCCTCGGCGATCGCCCTGACCACATCCAAGCGCGAGACTGCGCGAAGGCTCGCCGAAGCGCGCATAGCGACGCCCGAGACCTATCCGCTCGGCGCGCTGCCAAAGGGTCTGGTCGGCCCCTTCGTCAGCAAACCGGACGACGGCGCCGGCTGCGACGACACCCGGCTCTGGGAGGAGCGACCGTTCGCGCTTCCCGGCGACCATGTGGTTCAGCCCTATGTCCATGGGGTCGCCGCCAGCCTTACGGTCCTCGGCGTCGGCGGCGGCGCCCGGCTTCTGGCGGCCAACCGCCAGCATGTGACGCTGGACGAGGGAGCCTTCGCTTTCGAGGGCTTGGCGGTCGGCGCCCTCACCGACGAAGACGGCGCGCTCGCCGAGCTCGCGGACGCCGTGGCGGCGGCGATACCGGGCCTCGACGGCCTATTCGGCATCGACGTGGTGCTGACCGGGGACGGCCCTGTGGTCATCGAGGTAAATCCACGCGTGACCACCGCCTACGTCGGCCTGCGGCGCTCGCTCGGCGTCAATCCCCTGCGCCTGCTGCCGCCCTTCGCGGACGGCTCGGTGGCGCCGCCCGCGAGCACACAGACGGTCGAGGTGCGACCGTGACGTCGATCGTCGGGCTCGACGTCGGCGGCGCGCATCTGAAGCTGGCCCGGCTCGGGGCCGACGGACGGCTGGAGGCCGTGCGCATCGCCGCCTGCCCGCTTTGGAGGGGTCTCGACCGGCTGGAGGCGGCCCTGGACCAGGCGGCCGGCGACGTTCCGCCGGACGCCGCCTGCGTTGCCACCATGACCGGGGAACTGGTGGATCTCTGGGCCGACCGCGCGTCCGGCGTCGCCGCCATCGCCGGAACGCTTGCGGCCCGGTTCGGGACGGAGCGACTCAGGATCTATGCAGGCGCCGCGGGGTTCATCGCCGCCGCCGCCGTAGGCGCGCATGTCGATCGTGTCGCCTCCGCCAACTGGCGCGCGACGGCGGAGGCGCTGGCGCGCGACGGCGAGGCGGGCCTTCTGATCGATGTGGGATCGACCACGAGCGACCTCATCCCCTTCGCGGAAGGCGTCGTGCTGTCCCGCGGCGCGACCGACGCCGCCCGCATGGCGGCGGACGAACTCGTCTATCAAGGCGTCGCGCGCACGCCGGTCATGGCTCTGAGCTCCCGCCTGCCGTTCGCGGGGGCCTGGGTGACGCCGATGGCCGAGCATTTCGCCACCAGCGCCGACGTCCATCGCCTGACCGGAGACCTCCCCGAGGGCGCCGACCTTCACGCCGCGGCGGACGACGGGCCGAAGACGCTGGAGGCCAGCGCCCGCCGGCTGTTGCGGATGGTCGGAGCGGACCTCGACGCCGCGACCCGACCCGCCGCCGAAACACTCGCGGGCTTTCTCGCCGAAGCGCAGTTACGACGGCTCCATGACGCCGCGCTCGGCGTGCTCACCCGTCCGGAGGCCCAGTCAATCCGCGTCATCGTCGGGGCGGGCGTCGGGCGTTTCCTTGCGAAACAGGTAGCGGAGCGGCTCGGTGTCGGCTATCGCGACCTCGGCGCGACTTTCGCGGATGCGGACGTCCTGGCGGATGCCGCCGCCGATTGCGCGCCCGCGGTCGCCGTCGCCCGCCTCTGGGCAGCCCGCGACTGATGAAACCGGACGCCGCTCCTACGAGTTCGAGACATATGAGCGATCGCATCTTCCTCCGCGGCGTCCAGCTGCACGCCCGCCACGGCGTGTTCGAGGAGGAACGGCGCCTCGGTCAGCGTTTCATCGTCGACGTCGATTATTGGGTCGACACGGCCGGCTACGCGCAGACCGACGATTTTCGCAGCGCCGTGTCCTACAACGACGTCTATCTGACCCTGATGGAGATCGCGGCGGGCGAGCCGGTCAACCTGATCGAGACGCTGGCGGACAGGATCGCCGCAGCCCTGCTCGCGCGCTTCGCTCCGATCGAGGTGGTCCGCGTGCAGGTCCACAAGCCCTCCGCGCCGATCGCGGGCGTGTTCGGCGACGTTGGCGTCGACATCACGCGTCGTCGCGGCGAGGCTTGAGGGCCGCCGTGGTTGAGATCGGACTCGGGTTCGGCAGCAACGTGGGCGACAAGGTCGACAACCTGCGCGCCGCCATGGCCCAGGCCTTCGACGGGTCAAAGATCCGCTTCGTCGCCGCGTCTTCGATCTGGCGCACCGCGCCCTGGGGCTATGTCGACCAGGACTGGTTCGCGAATGCCTGCGCCGTGGGCCAGACGGAGATGAGCCCCGAAGAGGCCCTGGCCTGGACACAGAGCGTCGAGCAGGACCTTGGCCGCGCCAAGACCTTTCGCTGGGGCCCACGAACGATCGACGTGGACATCCTGTACCTGGGCGACGCTAAGATCGCCTCGGAGCGGCTGATCGTGCCGCACAAGGAGATGTTCAACCGGGCCTTCGTGCTGGCGCCCCTAGCGGAGATACGGCCCGAACTGGTGCTGGACGGCGTCTCGATCGCAACCGCCACCAGCGCGATCGACCGGCAAGACCTCGAGATCATCGCGCCGCCCTGGAGGCCCGCGGGCTGAGGGGACAAGGGCCGCGCTACTCCGCGGCCTGGGGCAAGAACCTCGGACCGCGCTCGGCGAGGAAGGCGCACATGGCCTCGGCAGGCGGAGTCAGGCGCTTGCCGGTGCGGCGGACGACGTACCACTGCCGGATGATCGGCAATCCCGCCACATCCAGCCGCGCAATCCGCCCGTCCGCGAGCTCCGCCGCGACCGTGTGCGCGGAGATGAAGGCCAGACCCAGCCCCGCGATCACCGCCTGCTTTATGGTCTCGTTCGAGCCGATCTCCATTCCGATCTTCGGCTTCACCCCTTCGGCCTCAAACAGGCGCTCCATTAGCCCCCGCGTACCAGAACCCGGCTCCCGCATCAGGAAGGTCTGACCGGTCAATGCCGTTGGCTGCAGCCCGGCCCGGCCGACGAGAGGATGGTCCGGCGGCGCGATCACGATGTGGGGGTGATCGCCGATCACCGTGCGAACGACGTCGAGATCCTCTGGCGGACGCCCCATGATCGCGACGTCGACGGCGTCGGCTCGCAGGAGATCGAGCACGTCAGCGCGGTTGCCGACGGAGAGCGTTACGTCCACGCCGGGATGGGCGCGGCCGAAGGCCCCGAGCGCCATCGGCGCGAAGTACTTTGCGGTCGACACGATCGCCACCGACACGCGGCCGCCCGCCAGCCCCTTCATCGATTCGATCGCGGCCATGCAGTCGTTGATCGCGCCTTCGATCCGCGAAACGGCGGCGACAACCTCGCGGCCGGCGTCCGTCGGGCGGAACCGGTCGCCGCTGCGGTCCAGCAGCGGCACGTCGAGCGACGCTTCAAGAAGTTGCACCTGCATGGTGACGGCCGGCGGGGTGACGTTCAGCTTCCGCGCCGCCGCGCTCACGGATCCGCTCTCCGCGACCGCGGCGAGGGCCCGAAGCTGCTTCAAGGTCAGAGCGCGGATCAGGTTTTCAGACATGCTGAAGGCGACATTTAGTTTGTTCGCCTTTTCTGAGCAATGCGCTAGACGATCTGCTGCCGCACGACGCCTGTCTCATGGACGTGGGAACGGGCATCATGCGAGAAAGACGCATCAGCCGGAGCGGAAGACGCCTGTGACCGAACGCACGACCCTCGACGCCTATCTCAACGCCTGGGCCGGCGCGGACGCCACGCGTGCGGCGGTGTCTGAAACGATTCGCGCCCTGATGGGCGCCTGCACGACGATTGCGGACATCGTCGGTCGCGGCGCGCTCGAAGGCGCAATGGGGGCCGCTACCGAAGCGACGAACGCCGGCGGCGATTCGCAGAAAGCTCTCGATCTTCGCACCCATGACATCGTCGTCGAGGCGCTCAAGGACGCCCCGGTGGCCCGCATCGGCTCCGAAGAAGCGGACGACGAGGTCGTGTTCGACGACGCGCGCCCGCTTGTGGTCGCGACCGATCCGCTCGACGGCTCGTCCAACATCGAGACCAACGTGTCGATCGGCACGCTGTTCGGAATTCTGCCCAACGCGGGCGAGGCGTCCTTCCTGCAGCCCGGCTCTAAGCAGCTGGCGGCGGGCTTCGTGGTCTACGGCCCGGCCACGGTGCTGGTGCTGACGGTCGGCGCCGGTACGCAGGTCTTTACGCTGGAAAGGGAGAGCGGCGACTACGTTCTCACGGGCGCCGACGTCGCTATCCCGCGGGAGACTAAGGAGTACGCCATCAACGCCTCGAACCAGCGGCACTGGGACGCGGCGATGCAGGGCTACGTCATGGACTGCCTCGCCGGCGCCGAGGGGCCGCGTGAGAAGAACTTCAACATGCGCTGGGTTGGCTCGCTGGTCGCGGACGTGTTCCGCATCCTGGTGCGCGGCGGCGTCTACCTCTACCCGGGCGACGAGCGCAGCGGCTACGGCCAGGGTCGGCTTCGGCTGGTCTACGAGTGCAACCCGATCGCCTTCGTCTGCGAACAGGCTGGCGGCGCGGCGACCACGGGCACCGAGCGCGTACTCGACGTGATCCCCGCATCGCTCCACGTTCGCTCGCCGCTGGTGGTCGGCTCGGCCGAAGAGGTCGAGCGCGTCACGCAGTACTACGCGGAGCCGCCGCGCCGCTCGCCGCTGTTCGCGAAGCGCGGTCTGTTCCTGGCCTGAGCGGCCGATCGCCGGAACGCCCAATGTCCGTCAGACATCCGATCATCTCGGTCACGGGATCGTCCGGGTCCGGCACGACCTCGGTGCGCGACACTTTCGAACAGATCTTCCGCCGCGAACACATCGAGGCGGCGTTCATCGAGGGCGACGCGTTCCATCGCTATGACCGGGTGGAGATGAAGCGCGAGGCCCGGAAGGCGGCTGCCGGCGGCGATCCGCATTTCAGCCACTTCGGACACGCCGCGAACCTGCTCGAGGAGCTCGAACAGACCTTCGCGAGCTACGCCCAGTGCGGACAAGGGCGGACTCGGTTCTATGTCCACGACGAGGCCGAGGCGCAGAAGCACAAGGCGCTGGTGGGGACCTTCACGCCCTGGGAGGACCTCCCCGCCCCCACCGACGTGCTGTTTTACGAAGGCCTGCACGGGGCGGTGGTCGCGGACGGAGTCGACATCGCGCGCCATGCGGATCTCAAGATCGGCGTCGTGCCGGTCATCAACCTCGAGTGGATCCAGAAGATCCATCGCGATAAGCGCGACCGGGGGTACTCCACGGAGGAGGTCACCAAGACCATCCTTCGCCGCATGCCGGACTACGTGAAGTACATCTGCCCGCAGTTCTCGGCCACCGACATCAACTTCCAGCGCATCCCGACGGTCGACACGTCGAACCCGTTCATCGCGCGCGCCATCCCGACCGCCGACGAATCCATGGTGGTGATCCGGTTCCGCGATCCGCGCGGCATCGATTTCCCGTACCTGCTTTCGATGGTGCACGACAGCTTCATGTCGCGCGCCAACTCCGTCGTCATCCCGGGCAACAAGCTCGACCTCGCGATGCAGCTGATCCTCACGCCGATGATCCATCATCTGGTGGACCGGCGTCGCCGTGCGCTCTGCGGGGCCTGACGGCCGCAACGGCCTGTACGCCGCAGGCCCGGCGGTCTAAGGGGATGCCGCATCGCAGCGAAATCTGATCCGAGACGTCCCATGGCCGCCATCACCATCGCCCCCTCCATCCTCTCGTCCGACTTCTCCCGGCTCGGGGAGGAGACGAAGGCGGTGGTGGCCGCGGGAGCGGATTGGGTCCATCTCGACGTGATGGACGGGCACTTCGTGCCGAACATTACCTTCGGCCCGGAGGTGGTGAAGCGGCTCAGGCCCTGGACCGACGCGGTGTTCGACTGCCACCTGATGATCGGGCCCGCGGACCCCTACCTCGAGGCCTTCGCGAAGGCCGGCTGCGACGTCATCACCGTGCACGCGGAGGCCGGGCCGCACCTTGACCGTTCGCTGCAGGTGATCCGTGGTCTTGGCAAGAAGGCCGGCGTGGCGATCAACCCGGCGACGCCGGAAAGCGCGGTCGCCTATGTCCTCGACAAGGTCGACCTGATCCTGGCCATGACCGTGAACCCCGGGTTCGGCGGCCAGGCGTTCATCCCCGAGGTTCTCGAGAAGATCAAGCGGATCAAGGCGATGATCGGCGATCGTGACATCCGGCTTGAAGTCGATGGCGGCGTGACGCCCGAGACCGCGGCGCTCTGCGCAGCTGCAGGCGCGGACGTCCTGGTCGCGGGCTCCGCGGTGTTCAAGGACGGCCCGGAGGCCTACGCCGGCAACATCGCCGCGATCCGCGCCTCGGCGGACGCCGCCGCCTGATGCCGCTCGAGGCCCTGATCTTCGACGTCGACGGCACCCTGGCCGAAACGGAGGAGACCCACCGTCGCGCGCTCAACGACGCCTTCAGGACCTTCGACCTCCCATGGAGCTGGGATCAGCCGACCTACCGGCGTCTTCTGCGGGTCATGGGCGGAAAGGAGCGGCTCCGGCACTTCATCCAGCACGACCGCCCCGAGAAGGCGGAGGATGCGTTGGCCCGACTCGACGACCTGCACGCCGCGAAGAACCGGAGGTACGCCGAACTCGTCCACGAAGGCGGCGTGACGCTTCGGCCGGGCGTCGCGCGGCTGATCGCCGAAGCGCGCGCGAAGGGCGTGACCCTTGCGATCGCTACGACCACCAGCCAGGCGAACGTGGAGGCGCTGCTCCGGAAGACGCTGGGCGCCGAAGCGCTCGGCTGGTTCTCGGCGATCGCAGCCGGCGATCTCGCGCCGGCGAAGAAGCCGGCGCCCGATATCTTCCTGCTCGCGCTCCGGCAGTTGCGGCTGCCCGCGTCGGCCTGCGTCGTGCTCGAGGACACGGTCTACGGGCTTCGGGCGGCGAAGGCGGCGGGTCTCGCCACGCTCGTGACCCCAAGCTTCTATACGGACGACCAAGACTTTTCGGCCGCCGACGCGGTCTTCGACACGCTCGGCGAACCTGGCGCGCCGGCCCGCCATCTCGCTGGCGCTGGCGTCGGCCAGCCGCTCGTGACGGTCGACTTTCTGCGGAGCCTCGTCGCCTAGAGCTCGACCGCCGTCGCGCAGCTTGGGCGGCCTTGCAACTGCTTCAGACGGTGCGGGCAGTTGGCGCAATAGCCCTCGAACTCCGGCAGCAGGTGCCGCAAGCAGCAGACGTTGCGCCAACGGGCGATCGGGTCGCCCACCTCGACGTAGCGGACGGGCGCGAAGAACCGGTTGCGAGTCCCGTCGGGGCGGAGCGGCTCGGCGATCAGCGGCCGTCCCCTCGCCGAGGCGGCGGGGCACAGGTCCGGCTGCTTCTCCAACTCCTGCAGCACATACTCGAACAGGTTCGCCGCGTTGTTCCAGAGCACCTTGGGCGAAATCTTCGCGTAGGCGCTCAGACCCGAGATCACCGGCGCCAACTGCCCCTCGATCAACTGCTCGAACCGGCGGAAGGCGCAGTCGTGGGATCGGGTTTCGCCGGCGTGCGGCACGACGATAGCCGCGGGAAGACCATCCTCGAGCACCACACGTGTCTCGTCGATGCCGACGGGAAGGTCCAGGTCGAGAGCGAGGCTCGCCACCATCGCCCCGCTCATGGCGACATAGGCGTGGTGCATCGACCAGAGCGAGATCAAGGCGCGGCGTTCGTGGCCGTGGCGCTTCGCCGCGATCGCCAGCGCCGCGTCCAGATTGGCCGGCGAAACCGCTTCGCGCATCGGGATCGACGGGCGGTCGTCTGGCAACAGGGTCAGCGCCAGGAACGGCTCCCACGGCCCCGACAGGATCGGCCTCAGAGCCTCGATCACCACGGCGCCTCCAGAACGTCAGGTCGTAAAGAGATCTGCCGGCGCATGTTGCTCCTCGGTATCACGAGCGCCGATAGCAACCGCGTCATGTCCTGGCAATCCACGCGGCGAACACTGTGATCGCTTCAGAAACGTTCCAGTCCTGAAACGCCATCCCTCCGCCGCGTTTGCGCCTTGATCGAGGCCGATGGCGTAGCGGCGCAGGGACGCCGCCCGCCCGACGTGAAAGGCTCGCCGATCTGGTGAGCGTTTGTCGCGCGTAGGCGACAGCGGTCGTCGCCCGGACGTGCGAAGACTGTGGCGTGACGCGTCAGGAACGAGATCGCATTTGCGTACCATCACCGCTTCTGGAAAGGCCGCCGCGATCCTCGTCGGAGCGCTCGCTCTCTCGGGCTGCGCCGACAGATGGGACCGTCCCGCGCTCGGCGTCGACGCGCCCGGGCGGTGGAAGGACTCAGCGGCGAACCGGCCGGTCTGGCCGGCCGCCGATTGGTGGCGCGGCTTCGGCTCCGCCGAGCTCAGCCGCCTGATCGAGGAAGCCGAGAGGTCGAACCAGGACATCGCCCAGGCCAAGGCCCGCATCGAACAGGCGGATGCGCAGGTGCGCATCAACGGCGCCTCGCTCATTCCCCTGATCAGCGCGTCGGGGGACAGCAGCCTCCAGAGATCAGCTGGCGCGGACCGGGTCGTCGGCGGCCTCCAGGCTCAAGGATCGGCCAGCTACGAAATTGACTTCTGGGGCAAGAACCGCGCGAGCGTGATCTCCGCCAAAGCCTCCGCGCTCTCCAGCCGCTTTGCGGCCGAGGTCATCGCGCTCTCGACGGTGACGAGCGTAGCCGACACCTACTTCGCCCTCATGGGCGCGCAGGAGCGGTTGGCCATCGCGCGCGGAAACGTCAAAAGCGCGCAGACGATCTTCGACGCGATCCAGGCGCGGGTCGAGGTCGGCACCGCGAACGCGCTCGACCGCGCCCAGCAGCGGAGCGTGCTCGACCAGCAGAAGGCGACGATTCCCGCCATCGAGCAGGAAATCCGGACCAACGAGACCGCGCTCGCCCTGCTGCTCGGGCGGCCGCCGGTCCGCGTCGACATCAAGGGCGGGCGGCTCGCCGCCCTCAAGACGCCGAAGGTCGCGCCGGGCATCCCCTCGCAGGTGCTGGCGCGCCGGCCGGACGTCCGCGAGGCGGAGGCCAATCTCGCCGCGACCGACGCCGACGTGACGGCGGCCCGCGCCGCCTTCCTGCCGTCGTTCAATTTGACGGCCCAGGGCGGCTTCGAGAGCGTCGCGCTTCGTACGCTGTTCTCCTCGCAGTCGACGTTCTACTCGCTCGGGGCCGGACTGACGCAGCCGATCCTGAACCCGCAGCTTCCCGGGAACCTGGATCTCGCAAAGGGCCAGTACCGCGAAAACCTGTTCGCCTACCGCCAGACGACGATCCAGTCCTTCGTCGACGTGGAGAACGCGTTGATCTCGGTGCGCAAGACGACCGAGCAGGAGCGGCTGCAGCAGGCGGCGGTGAAGAGCGCCCGGGAGGCTTACGACATCGCGCAGGCTCAGCTCCGCGAGGGCGCGGTCGACATTACCACCGTGCTCGCGACCCAGCAGACGCAGTTCTCCGCGCAGGACACGCTCGTCGACGTACGGCTCGCCCGCTTCCAAGCCATCGTCTCGATGTTCTCGGCGCTCGGCGGCGGCTGGGCCGCGTCCGGCAAACCGCCCGGCGCCGGCCCGGTGATCGCGGCGGCGACCGCAGGAGCTTCGGCCCGATGAAGCGGTTTTTGACCTTCGTCCTCGTCGCCGCGCTCGGGGTCGCGGCCTGGATCTACTGGCCGAAACTGACCGCCCTCGTCGGCGGCCAAGGCGAGCAGGAGCAGGCGGTGCGCCGCGGCGGCCGGCGCGGCGGCGACCAGCCGACGCCCGTGATCGCAGCCGTGGCCAAGCGTGAGAACGTTCCTGTGACGCTCGACGGGGTCGGGACCTTCCAGGCGCAAAACACCGCGACCGTGCGGGCCCAGGTCGACGGCATCATGATCGAGGTCGCCTTCCGCGAGGGGCAAGACGTGAAGGCGGGCGACGTGCTCGCGCGAATCGATCCCTCAACCTACCAGGCCCAATACGATCAGGCGGTCGCTCAGAAGGCGCAGTACGAAGCCCAGCTCGCCAACGCCCAGCGTGATTTCGAGCGCTACCAGCGGCTGGCGAAAAACGACTTCGGCTCGCAGCAGCAGGCGGAGACCGCGAAGGCGAGCGTCGCCCAGCTGCAGGCGCAGGTGCGCTACTACGCGGCGACCATCGACCAGGCGAAGGCGACGCTCGACCGCACGGTGGTGCGCGCGCCGATCGACGGCCGCACCGGCGTGCGGGGCGTCGACCAGGGCAACTACGTCACGGCCGGCGACACGACGGGCATCGTCACGATCACCCAGCTGAAGCCGATCTCCGCCGTGTTCACCATGCCGCAGCAGAACATCCCGACCGTCGTTCAGGCGATGGCGCGGGGGAAGGTGGCTGTGGAGGCGGTCGCGGGCGACGGCGCGTCGCTCGACGCCGGCACCCTCGACGTCATCGACAACCAGGTCGACCAGACGACGGGAACCGTGAAGCTGAAGGCGAGCTTTCCCAACGACAAGATGACGCTCTGGCCGGGGCAGTTCATCACGGTGCGGGTGTTCGCGGACGAGCTGAAGGACGTGGTGACGACCCCCGGCGCCGCGGTCCAGCAGGGGCCGGACGGGCCTTACGTATTCGTCGTTCAGCCGGATGCGACGGTGACGCAGCGCGAGGTGACCGTCGGCCGGCAGAGCGCCGAACTCGCCGTGATCGAAGCCGGCGTCGAGCCCGGCGACAAGGTGGTGACCACCGGTTTCACCCGCCTGCGCGACGGCTCGAAGGTGACGCTCGGGGACGGCGCGTCCGGCGCCCCGTCCGCTTCGGACCGTAGGCCGAACCGCCGGGCGGCGGCGGGCGAGCCGTGACGGCCGGCGGCGCGCGATGAACATCTCCGCGCCCTTCATCTCACGGCCGGTCGCCACGACGCTGCTTGCGATCGCCGTGCTGATCGCAGGCTTGCTCGGCTATTGGAAGCTCCCGGTCTCGTCGCTTCCGCAGGTGGACTTCCCGACCATCCAGGTCTCGACACGCCTGCCCGGCGCCAACCCGCAGACCATGGCGACGCTCGTCACCGCCCCGCTGGAGCGTCAGCTCGGACAGATCCCGGCGCTGACCGGCATGACGTCGACGAGCTCCTTCGGCCTCAGCCAGATCACACTGCGCTTCAACCTCGACCGCGACATCGACGGGGCCGCGCAGGACGTGCAGGCCGCCATCAACGCGGCCAACTCCACGCTGCCGAAGACCCTGCCCTATCCGCCGGTGTTCTCGAAGGTGAACCCGGCGAACGCCCCGGTTCTCACGATCGCGCTGACGTCCGACACGATCCCGATCCGCGACGTCTCGGACCTCGCCGACACCCTCGTCGCGCAGCGGCTCGCGGAGGTGACGGGCGTCGGCCGGGTGACGGTCGGCGGCGGGGTGAAACCTGCGATCCGGGTGCAGGCGGACATTCCGCGCCTCGCCTCCTACGGGCTTGGGCTCGATTCGGTGCGCACCGCGATCGTCGCCGCCAGCACCTCGGGACCAAAGGGCTCGATCGACGGCGCCCGACAGTCCTTCACCATCTCGGCCAACGATCAGATCACGACGGCCGCCGCCTACCGCGAGATCGTCATCGCGACCAAGAACGGCGCTCCGGTGCGGCTGAAGGACGTGGCCGAGGTCGTCGACGGGCTTGAGGACAACGCGGTCGCCGCGACCTACCAGGGCAAGCCCGCGATCGTGATCGACGTCCTGCGGCAGCCCGGCGCGAACACCGTCGAAACCGTGACGGCGCTCCGCCGCGCGCTCCCGCATCTCCAGCAGGCGATGCCCGCAGGCGTCCTCGTCCATGTGGTCGACGACCGGACGGACACCATCAAAGCTTCGATCCACGAGGTGCAGCTCACGCTCGCGCTCTCGGTCGGCCTCGTGGTGCTGGTGGTGCTGCTGTTTCTCCGCACTTGGCGGGCGACGCTGATCGCCGGGGTTGCCCTGCCGCTGTCGCTGATCGCGACCTTCGCGGTGATGTGGGCCTTCGGCTTCTCGCTCGACAACCTGTCGCTGATGGCGCTCGTGATTGGCGCCGGCTTCGTCGTCGACGACGCGATCGTCATGATCGAGAACTGCGCGCGCCACATCGAGGAGGGAGCCTCGCCGCTCAAGGCGGCCTACGACGGCGCGCGCGAAATCGGCTTCACCATCGTCTCGCTCACCGCCTCGCTCATCGCGGTGTTTATCCCGCTGCTGTTCATGAGCGGACTGATCGGCCGGGTGTTCCGCGAATTCGCGGCCACGCTGTCGATCGCCGTCGTGGTGTCCATGGTCATTTCGCTGACGCTGACGCCAATGATGTGCGCGCGGCTGCTGAAGCCGCACGTGTCGTCTAAGGTCTCGCGCATCGGCCACTGGGCGGAACGGGCTAACACGAGGTTAATCGAAGGTTACCGCCGCTCGCTTCTGGTCGTGCTCCGCCACCAGGCGCTGACGCTGCTGGTGACGCTGGGGACGCTCGCCGCGACCGCCGGCCTCTACGTCGTCGCGCCGAAGGGCTTTCTGCCGGAGCAGGACTCCGGCCTGATCACCGCCACGCTGGAGGCGGGGCAGGACGTGTCCTTCGCCGAGCTGAAGCGGCTCGACGGCGCCGCGATCGCCGCGATCGAAAGCGATCCGGACGTACGCAGCGTCGTCTCGGTGCTGGGCGTCGGCGAAAACATCCCGACCCCCAACGCCAGTCGACTGAGCATCGTGCTGCAGCCCTTCGGCGAGAGGGACGCGCGCGCCACGGACGTGATCGCCAGGCTGCAGGAGGCGGTCGCGCCGATCGCAGGCGTCTCGGTCGTGTTCCAGCCCGTGCAGGACCTGGAGATCACGACGCGCGCCAGCCGCGCGCGCTACCAGTACACGCTGACCGACGCCGACGCGGGCGAGCTGGCGCGCTCCGCCGCGGCGCTGGTCGATCGGCTGCAGGACGAGCCGGCGCTCCGCAACGTCGGCTCCGATGCCCGCTCGGGCGGCGTGCAGGCGCGTGTCGAGATCGATCGGCTCGAGGCCGGCCGCCTCGGCGTCACCGTCCAGGCGATCGCCGACGTGCTGAACGACGCCTACGGCCAGCGCCAGATCGCGACGATCTACGGCCAGTCGAACCAGTACCGCGTCATCCTGGAGGCCGCGCCCGGCCAGCAGAAGGACCCCGACGCGATCGGCCGGCTCTACGTCGCAGGCGCGGACTCCGTGCCGGTGCCGCTCGCGTCCGTCGCGCGGATCACGCTGGAGCCGGCGCCGCTGGTGGTTTCCAACGAAGAGCAATTTCCAGCCACCACCATCTCCTTCGATCTCGCCGAGGGCTACGCCCTGAGCGACGCGGTCGCGGCGATCGAACGCTCGGAGGCTGAGGTCGACCTTCCTCCCACCGTGGTCGGCGCCTTTTCCGGCGACGCGGCCGAGTTCTCGGAGTCGCTGGCCGGTCAGCCCTGGCTGGTGCTGGCTGCGATCGTCACGATCTACATCGTGCTCGGGGTGCTCTACGAGAGCTTCATCCACCCCTTCACGATCCTCTCCACCCTGCCCTCCGCCGGCGTCGGCGCGTTGATCGCGCTCAAGCTGTTCGGGCTCGACCTGTCGATCATCGCCTTGATCGGGATCATCCTGCTGATGGGCATCGTGAAGAAGAACGCGATCATGATGATCGACTTCGCGCTCGACGCCGAACGCGAACGCGGGCTTTCGCCGGAAGACTCGATCGTCGAGGCGGCGGCGCTCCGCTTCCGTCCGATCATGATGACGACGCTCGCCGCCTTGCTTGGCGCGCTGCCCCTGGCGCTCGCCACGGGCCCCGGCGCGGAGCTGCGCATCCCGCTCGGCGTCGCGATCATCGGCGGCCTGCTCCTGAGCCAGCTGCTGACGCTCTACACGACGCCGGTGGTCTATCTCGCCATGGAGCGGCTGCGCGCGGCCCTGACGCGCCGTCCGGCGCCCGCCGCGGAGCCGGCGGAGTGAGGGAGGAGACGTAATGTCCTTCTCCACGCCGTTCATCCTGCGGCCCGTCGGAACCACGCTGCTCGCCGTTGCGCTGCTGCTCATCGGCCTCACCGCCTATATGCGGCTTCCCGTGGCGAGCCTGCCGAACGTCGAGTTCCCCGTGATCTTCGTCACGGCGAGCCGACCGGGCGCGGATCCGAGCACGATGGCCTCCACCGTCGCGGCCCCGCTCGAACGCTCGCTCGGCGCGATCGCCGGCGTGACGGAGCTGACGTCGGCCTCCTCGCTCGGCTCGACGCGGATCGCAGTCCGGTTCGACATCGGCCGCAACATTGACGACGCCGCGCGGGACGTGCAGGCGGCGCTCAACGCAGCTGCCGCCGACCTTCCCTCCGACATTCCGACCCTGCCGACGTTCCGCAAGATCAATCCCGCGGCGGCGCCCGTGCTGGTGCTCGCCCTCACCTCCGAGGCGCTGCCTGCGAGCCGCATCTACGACGCCGCCGACAGCGTGCTGGTGCAGCGCCTGTCTCAGGTGGACGGCGTCGGCGAGGTCAACGTGCAAGGCGCAGAGCAGCCGGCGGTCCGGGTCCGTCTCGACCCCGACCGCCTCGCCGCCATGGGCATGTCCCTCGACGACGTGCGGACGGCGGTCGCAAACGCCAATGTGCTGTCGCCCGTGGGCGCCATCGAGACGGACGAGCGGACGGTCGCGATCTCCCTCGACGGCGAGTTGGGCGCCTCCGCCGCGCCCTACCGCGACGTGGTGGTGCGGGTCTCGAACGGCGCCACCGTGCGGCTCGGCGACGTGGCCGAGGTCACCGAAGGCACCCGCAACGCCCGCACCGCCGGCTTCTTCAACGGCAAGCCCGCGGTGCTCGTCAGCATCACCAAGCAGCCCGACGCCAACGTCATCGAAACCGTCGACGCGGTGAAGGCCCTGCTGCCGGAGCTTTCGAACTGGGTTCCGGCGGCGATCGACGTCACGGTGCTTGCGGACAGGACCACGACGATCCGGGCGAGCGTCGCCGACATGCAGCTGACGCTCGCGCTGTCGATCGCGCTCGTGATGCTCGTGGTCTTCGTCTTCTTGAAGCGCGCCGCGCCGACCTTCGCCGCAGGCGTCACGGTGCCGCTCGCGCTCGCCGGCTCCTTCGCCGGCATGTGGGCGTTCGATTTCTCGATCGACAATCTCTCGCTGATGGCGCTCGCCGTCGCGGTCGGCTTCGTCGTCGACGACGCCATCGTCATGATCGAGAACGCCTACCGCAACCTTGAGCTCGGCCTCAGCCCGCGCGAGGCCGCGCTGCGCGGCGCGCGCGAGATCGCCTTCACGGTCGTCGCCATCTCGGTCTCGCTGGTCGCGGCCTTCACGCCCCTGCTGTTCATGGGCGGACTCGTCGGACACCTCTTCTACGAATTCACGATGACGCTGGTGTTCGCGATCGCCGTCTCCACGGTGGTCTCGCTCAGCGTCACGCCGATGATCTGCGCGCAGCTCCTTAAGGCGGAGCCCGCGAAGGAAGGCCGGGGGCTGATCACCCGGATCGCCGACCGCTACGCCGCAAGCCTCTGGCTGTCCGTGCGCGCGCCGTGGCTGATGGCGCTGCTCGTGGTAGGCGCCATCGCGTGGTCGATCCACGCCTACATGGTGATCCCGAAGGGGTTCTTCCCGCAGGACGACACCGGGATGCTGAGCGCCTTCACGCAAGCCTCGCCCGACATCTCCTTCAGCGCCATGGTCGCGCTCCAGCAGAAGGCCGCCGACGTCATCGCGGCCGATCCAGCGGTCGAGTCGGTCGCGCCCTCGGTCGGCGGCGGCCGCGGCTCGGTCAACGAAGGCCGCATCCAGATCGCGCTGAAGCCGCTCGGCGATCGCCCGGCGGCCCAGGCGGTGATCGAGCGGCTTCGACGGCCGCTGTCGCAGATCCCGGGCCTGCGCGTGTTCGTCTCCGCCCAGCAGGAGATTCGCGCCGGCTCGCGGGAGGGGCGCTCGCCCTACCAGTTCACGCTGTGGTCGTCGGATCTCAATTTGCTGCAGGAGACGGCGCCCAAGGTGGTGGCGCGGTTGTCCTCCATCCGCGCGTTGCGCGACGTGGCGACCGATCGCGAGGCGAACGGCGTCGAACTGCTGGTGGACATCGACCGCGAACTCGCCTCCCGGCTGGGCGTTTCGATGTCGGCGGTCGACGCCGCGTTGAACAACGCGTTCTCCCAGCGGCAGATCTCCGTCATCTACGGCCGGCGCAACCAGTACCGCGTGGTGATCGAGGTCGATCCGCGCGCCGCGAGCGACCCCGGCGACGTGCTGAAGGTGCACGTTCCGACCAGCTCAGGCTCGGAAATTCCGCTCTCGACGATCGCGACCATGCGGCGTCAGACCGCGCCGCTCGTCGTCAACCATCAGGGCCAGTATCCCTCCATCACGGTCACCTACGACATCGCGGACAAGGCCTCGGCGGGGGAGGCCATGGCGGAGGTCGAACGCGCGGTCGCCGACATGCGTCTGCCGGACGCGGTGAACGCCGCCTTCGCCGGCGACGCCGCGGAGTTCGCCTCCTCGGCGGGCAGTCAGCAGATCACGATCCTTGCGGCTCTCGTCGCGATCTACATCGTGCTGGGCGTGCTATACGAGAGCTACGTCCACCCTCTCACCATCCTGTCGACGCTGCCCCCCGCCGGCCTCGGCGCCTTGCTGGCGCTCCAGATCACCGGGACCGACCTTAGCGTTACGGCGCTGATCGGGATCATCCTGCTGATCGGCCTGGTCAAGAAGAACGGCATCATGCTGGTCGACTTCGCGCTGGAGGCGGAGCGCCATCGCGGCCTGGCGCCGCGGGAGGCCATCGTCGAAGCGGCGCGCGTGCGTTTCCGCCCGATCCTCATGACGACCTTCGCCGCTCTGCTGGGAGCGCTGCCTTTGGCCTTCGGCGAAGGTCCGGGCTCGGAGCTGCGCCGTCCGCTCGGGATTACCATCGTCGGCGGGCTGATCGTCAGCCAGGCTCTGACGCTCTACACGACCCCGGCGATCTACCTGCTGCTCGACAAGCTTCGGCGGCGACGGAAAACGGCATCGGAACCCGCCGCCCAGCCTGCCGAATGAGACGAAGGCCCGCGCTGCAGGCTCAGGTTTTCGTCTTCTTCGCCTCCGGACCCGGCGCCTCCTTGTGGCCGCCGAACTGGAAGCGCATCGCGGAGAGCAGGCGGTCGGAGAAGGGATGATCGGTGCGCGAGCGGAACCGCGCGAACAGCGCCGCAGCGAGCACGTCCGCCGGCACCGCCTCCTCGATCGCGGCCTCGATCGTCCAGCGGCCCTCGCCCGAGTCCGCGACGCGGCCCTCGAAACCGTCGAGGTCGGGGTCGCCGGCGAGCGCAGCCGCCGTCAGATCGAGCAGCCAGGACGACACGACGCTGCCGCGCCGCCAGACCTCGGCGACGTCGGCGACGTCGATGTCGAACCGCCTGTCTTCCGGCAGCTCCTTTGATCCCCGATTCTTGATGATGTCGAAGCCCTCGGCGTAGGCCTGCATCAGGCCGTACTCGATGCCGTTGTGGACCATCTTGACGAAGTGGCCCGAGCCGACGGGTCCGCAGTGCATGTAGCCTTCGGCGACGCGGGGATCGCGGCCGTCGCGCTTCGGCGTGACCGGGATGTCGCCGGCGCCGGGCGCGAGCGTCTTGAAGATCGGGTCGAGCCGCTCGACGACCGCGGTCTCGCCGCCGATCATCAGGCAGTAGCCGCGCTCGCGGCCCCAGACGCCGCCCGAGGTGCCGACGTCGACATAGTGCAGGCCCTTGGGGCGCAGATCCTCGCCGCGGCGGATGTCGTCCTTGTAGAAGGTGTTGCCGCCGTCGATGATCACGTCATCCGCCGCGAGCTTGCCCGCCAGGGCCGCGATGGCGTCCTCGGTGATCTTGCCTTCGGGCAGCATCACCCAGACCGCCCGAGGCGCGGACAGCGCGGCGATCAGGTCGTCGAGCGAATGAGCCGGGGTCGCGCCCTCGCCCGCCAGCGCGTCGACCGCCTTCGGGTCGACGTCATGCACGACGCACGTGTGTCCGGCGTCCATCAGCCGCCGCGCAATGTTTCCGCCCATGCGGCCGAGGCCGATCACTCCGATGTTCATAATGCGATCCTGCGTCCGTCCGAAGGAGGCCCGCGGACGGGCCCGGCGACGAGTGGCGACATAATCCCTCCGGCGCGGACGCCAAGAGGCGAGCGGCATGGCCGCCATGCGACGCCGAGGCTCGGACTAAGACGGAGGTCCGGGATTGACGGCGGCGCGTAGACGGGGCGAGATCACGTCGAGCAATAAGTAATCAAAATAATAAGCGACATCGGAGGATTCATGCCGTCGGCTCATTTGACGTGCGAGCGCTTTCGCGCGCGGCAGGCCCGCTCCTCATGAACGTGCAGGACACGGCGATCCGCGCGCAGCAGCCTGCGACCGACGCCGCGCTCCAGGCGCGCGTCGGAGAACTGCGGGCTGGCCTCGAACACGGGCTCATCGGTGCGGGCGTTCTGATCGAGCGGCTGCTGATCGGCCTTCTCACCGGCGGCCATGTGCTCGTCGAAGGCGCGCCGGGCCTTGCGAAGACGCGGGCCGTGAAGCGGCTCTCGGCAGGCCTCGACGCCACCTTTGCGCGCATCCAGTGCACCCCTGACCTGATGCCCGCCGACCTCACCGGCACCACCGTGTGGCGTCCGGACGAGGGCAAGTTCGAGTTCCTCGCCGGCCCGCTGTTCCACTCGCTGGTGCTGGTGGACGAGATCAACCGCGCTCCTCCGAAGGTGCAGTCCGCGCTGCTCGAGGCCATGGCGGAGCGGCAGGTGACTGCGGGCGCGAACACCCATGCGCTGCCCGATCCCTTCATGGTGGTCGCGACCCAGAACCCGATCGAGCACGAGGGCACTTTTCCCCTGCCCGAGGCGCAGCTCGACCGCTTTCTGCTGCACGTGGTGGTCGGCCTGCCGGACGCGGCGTCCGAGCGGCGCATCCTGGACCTGGTCGAGCGCGAGCAGGTGTCGGGCGAAGACGCCATGCCGCTGCGGCTCTCGGCGGACGAGGTCCGGCGCGCGCGACGCGACGTGGCCAACGTCCACCTCGCGCCCGCGCTCAAGGACTACATCGTCCGGATCGTCACCGCGACCCGCGACGCGGACGCCGCGCCCGACGTGCGGCGCGCCATCGAGTACCCCGTCTCGCCGCGCGGCACGCTCTCCCTCGCCGCGGCCGCCAAGGCGCGCGCCTATCTCCACGGCCGTGATTACGCGACGCCGGACGACGTCGCGGAGCTGGCCGCCGACACCCTCGCGCATCGGCTCGTCCTGACCTGGCGCGCCGCAGCGGACGGGCGCACGGCGCGCGACCTCGTCGCGCCGCTGCTCGACGCGGTGCGGCCGCTCTAACGGGGCGAGACCGGCCATGGACGCGCTTCCCGTTCCCGGCGTCGACCTCGACGCCGCGGCTTTGCTCGGCCTGCGCCATCTGACGCGCCGGGCAGCGCCGTCGCGCGCGACGAGGCTCGCTGCGCGCCCCGGCGGAATCGTCACCCGCCGCCGCGGCCGCGGCAGCGAGATCGACGATGTCCGTCTTTGGGCCGACGGCGACGACATCCGGCACATCGACCGCAACTCGACCGCCCGCACCGGCGTGCCGCACGTCCGGACGTTCCGCGACGAGCGCGAGCGGGCCGTGCTCCTGGTCGCGGATTTCCGGCCGTCGATGCTGTTCGGCACCAAGCGCGCCTTTCGCTCGGTCGCGGCCGCGGAGGCCCTGACGCTGGTCGGCTGGCGCGCCTCCGGCGAGGGCGGCCGCATCGGGCTGCTCGCCGCGACCGCCGACGGCGAGCCCGATTTCGTGCGGCCGAAAGGCGGCGAGCGCGCGATGACCGGCATGGTCGGCGTGATGGCGCGCGCCCACGCCCGCGCCCTCACCCAGTCCGACCGGGCCGACCCGCCGCTCGACGCGCTGATCGAGACCGCCGTCGGCGCGCTGCCGCGCGGCGGCCATCTCGTGCTCGCGAGCGGTCTCGATGGTCCCGGCGCGAGGTTCGACGAGGTGGTGAAGGCGGCCATGTCGCGGGTCTCCGTCAGCGTGCTGCTGATCGCCGACGCGTTCGAAACCCGCGCGCCGAAGGGGGTCTACGCCTTTCTCACCCGCGAGGGGCGCAGCGGCTGGCTCTCGGGCCGCGACGAGCGCCCGGCCGGCCCGGACCCTCGGGTGGAGCGCCTGAACGCGCTCGGCGTCCCCGTCTTCCCGATCGACTCGGACCTCGGCGCCGAACGCGTCGCCCCGCTGCTGGAGCGCCTCGATGCCGCCCGCTGACGAGCTCGCGAACCTGCGCGGCATTCGCCTCCCTCCGATGGAGACCTGGTTCTGGGCGGACATCGGCTTCGCGGTCGCGCTCGGGCTAGCGGCGGCGTTGCTGGTCGCGCTGCTCCTCCGGCTCGTCCGGCGCCCGAGGAAGCCCTCGTTGCAGGCCGAAGCCCTGGCCGAGCTCGCCGCTGCGAAGGCGCTCCCCGTGCCGGAGCGACGCGCCGCCCAGGCGGCCTTGCTCCGACGGATCGTCCGCACCGTCGAAGGCGACGACGCCGCGCGGGCGACGGGTCCCGCCTGGGCGGCGACGCTGGACCGCACGCTCGGCGTCGACCTGTTCGAGCGGCGGTCCGGCCGCGTGCTGGTGGACGGCCTCTACGCCCGCGAGCTGTCCGACGATCCGACGCTCGACCATGAATTGGAAGCGGCCGTCGCCAAGGTGGGCCGCTGACGCCATGTGGACCTTCGCGACGCCCCTCGCCTTCCTATTTCTGCCGCTGCCTTTCGTGGTCCTGCGTTTCGCGCGCGCGGACCGGCGTTCGGGTGGCGCGATCAGGGTGCCCGGCACGATCGTCGGCTCCGGCGGAGAGGCGCCCGCCACGGCCTCCGCGACCGGCGGCCGCAAGATCTTCGCCTGGGTCGCCTGGGTCGCGCTCGTCGCGGCGCTCGCCGGCCCCCAAATCGTGCTGCCGGTGCAGGCGCTGCCGACCACCGGACGCGACCTGTTCCTGGCGCTCGACCTCTCCGGCAGCATGGAGCGCACCGACTTCTCAATGGACGGCGCCACGCGCCGCCGGCTCGACGTGGTCCGCAAGATCGGCTCCGACTTCGTACGCCGCCGGGCCGGCGACCGCGTGGGCCTCGCGGCCTTCGCCGATCGGGCCTATGTGGCGGCGGAGCCGAGCTACGACGTGGAGGCGGTGGCGGAGGCGCTCGACGCGCTCGCGATCGGCCTCGTGGGCCGCTCCACCGCCATCGGCGAAGGCTTGGGCCTCGCGCTGCGCCGCCTCGCCGACGCGCCGGGCAAGAGCCGCGTCGTCGTGTTGCTTTCCGACGGAGCGAACAACGCCGGCGCCGCCACGCCGAAGGACGTGGCGCGTCTGGCGAAGGAACTCGGGGTGCGGGTTCACACCATCGCCATGGGTCCCCGCGACACCACCGAGATTACCGGCTACGATCCCGATGTGGTCGACGCCGAGACGCTGAAGGCGATCGCCGACGCCAGCGGCGGCCAGTTCTTCCGGGTGCGGACCACGGAAGACCTTCAGGCTGCGATCGCTTCGATCGATGAGATCGAGCCGACGCGGACGCTGGCGCCGCCCGCCAACGCCTGGCGCGAACTCTGGCCCTGGCCCGCGGGGCTCGCCCTCCTCGCCGCAGCCGCCACCGCGATCGGCGGGAGGCGCTTCTCATGATCGAGCTGGATGGGTTCGGCCTGCTGCGCCCGCTTTGGCTGCTGGCGATCCCCGCCGCGCTCGCCCTCGGCTTCGTCGCCGTGCGCCGCGCCGGCGGGGTCGGCGACTGGCGCCGCGCGATCGACCCCCACCTGTTCGACGCCCTCGCCCGGCGCGGGGTCGTCGTCGCCGGCCGTGGCCGGAGCGGGCTTCTGGCCGCGCTCGCGGCGGCCCTCATCGCGCTCGCCCTCGTCGGGCCGGCGATCGAGCGGCCCGGCGTCCAGAACTTTCGCAATCTCGACGCCGCCATCGTCGCGATCGACGTCTCGCGCTCGGTCGCAGACAGCGGCGAGTTCCAGGACGCAAAGATCGCGGCGCTCGGGGCCGCGCAGGCGGCAGGCTCGCGCCAGATCTCGGTGCTGGTCTTCGCCGGGGACGCCTATCTGGCGAATCCGCCCACGACCGACCGCCGCACCATCGAGACGACGCTCGCCGCGCTGGACGCCCAGACCGTTCCGGACGTGGGCAGCGCGCCGTCGCGAGCGCTCGCTTTCGCCCACCGCACGCTGCGGGACTCGGGCGTCGTCGGCGGCGACGTCGTGCTGATCAGCGACGGAGGCGGGCTCGACGAAGGCGCGCAGAACGAGACGCGCTCCCTGGCCGCCGACGGGCACCGGGTAAGCGCGATTTACGTCACGCCGGCGCCCGCTACCCCGAAGCGCGCGATGGAGACGGGACGGCCAGAGCTGGAGGCCCTCGCCGCGCTCGGCGGCGGCGCCTTCGCGACCGTCGGCGCGCCGGACGCGGTCTACGCCGAGGTGCAGCGGTCGACGGCCGGGCGGCTGGGGCCCAGCCCCTACGCCTCTCTCGCCTGGCTCGATTTGGGCCGTGCGCTGCTGCTGTTCGCGGCTGCGCCTCTCTTGCTGATGTTCCGGAGGGGCGGATGACGCGCATCGTCGCCGTGCTCGCGCTCATCCTCGTGGCGATCGCTGCCACCGACCCTCGCGAGCGGATCGGCCGCGCGCTCTACCACGCGGGTCTCCCGACGCTGGCCGGCATGATGCTCGACGGGCCGGCCTGGCGCGCGGCGATCTACTACGCGCAGGGGCGTTACGCCGAGGCCGCCGAACTTTTCCAGGGCGAGACCTTCCGGAGCGCGCACTACGATTTCGGCACGGCGCTCGCCAAGGCCGGTCGGCTGAAGGAGGCGGAAACGGCGCTGAACGAGGCGCTGATGTTCGATCCCAACGACGAAGACGCGCGCTATAATCTGGCGATCGTCGAAGCCCTGCGCGCGAAGCGGGAAGACCAGAAGCGCGACGCCCGCAACGCCGCCAACGCCAATGCGGCCAAGCAGAAGCGGGGCGGCGAGGCGCCGACCGACGCCGAGAACGACGTCAACTCGACCGGGGACGGCATGGCCGGCGACCGCGACTCAGGCCGCGAGGCCTCTACGCCCGGCGGCAGCCAGGTGGCGCGCGTCGGGCGCGCCGAGCAGACCCGCATCGATTCGGGCCGCGGCGCGGCGCGAGGTTCGATCGGCGCGGCGGAGGGCGGCGGTCGCACCGGAGCCGAGCAGGCGAGCGTCGCGAAGCAGATGGAGCAACCGTCGCTTCGCCTTCAAAAGAGCTACCAGCAGCAGGCCGTGAGCGCCTCGCGCCAATGGCTGGAGACCGTGCCGGACGATCCCGGCCGCTACCTCAGGCTGAGGCTTGCCGCCGAACGCGCCCGCCGGGCCGAACGCGGTCTGGCTGCGCCCAGCGGAACGGAGCAGTGGTGATGCGCTCCCTCCTCGCGGCTCTCGCGCTTGCGGTTCTGATCGCGCTCCGTCCCGGAGCGGCGGTCGCGGACACGTCCGAGTTCGACGACGTGCGGCTGGAGGTCACGCCGCTCAACAAGGCGGCGCCCTACCCCCGCGAGCTGGTCCTGCTGCGGATCCGAGGGGTCTACCGGCCGCTGGTGAACCGCGAGAAGCTCGTCCAGCCGCCGCTGACGAACTTCGCCTGGCAGGAGCTCGGCAAGGACACCGTCTCGGTCGTGGAGGACGACGGCTACACCAAGCGCCTGTTCGAGCGCACGATCGCGATCTACCCCGAGAAGAGCGGTCCGCTGGTCATCGAGCCGTTCGTCCACAAGCTGACCGTGGTGGACGGCGCCCGGCAGCGCGAAATCGAGGTGAAGTCCAAGCCGATCACGCTTGACGTGGCGGAGTGGCAGGGGCCGCGTGGTCCCGATGACCCAAAATTCTGGTGGCTGCCGGCCGGCAAGGTCGAGGTGATCGACGACTGGTCGATCGACCCGGAGCGCGTGCCGCGCGGCCTGACCGCCAAGCGCACGGTGACCATCCTCGCCGAGGGCGTGCCGGCCGACGCGCTGCCGCCCACCCCGCTGATGACCTCCTCGGGCATCATCAGCTTCCGCGGGCCGGAGACGCGGGAGACCAAGATCACCGAGAACGGCCCGGTCTCGCGCGCCAGCTACAGCTGGGAAATGCGGCCGATTACGGCTTACCCGGCGACGGTGCAGGAAATCCGCTTCCAGTGGTTCGACACCGGCGCCCGCACGATGCGCGAGGCGGTCATCCCCGCGCGCCGAATGGCCTGGGCCGCCGCTAATGTCACCGAGGCGGCGCCGCCGCCTCCGCCCGAACGGCCGACCCTCGCGCTTCTCGCCGGAGCCGGCGGCGCGGCCTTTCTCGCGGGCATCGCCGTGATGCTGCTTGGCGTCGGCCGCGAGACGCTGCGTTTGCCCACGCGACCTCCGCGCGACGAACGCGCGATGAAGCGCGCTGCGCGCCGGCGGGACCCCTCCGCCTTCCGCGCCGCCGTGACGGCGCTCGCGCGGCATGACCCGGGGTCCTGGCCAGCGGCGCCGGAGGTGCGCGAGGGACTGGCTGCGCTCGACCGGCATCTGTTCGCCGGCGCAGGCTCCGCGCCGTGCCCCGACCTCCGGGCGCTCGCACGCACGATCGTTCAGGCGCGGCGGGCCGCCGCCGTCAGGGCGCCCAGCACATCGGCGCTGGCCCCCCTCGACGGGCCGATCACGCGGTAGGGTCGACGTCGCTCACGCCTCAGCGCTTCGGCAGCCACCGCGCGACGCGGTCGAGCGCGTCGGCGATCTCCGCTTCAGCGCCCGCAAAGGACATCCGCACATAGCCGTGGCCGCGCTCGCGGTCGAAGTCTACGCCGGGAGTGAGGGCGACGCCTGCTTCCGCCAGCAGCGCCTTCGCGAAGGCGGTGCTGTCGTTCGAGAAGCGGCCGACGCCCACATAGGCGTAGAACGCGCCGTCGACCGGCAGGATTTCGTCGAGCCCCATGCGCGGAAGGCGCTCCAGGAGCATGGCGCGGTTCACGGCGTAGGCCTGCCGGTAAGCCTCGCAGGTTTCCCGGTCGTCGAGCGCGGCCTCCGCCGCGCCCTGGCTCAGAGTCGGCGCGGAGATGAAGAGGTTCTGGGCCAAGGGCTCCACCACGCGCACCAGCCGCTCCGGCAGCACCAGCCAGCCCACGCGCCAGCCGGTCATGGCGTAGTACTTCGAGAAGCTGTTCACGACGATGGCGTCGTCGTCGAAGGCGAGCGCGGTGGCGGCCGGCGCCTCGTAGGTGAGGCCGTGGTAGATCTCGTCCGACACGAGCCAGATTCCGAGCCTACGGCAGGTGTCGGCGAGGTCCGCGAGATCAGGCGCTAGGGTCATCACCCCGGTCGGGTTCGCCGGGCTCATGGCGAGCACGCCGGCGAGCGGCGCCTCCGCGTGCGCCGCGGCCACCATCTCCGCCGTCAGCGCCCAGCGCGAGCCGGGGCCGGTGGCGAGCTCCACGGGCGTGAGGTCGAGCGCGGTGAGGATGGCGCGGTAGGCGGGATAGCCAGGCGACGGGATCGCGACCCGCGCTCCGGGTTCGAACGCCGCAAGGAAGGCGAGCGCGAAGCCGCCGGAGGATCCCGTCGTCACCACCACGCGCTCCGGCGCCACCGCAACGTCGTAGGTCTCGCGGTAATGCCGCGCGACTCGCGCGCGCAGCGAGGGGCGGCCGAGCGCCTCGGTGTAGCCGACGTCGCCGGCCGCGATCATCCGCATGGCGGCCTCGCCCGCGGCCTTCGGCGCCGGCGCGCTCGGTTGGCCGACCTCGAGATGACGGATGGTCTCGCCGGCCGCGACGCGGACGCGGGCGTCGCGCATCACCTCCATCGCGAGGAACGGCGGCACGGCGAGCGCGCGGCGCGACGGCGTGGTGAGAGCCGGGCGGCGATCAGGAATGGTCATCGGGGCGGCGTCGCTCGCAGGTGGTGGGTCATAGCTCGCGTCACGGCTCGGTGACGGCCGGCGCGTTGACCCGGCGTCGGCGCGGCCCTTAAGTGACCGGCGCAACAATCGGTCCTCCTCTTAGCGAGGCGCCTCGCCGCATGGAACCCCGCCTGCAGACCCCCCGCCTCCCGCTGCTGCGCCGGCTGGCCCGCGCCGGAATGGCCGCGTTCTGCGCGCTTGCGCTTTTGGCGTCCTCCCTGCCCCAGCCCGCGCAGGCCCAGGGGCTTGGCGGCTCTATCATCCGGGACGCCGAGATCGAGGGCCTGCTGCGCGACTACATGCTGCCGATCTACCGCGCGGCCGGCGTCGACGCGGGCGCGGTCGAGATCGTGCTGATCAACTCCAAGGTGTTCAACGCCTTCGTGGCCGACGGGCGGCGGATCTTCGTTAACATCGGCGTGCTGCTGGACGCCAAGACGCCGAACGAGGTGATTGGCGTGCTGGCGCACGAGACCGGCCACATCGCCGGCGGACATCTCGCGCGGCTCAGGCAACGTCTCGACAGCATGCAGACGATGGCGATCGTCGCCATGCTGCTCGGCGCCGGAGCGATCGCGGGCGCCGCCGCCGGCGGCGGCCTCAACAACGGCTCCGGCGGCGCGGCGCTCGGCGCCGCCATGGCGCCGCAGGAAATGATGCGCCGGACCCTGCTGTCCTACCAGCGCGCGGAGGAGCAGGCGGCCGACCGCGCCGCCGTGAACTACCTCTCCAAGACCGGGCAGTCCGCCAAGGGCATGCTGGTCACCTTCAAGCGCTTCGCGGACCAGACCGCCTTCTCTCAGCGCTTCATCGATCCGTACGCCCAGAGCCATCCGATGCCGCAGGACCGCATCGCGAACCTCGAGGACCTGGCGAAGAAGAGTCCCTATTACGACAAGCTCGACCCTCCCGCCCTTCAGGCGCGCCACGACCTGATGCGGGCGAAGCTCGTCGGGTTCGTCGACGGACCGTCCGGCGTCATGAGGCGCTACCCGATGTCGGACCAGAGCCTCCCCGCGCGCTACGCACGTGCGATCTCGACCTACCGTTCCGCCGCGCTCTCCAGCGCCATCGCGCAGATCGACGGCCTGATCGCGGCGCAGCCGCAGAACCCGTGGTTCCAGGAGCTGAAGGGGCAGGCCTATCTCGAGAACGGCCGCGCGGCGGACGCGGTCCCCCCGCTCCGCCGGGCTATCGCGCTCGCGCCCAACGCCACATTGATCCGGACCATGCTCGGCCAAGCGCTGGTCGCGAGCGGCTCGACCCGCGACAGCGACGCCGCGATCTCGGAGCTCGTGCGCGCGACCGCGCGCGATTCGAAGAACGCCGACGGCTTCCGCCAGTTGGCCCTCGCTTACGCCCGCAAGGGCAAGATCCCGGAGGCCGACCTCGCCTCCGCCCAGGCGGCCTTCGCCGCGGGCGACTTCGGCACCGCCCGCCAGATCGCCGAGCGCGCCAAGACCGGCTTCAAGCGCGGCACGCCCGGGTGGCTGAAGGCTGACGACATCGCGAGCTACACGCCGCAGAAGATGAACTGAGCGCAAGTCGGCGATGGTCGAAGATGGATATCCTGAGCGCGCTCTACTGGCTTCCGCGGCTGGCGCGCTTTCTGCGTGAGGCGGCCAGGGGCGAGCTGAGCTTGCGGACGACACGGCGGCGCGAGCTCGGAGACGACCGCGTCGCGACGGCCCTTGCCGCCCGCGATGGGTACATCCCAGAAGCGACCGTCTCGCCGACCCAGATGTCGCCCGCGCCGGCCGCCTGGCCGGAAAGCGCCACATTGCCCCGCCGTCGTTCCGCCACGGATTCGACCGACAAGGGTCCGAACGGGCGCCTGACGCGTAAGCCCTGAGACCACGACCGAGGACGCCCATGCCCCGCTCCTTCCGCAGCATCGCCCTCGCTGGCGCAGCGCTCGCCGCTCTCGCCAGCCTGGCGCTCGTCGATCTGCCGTTCGAGACGGCGACCGCGCAAACCGCGACGACCACGCTCGACAAGCCCGCGATCGAGAAGATCGTGCGGGACTACATCGTGAATAATCCCGAGATCCTGATCGAGGCCCAGAAGGAGCTGACAAAGCGTCAGGAGGCCGCGCAGGCCGCCGCGGCGCGGCAGAAGCTCGCGGAAAAGCCGGCCACCCTTGAGAACTCCAAGCTGCAGGCGGTGCTCGGCAATCCCAACGGCGACGTCACGCTCGTCGAGTTCTTCGATTACAACTGCGGCTACTGCAAACGGGCGCTCGGCGACGTCAACGAGCTGATCGAGGCCGACCCGAAGCTGAAGGTGGTGCTCAAGGAGTTCCCGATCCTCGGCCGCGGTTCGGCGGAGGCGGCGCAGGTGTCGGCCGCGGTAAACGTGATCGCTCCCGCGAAGTACCGCGCCTTCCACGACAAGCTGTTGGCGGCCCAGGGCCAGGTCGACGGCGCCGCCGCGATCCAGGCGGCGAAAGATGTTGGGGTCGATCAGGCCGCGTTGAAGAAGGCTTTTTCGCACCCCGACGTGAAGGCGACGATCGAGGAGAGCTACGACCTCGCGAACCAGTTCGGCGTCGAGTCGACCCCGACCTTCATCCTCGCCGACGCGATCCTGCCCGGCGCGGTGGGCGTGGACGCTCTCAAGAAGCGCATCGCCGCCGTGCGCGAATGCGGCAAGGCGACCTGCTGAGAGCTGGTTGGGCGCTCAGGAGCCCACTGGATCTTGCGAAGGCCTCTGCCCCGCACCACGTTTTTACCGCGGCGCTGACGCCGCGAAAGAGGTTCTGCGAGGCGTGCCGTCCTGATGTCGACCACTCCGCTTTCTCCCGCCCGGCCGATCCAGCGGGAGGCGCTTGATCCGCTCGCCGATCCGCGGCTCTACGAAGGCGTGCTCAGCCGGCGCGTCCTGGCGTTCTGCGTGGACTTCGGCGTCGTCTTCACGCTGACGGCGATCGCGTGCGTCGTCATCTTCATCCTCGGGATCGTCACGTTCGGGCTTGCCTGGCTGCTCTACGGCGGCGTCTTTCCGGCGATGGCGATCCTCTATTCCGGCGCCACGCTAGGCGGCGACAAGGCGGCGACCTGGGGCATGCGTCTCACCGGCCTGACCGCCCGGATGACCGACGGCGCAAAGCCCGGCTTCCTGATCGCGGCCGCCCACGTCGTGTTCCTCTATGTGTCTTTCACGTTGCTGACGCCGTTCGTCCTGCTGGTGGGGCTGTTCACGCGCCGCAAGCAGCTTCTGCACGATCTCGTGCTGAGCACGGTGCTGCTGGACCGCGGCCGGCTGGAAGGTCGCAGCTACTGACCGACTTGCCGCGCGTCGCGCCGCTGCTATCCTGATCCGGAAAGCGGCGGCCGGCCGCTTCGCAGGGGCCTCCCGTGACCGCCCATTCGCGCGACACGCCGCAGTTCTACCTCACCGCCCCGTCGCCCTGCCCCTATCTCAAGGGGCAGTTTGAGCGGAAGGTCTTCACCCACCTTGTCGGCGAGAACGCGGCGCACCTGAACGACCTGCTGACCCACGGCGGCTTTCGCCGGAGCCAGACCATCGCGTACCGCCCGGCCTGCGAAAGCTGCCGCGCCTGCGTGTCCGTGCGGGTGCGTGTCGACGACTTCGTGTGGACCAAAGCCTTCCGCCGAAACCGCGCGCTCAACGCCGACCTCGTCGGCGCGGACGTCGGCGCCAATCCGACCTCCGAGCAGTACTCGCTGTTCCGCGCCTACCTCGACCACAGGCACTCGGACGGCGGCATGGCCGACATGACGGTGCTCGACTACGCCAGCATGGTCGAGGACAGCCACGTCCGCACGCGGCTGACGGAGTACCGCCGCCGTGGGCCCGACACCGCCATCAACGGCCGCGGCGCCGGTCCGCTGCACGCCGTGGCGCTTGTGGACCGGCTCTCCGACGGCCTCTCCCTGGTCTACTCGTTCTACGATCCCGAGCAGCGCGACCGCGGCCTCGGCACCCACGTGATCCTCGACCACGTCCGCCGCGCCAAGGCGCTCGGCCTGCCGTACCTCTACCTCGGCTACTGGGTCTCGGGCTCCAACAAAATGGACTACAAGCGCCGCTTCCGCCCGCAGGAGCATCTGAGTCCCATCGGCTGGACCCTGATGAACGACTGAGCGCCGGCGAACGCCCGCTCGTCATGCCCTGGCGTGTTCAGGGTCACGTTGATCCCGCCCGCTCCGCTCGACGCCTAGCCTGTATTTCCCGGATAAACTGGGGAATCACGACCCGCTGATGAACCGCCGCGACGTGTCCAAAGAGCTCTGGGCGGATTCGCATTCCTCGCTGGCTTGACGCCGCGCCTGCGCTTCAGTTCAGTGCGCCGCGCTGGAGGCCCCGATGACCGCCGTCACCCTGATCGACAATTACGACAGCTTCACCTGGAACGTGGTGCACGCGATCGGATCGCTCGGCGCCGAGGTCTCCGTGCGCCGCAACGACAAGACGACCGTCGACGAGGTGATGGCGACGCGGCCCGACGCCATCGTCATCTCGCCCGGTCCATGCACGCCGCATGAGGCCGGGGTCTCCTGCGCGCTGATCGAGCGCGCGGCGGCGGAAAACGTTCCGGTGTTTGGCGTCTGCCTTGGCCATCAGGCCATCGGCGAGGTGTTCGGCGGCACGGTGGTGCGCGCGCCGGCGCCGGTGCACGGGAAGCTCGCCCGCGTCAATCACGCGAACCGCGGCGTCTTCCGTGGCATCAACGGTCCGCTGCGCGCCACCCGCTACCACTCGCTGGTGGTCCGGCGCGAGGACCTTCCGGAGGCTCTCGAGGTGACCGCCGAGACCGACGACGGCCTGATCATGGGCCTGTCCCATCGCACCCTTCCGATCCACGGCGTGCAGTTCCACCCCGAGTCGATCGCTTCCGAGCACGGCGCGACGATCTTCGCGAACTTTCTCGAGGACGCGCGCCGCTGGAACGCCGAGCGCCATCCTCCGACCCGTCTCGCCGGCTGACGGGCGCTCGCCGATGGACAACTTCAAGGCGGTCATCGCCCACGTCGCCGATGGCCGCGCGCTGGATCGGGCCGGAGCCGAGGCCGCCTTCGACCACATCATGTCCGGCGAGGCGACGCCGGCGCAGATCGGCGCCTTCCTGATGGCGCTGCGCCTGCGTGGCGAGACGGTGGACGAGATCGCCGGCGCCGTCGCGACCATGCGGGCCAAGATGACGACGGTCGACGCGCCCGCCGACGCGGTCGACGTGGTGGGGACCGGCGGGGACGGCGCGGGCTCCGTCAACGTCTCCACCTGCGCCGCCTTCGTTGTCGCGGGCTGCGGGGTCACGGTCGCCAAGCACGGCAACCGCGCCCTATCCTCGAAGTCCGGCTCGGCCGACGTGCTGAAGGCGCTCGGCGTGAACGTCGACGCCTCACCGGAGCTCATTGGCCGCTGCATCGCGGAGGCGGGCGTCGGCTTCATGTTCGCGCCGAACCACCACGCCGCAATGCGCCACGTCGGCCCGGCCCGCACCGAACTCGGCGTGCGCACGATCTTCAACCTGCTGGGCCCTCTGTCGAACCCCGCGGGCGTAAGGCGCCAGATGGTCGGCGTGTTCGCGGCGAAATGGGTCGAGCCTATCGCTGAGGCCCTCGCAAGGCTTGGGTCGGAGCGCGCCTGGGTCGTGCACGGCTCGGATGGGCTCGACGAGATCACGACCTCGGGCGCGACGAAGGTCGCCGAGCTGCGCGACGGCGCCGTCCGCACCTTCGACGTCTCGCCCGAGGACGCCGGCCTGCCACGGCATTCGCCCGAAGCGCTCAAGGGCGGCGACGCCGAGGCCAATGCGGTCGCGCTGCGCGCGGTGCTGGACGGCGACAAGGGCGCCTATCGCGACGTGTCCATCCTCAACGCGGCGGCGACGCTCATCGTCGCCGGCCGCGTGAACACCCTCGAGGAAGGAGCGGCGCTCGCGGCGGACGCCATCGACAGCGGCGGCGCCTACTCCCGCCTCGACGCCTTGGTCCGGGTGTCGAACGAGGGCTGAACGCTCCGTTCTGTCTCGGCCTTGCGCCGGGACCGGGGCAGTGTTCGATCGCCAGACGGCCCTGCTCTCAGCGCCGGCTTTCGAGCGCGAGCCGCACGGCGAGCCCGCCGAGCACCAGCCCCATCAGCCAGCGCTGCGCCGTGACCCAAAGCGGATGCCGCGCGAGGAACGCCGCTATGCCGCCGGCGGTGAGCGCGAACATCGCGTTGCCGGCCATGCTGATCGTGATCTGGATCGTTCCCAGCGCCAGCGTCTGGGCCAGAACGGAGCCCGCCGCGGGGTCGATGAACTGGGGAAAGAGCGCGAGATAGAACATCGCGACCTTCGGGTTCAGAAGGTTCGTCACGAGGCCCATCATGAACAGCCTGCGCGGGCTGTCCGGCGCAAGCGCCCGCACCTCGAACGGCGAGGCGCCGCCGGGCTTCACCGCGTTCCAGGCGAGCCACGCGAGATAGGCCGCGCCTGCGAGCCGCAGCGCGTCGTAGGCGAAAGGCACCGCGAACAGCAAGGCGGTGATGCCGAAGGCGGCGCAGAGCATGTAGCACAGGAAGCCGAGCGCGACGCCGCCGAGCGAGATTAGACCCGCCTTCGGCCCCTGGCAGAGCGAGCGCGAGATCAGGTAGAGCATGTTCGGCCCCGGCGTCAGCACCATGCCAAGCGCGACGGCTGCGAAGGCAAGAAGCGTCGCGGTGGAGGGCATGGGCGACCTCTCGGGCAGGGCGGTTGCAGGTGCGTTCGGATCGGCTCATAGAAAGTCGCCGATCCTGCCGCCTACGCCTAGACGCCGCCGCGGGGGTTCAGGAAAAATCATGAGGCATCAAGGGCCTTGATATGACCGACATCCTCGCCCGGATCGAAGCCTACAAGCGCCGCGAGATCGCGGAGGCCAAAGCCGCGCGGCCGTACGACGTGGTCGCCAAGGCCGCCGAAGACGCCTCCCCGCCCCGTGGGTTCGAGGCCGCCATCCGTCGACGCATCGACGCCGGCGGGGTGGCGCTGATCGCCGAGATCAAGAAGGCGAGCCCGTCCAAAGGCCTGATCCGCGCGGACTTCGATCCGCCGGCGCTCGCTCGCGCCTACGCCGACGGCGGCGCGACCTGCCTCTCCGTGCTGACCGACGGGCCGTCGTTCCAAGGCGCGCCAGAGTACCTCGTCGCGGCCCGCGCGGCGGTCGATCTGCCGGTCATCCGGAAGGACTTCCTCTACGAACCCTATCAGGTGGCGGAGGCGCGCGCGCTGGGCGCCGACTGCATCCTCGTCATCATGGCGGCGGTCACCGACGGCGAAGCCCGCGATCTCGTCGCCGCCGCCGGCGATTTCGGCATGGACGCGCTGATCGAGGTGCACGACGCCGAGGAGCTCGACCGCGCGCTCCCGCTCGGCAGCGCGCTGATCGGCGTGAACAACCGCAACCTGCGCACCTTTGAAGTGACGCTGGAGATGACGGAACGGCTGAGCGAGCGGGTGCCGGACGATCGCATCCTGGTCGGCGAGAGCGGCATCTTCACGCCTGACGACGTGGCGCGGCTCGGCGCGGTCGGCTGCCGGGCGCTGCTCGTCGGCGAAAGCCTGATGCGGCAGGCCGACGTCGCCGCGGCGACGCGGGCGTTGCTCGCGCCCGCCCACGCCGCAGCCTGACCCGTCCAGACGCAAGGCTTCGCGCCCATGACCGACCACGCCTCCGAGGTGCAGGCCGCCGCCCGGCGCTGGTTCGGCAAGGCGACGGAGGCGCTCGAGGAGAGCGAGGCGCGGGCGTTGCGTCACGCCAAGGCGCGCACGATCCTCTCGCGCGATCCGAACGAGGTGTTCGACGACAGCATGTCGTTCGGCGATCGCCTCGCCGACCGGGTCGCGACCTTCGGCGGTTCGTGGACCTTCATCATCCTGTTCTGCGTTTTCCTCGCGCTGTGGGCCGGGTTGAACGTCTGGCTTCTCACCCTGCCCTTCGATCCCTATCCCTTCATTTTTCTCAATCTTTTGCTGTCGATGATCGCCGCGCTGCAGGCGCCGGTGATCATGATGAGCCAGAACCGGCAGTCGGCGAAGGACCGGCACAACGCGCAGCTCGATTACGAGGTGAACCTCAAGGCCGAGATCGAGATCATGGCGCTGCACGACAAGCTCGACCGGCTGCGCGACGAGCACATCGTCTCGCTGCTTGCGAAGCAGCAGGAGCAGATCGATCTTCTCACCCGTCTGGTGAGCGACGATCGGGGCCGGCGGGGATAGCGCAATGGACGTTGACGGCGACGCGCAGGCGGCCCCGGCCGGGAGCCGCGGCGAGCACCTGATCGAGGCCGTCTTCCGGAACGGCACGATCACCGCTTTCGGCATCACGGTGTCGTTCTCGCTCGGGTTCCTGTCCCAGTGGGCGTCGAGCCCTGGGGCCTGGCGTCTCTACGACTTGCCCCCGGTCATCGCGATCTTCGGCGGCGCCCTCCTCCAGATCCGCGCTCTGGCCCTCCTGCTTCCTCTCGAAGGACTGAGGAAACGCGTCTACGACCGGGCGACCCGGCTCTACCTCATCGGCTTCGGGCTGACGGGCTGCGGCGTCTTCGCCGCCGTCGCGCTCGACATCGGCCACGCCCTATGGATTGGAACCCCGCAGTGACCTCAGACGCCTCGCTCACCCATCTGTCGTCCACCGGAGAAGCCCACATGGTCGACGTCGCGGACAAGGCCGCGACGTCGCGCGAGGCGACGGCCGAGGGTCGCGTCGTGATGGCGCTCGAGACGTTCAAGCTGGTGGAGGCCGGCGACGCCAAGAAGGGCGACGTGCTGGGGACCGCGCGGCTCGCCGGCATCATGGCCGCCAAGCGGACCCACGAACTGATCCCGCTGTGCCATCAGTTGCTGCTGTCGAAGGTCTCGGTGGAGTTGACGCCGGACTCTTCGCTCCCGGGCGTCGTCGTGACCGCCACTGCGCGGACCACCGGCCCCACGGGCGTCGAAATGGAGGCGCTGACCGCCGTCGCCGTGGCCTGCCTCACGATCTACGACATGACCAAGGCGGTCGACCGCGGCATGCGGATCGAAGGCGTACGGCTGGTCGCGAAATCCGGCGGCCGCTCCGGCGACTTCCGCGTCGAGGAGTTCTCGTGAGCGATCTGCTGCCGGTGGCGGAGGCGCGGTCGCGGATCCTCGCCGCAGTCGCGCCGAAGCCGGCGGAGACCGTCCTCCTTGGCGACGCTCTTGGCCGCACCCTGGCGGCGCCGGTCGCCGCCCTGCGCACCCAGCCGCCCTGGGACTGCTCGGCGATGGACGGCTACGCGGTGCGCGCGGACGACGCGACGCTCGGCGCGCGCCTCGCCGTCGTGGGCGAATCGGCGGCGGGCCGGAGCTTCGGCGGGACGCTAACGCCGGGGCAGGCTGTGCGCATCTTCACCGGCGCGCCCGTCCCCGCCGGCGCGGACGGCGTGTTGCTGCAGGAGGATGCGAGCCGCGAGGGCGACGCGATCGTCGTCGGAGAGACCGTCCAGCGCGGGCGGCACATCCGCAAGGCCGGCATCGACTTCACCCTTGGAGAGGCGCTCCTGCCTCCCGGCCGCAGGCTTGGCGCGCGAGATCTGGCGCTCGTCGCGGCGCTCGGGCATCCGACGGTTGAGGCCGCGGCGAGACCGCGCGTCGCCATTCTCGCCACCGGCGACGAACTGGTGCTGCCCGGCGAGCCGGTCGGACCCGACCAGATCGTTGCGTCGAACGCCTTCGCGATCGCTGCGGTCGTGGCGGGGGAAGGCGGGATCGCGCTCGATCTCGGCGTCGCGCCCGACGACCGCGCGGCGATCGGGGCCGCCGTCGGCCGCGCGTTCGCCGACGAGGTCGACATCCTGGTGACGCTCGGCGGGGCCTCCGTCGGCGACCACGATCTCGTCCGCCCAGTACTGGAGGAAGCGGGCGTCGCGCTGGACTTCTGGAAAATTGCGATGCGGCCGGGAAAGCCGATGATGGCGGGCCGCCGTGGCGGAACACTGGTGCTCGGTCTCCCCGGCAATCCGGTGTCGGCGATCGTCTGCTCGCTGTTGTTCCTGACGCCAGCGCTGCGACGGCTGTCCGGCCGGAGGGACCTCGAGCCGCCGTTGATCGTCGGCCGGCTTGGGCGTGACATGCCGGCGAACGACCGCCGCGAGGACTATCTGCGCGCCGCGATCGACACCGGCCTGGGCGGCGTCGCCGTCGTCAGCGCCTTTCCGCGTCAGGACTCCTCGATGCTGCGGCCGCTGGCGGAGGCCGAAGGGCTGCTGATGCGTCCGCCTCATGCGCCCGCAGCTAAGGCCGGCGATCCCTGCCTGTTCCTGCCTTTGCCGCATCCCTACTGACGCGGTTCGCGCGGAGCGCCCGCGCTAGTTATCCGGGCCCTTGTGGATCGGATCTACCCAGTACACCGCCTCGGGCGCTTCGACCGGCTCGACGTCTGGGATGTTCACCACCACCGCCTCGTTGTCGGAGCGCACGAGAACGCACTGGAGCGGGTGATCGGGATCGGCGTTGATCTCTTGGTGCGGGACATAGGGCGGGACGAAGATGAAGTCGCCGGGCCCGGCCTCCGCCACGTACTCCAAGCGCTCACCCCAGCGCATCCGCGCCCGGCCGCTCACCACGTAGATCACGCTCTCGAGCGCCCCGTGGTGATGCACGCCCGTCTTGGCGTTCGGCTCTATCGCGACCGTGCCGGCCCAAATCTTCTGCGCGCCGACGCGGGCCTGGTTGATGGCGGCCTGGCGAAACATGCCTGGCGTCTGAGCGGTGTTGGGATCGAGTTGATCGCCCTTGATGACTCGGACGCCATCGTGCTTCCAGCGCTCGGGATGCGAATGGATTTCACCGCTCATCTCTAGCTCCCTCAAACGCCGAAGGCCCCTGCGTCCCGAAGGATGCAGGGGCCTCGTTAAACGTCAAGACGGCGGCTTACTGGACGACTTCCACCACCGTGCGGTCATTGTCGACAATATAGCGTCGGTTGTTGACCACGGTGTAGCTGTAGTCGCTGTCCGGGACCCGATAGACCTCGACGGTTTTCGGGAGGGGCTTGCCGACAACGACCTCACCCTCGTAGGCGATCGACGGGCGCTCGTCGCGCACCACGTATTCCTTCACCTGCTTGGGGGGCGCCATCAGCGTGCCCGCAACGCCGCCGGCGACCGCGCCAGCCGCGGCGCCGACCGGTCCGCCGAGAACGGCGCCCGTTGCCGCGCCGCCCGCGACGCCCGCGGCGGTGCCTTCCTGAGCCATCGACGCGGTCGGCAGTGCGACGCCGAGCGCCAGAACGAAAGCGGTGATGCCCTTGCGCATCTGAAACCCTCCATCATTCCCCTCTGTGCTTTAAACGGCTGTACGTCAAAAAACGTTCCCGCAATCTTCGCGCCGAGCGGCGGTAGCTTGGCTTTAGGGCCTCCAAGTCGAGCGGCGCCCGCTAAGCTCCCGATCAAGGAAGTGCGCGGCGCTGATCAGCGCGAGATGCGTCAATGCTTGGGGAAAATTGCCCAAAGCGCAGCCGTCGAGACCGATCTCCTCGGCATAGAGGCCGACATGATTGCGATAGGCGAGCAGCTTCGAGAAGCAAAGCTGAGCCTCGTCAAGACGGCCTGCGCGAGCGAGGCACTCGACGTACCAGAACGAGCACGCCGAAAACGCGCCCTCGTCTCCCTCCAGCCCGTCATCGCAGCGGTAGCGGAAGATCATGGAGTCGTCGCCGAGGTCCCGCTTGATGGCGTCGAGCGTCGCCAGCCACTTGGGGTCCGTCGCGCTGCAGAACCGGACGAGCGGCATCAGCAGCAGCGCTCCGTCCAGCGCGTCGCCCTCGGCGCTGGCGACGAAGTGGCCGCGTTCGGCGTCGTAGTAGGTGTTCCAGATGTCGTCGTGGATCGCGTCGCGCGCGGCCATCCACTCCGCGACGGGCGCGGGCAGCGATCGCTTGAGCGCGAGACGCAACGCGCGGTCTACGGCGACCCAGCACATCAGGCGGGAGTGCAGAAAGGCGCGGGGCTCGCCCCGCATCTCCCAGATGCCGGCATCCTTGCGCCGCCAGACGGCGCAGGCGTGATCGACGATCCGGCGCGTGCGCGCCCAGCCGTCGGCGGACATCGCCTGGCCGTACTTGTCGTTGAGGTACACCGCGTCGAGAAGCTCGCCGTAAATGTCGAGCTGGCTCTGGCTGGCCGCGGCGTTGCCGATCCGAACCGGCTGCGAGCCGCGGTACCCGGCGAGATGCGGCAGCTCCTCCTCCGCTGGAGCGGGGCCGCCGTCGAGCGCGTACATCAGACGGATCACGCCGTCCTTCTCGCCCTGCACCCGCTCGGCGATCCACCGCACGAAGGAAAGCGCCTCCTCCCGGAAGCCGAGACGCATGAAGGCGTAGACCGTGAACGAGGCGTCCCGCACCCAGGTGGCGCGATAGTCCCAGTTGCGGCCGAAGCCGATCGCCTCCGGCAGGCCGAAGGTCGGCGCCGCCACGATCGAGCCGAAGTCGCGCGACGTCATGAGCTTGAGGGCGAGCGCCGAGCGCGTCACGGTCTCGCGCCAGCGCCCGTGGTAGGTCGACTGCGCGACCCAGCGCCGCCACCAGGCCACCGCCTCGTCGAGCGAAAGCTGGGCCTGTTCGGCGGACAGCGGCTCATGCTCGCCGCCGTCCAGCACGAACCATGCGACCTCGCCATTCTTGAGCGTGAACTCCGCGACGGCGTCGCCTCCCCGCACGCGCAGGGGAATGTCGGAGGCGAGGCGCAAGGTCAGTTCGCCGAAGCGAAAGGTGACGCCCCGAGCCCCGCGGCGCGTCTCGCCTCGGGCCCGTGCGTAGTCGAAGCGCGGGCGGCAGGCGATGGAGAACGTGACCTCGCCACGGGTCGCCTCGACCCTTCGCAGGATCTGTGGGCCGCCGCCGTCTTCGCCGCAGACTGGCCGCATGCCGTCCGTGACCTCGGCGCTGCCCTCGGGGCTCAGCCAGCGGGTGAGGACGACGTTCGTGTCCGGCAGGTAGAGCTGACGGGTGGTCGCGCCTGCGAGCTTCGGCCGAATGGTGAAGTGGCCGCCTTTGGCGGCGTCCAGCAGACCGGCGAACACGCTGGGACTGTCGAACCGGGGCCAGCAGAGGAAGTCGATGGAGCCTTCGCGCGACACGAGGGCGGCCGTCGCCATATCGCCGATGAGCGCGTGGTCCTCGATGGCGCAGGCCGGCGCATCGGTCTCAGCCATTGTTGCGGAAGGCCGGATACAGCGTCATGCCGCCGTCGACGAAGATCGTCGCGCCCACCACATAGTCGGCCTTGTCGGACACGAGCCAAGTCGCGACGTCGGCGATGTCCTCCGCGTCCCCGATCCGGCCGTAGGGAATGAGCTTAAGGACCTGCTCGCCGCCCTCGCCCTCCAGTTCTTCCGCGTTGATGGCGGTGCGGATCGCGCCGGGCGCGATGGCGTTCACCCGGACGCCAAGTTCCGCGACCTCCTGCGCCAGCGTCTTCATCATCAGCGCGATCCCGCCCTTGGAGGCGGCGTAGTTGACGTGGCCCGCCCAAGGGATGACCTCGTGAACCGAGCTCATGCACACGAGCTTGCCGCGGGAGCGCGAGACGCCGCGATCGCCCTGCTCCCGAAACCGCCGGATCGCGGCCTGCGCGCAGAGGAACTGGCCTGTCAGGTTGACGTCGATCACCTGCCGCCAGTCGTCCAGCGTCATCTCGAAGCTGTCGGCGTCCTTCTGCATGCCGGCGTTCGCCACCACGATGTCGACCCCGCCCCAGCGCTCCACGGTTCTGGCGAACATCGCGTCGACCTGGTCCTTGTCCGAGACGTCGGCGTAAACGGCGAAAGCCTTGCCGCCGGCGTCCTCGATCTCGCGCGCCAGCGCCTCGGCCTCGTCCTTGCCGGACCGGTAGTTCACCGCGACCTTGGCGCCGGACAGGGCCAGTCCGCGGGCGACGGCGAGGCCGATGCCGCTCGATGCGCCGGTGACGATGGCGACTTGACCGTCGAGCCGGATGTCCATGCCTGTGAGCCCTCGCTGTCGCGCCAGCGGCGCCGGGATGCGACAGCGAACTAGGGCGCGGGGCCGCGGCCGGAAGGGTCAGGCATGGCCGCGCAGCGCAAAGGTCGCTCCTGCCGACGCAACGGCGCCGATCCGCGCGAGCGCGGCGAGCGTCGCCTCGATCCGCGGCGTCGCGCGCCGCCCCTCCCGGAAGGCGTCGGCCAGCGAGCCCACGTCGATCGGCTCCCTCGCCTCGAGCAGCGCGAAGATGACGGCCGCCGTCTGGGCCATGTCCTCCTTCGGGAACGAGGGCTTGCGCGCGGCGAGCGCGGCTAGCGGAGCCTCGGTCTGACCGGCGCGGTCGTCCGCCGCGGCCCGGCCCCGGGCGAAGCGCTGCGCCTGATAGGCGGGCCTCAGCCAGCGCACCGCGCCCGTCGCTTCCTCCGCGCGACGTTCGAGGTTCAGCGCCGCAAGCCGCGCCACGACCTCCTACGCCGGGAGATCCGCCGGCCAGCCGTACGCGCCGGCGACCTCAAGGTCGAGGCGGTCGTGCAGCTCTTTCAGGATCAAGACGAGGCCCTCGTCGAAGACGCGACGCTCCGCGGGCGTCAGATCGGACGGGGTCGCGCCGCCGCGCAGGCGCTCCAGCACGTTGTAGAGCCCGGTGAGGGTGAGCTTCGGCCGCTCGTCGAGGACGCGCTTGCGGTGCGCGTCGAGCTCTTCCGCGATCGCCGCGATCCGCGCGGCCTGGACCGGCGTGGGATGAGGGAACGGGAACGGGTCGAAGCAGCGGGATTTGGAATAACGGGGGCGATCCTCCAGAGTCGCGCCGGCGACGGAAGCCCAAGCCGCGTGAATCCGAGACGACAGCACACCGAGGTGGACGGCGCTGTCGGTTGCGACGGCAACGAGCATGTTGTCCGGCAAGACGCTTCCGTCGAGAAACTGGAAGACCCGATGCTTGGATGTCTCCACGGTGACCACATAGCGGGACAGTCCGACAAGCGCGTCCCGTAGATCGGGGCGAGGCTTTCCGAAGATCCACCACCGCGCGAGGTAGTCCGCCGCGTCCTTCGTCGGCGACATGGCGTGCTGCTTCGCCCGATCCACCTTCACGGTCGCGGCGAGATGCTGATAGGCCTCCGGAAAGTCGCGACGCACGCGCTCCTCGCTGAACCCGTAGAGATCGAGCGCTCTCGCATCGCGAGGCCGCGCGGTCAGATCGCGTCCATTGCGGTAAGGCGCGATCCGCTCGGCGAGACCTGGTCTCCGGTCCACGCCGAGCGCCCTGACGTCCTGAGTCGATACGACGAAGCCCTGTCCGTGCAGCTTGACGCCCGGGGACGAGAGCCCGCCGTTCGCCAGCAGCGCCTTCGCTGCCCCCACGTCCGCGCCGATCGTCAGGTCCGCGTTGATCCGGCCACGCCTCTCGGACAGCTCGATCAGGGGCGCGTCGGTGGCGAGGCCCTCCTCCCGCACGACCTCCCGCAGGGCGCCCTCCTTCAAGCCGGCCTCGGCCACCGTCATGGCGATGCGCACCGCGGCGCTGTCCCTCGCCGCCTTGGTCCAGGGATGGTCCGGTATCGCCATCACGATCGAGATTGGCGCCCGGCCGGCCATCCGGCGTTCGAGCGTGCGGCGCTGGAGCACCTGGCTGATCGAGTTCGTGGTGACGAAGCCGAAGCGCCGCAGTGGCGAGTCCTTGGCGGCGAGGATCCCAGCCGCTCTGTCCCACCAATGCATTACGAGATCGGCGCTCTCGTTGATCCCCGTGTTTGCGGCCCACAGCGCCTCGGCGTAGTCCGCCCCCAGCCGCGCGCGCAGGTCCTTGCCGCCGATGAAAGGCGGGTTGCCGACGATGAATTCGGCGTCCGGCCAAGCCGGGAGGCGCGGATTGAGGTAGCGGGTGCGCTCCCTGCCTCGATCGCCGACGGGCCGGCCCGCGGCGTCGCGCAGCAATTCCTCCTCCGCCTCCAGCACGGCGTCCATCACCCGGATGTTGCGGAAGGCCTTCAGGATCGGCTCGTTCGGCGCGCCGCCTCGCGTCCGAGCGTGCCACTGCAAATAGCCGATCCAGAGCGCAAGTTCGGCGATCGCCGCGGCGCGGGGATTCTTCTCAAGTCCTAGCAATTGGTGCGGGTCGACCGTGTGACCTTCCAGGCCGGAGAGGGCCTCCTGCCCGCCGAGGTCGGCCAGCGCCTCCAGCACCTAGCCCTCGAGCCGCTTCATCAGCTCGAGGGTCACGTAGAGGAAGTTGCCGGTGCCGCAGGCCGGGTCGAGCACGCGCGTGGCGCAGAGGCGCGCATGGAAGCCCCGTACCGTCTTCAGCGCCTGCGCTCCGCGTCCCTCTTCTCGCTGGCGTTCGGCGGTGGCGAGAGCTGTCGCCCAGTCTGCGCGTAGCGGCTCCATCACAGTCGCGACCACAAGCCGCTCGACATAAGCGCGCGGAGTGTAATGCGCGCCAAGCGCGCTCCGCTCGTCCGGGTCAAGCGCCTTCTCCAGCAGCGCGCCGAAGATCGCGGGCTCGACCTCGCGCCAGTCGTAGGAGGCAGCCGCCCGGAGCTCCGCGATCTCGGTCTTGTCGAGCGGCAGCGCCGAGCAGTCCCGGAAGAAAGCTCCGTTGAAGCGCGGCACCTGCGCTTTTAGGCCGAAGGCGTAGCCGCCCTTGTCCATGGCCTCCCAAAGCTGGCCGACCACAGGCTGGAATCGCGCCGGCGCCGCCTCGCATTCAGCGAGCAGCGCGCTGAAGCCGCCGCGCTCGATCAACCCCACGTCCTGCGCGAACATCGTGAACAGCATGCGCATCAGGAACCGCGCGACCTCCTCGGTCGCATGGCCTTTCGCCTCCAGACGACGCGACACCTCGGCGAGCCGAATCGCGATCTCGCGGGTGACCCGAGAGGCGTGCAGCGCGGGATCGAGCGCGAGCGGGTCGTTCCACACCTTGACCAGCCGCTCGCGAACCTCGGAACGGCGCAGGTCCTCGAGATAGATCCGGTAGCCCTGGCGGTCTGGAAACTGGTCGTACGCTTTGCCGTCCTTGCGGAAGTTCGCGTAAAGCTCAAGGCAGTGGCCGACGTCGCAGACGACGACGAACGGCGGCGGCTCATGGCCTTCCGGCAGCAGGCGCACGTAATGCTCGGCCTGGTTGCGGGCGTTCATCATCAGCACGTCCCAGGCCTTGTCGGCGCCGCGCCGTCCGCGCGTTACGGGCTCAGGGCCGGCCGTGGCGCCGAGCGGAGCCTTCGCCGCTCCGGGAAGACGCGACTGCTTCGCCTCCAGCACGAACCTTGATCGCCGATAGAGGTCGATCCGGCGCCGGGAGACGGCGCCGTCCCGCCCGATCTCCTTCACCACGCGCTCCAGGACGTAATCGTTCTCTTCCGTCGCCGCCGACGCCGGGTCGGGCCGGGCGACGCCCAGCGCGTCCGTCAACTCGCTCAGAAACAACGCGTAGTTCGCCCGCTCCTGTCCGCCCACCCTTCCCTGCCAGCGCGCGATGAAACGCTCGACCGCCTGTTCCACCGCCATTCCCGCCCGCCGTGCGCCGCTCCAGTGACACACGCGAAGGTACACTTTTAAATGAGATGCACAATCTGAAGATGTATCCGACCCGCCGGGTCCTTCGGCGATCGCCTTGAACCACCGGCGTGGAGCGTGCGACGTTCCCGTTTGGCCGTCCCCGGCTGCGAGTGGGTAACTATTATGGCCGCGACCGCGCCCCATCCGACTGTCTGGATCGCCGAGGACGACTTCATCGCGTCGATCTCCGCCGCGCTGCAGTTCGTCAGCCACGTCCATCCCGCCGATTACGTCCGTCATCTCGCTCAGGCTTATGAGCGCGAGGAGAGCCCGGCGGCGAAGGACGCCATCGCGCAGATTCTGGTGAACTCGCGCATGGCGCTCATCGGTCGGCGGCCGATGTGTCAGGACACCGGCGTCGCCGCGGTGTTCCTCAAGGTCGGCATGAACGTGCGCTTCGCCACGCGCCGCGCGCTCGACGACCTCGTCAACGAGGGCGTTCGCCGCGCCTATCTCGACGAGGGCAATCCGCTCCGCGCCACCATGATCGCCGACCCGCTGTTCGAACGCCGCAACACCGGAGACAACGCGCCGGCCATGGTTCACGTCGACCTCGTGCCGGGCGACGCGGTCGAGGTCATCGTCGCGGCGAAGGGCGGGGGCTCGGAGAACAAGGCGCGCTTCGTCCAGCTCAATCCGAGCGCCTCTGTCGAGGACTGGGTGGTCGAGACCATGGCGACGCTCGGGGCGGGCTGGTGCCCTCCGGGTCTCATCGGGATCGGCGTCGGCGGCAGCGCCGACAAGGCCATGCTGCTTGCGAAGGAGTCGCTGTTCGAGCCGATCGACATGCTCGACTTGCTGCGCCGCGGACCCGCTTCGAAGCTGGAGGACATGCGGATCTCGCTTTACCAGCGCATCAATGCGCTGGGGCTCGGCGCGCAGGGGCTCGGCGGCCTCACCACCGTGCTCGACGTGAAGATCCGGACCTTCCCCACCCACGCCGCTTCGAAGCCCGTCGCGCTCATGCCGCAGTGCGCTGCGAACCGGCACGTCAGCTTCACCCTCGACGGCTCGGGCCCCGCGACCTTCGAAGCCCCCGAGGCCGCCGATTGGCCGGAGATCGTGCTTGCGCGCACGGCCGACGCAGCGCGGAGGGTCAACCTCGATCGGCTGACCCGCGACGAGGTACGGTCCTGGACCGTGGGCGAGCGGCTGCTGCTGTCAGGCAAGCTGCTTACCGGCCGGGACGCGGCGCACAAGCGCATGGCCGATCTCCTCGCCCGCGGAGAGCCTCTGCCCGTGCCGCTCGACGGACGGGTGATCTACTATGTCGGGCCGGTGAAAGCGGTCGGCGGCGAGGCGGTGGGTCCCGCAGGACCAACCACGGCCACGCGGATGGACGGCTTCGTTGATGCGCTTCTGGCGAACACCGGGCTGCTCGCCATGATCGGCAAGGCGGAGCGCGGGCCGGAGGCGATCGAGGCCATCGCGCGGCATGGCTCGGCCTCGCTCATCGCCGTGGGCGGCGCCGCCATCCTGGTCGCGCAGGCGATCCGCGCGTCGCGGGTGCTGGCGTTCGAGGACCTCGGGATGGAGGCCATCCACGAGTTCGAGGTCGTGGATATGCCCGTCACGGTGGCCGTGGACTCCGCGGGCGCGTCGATCCATTTGATCGGCCCGGATCTCTGGCGGCGCGCCTAAGGCCTCTTCCCTCCCTGCAAGACAGGACGCTCTCGCTCGTGAACGCTGTTCCTTCGCCACCCTACGATCCCCTCGCCCATGGCTGGGAAAGGTTCCAGGACGCCGGCTTCATCGACCTTGTAGGCCCCATCGTCACGCGGCGCGGCGAAGGCGGCCTGCGCGCCTTCGGCGTCACGGCCGAGACGAAGCATGCGAACCTGATCGGCGTTGTCCATGGCGGCATGCTCATGACGCTCGCAGACCGCGCGCTCGGCGTCGCGGCCTGGGACGCGGCGGGCGGGCGGGCCTCCGTCACCGTCCAGTTCGACATGCAGTTCGTCTCGACCGCCAAGATGGGAGACTTCGTCGCGGTGGAGCCTGAGCTCGTCCGGCTGACCTCCTCCTTGGTCTTCATGCGGGGGACGCTGAAGGTCGGCGACCGCGCTGTGGCGGCGGCGAACGGGCTCTGGAAGATTCTTTCTACTCAGGCGGCGTAACGGCCGATGCGCCGTACGCGCGCCGAGGGCCTAGCATCGGCCGCCCCCAGCCACGCCGCTGCTTTGATCGCCAACCGATGGCGCGCAGAAGCCGCCTGACTACGCTCGCATTCCAGTAAGCGACTCAACATATATTGCTGCGGCGCGAGAGATCTCGTATCTCGTGGCGCAGCGAGGGTTGAGACGATGCTGACGAAGAAGGCGAAATACGGCCTGAAGGCCATGGTTGATCTGGCGCGCCTTCAGCCGGGAAAGTCGACCTTCGTGGCGGAAGTCGCCGAGCGCAACGCGATCCCGAAGAAGTTCCTCGACGCGATCCTGGGCGAGCTTCGGAACGCCGGCATGCTCTCCAGCAAGAAGGGCAAGGCCGGCGGCTATATGCTCTCCAAGTCGCCGGACGACATCACGGTCGGCGCGATCGTCCGGGCGTTGGACGGCCCGCTCGCCCCGATCGCCTGCGCCAGCCGGTCGGCCTACGTGCCCTGTGACGATTGCGAGGATGTGCGGTCGTGTCAGGTGCGCCTAATGATGCTCGAGGTGCGCAACGCGATCTCGACCGTGCTCGATCATCGGACGCTGGCCGAAATGCGGGATCTCGGCGGTCTCGCCCTTCTTGAAGCCGACTACCAAATCTGAGCTTTCGCGACGGGCGGTTTGCGTTTGCGACCCGGCGAGTTCAGGCTGTCGCGGTGCTGCGCCCCGCCCGACCAAAAGCCGATCGCGCCGCTCACCCGTTGATTGCGGGCCTGGAGCCTGAAGCCGCGGCTCTGCTCAAACGTCATCTTCGGCGTGGGGAGAAGCGCCGGGGCGATCTGCTGGCGTCCGCGGGTCATTCAATTCAAACGGTGTTCTTCGTAAGCGACGGCCTCGTCGCCTTGTTCGGCCGAGCTCCGGACGGAGGCACGGCGGCTACCGGACTTGTGGGGCCCGGCGGCTTCGTCGGCGTGTCCGCGGCGCTGAGCGCGCACCATCCGGCGGTCCGAGACGCGGTTGCGCTCACAAGCGTTCAGGCCCAGGCGATCGACGCCGAAGCGCTCGACCGCATCGCCACGCTCCACCCCGACCTGCGGCGGCGGCTGATGCTCTACGCCAACGACCGGATCATCCAAGCGACGCAATTGTGCGTCTGCACGGCTCTGCACACGGTGGAGCAACGGTTGGCGCGCTGGCTGTTGGAGGCTTACGCCCTGCGCCGTGATCGTCCGATCGAGCTCACCCACCAACAGCTGAGCGATCTCCTCGGCGTCCGCCGCGCGAGCGTCACGCTCGGGCTGCACATGCTCGAGGGAGAGCAGGCGGTCCGCTGCCAGCGGGGGCGGATTGAGATCCGAGACCTCGACGCCTTGGGGCGTCGGTCATGCGGATGCCATCTCGCCGCGGCGGGCGAAAGCCAGCGGGCCTACCCGGCCTTGTCCAGCGCTTCGTCTACGGACAATCCGCGCGACTGAAGCCGCCACATCCGCGCGAAGACGCCGTTCGCCGCGAGAAGGTGGGGAACGGACCCCTCCTCGACCACTTTGCCCTCGACCAGCACGACGATCCGATCGAAGTCCGCCAGCGTCGACAGCCGATGCGCCACGGCCAGCACGGTGCGATCGCGCGTAAGCCGCGTGAGCGCATTCTGCACCTCGATTTCGGACTCGGTGTCGAGCGCGGAGGTCGCTTCGTCCAGCACTACGATCGGCGCGTTCTTCAGGATCGCGCGTGCGATGCCGATGCGCTGACGCTGGCCGCCAGACAACTTGGCGCCGCGTTCGCCAACGAGCGTATCGAAGCCGTCGTCCAGGTCGTCGATGAAGCCGCAGTGCGCGGCGGCCGCCGCCTCGCGGACCTCGTCGTCCGTCGCCTCCGGCCGCGCGAACCGGATGTTCTCCATCACCGAGCGGTGGAACAGCGAGATCTCCTGCGGCACGACCGCGATGGCGTAACGCAGCGACTCCTGCGTGATCTCGGCGGCCGACTGCCCATCGATCAGCACCCGTCCGGAATCCACGTCGTGGAGACGCTGGACGAGGTGGATCAGGGTCGACTTGCCGGCGCCGGAGGGGCCGACGATGCCGACCTTTTGGCCGGCGGGAACGGCGAAGTCGAAGTCACGCAGCACGGCGTGCGATCCGCCGTAGCCGAACGACACCTTCTCGAAAACGATCGACCCGCCGCGCTTCTGGAAAGGACGGGCGTCTTCGAGGTCGACAACCTCGTGCGGCGTCCCGATGACCTTCAGCGTTTCGGCGATGTAGCTGACGTGGCGCTCCATATCGACGAGCGCCATCGCGAGATCGCGAGATCCGTGGAGGATGCGGAACACAAGCGTCGAGACGACGACCACGTCGCCCGTGGTCACCGATCCGCGGGACCATAGCGAGACCGCCCAGAGCATCATGGAGCCGGCCATGGCCCAAAGGAGCACGTCATGCAGGACGCGCGCCTTCTCCGTAAACATCCAGCTCTTGCGCTGAGCCGTCGCCTCGCCGTCGAAGATGTGCCGGAGCCGCCGGCGCTCACGCGCGCTGGCGGCGAAGGCTTTCACCGACCAGATGTTGGTGAGGACGTCGATCAGTTCGCCGCCGACGAGACCCGCCTGCTCTGCGTAATGCCGGTGCAGCGGGCGGCCGCGCCGGCCGAACAGCACCAGTCCGATCGTGACGATCACCGCGAAGGCGGAGAGAGCGACGGCCATCCCAAGGTCGATCGTGAAAAAAATGACCACCGCGCCGAGAAAGCTCACGATCGGCGGCATGACGTTCCACGTCATGCTGTTGGTCAGCACGCCGAAATCACCGGCGGTCGAGGTGATGCGGTGCCCCAGGGCGCCGGCGCGTTGGTCCTGGAAGTACCGCATGGGATGGCCAGCGACGTAGTCGAGCAGGTCGAGCCGGATGTCGACGCCGACGCCGACCGTGGTGCGGCAGCCGAGCCAACCTGAGACCCGCCACAAGGCGCCTTCGAGGGCCGTCGTGGCGACGAAGAAGCCGAGCGCCCACCACACCGCCGACGACGCCGGAGGCGGAGCCGCCATGGCGTCGACGAGAAGCTTCATGCCGTATTGCGTGGCGACCATCATGCAGGCGCCGGCCGTGACCACTAACCCGAGCGCGATGAAATGGCCGGGCCAGCGCTTGGCGTACCGCCAGAAAAACGCCGACGGGCTTTGGAGCGCCGCCGCGATGGCGCTTCGCTCCTCCTGCGTGTCGGGCCGAAACGCCATCGACGTCGCGCTCACGAGGCCGCCCCCCGACGGATCGGAACGACCCGGTCTGGAAGAGCCCAACGAACGCCCGGCTCGAACTGAGCCAGCCGACGGGCGAGCTCTTCCGCCAGAGGCTTGAACACCGCGCGTTCTCCGTCCGAATTGGGCGTGGTGAAGAGCCCGACTTCACAAACCCGTCCGTTGTCCCAGCCGGGGTAGTCGAGGATCGGGTACAGGGTGATGCCTTCCACTTGAACGCCGGCCTCGCGAGCCGCGGCGACCTCGTCGCAGACATAATGCAACCAGGCCGCACGGCCCGTGCCTTCGGCGCCCGTCTCCGAGATCAGCACCGGCCTGCCGTAGCGGGCGGCCGTCTCGGCGAGCATCTCGCGAAACGGCCGATAGTCGTGATGTCCCATCGGGATCGTTCCGCCGTCCAGAACCCACTGGTTCTGCGGATAGAAGTTCACTCCGACGATGTCGAGCTTGTCGGGCGAGCCGCCCAGCTCCGGATGCAACCGGCCGGCGACCATGTCGGTCGCCTCGAACTGCGCCAGTCGGTAGCCCTCGGCGGCGGCCTTCGCAGAGGCGGACGCCTTCGCCGGTGCGACATGAATGGTCGGCTCGGCCGTCAGAAACCGGGCGCGCGGGTCCACCGAGCGCACGGCCTCGATCGCCGCGATCGCGGCGCGGGCCAGCTGGCGCTTAAGCTCCGGTCCCCGGCCCTTGGTCATGGGATTGAACTGACGCATGTCGCCGCCGGCCCAGGCCCAATACGACATCTCGTTGATCGGGCAATAATAGGGGACGTCGTCACTCTCCGAGCGGACGAACCGCGCCGCCTCACGCGCAAAGCGCGCAAAACGCTCGACGAAGGCCGGCGACCAGATGTCCAGCTTGTCGGGATACCCGTAATGGCAGAGGTCCCAAATGACCTGGACGCGCGCCTCCTTTGCCGCGCGCAGCATCGGCCGGACGCTCGACCAGTCGTAAAACCCTGGCCCCTTCTCGATCAGATGCCACCGCATGCCGTCGCGCACCGTCGTCACACCGAGGGCGGCGAGGCGCTCGAAGTCACGGGCGGCGAGTTCGTCGTGGCCGGTCGCGGCGATCAGATCGAGCCGAACCCCGTCGGCGCGCCGGTGGGATGAGCATTCGAAGCCCGCGACGAAGAAGCTCTGAAGGCCGGCGGAGGCCGGCGGCGCGTCGATGATCACGCAGCGCATCTCCTCTCGGTTCATGGGGCGGATTGGGCTCCCGTGCCGGTTTGGCTCGGCGGCGCGGTACGTCGACCTTTTGGTACGGTAACGCACAGAGTCACTTCTCTGGGAACGTCCGAACCTACGTACATGTTCGAACACCAAGGCGCGGCAACGGCAGCCGGCGAGACCGGCGTCCCCGCTTCGACCCGGCCGACGCCGCGTTCCCGCGTCGCGGTTCGTTCATCCGAGACGGGAGAGATCATGCGACCCACCAGCAGTTGCGCGCCAGAACTCGACGCCGCAGGGACCTCGCGAATTGAAGACGCCCCGGTGATTTGCTTCTCGCACCTCCGCTGGGATTTCGTCTATCAACGGCCTCAACACCTCCTAAGCCGTATCGGCAAGCGGCAACCCGTTTACGTCATCGAAGAGCCTGTCTTCGAAGAGGTCGCCGAGCCCCTGTTGCGCTCGTCGGCGCGCTCCGAAGGCGTGACGGTCGCCGTTCCCGTGCTGCCGCATGGTCTCAGCGAGAGCGGCAAAATCCTCGCTCAGCGTCAACTGGTCGACGAACTGCTTGAAAGCCTCGGCGCGGAGCGCCGCGTCTTCTGGTACTATACGCCGATGGCGCTCCTCTTCAGCCGCCATCTCGAAGCCGATCTCACCGTCTTCGACAACATGGATCAGCTCTCCGCGTTCAAGGGCGCGCCGCCTGAGCTGATCGCGCTCGAGGATGAGATGCTGGCGCGCGCCGACGTCGTGTTCACCGGCGGACGCAGCCTCTACGAGGCGAAGAAGCACCGGCACGGCAACATCCACGCGTTTCCCAGCAGCATTGACGTCGAGCATTTCAGCAGGGGGCGCGCCGAGGACCGTCGGGACCCCGAGGACCAAGCGGCCATCCCGCATCCGCGCGTCGGCTTTTTCGGCGTGATCGACGAACGTATGGACATCGGACTTGTGGCCGAAATCGCCGCCAAGCGCCCGCAATGGCAGCTTGTGATGGTCGGTCCGGTGGTGAAGATCGATCCGGCGGACCTTCCGAGAGCGGAGAACGTGCACTGGCTCGGCGGCCGCGACTACAAGGACCTGCCGTCCTATGTCGGGGGGTGGGACGCCGCGTTCATGCCCTTCGCGCTGAACGAGTCCACGCGCTTCATCAGCCCGACCAAAACGCCGGAGTTCCTGGCCGCCGGCGCGACTGTGACCTCGACGCCGATCACCGACGTGATCGCGGACTATGGGGAAGCGGGCCTCGTCAAGATCGCCTCCACCGCCGACGAGATGATCGCGGCAATCGAGGAGCAGATGGCGATGGACCGCGGCCCATGGCTCGCGCGCGTCGACGCCAAGCTCGCCGACAACTCCTGGGATCAGACCTTCGAGCGGATCTATGCGCTCGCGACCTCCGCCGCGCACGCGCGTCGCCGCAGCCGCGCAACGGCGCTCGGCGTGGAAGCCGTCAAGGAAGCCGCCAATGTATGATTGGCTGATCGTCGGCGCCGGCTTTGCTGGATCGGTGCTCGCCGAGCGTATCGCGACAGAGCGTGATCAGACGGTGCTCATCATCGACCGTCGGCCGCACATCGGCGGAAACGCTTACGACAAGTACGACGACGCCGGCGTGCTCATGCATCAGTACGGACCGCACATCTTCCACACGAACTCCGACGCTATTGTCGAGTACCTGTCGAAGTTCACGGAGTGGCGCCCCTACGAGCATCGCGTGCTCGGGCGCGTCGACGACAAGCTGGTGCCGATCCCGATCAACCGCACGACGCTTAACGAGCTCTACGGCCTCGACCTCGCGACCGAGGAGCAAGCCGCGGCCTTTCTCGAATCGCGGGCGGAGCCTGTCGAGGAAATCCGGACGTCCGAGGACGTCGTCGTCAGCAAGGTCGGACGAGAGCTCTACGAGAAGTTCTTCCGCGGCTACACCCGGAAGCAGTGGGGCCTCGACCCGTCGGAGCTCGACAAGTCGGTCACGGCGCGGGTTCCGACGCGCACCAACACCGACGACCGCTACTTCACTGACACCCATCAGATCATGCCGAAGCATGGTTACACGCGCATGTTCGAGCGGATGCTGGATCACCCCAACATCCAGATCATGCTCAACGCGGATTTCCGCGAAGTCCGCGAGACGGGGCAGTTCAAACGGCTGATCTTCACCGGTCCAATCGACGAATTCTTCGACTTCCGCTTCGGCCGCTTGCCGTACCGCTCGCTGCGGTTCGAGCACCGGTCGCTCGAGCAGGAGCAGTTCCAGCCCGTCGCTACGGTGAACTATCCGCAGACCGAGGACTACACTCGGATCACCGAGTACAAGCACCTCACCGGGCAAACGCACCCGAAGACAACGATCACCTACGAGTACCCCGCCGCCACCGGCGATCCGTACTATCCCGTGCCGCGGCCCGAGAACCAGGAGCTGTACCGGCGATATCAGGCGCTGGCGAACGAAACGGCCGACGTGCACTTCGTGGGCCGGCTCGCGACCTATCGCTATTACAACATGGATCAGGTCGTCGGACAGGCGCTGGCGGAGTTCCGCCGGATTCAGGAGAGCGTCCCGCTGTATGACGCGCCGCCGAACGGCAAAGCCGAAGCGCGTCCGACAGCGGCTGTTTCCGCCGAGACAGGAACCCGCGCATTGAACTGAGCGGTTTACCGACGACCTTTCGCAAGCCCGGGCCTTCCAATGGTCCGGGCTTTGGCATGTCAGGCCGCCGCCCGCTCGGTGTCCGCTGTCGAAGCGGGCCGTCCGCCTCTTAGCTTATCCCAAGCCTTACGCCGTTCTGGCTGAAACCGCGTCGGACCCCGCCGAGAGCGCGTCGTCCGAAGGTTCCGCCGAGGAGGGGGTCGGCTCGGACGCTTCGGCAGCTGTAGGCGGAGACGCCTCGTCCGCAGATCCGGGCGCTGCGGGCGCCGCGCCCGCCACATGCTCTTGCGGACCGGGCGCGTCGCCGCGCGCTTTCGTCATGGGCTCTCCGATGCGCTCCAGCATGCCGCGAGCGATCTCGCGCTCCCCCATGATCACCACGTCCGCGCCGAGCTTCGCGAGATGGTCGACCTCGGCGTCCGAATGCGCGCGGCCAATGATCAGCAGGCCCGGGTTCTGGACGCGCGCCTGCTCGGTCACCTGTCCGCCCTCGAAGGCGTCGGGGATCGCGATCGCAAGACGCGTCGCGCCTTTCAGGTTCGCCAAGGCGAGCACGGCTGGATTCGCGGCGTTGCCGACGATGACCTCAACGCCCTTCTCGCGCAGTTCTGCGATCCGCTTCTCGCTGTCCTCGATCACGAGGAACGGCGTGTTGGCGGCCTTGAGCTGGTCCACGACGATGGCGCCGACGCGGCCGTAGCCGACCACGACAGCGTGCCCGCTAAGGGTTGTGGGCTGGGTTTCACCCTCCGTTTCGATATCGGGAAGCGTGGGCTCCTCCTCCGAAACCGGCCGGACGCCCGCCGGCGCGGCCGCGGAGGGTTCCGAAGCCGCCGTCTCGGCGGCCGGCGTCTCGACGAACGGCGGCGTTTGCGTCGGACGCAGGATGCGGGCCTCAAGCCGCGGACGGATGCGATCGGCGGCGAAGAACACGATCGGGTTGAGAATGATCGACAGGATGGCGCCTGCGAGGATCAGGTCGCGCCCCTCCTCCGGGATCAGATTCAGACCGACGCCGAGCTCAGCCAGGATGAATGAGAACTCGCCGATCTGCGCGAGACTGGCGGAGATCGTGAGCGCCGTGCCGACCGATCGTCGGAACGCCAGCACGATCAGGAACGCCGCCACCGACTTCCCGATCACGATGATGAACAGCGTGCCGACGACGGGCCAGGGGTCCCGCACGATGATCGTCGGGTCGAACAGCATGCCGACGGACACGAAGAACAGCACGGCGAAGGCGTCGCGCAGCGGCAGGCTCTCCTGCGCCGCGCGGTGCGAAAGCTCGCTCTCGGAGAGGATCATGCCGGCGAAGAACGCGCCCAGCGCGAGCGATACGCCGAAGAGCTTGGCCGCGCCGAAGGCGACGCCGAGCGCGATCGCCAACACGCCGAGCCGGAACAGCTCGCGCGAGCCGGTGTGGGCGATACGGTGAAGCAGCGCCGGGATCAGCCGCCGGCCGACGACGAGCATCAGCGCGACGAACAGCGCCACCTTCAGCAGGGTGACGCCGATGACGCCGGTGATGCCGAGGTCCACGTTCAGCGCGCGGCTGATCAGCAACGCGACCGGATCCCCGTGCATGGCGTCCCCGCCCTGCCCGCTCGCGATCCCTGCAGCCGCCGGAATCAGCACGAGCGCCAGGACCATCGCGAGGTCTTCGACGATCAGCCATCCGACGGCTATCTTGCCGCGCTCGCTTTCGACGAGGCGCCGCTCCTGCAGCGCCTTCAGCAGCACGACGGTCGACGCCACCGAAAGCGCGAGGCCGAACACGAGGCCCCCGCCGTGCGACCAGCCCATCAGCCAGGCGAGGGCCCAGCCAAGCGCGGTCGCGACCGCCATCTGCGCGATCGCCCCCGGCAACGCGACGCCGCGCACCGACAGCAGATCCTTCAGCGAGAAGTGCAAACCCACGCCGAACATCAGCAGGATCACGCCGATCTCGGCGAGCTCGGGCGCAAGCTGCTGGTCGGCGACGTAGCCGGGCGTGTGCGGACCAACCAGAACGCCTGCGACGAGGTAGCCGACGAGGGGCGGCAGGCGGAAACGGTTCGCAATCGCCCCGAGAATGAAAGCCAGCACGAAACCCGCGACGATCGTCGAGATCAGCGGCGTTTCATGCGGCATCGGCCACGTCTCCTGAGGCGCTATGTTTTGGGGCGGCCGTAATATGCAGGCACACGCGCGCCGACGCTATGCCGGGCCGGGCGCAACGGGCCGTTTTCGGTTCCATTGACCGATAAGCCGCGCTCACGAGAGCGCGAGCAGCGCAGGCCAGCGCGTCAGCGGCTCGCGCGGGCCGGCTGAACCGCTTCGGCCTCGTCGCCGTCCGCCGTCATGGCGGCCTCCAGACGGCGCAACGCCGCATGTTTGGCGTCAGCGTCCGCGCCGAATCGCACGAGATAGCGGTCCAGAATCCGGTCGGCCAGATCGCCGTCGGCGTCGCCCATCATCTTGAGAACCGCGACGATCGCGCGCTCCAAATCGGGCATGGTCATCGGACTTCCTCGTCGCGCGGCGTTTCGATCGTCGGCATTAGACGACGACAGGCTTAACGTCGCCGTAAGCACCCCGTCACCGCAAATGGGGCGGCGCGCGCAGGGGCCAAGACCTGACCGGACCTCTCGTGGTCACTGGACGAAGCGGTTTCGTAGCGTTCCGACGCCTTCGATGGTCACCTCGACGACGTTCTCCGGCTCCCTCATCGCGCCGACGCCGACGGAGGTGCCGCACATGATGAGGTCGCCCGGCTCCAGCGTCATGTCGAAGGACAGCCGGCTCACCAACTCCGCCGGCTCGAAGAACATGTCCGCGACGGGATAGTTCTGGCGCTCGGAGCCGTTAAGCACGGTCTTGACGACCAGCGCGCTCGGATCGAGCCCTGTCGCGACGGCGGGGCCGAAAGCTCCGAACCCGTCGAAGCTCTTCGCGCGCGCCCATTGCGCGAAGGACGGGTCCTTGTCGATCAGGTCCGCCGCCGTGACGTCGTTCACGCAGGTGTAGCCGAAGATCGCCGCCGCCGCCTCGGCCGGCGTCGCTTCACGGCATTTCGCGCCGATGACGATGCCGAGTTCGCCCTCGAACACGACGCGCCCGCCATAGGACGAGGGCCGGCGGATGGTCGCGCCGGAGCCGATCGCGGAGGACGAGGCCTTCAGAAGGTAGAGCGGCTCATCCGGCGGGGTCTGCCCGAGCTTCGCGGCGAGGCCGCGGAGGTTCTTCCACAGCGCGATGATCTTGCCCGGCGCGGTCGGCGCGAGCAGCTCGACGTCGCTGAGCGCCACCGTCTCGCCAGTCGCC
>NZ_BAUX01000011.1 GCF_002897035.1 Methylopila sp. Yamaguchi
CCGCCGCAGCAGCAGCCCGCGCCCCAGCCGCCGCCCGCCGCCGCGCCCTACGAGCCCAAGCTGATCCGCCTCGCCGAGACGCTCGGCGCGCTCCATCATCTGCGCGCCGTCTGCAAGGCGAAAGACGCCGACGTCTGGCGCGACCGCATGTCGGCGCTGATCGCGGCGGAGGCGCCGGCGCCGGAGCGGCGCGACGCCCTCGCCGGGGCCTTCAACGCCAGCTACCGTGCCTGGGCGCGGAGCTACCACGCCTGCACGCCCGCGGCCGAGGTTGCGACCGCGCGGTTTCTTCAGGAAGTCTCGGCGATCGCGACCGAGGTCAACGCCCGCTACGGGCCCTGACGCGGGGGAGAAGTCGTTTAAGTTTTCCCGCCGGCGTTAACCCTTTTTTCGAGAATCGCTGCGTCCCGCCCGCCCTTCCGTTAGAGTCGCGGACGGACAGGGAAGGGACGCCATGGCTCATGACGATTCGGCCGCGACGGACGAAGGCGCCGTCGACGATCGCCGCGCCGCGCTCGCGTATCTCGACGAGGCGTGGGAGGAGGCCCTGCTCGACGGGATCGCCCCCGACTGCGTCGCGCACGCCGCGCTGTTCGCCGCGCTGAAGGAGCTTGTGCTGTCCTTCGGCGAGGAAGCGACCGCGCGTTTCGTGGAGCGGCTGCCGGACCGGCTGCGGAAGGGCGACTACACGCTTCCGAGCCTCGCGCATTAACCTGCGGGTTAACCCGGCGTCGCCCTTCAGTAACCCAGCGCGACGCTGATCAGCACCGCGAATCCGAACAGCGCGAGCCCGCCGCCGGACACCGCGTTCAGGCGGCCGAGCCACTTCTCCGCGATCCGCTCCCGCAGCCGGCTCGCCCCCATCGACAGCATCAGCCACCACGCCGCGCTGCCGATCGCGACGCCGATCGTCAGGAGCGCCGCGGCGCCGAAATCGCCGACCTGCTCGCCGATCCCGGCGAGGCCGCCGAAGATCGCGAAAAAACCCAAGAGCACGGCCGGATTCGTCACCGTCAGGACGAAGGACGCGAGCGCCGCGCGGAACAGCGACATGCGCGTGTCGTTGGCGGGCGCGGCGCCCTTCGAGGGCGCGTAGAGCAGCTTGACGCCGAAGGCGATCAGGATGGCGCCCCCCACCACCTTGATGACGCTGAGATGGCCTTCGATGAAGCTCGAGATCGCCGTCACGCCGAAGGCCGCGAGCCCCGCGAACAGCACGTCCGCCGCGAACGCCCCAGCTCCCGCCGCCAGAGCCGAGGCGGGGCCGTTGCGGATGGCCCGGTGGATGCACATCACGTTCACCGGCCCGACCGGCGCATTGACGCCGACGCCGATGGCCACGCCCGTCGCGATCAGCGAAACGTCGTCGATCACGCAGGGCGTCTCCCCGGAGACTCGCGCCAAAGCGCGGGTTGTGCACGGACGACTGCGGTCTTAGCCCGCAGTCGCTTCGCAGGGCAACATGGGGCTCGGGCCGTCTCCCGCAAGCGCCCATGATCGCCCAGCCGGTCAGCTCCGGAGCGTATCGATGAAGCGCACGGGCTCGCCCGTTCCCGGCGCGAGGATCTCGCTCTCCCACATCACCCGGCGTCCGCGAAGAATGGTTCCCACCGGCCAGCCCTGCACCGACACCCCGTCGTAAGGGGTCCACTGGCTCCGTGAGCCGATCCAGCCGTTCGTGATCGTCTCCCGCCGCTTGAGGTCGACCACGGTGACGTCCGCGTCGTAGCCCACGGCGAGACGGCCCTTGGTCGCGATGCCGAAGATGCGCGCGGGCCCCGCGCTGGTGAGGTCCACGAACCGCGCCAGGCTGAGGCGGCCGGCGGCGACGTGATCGAGCATGATCGGCACCAGCGTCTGCACGCCGGTCATGCCGGAAGGGCTGTCGGGATAGGTCTTGGCCTTCTCCTCCAGCGTGTGGGGCGCATGGTCGGAGCCCAGCACATCGACGACGCCCTGGTGCAGGCCCCACCAGATCCCGGCGCGGTGGGCGTCGTCGCGCACCGGCGGGTTCATCTGCGCGCGGGTGCCGAGCCGCGCATAGGCGTCGGAGCCCAGGGTGAGATGGTGCGGGGTGGTCTCGACCGTCGCCACGTCCTTGAAGTCGGCGAGATAGCGCATCTCCTCGGCCGTGGAGATGTGCAGCACGTGGACCTTCGCGCCGTGCTCGCGGGCGATGGTCGTCAGCCGCCTGGTGCACTTCAGCGCCGCTTCCGCGTCGCGCCACACGGGGTGGCTGGACGGATCGCCGGCGACCCGCTCGCCCTTGCGCTCCGAGAGGCGCGGCTCGTCCTCGGAATGGACCGAGACCCGACGGCGGGTGCGCTTCAGGATCTCGCCCACGCCCACGTCGTCCGACACCAGCAGCGAGCCGGTGGACGAGCCCATGAAGATCTTGATGCCGGCGGCGCCGGGCAGGCGCTCCAGCTCGGCGACGTCCCTCGCATTGTCGTGGGTGCCGCCGACGAAGAAGGCGTGGTCGCAGTGCATGCGGCCCTTCGCGCGGGCGAGCTTGTCGGCCAGCGCCTCGGGGGTGACGGTGAGCGGGTTGGTGTTCGGCATCTCGAACACCGCCGTCACGCCACCGAGCACGGCTGCGCGCGAGCCCGTCTCGAGGTCCTCTTTGTGAGTCGCCCCCGGCTCGCGGAAATGCACCTGCGTGTCGATCACGCCCGGCAGCAGGTGAAGCCCCGCGCAGTCAACCACCTCGCCGGCGGAGGCCGCCCCGAGATCGCCGATCGCGGCCACGCGGCCAGCGCGTACGCCGAGATCGGCGCGGCGCTCGCCGTCCTGGTTGACCACGGTCCCGCCTTTGAGCAGGAGGTCGAAGGTCTCGGACATCGGGCGTCCTCCGGAAAAAGGTTCGGCTTGAAGGCGGGGCTCCCGGGGGCCTACCTTCGCGCGGCATCGAAGGCAACAGGAACCGAGACCATGCGCGGCGCGATCCTGGACATGCGGGGAACGATCGAGGTAACCGGCCCTGAGGCTGGCCGCTTCCTCGACAATCTGCTCTCGAACGACGTCGGAGGGCTGGCTCCCGGCCGCGCCGCCTACGCCGCGCTGCTCACGCCCCAAGGCAAGATCGCCGTCGACCTGCTCGCCTCGGCGATCCCGGAGGGCGTCCGGCTCGACGCGCCGAAGTTTCTGGTGCCCGATCTCATTCGCAAGCTCGGCCTCTACAAGCTGCGCTCGAAGGTCGACTTCCGCGACACGAGCGCCGAAACCCGCGTCGCGGTCCTGTGGGGCGACGGGCTCCTGCCGAACGGCCTGCCTTCGCTCGTCTCCGACCCGCGGCTCGCGGCCCTCGGCGCGCGCGCCTACCTGCCGGCGGACGGAAGGCTTCCCGAAGGCGTGATCGACGTCGGCCCGGAGGGCTGGCGCGCACACCGCATCACTCTTGGGGTGCCGCAGGGCGGGCTCGACTTCGTCTACGGCGACGCCTTTCCGCACGAGGCCTGTATGGAGCAGCTCAACGGCATCGACTTCAAGAAGGGCTGCTATGTCGGCCAGGAAATCGTGAGCCGCATGGAGCACCGGGGCACCGCCCGCACGCGGGTGGCGCCGGTCAGGATCGACGGGCTTCCGCCGGAGATCGGCGCGGCGGTGACCGCCGGGGAGCGGGTCATCGGACGCATGGGCTCGGCGATCGAAGGCCGAGGCCTCGCGCTGCTGCGGCTCGACCGCGCGGAGGACGCCCTCGCCGCCGGCGTGCCGCTGATGGCGGGCGCCGCAATGCTGACGGTCGAGAAGCCGGCCTGGGCGCGGTTCGCCTTCCCCGGCGAGACGGCTGCGTGAGCGAAGCCGCCCCCCGTCACGCCGACGGAAAATGCCGCTGCGCCTGGTGCGGGACCGACCCGCTCTACGTGGCCTATCACGACACCGACTGGGGGCGCCCCGAACGGGACTCCCGCGCGCTTTACGAGAAGCTGGTGCTGGACGGCTTCCAGGCCGGCCTGGCGTGGATCACGATCCTGCGCAAGCGCGACGCCTTCCGCACGGCGTTCCAAGGGTTCGAGCCGGAGGTCGTCGCGCGCTTCGGCGAGGCCGACGTGGCGCGCCTTTTGGGCGATCCCGGCATCGTCCGGTCCCGCGCCAAGATCGAGGGCGCGGTGAAGTCCGCCCGCGCCTATCTCGCCATGCGCGACCGCGGCGAGGATTTCTCCGACTATCTCTGGGGCTTCGTCGGCGGCGCTCCGATCGTGAACCCGTGGCGCGAGCGCGGCGAGGTCCCGGTCTCGACCCCGCTGTCCGAGGCGCTGTCGAAGGACCTGAAGCGCCGCGGCTTCACCTTCTGCGGTCCGGTGATCGTCTATGCCTTCATGCAGGCCGTGGGCATGATCGACGACCACTTCGTGGGCTGCTGGCGAAAGGGCGGGGCCTGAGCTGGGGGTCGAGGTCCGCTCTTAGGCCTCGAACCAAGCCTTTCAGTAGTGAAAGCGGCAAGAGAGGATCTCGACCCGCCTCTCGTCTCCCGAGCCCTCAACCCGATAGACGAACCGATGCTCCCGGCTGATGCGTCGCGACCACCAGCCTTTGAGCTGAAGCTTCAGCGGTTCAGGCTTTCCGATCCCCTGAAACGGCGAGCGCGTCACGTCCTTGATCAGGGCGTTGATCTTATTGGTGAGATCGGGATCGTCAGCCTGTAGCGCTACGTAATCGCTCCAGGCGTCGGAAAACCAGACGACCTTCACCGCTCGATCAGGTCGCGTTCGACGCCCTTGCCGGCGTCAAGTTCAGCGATGCCCTTCAAAAGGTGCTCTGCGTTGCGCGGGTTGCTCATGAGGTAGAGCGTCTCCTCCATCCCGCGCCACTCCTCCTCGGAGATCACGACGACCGAGCGCCCCCCCTTCCGCGTCACCAGAAGCGGCGCGCGGCTGTCGACCACATCGTCGAGATGGGTCGCAAGGTTCTGTCGAAACTCGGTGAAACCGACATGAGACGGCATCGCGCCCTCCTCGCTTCAAAACTGTACCGAAATATGTACGCATAGCCGCTCGGCTGCAAGGTCACGCTCGCGCCGGTTCGGCGAGCTCCTCGTCCGTTCCTCCGCTGTCGAGCTGGACGTGCAGGCGTCGTTCGTCCAGCGCGCCCTCCCACTTCGCGACGACGATGGTGGCGACGCCGTTGCCGACAAGATTGGTCAGCGCGCGGGCCTCGGACATGAATCGGTCGACGCCGAGGATCAGCGCGATGGCCGCGATCGGGATGTGCTCAACGGACTGAAGCGTCGCCGCCAGCACGATGAAGCCGGAGCCGGTGACGCCGGCGGCGCCCTTCGAGGTCAGCAGCAAGATGGCGAGGATGCCGATCTGCTCCCAGAGCGTCTGCTCGGTGTTGGTGGCCTGGGCCAGGAAGATCGCGGCCATCGTCAGGTAGATGCAGGTGCCGTCGAGATTGAAGGAGTAGCCCGCGGGAATGACGAGGCCGACCACCGAGTCATCGGCGCCGGCGCGCCTCATCTTGTCCAGCATCCGCGGCAGCACAGACTCGGACGAGGAGGTGCCGAGGACGATCAGCAGTTCCTCGCGGATGTAGCGGACGAACTTGAAGATCGAGAAACCCGCGAAATAGGCCACGATCCCCAGCACGCCGAAGATGAAGATCAGGCATGTGACGTAGAAGCCGAGCATCAGGTAGAGCAGCGATGCGAGCGCCCCGAGGCCCTGCGAGCCGATCGTGTACGCCATGGCGCCAAAAGCGCCGATCGGCGCGACCTTCATCACGATGCCGATGATCTTGAAGAACACGTCCATCGACGAGTCGACGAGCGCCATCACGGGCTTGCCCTTCTCGCTGACCATATGCAGCGCGACGGCGAACAGCACGGCGAAGAACAGGACCTGGATGATCTCGCCCTGGGCGAAAGCCCCAACCACGGCGTCCGGTATGATGTGAAGGAAGAAGTCCGAGATCGACTGGCCTTCGGCCGCTTTTTGGTACTTTGCGATCGAGCCGGCGTCGAGCGTGGAAGGGTCGACGTTCATGCCGGCGCCCGGCTTCAGCAGGTTGACGACGACGAGGCCGATGACGAGCGCGACGGTCGTCAGCGCCTCGAAGTAGATCAGCGCCTTCAGGCCCACGCGGCCAACCTTGCGCATGTCCTCCATGCCGGCGATGCCGTGCACCACGGTCAGGAAGATGATCGGCGCGATCAGCATCTTGATCAGCTTGATGAAGGCGTCGCCGAGCGGCTTCATCTGCTTCGCGAGATCGGGCGCGAGATAGCCCAGCAGAATGCCGAAGGCGATCGCGATCAGCACCTGGAGGTAGAGGATCCGATACCAGGGACGGGAAGACCGTGGAGCGACGGGCTCCGCGGGGTGGGTCGCAACCATGATCGAACTCCTCCGGACGCCCTAGATCGGTGGAAGAGCTAGTTCACGGAACCGCGAGGTCGAGCGCGCTCTCGCATGACAGACCTGCTCGCCCGCTTGCGTCGCCGCGCTCGGACGCCTTCAACACTCAGATAGCGCCGCAACGTTCGAGATTCGCCTCGCCTATGACGCCCGTCTCCCCTCGCCCCGCCGCCCGCGACGACGCCCCCCGCGCGTGGCAGCGCATGCTGTCCGGCCGCCGGCTGGACCTGCTCGATCCGTCGCCCTTGGACGTCGAAATCGCGGACATCGCCCACGGGCTCGCCCGCGTGGCGCGCTGGAACGGACAGACGAGCGGCGAGCACATCTTCTCGGTCGCTCAGCATTCGGTGTTGGTGGAGGACATCGCGGCGCGCCTCTCGCCGGGCTGCGACACGCGGCTGCGCCTGACGGTGCTGCTGCACGACGCGCCGGAATACGTCATCGGCGACATGATCAGCCCCTTCAAGGCCGTGCTCGGCGGCGAGTACAAGGCGGTGGAGGATCGTCTGATGCGCGCGATTCACGTCCGGTTCGGACTGCCGGCGGAGCGCGGCGAGAGCGCGACCAAACTGCTGAAGCGCGCTGATCGCTCAGCGGCGTTCCTCGAGGCCACCCGGCTCGCGGGATTTTCGCTGGCCGACGCGCGCCGCGTCTTCGGCCGCCCCGAGGGCGCTCCGGCGGACGTCGACCTGACGCCGTGGCCGGCGGAGCTCGCCGCGCGACGCTTTCTCGCTCGGTTCGAACAGCTCCACGGCTGAGGAGAGATGAAGGGATGATCGTCGTCTGCCCCGCCTCGCAGCTCGAAGACAGCGTCGCGCGCTATGGCGTCCGGCGCGTGCTGACGCTGACCAGCGGCGGCCTGCCGACGCCGCGCCCCGCAGGCGTCGCGGCCGGGGACCACCTGACGATCGCCTTCCATGACCTGCTGGGCGCGCGGGACGGCCACGTTGCGCCCGCCGCGGCCCACGTCGCCGAGGCGCTGGCCTTCGCGAGCCGAGACGACCGCCCGCTGCTCGTGCACTGCTACGCCGGCGTCAGCCGCTCGCCCGCCATGGCCTACGCCATCGCCTGCGCGCGGGCGCCGAACCGCGAGGAGGCGGAGATCGCGCAGGAACTGCGACGTCTGAGCCCGAGCGCGACGCCGAACGCTCTCGTCGTGGCGCTCGCGGACGACGCGCTCGGGCGCGGTGGACGGATGCGCGCGGCGATCGCCGCCATCGGCCGGGGCGAGGACGCGTTCGAGGGCGAGGTGTTCGCGCTGCCAACGGGGTTGAGACCGTGACGTCCGCGGCGACCGTCGGCGTCGGGCTGTCGGCGGCGGTGGTCGCCGTCGAGGGCGACAGGCCGCTGATCCTGGTGGCGCAGCCGCCGGGCGGCGGCAAGGCGCTCGGCCTGCCGTCGGGGTCGTTCGACCCTTTGCGCGACCGCACGCTCGAGATCGCGCTCCGCACCTCGATCGCCGAGCAGACCGCGCTCGACGTCGGCTACGTCGAGCAGCTCTACACCTTCGGCGACCGCGGCAGGGCGGCGGAGCCCGGAGATCTTGCTCCGCACATGGTCTCCATCGGGTATCTCGCGCTCACCCGCCGGCCCCGTGACGGCGCGGCTCTCGCGGCCGCGGGAGCGGCGTTCCGTCCGTGGTACGGCTTCTTCCCCTGGGAGGACTGGCGGGAGCGCCGCCCCGAGGTCCTCGACGCCCAGATCCTGCCGGCGCTCGCGCAATGGACGGCGGAGGCGCCAGAGGCGGAAACCGGCCGCGCGTTGCCCCGTCTCGTCCGCGCCCGGCAATGTTTCGGCTTCGACGGAGCCCCCTGGGACGAGGAGAAGGTGCTCGACCGCTACGAGCTCCTCTACGAGGCCGGCCTCGTCGAAGAGGCGGCGCGCGACGGCCGGCCGGCGGCGCTCGGTCGCGCGGCCCTGCCGCAGCTCGGCGTCGCCATGCGCGACGACCACCGCCGCATCCTCGCGACCGCCATGGGGCGCATCCGGGCCAAGCTGAAGTATCGGCCGCTGGTGTTCGAACTGATGCCGCGGCAGTTCACGCTGACCGCGCTCCAACGCACCGTGGAGGCTGTCGCCGGGCGCCATCTTCACAAGCAGAACTTCCGCCGTCTGGTCGAAGCCGCAGCGCTCGTGGAGCCGACCGGAGCGGCGGAGACCGCGACCGGAGGACGGCCCGCCCAGCTCTACCGCTTCCGCCGGGAAGCGCTGGAGGAGCGTCCCGCGCCGGGGCTGCGGTTGGGCCGGGGCTGAACCGACCGAAAGGACGAGACGCGGGGCGACCCTGCCCTATAACCCCCTGCCCGCCTTCCCTCCCGGACATCGATGGCCGCCGACCTCCTCATTCCTGGCGACACCTGCTGGCGTATCGCCCATGCGAACCGCCTGTCGGTGATCGTCGACGCCGCCGAGTATTACCGCGCCGCGCGCGCCGCCATTCTGAAGGCGCAGCGCTCGGTGCTGCTGATCGGCTGGGATTTCGACAGCCGGATCGAGCTCGAGCCGGAGGGCGAAACGCTCGAGGGCCCGAACGCGCTGGGGCCGTTCCTCAGCTGGATCGCCGACCGGCGGCCGGAGGTGAGCATCCATCTGCTGAAGTGGAACCTCGGCATGATCGAGACGCTCGGCCGCGGCGAGACGCCCTTCTACATGCTGCAGTGGATGTGGAAGAAAAACATCCGGATGAAGCTCGACGGCGCTCACCCGCCGCTTGCGGCGCATCACCAGAAGATCGTCGTGGTAGACGACGCTCTGGCGTTCTGCGGCGGCATCGACATGACGCTCGGACGCTGGGACACCCGCGCCCACAAGGACGACGACCCGGCGCGTCGCTCGCCGCGGGGCAAACCGCTGCAGCCCTGGCACGACGCGACCATCTGCGCCGACGGCGAACTCGCCGCGGCGCTCGGCGAGCTCGCCCGCGAACGGTGGCGGCGCGCGACGGGCGAAGAGCTTCCTCCCCCGTCGGTGGCGCAGGATCTGTGGCCGGACTTCCTCGAACCGACGATGACGGAGGTCGACGTCGGGATCGCTCGCACCGTCGGCGCCTACGACACGATCGAACAGGTCTGCGAGATCGAGCGGCTTTACCTCGCCGCCATCGCGAGCGCCCGGAACACGCTCTACATCGAGAGCCAGTACTTCGCCTCGCGCAAGATCGCGGAGGCGATCGTCGCGCGGCTTCAGGAGTCGGAGGGGCCAGAGATCGTCATCATCAATCCGGACGCCCAGGACGGCTGGCTGGAGGAGACGACCATGGGGTCGGCGCGCTCCAAGCTGATCGGCTTCGTCCGCCGCGAGGACCGCCATGGGCGGTTCCGGATCTATTTCCCGCAAACCGCAGCCGGCGCTGCGATCTATGTCCACGCCAAGGTGATGATCGTGGACGACCGACTGTTGAAGGTCGGCTCGTCCAACCTGAACAACCGTTCCATGGGCTTCGACACCGAGAGCGACCTCGCCGTGGAGGCGCGTCCCGGCGACGAAGCGCTCAGGGCGCGCATCCGCTGGGTGCGCGACGATCTGCTGGCGGAGCATCTCGGCGTGGCGGCCGAGGACGTCGCCCGCAAGATCGACGAGGCCGGCTCGCTGATCGCCGCGATCGAGGCCTTCGCCGCCGCGGGCCGCCGCCTCGCCCCGCTGGAGGCGCGGGAGGTCGGGGAGATCGAAGACGTCCTGTCCGAGAACGACCTGGTCGATCCCGAGCGACCGCCCAGCTTCTGGCGGCGGACGCGCCGGAAGCTCCGCTTGCGCTGAACCCGGCGGCGCCCAGAATCCGGGGCCGCCCATGACAGGGCGGTCCGAATAGTCTAGTCCGGCGATCGTCTTTCCTCGCCGCCTGTCGCCGACGGAGGCCCATCCATGCTCGCCTGGGACGACTTTCGGCTGGTCAAGGCCGTGGCCGAACGGCGCTCGCTCGCCGGCGCCGCGACGCTTCTCAACGTCAACGCTTCCACGGTGTTTCGGCGGCTCGGCGCGCTCGAGGAGCAGCTCGGCGCGCGCTTGTTCGAGCGCGGGCGCGCCGGCTACGGCCTCACGCCCGCGGGCGAGGAGATGCTGGGCGTCGCGGACCGCATGGCCGACGACATCGTCGCCTTCGAGCGCCGCATCTCCGGACAGGACCTCGCGCCGGCCGGTGAATTGCGCGTCACCACGAACGACAGCCTGCTGATCCACCCGCTGACCTCGATCTTCGCCGGCTTCCGGCAGGCCTATCCGGACATCCTCCTCGACGTCGTCATCGGCAACGACGCGCTCAACCTGTCAAAGCGCGACGCCGACGTTGCGATCCGCGCCACCGCCAGCCCGCCCGAGACGCTCGTCGGCCGCCGGATCGCGGAGCTCGGCTGGGCGATCTACGCAAAGGCCCCGCACGCGCCGGCGGCGGACATCGCCGAGCTGCAGGACGAGGACTGGATCGGCCCCGGGGACATGCTCTCCCTGCTGCAGCGCTGGCTGCGCGAGACCATCGGCGAGCATCGCACGGTCTACCGCATCTCGACGGTGCTCGGCATGGCGGAGGCGATCGAAGCCGGCCTTGGGGTGGGTCCCCTGCCCTGCTTCATCGGCGACATGAGGCCGGGGCTCATCCGCGTGTTCGATCCGCCGCGCAAGGCCCCCGCCGAACTCTGGCTCCTGACGCACCCCGATCTGCGATCAAGCGCGCGCGTGCGCGCCTTCATGGACCATGTCGGCCACGAACTGACGCGCCTCAGGCCCGCGTTCGAGGGCCGCCCGGCCTGAGGCGCGGTCGCCTCCCGAGACCCCGGCGGGATGGCGCACATCGGACCCAATGCCCGCTCGTTTCCAGCTCAAGGATCGCCACATGCCCGACGCCGCGCCCGCCAAGATCGCCGCAGCCGCCCGCCTGCTGGAAGAGGCGCGCCGCAGCGGCGTCCAGCTTGCGGGCCTCCCCGCAGACCTGGCCCCGGCGGACGAGGCGGAGGCGATGGCCATGCACTACGCCGGCGTCGCCGCGATCGGCCCGATCGTCGGCTGGAAGGTCGGCGCGCCGACGCCCGAGGCCGAGCCCGGCCAGGGCGCGCTCACGGCGTCCACCCTCCACGACAGCCCCGCCGCGCTTCCCGCCTCCACTCTCAAGCTCTGGGCCGTCGAAGCCGAAATCGCCGTGCGGCTCGGCCGCGACCTGCCGGCGCGCGAGACGCCGTACTCGCGCGAGGAGGTCCTCGCCGCCGTCGCGACCTGGCACCCGGCGATCGAAGTGCTCGACACCGCCTTCGAGCGCTGGAGCGAGCAGCCGGCGCTGTGGCGCATGGCCGACCGCCAGAGCCATGGGTTGCTCATTCTCGGACCGGCCTCGACAGAGCCGCCGCCCGGTCCGCTCGATCGCGCGCCGGTGCGGCTGGAGATCGACGGCGAGACGGTCTTCGAGCATGAGGGCGGCAACACGGGGGGCGATCCGACGCGGCTGCTGGTGGCGCTCGCGAACCGTCTGCGTGAAGGACCCAACCACCTCAAAGCCGCGGACGTCGTCACGACCGGCTCGGCGACGCCGTTCCGCCAAGCGGCCGCGGGCGAAACGGTGACCGTCGCGTTCGAGGGCTTGGGCTCCGCGACTTTGACGATCGGCGTCGACTGACCGGGAACGATTGACCGGTCGCAGCGTTAAAACCTGCCTATTCACGCGCCGTTCATGTCGAAAGGCCTACCCAGAAGCACCAGCTGGGCTGAAGGCTCGCCCTAAGGCTATTTTCGCATCCGAATACGTCACCCAGTGGTCGTAATCGGAGGTCATTGCTCCAAGTGACGCTTGGGGCTTATTGGCGATCGCCGCACGAAAGAGGCGGACGCCGGAAACGAAACAAGGTTGGTTATGAAGACGACACGATATCTTCTTCTCGCCGGCGTCGCGCTGCCGTTGCTTGCCGCTTCCGCGCCAAGCATCGCCGCGTCCGGCCCGGCCCTCTCCGGCGACCGTCCGATCGTCGTCGCGCAGAGCGACGAGGACCGTGGTCGCGGCGGAGACCGTCCCGAGCGGGCGGAACGACCGGACCGCGCCGAACGGCCAGAGCGGGCGGAGCGACCTGAGCGCGCCGAAAGGCCGGAGCGTGCTGAACGGCCCGATCGTCCGGAGCGCGCCGAGAGGCCCGACCGCGCTGAACGTCCCGAGCGCCCCGAGCGGGCGGAGAGGCCCGAGCGGGCGGAGAGGCCCGAGCGCGCCGAGCGTCCCGAGCGGCCGGAGCGGGCCGAGCGCCCGCAAAACAACGACGCCGACGAGCGTCGCCAGCAGCGCGCGCAAGAGCAGCAGGAGCGCCGCGAGCAGCGCGCGCAGGAGAAGCGCGAAGCGGCCCCTGAGAAGCGTGAGGACGCCCGAGAGGATCGCCAGAAGCCTATCCGCGAGCAGCGCCAGGATGCTCTGCAGGACGATAAGCGGAAGGACGCGCGGGAGAAGCGCGAGACTGTTCAGGACCAGCGTGAGCAGGACCGCAAGAACGCCGCCTCGGACAAGAGCGACCCGGCTCAGGACCGGCGCGATGAGCGGCTGAAGGAGCTTCGCGAAAAGCGTCAGGACGATCGGAAGGACGCGGTCGACGATCGCAGGGACGCCGCTCAGGACAGGAAGGACGCGGCGGAAGATCGGCGTGACGACCGTCTGAAGGAGCTTCGTGAGAAGCGCCAGGACGACCGCAAGGACGCCGCCGAGGACCGCCGGGACGACCGTCGGGATGATCGCCAGGACGCAGCCCGCGATCGGCGCGACGATCGCCGGGAAAACGGCCGCACCGCTGACCAGAAGCAGCGCATCGAGCGTCTCCAGGAGCGCATCCGCGACGAGCGTCGCGACGCGAGCCGCGACAGGGATCGGCAGAACGACCGCATCGAGCGCCTGCGAGATCAGCGCAAGGAGCGTCGTGACGGCGATCGGGTGGTGATCACCGAAGGCGACCGCACGATCATCCGTGAGGGCGGCCGGACGATCATCCGTCGTGACGAAGGCGCGCGCTTCCGCATCGGCGCCCGCGATTGGCGCGAGGAGCGCCGGGGCGACGAACGGGTACGCATCTCGGTGCGTCCGGACGGCTCTGAGGTCTACACCTATGTGGACGACGACGGCCGCCTGCTCCGCCGCACGCGCCGTTACCGCGGCGAGGAGTACGTCCTGATCGACAACCGCCCGCGCGGCGGCGGCGCGATCGGCGCGTTCATTGACCTCGGCCTGCCGCCGCCCCGGATCTCGATCCCGCGCGAGGAGTACATCGTCGACGCCGACACCGCCTCGTACGACGATATCGAGACCGCCTTCGCGGCGCCGCCGGTGGAGCGGGTCGAGCGTCGCTACACGCTGGACGAGATCCGCACCAACCCGCCGCTGCGCGAACGGGTGCGGTCGGTCGACCTCGACTCGATCACCTTCGACACGGGCTCGTGGGAGGTTCGCGACGACCAGATCACGAAGCTCGAGAACGTGGGCCTCGCCATGGAGGACGCGGTCAAGAAGGATCCGAAAACGATCTTCCTGATCGAAGGCCACACCGACGCGGTCGGCTCGGACGACGACAACCTGTCGCTGTCGGACCGTCGCGCCGAGGCAGTCGCGGAGGTGCTCTCGAAGTACTTCGACGTCCCGGCCGAGAACCTGACCACGCAGGGCTACGGCGAGCAGTACTTGAAGGTGAAGACGGACGGACCTGAGGAGCGCAACCGCCGCGTGACGGTCCGCAACATCACGCCGCTGCTGCAGACCAGCCAAGCGAACTGACGCGCGCTTCGCGCAACGACGAACGCGCGGGCCCTCGGGCCCGCGCGTTTCTTTTTGCCTCTGGAGGAATTGCGGCGAAGAGGTGGCGGCGGCGGCGGAACGCTCTAGGTGCCCAACGATGGACGGACGGCCGAACGGCCGCGAGCACGAGGGGACCTGCCGACGATGAGCGCCACAGACGCAGCCGACGCCCGGACCAGAGACGGCGAACCTTCGCTCGATCGCTCCGTAACGCTCTTCCAGATCACGCTCTACGGCCTCGGCTCGATGCTCGGGGCCGGCATTTACGGGCTGATCGGCCAGGCCGCCGGCCAGCTTGGCAGCGCCGTATGGATGGCCTTTGTGGTGTCGATGATCGCCGCGATGCTGACCGGCCTGTCCTACGCCAACGTCGTCTCGCGCCATCCCAAGGCCGGCGGCGCCGCCTACGTCACCCAGCGCGCCTACGGAATTCCACTCCTGTCTTACGTCGTGGGCCTCGCGGTCGTATGCTCGGGCCTCACCTCGATTGCGACCCAGTCGAACGTGGTCGCCGCGAGCCTCCAGAAGCTGCTGGGCCTCACCGCCGTCCCGATCTGGGTGCTGGCCTTCGGCTTCCTTCTGCTGATCGCCGGTATCCTGCTTCGCGGCATCAAGGAGAGCATGTGGTTCAACGTCATGTGCACGATCGTCGAGGCCTCCGGCCTCCTGCTCGTGATCGCCGTGAGCGTGAGCTACTGGGGCTCCAACCCGCTGATGGAGTTCCCGCCGGCAGCCAGCCACAACGGCGAAGTCGGAGCCATAGCGGTGCTCGTGATGCAGGGCGCCGTGCTGACCTTCTTTTCGTTCATCGGCTTCGAGGACATGCTGAACGTGTCGGAGGAGTGCAAGGACGCGAGCCGCAACGTGCCGCTCGCGATCGTGCTGGCGATGATCGGCGCCACCATCATCTACATGGCGGTGGCGATCTCAGCCGTCTCGGTGATGCACTACAGCGAGCTCCCGAAGGAACTCGCGCTCGTGGAGGTGGTCAAGCGGGCTGCTCCGTGGTTCCCGCCGGTGATCCTGTCGGTCGTCACGATTTTTGCGGTGTCGAACACGGCGCTCGTGAACTGGATCATGGGCTCCCGCCTGCTCTACGGCATGTCGAAACAGGGGCTGATGCCCCAGGCGCTCGGGAAGGTTCACCCCACCCGCCGCACCCCGCATGTGGCGATCCTGACGCTGCTCGCGATCGTCGCCGTGCTGTCGCTGCTCGGCGACATCAAGGCGCTCGCCCAGGCGACCGTGCTTCTCCTGCTGACCGTCTTCACGGCCGTGAACGTCGCGCTCGTGATCCTGAAGCGCCGGCCGGGGGAGAAGCCCGGCCAGTTCGAGGTGCCGATCATCGTGCCGATCCTCGGCGCGATTATCTGCGCTGCGCTGATCGTCGTGCGGCTGTTCCAGGAAGGCGGACTGGCGGCGCCGGCGATCGCCTTCGGGCTGATCGCGCTGATCGCGGTGCTCTACTTCGTCACCGGCGCGGGCCGGGATCAGGAGCGCCTGCGGCGTTTCATCGAGCAGGACGAGGCGGCCGCCGGGGCGTGACCGCCTCCGCTAGAGGAAGGCGGGCGTGAGGGTCGCACTCGTGGTCAACGGCTCGTCCGGTTCGCTGCTCGGGCGAACCGGCATGGCCGACGAGCTCGCGGAGAAGCTCGCCGCAGCCGGGCTCGAGGTTGGCTCGGTCCTCGACGGCGACGCCAGCGACATCGCCGTCCGGCTGAAGCGGGCCTCGACGCTGCCAGTCGACGCCGTGGTGATAGCGGGCGGCGACGGAACGATCGCGACCGCCGCCCAGCTTCTGATGGGAACGGACAAGGCGCTCGCGCCGTTGCCCTTCGGAACCATGAACCTGCTGGCGAAAGATCTCGGATTGCCGCTCGATGTGGACGCGGCGATCCAGCAGATGGCTTCAGGGGAAATCCGCGAGATCGACGTCGGCGAGGTCAACGGCCGGGTGTTCCTGTGCAACTCCATGCTCGGCCTTCCGGCCCGGCTCGCCGAACGGCGGGAGAAGAACCGCGAGCACATGGGCGCGCTCGGCTGGTGGCGGCTCTTCGCCGCCGGGCTTAAGGGGCTGTATCGCTACCCGCCGATGCGGATCGGGCTCGACTTGGGCCGCGGCCCGGCGGCGTTCCGGACCAAGGCGATCGTGATCGCCAACAACGGCTACGACGAGGGGTTCGGGCAAGTGCTCACGCGCTCGCGGCTCGACCGCGGCGAACTCGTCGTCTACGCGACCCGCCGCCTGAGCGTCTGGCCCCTGGTGCGCCTCTCCGTGCGCATGGCGCTCGGGACCTGGAGCAGAGACGGAGATCTCGAAACCTACCCTGCGACGCGGCTGGCGGTGACCAGCCGCCGGCGCAAGCTCCGCGTCATGAACGATGGTGAGACCATGCTGCTGACGCCGCCCCTGCGTTACCGCTCTCGTCACAAGGCGCTGAAGGTGCTCGCGCCGCGTCCCCCCGAGGCGGCGACGACGGCGGACGCCCCGGTGCTGGAGAACGCGACATGACCCGCCTCGCCCACATCTCGGACCTGCATTTCGACCGCGTGGATCCTGCGATCGTCAAAGGTCTTCGCGAGGAACTGAACGACGATCGGCCCGATCTCGTGATCGTCAGCGGGGACCTGACGCAGCGGGCCTACCGGGAAGAGTACCGCTCCGCCGGCGCCTTTCTGCGCAGCCTCGAGTCCCCGGTGCTCGCGGTCCCCGGCAACCACGACATCACCTACATCCATCTCGCCCAGCGCTTCCTCGACCCCTACGCGCGCTGGCGCCGGTTCATCGCGCGCGACATCGAACCGACCTGGACCAACGACCAGGTCGCGGTCGTGGGCCTAAACACCGCCCGGCGGATGGCCTGGGGGTTCGACTGGTCCAAAGGGCGTTTCGGCTTGCGCCAGCTGCATCGGCTGAACAAGCGGCTGGAGGCGCTGCCCGAGCACCTGTTCCGGATCATCGTCGCGCATCACCCGTTGCACCCGCCCGCGCACGCGCCCGATCTCGACGTGGTGGGACGCGCCGACGACGCGCTCGCCTGCTTCCGGCGCAACCGCGTCGGGCTGGTGCTCGCCGGGCATCTGCACCGCGGCTACGTCCATGTCGACGAGATCGACCAAGGCGACGCGCCGCGGCTGCTCGTGGTGCAAGCCTCGACCGCCACCTCGACGCGGCTGCGGGGCGAGCCCAACGCGTACCACCGCATCACCATACGCCCGGGCGGTCGCATGCACCTCGAGGTGCGCGCCTGGGACGGAGCGCGCTGGGTCAGCGTCGCAGCGCGCGATCAGGGCGCGAAGCTCGGCGAACTGCCGTTTCACGCGCCCGTGGTGGAGGAGATCGCGGGGCGCGAAAACGCGCCCGCTGGTCTGGGATAGCGGCTCGGAACTTGCGCCGGGCGGCGCGCCGTGTCACGCAACCGCCTCACGATCCCTATGGACGCGCGGCCTCGCCGCATGAGCTCCGACGCCGCTGCTGAGGCTCGGGCCCATTGGCGGTTCTGTATCCCGGCTCGCGGCCGGGACATGGGCGGCGCGTTTTCAAAGCCTGACCGAAGATCCGTCCGACGCCATGACCGACGCCGCCCTCGCCACGCCTGAGACGCCCCTCGCCCGCGAAGTGAAGCGTCGCCGCACCTTCGCGATCATCTCGCACCCCGACGCCGGCAAGACCACGCTGACCGAGAAGCTGCTGATGTTCGGCGGCGCGATCCAGCTCGCGGGTCAGGTCAAGGCCAAGGGCGAACGCCGCCGCACCCGCTCCGACTGGATGGCGATCGAGCGCGACCGAGGCATCTCGGTCGTGACCTCGGTGATGACCTTCGAGTACCGCGACTGCGTGTTCAACCTGCTGGACACCCCGGGCCACGAGGACTTCTCGGAAGACACCTACCGGACGCTGACCGCGGTCGACAGCGCCGTCATGGTGATCGACGCCGCCAAGGGCATCGAGGCGCGCACCCGCAAGCTGTTCGAGGTCTGCCGGCTCCGGGACATCCCGATCGTCACCTTCATCAACAAGATGGACCGCGAGAGCCGCGACCCGTTCGAGATCCTCGACGAGATCGAGACCACGCTCGCGCTCGACGCGACGCCCCTGACCTGGCCGATCGGCCGCGGACGCGACTTCGCCGGCACCTTCGAGCTCGGCTCCGGCCGCATCCGCCTGGTCGACGGCGGCGACGAGCCGGCGGGAACGGGGCTGGAAGCGCTGGGCGGTCTCGTCTCCGAGCATCGGCTGGCCGAGGTGACCGAGGAGTTGGAGCTGGCGCAGGGCGCGCTGAAGCCCTTCGAGCTCGCCTCGTTCCGCGAGGGCCACCTGACGCCGGTGCTGTTCGGCTCGGCGCTGCGGAACTTCGGCGTCCGCGACCTGCTGGACGCCCTCGCTGACCTCGCGCCTTCGCCGCAGGGGCTCGACAGCGACAAGCGGCCGGTCGCGGCGGAGGAGCCGCGCATGACGGCCTTCGTCTTTAAGGTCCAGGCCAACATGGACCCGAACCACCGCGACCGCATCGCCTTCGTGCGGCTCTGCTCCGGCAAGCTGACGCGCGGCATGAAGGCGTTGCAGACCCGAACCGCGAAGACCATCGGCCTGCACGCGCCGCAGTTCTTCTTCGCCCAGGACCGCGCGCTCGCCGAGGAGGCCTACGCCGGGGACGTGGTCGGCATCCCGAACCACGGGCTCCTCCGCATCGGCGACACCCTGACCGACGGCGAGAACCTGTCCTTCCTCGGCGTGCCGAGCTTCGCGCCCGAGATTCTGCGTCGCGTTCGGCTGGAGGACGCGATGAAGGCCAAGAAGCTGAAGCAGGCGTTGCAGGAGATGGCCGAGGAAGGCGTGGTGCAGGTGTTCCGTCCGGTCGACGGGTCGCCGGCGCTCGTCGGCGTCGTCGGCCCGCTGCAGCTCGACGTGATGGAAGGTCGGCTCAAGGCCGAGTACGGCCTCGAGGTCGGCTTCGAGCAGAGCCAGTATTCGCTCGCCCGCTGGGTCTCTGCGGAGAACAAGGCCGACCTCAACGAGTTCTTGAACGCCAACCGCGCCAGCACGGCGGAGGATCTGGACGGCGACCCGGTGCTGCTGACCGGCTCCGCCTTCCAGATGAACCGCGCGCAGGAGCGCTGGAGCAAGGTCAAGTTCACGGACGTGAAGGACGTGCGGAAGGTCGCGGCGTAGGGGTCGGCGGCCGGTCCCCAGCCTCCGCCGTCGTCCTCCGGCTTGACCGGAGGACCCACGTTGTACGTCGAGCTTCACGCCGGACGTGGATGGTCCGGTCAAGCCGGACCATCCACGTCCGTGTGGAACGGGGAATCACCGGCGCTATCTCGCCGCGGCGTCCACCAAGGCCTGGGCTTCTTCCCCGACGGGGAACCCCGCGTCGATCCAAGCCTCTTCCGCCGCCCGCAGCGCGCGTCCCAAGGCCGGTCCTGGCGCGAGGCCGCGCGCGATGAAGTCGCCGGCCGCGAACGGCGGCTTCGGGACAGGCCACCTTTCCGGGAGCGCGACGAGGTCCGCCCACGCACCGTCGTCAGGCCCCGCGCCGGCGTCCGCCCAGGCGAGCCGCGCGCGATCCTGAAACGCTTGCCGTCCCAGCCGGTAGAGCGCGACCTTCGCCGCCGCCTCGCCGACGCCGGGCGCCAATGGCGGCCGCGCGTCTCGAATTTCGGCGAGCCGCCGCGCCTCCGCGTTGGTCAGGCGAAGGCGTTGCTGGAGCCGCTCGCCATCTTCCGCCACCACCTGCGCCAGCGCGGCGAGGCGCAGGACAGCGTCGCCCGCGCCATCGAGTTCGACCATGCGTTCGAAGCGGCGAAGGTGCGGCGCGCCGCCGATCAAGAGGCCAAGCAGCCCCGCCTCGGCCATGGTCCGCACCGTTTCGGACGCCCGCGGCGCGACGAGCAGTTTAAGTAGTTCGGCGCGGACGCGCTCGCGCGACAGCGTGGCGAGGCCCGCCCGCTCGGCGATCGCGGCGGCGAGGCCCTCGCGGTCGAGCTCTCCCCGTCCAAAGCGCGCGTGAAATCGGAAGAAGCGCAGGATGCGGAGATAGTCCTCGCGGATGCGCTCGCGCGGATCGCCGATGAACCGCGCCCGTCCGGCCTTGAGATCGTCTAAACCTCCCACGAGATCGTGGATGCGGCCGGCGCGGTCGAGATAGAGCCCGTTCATGGTGAGGTCGCGGCGCTGCGCGTCCTCCGCCCAGTCGCGGGTGAAGGCCACGACCGCCCGGCGGCCGTCGGTCGCCACGTCCCGGCGCAGCGTCGTCACCTCGAAGGGCTGGCCCTCGGCGACGACCGTCACCGTGCCGTGGTCGACGCCCGTGGGGACCGCCTTCCAACCGGCCGCGCGGGCGCGGCGCATGGTGTCTTCCGGCAGCGCGGTCGTCGCGATGTCGACGTCGCCGCGGGGCAGGCCGAGCCAAGCGTCGCGCACCGCGCCGCCGGCGATCCGCGCCTCTTCGCCCTCGCTGTCGAGCGCGGCCAACACCTCGCGGAGCGGCGACGCCGTCAGCCAGGCGACGTCGTCGAGCCGCGCCGAGGCGGTCATTTCGTGGCGGGCTCGATGATGCGGCCGGGCACGAAGACGCCGTTTTCCATGTGAGCGGGCGTATAGAGCGCCTTGGTCGAGCCGCCGGTGGTCAGCGCGAGCGTCGCCAGACTGCCGAGGGTCAGCGCCAGCGCGATCCCGACCAGCCAGATCAGGGGAATGCCCCGCCAGCGTTCGGGCGCGCGCCAGCCGTGACCGGCGAGATGCAGCCAGACCGCGTAGGCCACGAAGGGCGAGAGAAACAGGGCGATCTGGAAAAGGATGCGCGTCATTCCGCGTAAAGCCGATCATAAAGGTTCCGCAGGACGCCCGCGGTGACCCCCCAGATATGGCGTTCCCGCCACGGCATGTGATGAACTTTTCGAAGGCCGCCGCCCCATTCGCGCATTTCGACGCTGTGGTTCTCCTCCTGCATGAGGAAACCGAGTGGAACCTCGAAGGCGTCGGCGACCTCGCCGGGCGACAGCGTGAGCGCATAGGTGGGCGCGATCTCGGCCACGACGCCGACGATCGCGAAGCCCGAGTTCGTTATGTAGAGATCGAGATAACCGAGGGGCCGCACAAGTGCGGCGTCGAGGCCGACCTCCTCCTGCGCCTCCCGCAGGGCTGTGGCGAGCGGAGACGCGTCCTCCGGATCGCGCTTGCCGCCGGGAAACGAAATCTGGCCGGCGTGCACGGGAAGGCCCGCCGCACGCTGGGTGAACAGCAGCTGCGGCTCCTCCCGCGTCACGACCCCGACCAGCACGGCCGCGGCGCGCGGCACCCGATCCGGCGGCAGCAGGTCGCGTTCGCCCACAACCACGGTCTCGGGATCGTCGGGATCGGGCGCCGTCGCGTGCAGACGCTGCGCCGCGCGGACGCGAAAGTCGTCAAGGGTGAAGGCCGTGTCGGGGGCCAGGCCTCTCGCCGCGGAGACGACGCCGTCGCCCCTCACGCGCTCGCCTCGGCCATTGGAAAGAACACGCCGCCCGACCACACGCCGAGCCGTCCGTCGCGCTCGTCGGCTAGGTCGACGAGATCGTAGACCGCGGAGCGCGCGACCAGCGCCCAGAGATCGGAGCGAACGTGGACGTAAGGCTTGAAGCCGCCGTCGGCCGCTTCCTCGAAGCGCAGGGCGTGCTCGGGCCCGACGTCCACCACCTCGTCCACATTGGTGCGGAAGCGAATGCGGCGTTGCGGCCCTTCGCCGTCGCTCGCGAGCTCGACCGCAAGGAAGGGCGCGTCCTCGACGGTGATGTCGAGCTTCTCGGCCGGCGTCACGAGAACGTAGCCGTCCGGATCCCGCCGCAGCACCGTGGAGAACAGCTTGACGAGCGCCGGCCGCCGGATCGCCGACCCCTCGTAGATCCAGGATCCGTCCGCCCGGATGACGAGGTTCAGCCTGCCGCAGCGCTCCGGATGCCATTTGTGCACAGGCGCGACGCCGCGGGCGCAGGCTTCACGCGCCGCCTCCGCCAAGGCGGTCATCCGGTCCGGAGCGGGCTCCCAAGGAGCGGCGCTCGGCGTCTGGTCGGCCATCACGTTCAGTTGACGCTCCTGCATCTCAAAGCGGGGCCTTGGTGTCGCCCCTTTCCTGCCCTCTGCCTAAAGGTAAGGCGGCGGACCGGCGACGGTAGCCTATCCCGCGCCCGCGCTCCCGACCTTAAGCCCACGGCGCGAGGCTTGCATTGTGGACCATACGGTCGTCCGATGCGTAACAGTCCGACGACACAGCATGCGAGGAGCGCTCCATGACGCAAGCGGCGACCGACGGCGCGACCGACCTCGACGCGGCCATCGTCCGCGGCGCGGAAGCGATCGGCGGCCAGGTGGCCGGCGCCCGAGCCGCGATCGGCCAGGTCATCTTCGGCCAGGACAAGGTGGTGGATCAGGCGCTGCTCACCGTCCTCTGCGGCGGCCACGCCCTGCTTGTCGGCGTCCCCGGGCTCGCCAAGACGAAGCTGGTCGAGACGCTCGGCACGGTGCTCGGCCTCGACGCGCGGCGGGTGCAGTTCACGCCGGACCTGATGCCCTCCGACATCCTCGGCTCCGAGGTGCTGGAGGAGGACGCCCACGGGCGTCGCTCCTTCCGCTTCGTCTCCGGCCCGATCTTCGCGCAGCTGCTGATGGCCGACGAGATCAATCGCGCGAGCCCGCGCACGCAGTCCGCTCTGCTGCAGGCGATGCAGGAGTATCACGTCACCGTCGCCGGCCAGCGCTACGACCTGCCGCGCCCCTTCCACGTGCTCGCCACCCAGAACCCGCTGGAGCAGGAAGGCACCTATCCGCTGCCTGAAGCGCAGCTGGACCGCTTCCTGATGCAGATCGACGTCGACTATCCCGACCGGGACGCCGAGCGTCGCATCCTGCTCGCCACCACGGGCTCGGAGGAGGCGAAGCCGAAGGCGGCCATGACCACCGACGACCTGCTTCAGGCGCAGCGCCTTGTCCGCCGTCTGCCCGTGGGCGAATCCGTCGTCGAGGCCATCCTCGACCTCGTGCGCTCCGCCCGTCCTGAGACGGCGGAAAAGGCGGTCGCCGACAAGATCGCCTGGGGCCCTGGCCCCCGCGCGAGCCAGTCGCTGATGCTGGGCGTGCGCGCCCGCGCCCTGCTCGACGGCCGCCTCGCGCCCTCGATCGACGACGTGGCGGCGCTGGCCGGTCCGATCCTGAAGCACCGCATGGCGCTGACCTTCTCCGCCCGCGCCGACGGCGACACGCTTCAGGGCGTGATCGCGAAGCTCGTCGAGCGGCTCGGCTGACGCGGATGGCGGTGCGGGCCGGGCTGCTCGATCCCTCCGAGACCCGCGTCGCGGAGCGGCACGAGGAGGCGGCGCTCGGCCTCGCCGGCAGCCTGCCCCGGCTGGTCGTCGCGGCGCGCCGGGCTTCGGCGACCGTCGTCCACGGGCTGCACGGCCGCAGACGCTCGGGCACGGGCGAGAACTTCTGGCAGTTTCGTCGCTTCACCGCAGGCGAGCCCGCCGGCCGCATCGACTGGCGCCGCTCCGCCCGCGACGACAACGTCTATATCCGCGAGCAGGAGTGGGAGGCGGCGCACACCGTCTGGATCTGGATCGACCGCTCCCGCAGCATGGCCTTCCGCTCCAGCCTGTCCGACACCTCCAAGGTCGAGCGCGCCGTCATCCTGGGACTCGCGCTGGCCGACGTTCTCGTGCGCGGAGGGGAGCGCGTCGGTCTGCTCGGGCTGACCCGGCCGACCGCGAGCCGCAACGCGATCGAGAACCTCGCTCAGGCGTTGATCGCCGCCGGCGACGACGACGCCCACCTGCCGCCTGCGGCGGCCCCCATCGCGCGGCTGTCGGAGGCGATCGTGATCGGCGACCTGCTGGCGCCGGAGGAGGAGATCGCGGCGACGGTCGCGAGCCTCGCCGCGCGCGGCGGACGCGGACATCTGGTGGCGGTCGTCGACCCCGTCGAGGAGACCTTCCCCTTTACCGGCCGCACCGAGTTTCTCGATCCGGACGTCGCAGGCCTCAAGCTGGTCGCCGGCCGCGCCGAGGAGTGGCGGCAGGGCTACGCCGAGCGCCTCGCCCGCCACCGCGCCGCGCTCGCAGACATCGCGCGCCGGCACGGCTGGACGCTGCACATTCACCGCACCGACCGGCCGGCGACCGAGCCGCTGCTGGCGCTGCACGCGCGACTCGCGGAGCCGGCCGCATGAGCGCGCTCCCCCTCGCCTTTCTCAGCCCCTGGCTGCTCGTCGGCCTCATCGCCCTGCCGGCGTTGTGGCTGCTGCTGCGCCTGACCCCGCCGCGTCCGCAGACGGTCGCTTTCCCCCCGATGCGCCTGCTGCTCGACGTGGTGGCCAAGCGCGAGACGCCGTCGCGCACGCCGTGGTGGCTGCTGCTGCTGCGTCTCGGACTCGCGGCGCTCATCATTTTCGCGCTCGCGCGCCCGATCTGGAACCCGCAGGCGGCCGCGACGGCGGGGTCAGGTCCGCTGCTCGTCGTGATCGACAACGGCTGGGGGGCGGCGCCCGAATGGGACGCTCGCGTCGATGCGGCGAGCGCGGCGATCGCGGCGGCCGGCGACGACGGCCGCGCCGTGGCGCTGGTGGCGACAGCCGACGGCGCCCGCCGCGAGATCGGCCTCGAGACCGCCGACGAGGCCGCGAAGCGCCTTAGGGTCCTCGCGCCGGAGCCGTTCTCGCCGGACCGCGCGCTGCTGCTGCCCGCGCTCAGCGACTGGCTGAAGGCCAACCCCTCCGCCGACGCGCTTTGGATTTCGGACGGGCTCGCCGGCGGAAACGCCCGCGCCTTCGCGGACGGTCTCACGGCGGCGCTTCGTTCACGCTCGCTTGCGATCCGGATCGATCCCGCTCGCTCCGCCCGGGGCCTCGCCGCCGCCGACAATGCGCCCGGCGGCCTGACCGTGAAGGCGCTCCGCGCCGAGGCCTCAGGTCCCGAAACCGTGCGGGTGCGCGCCAGCGACCTGCGCGGCCGCTCGCTCGGCGAGACCGACGCGGCGTTCGGCGTCGGGGCCCGCGAGGCGACGGCGACCTTCGAGATGCCGGTCGAGCTCCGCAACGACATCGCCCGGCTTGAGATCGTGGGCGCCAAGACGGCCGGCGCCGTGCAACTGCTCGACCAGCGCTCCCGCCGCCGCACCGTCGGCGTCGTCACTGGCGCGACCTCCGACACCGCGCAGCCGCTGCTGTCGCCGACCTATTACGTCACGCAGGCGCTCAAGCCGTTCGCGGACGTACGCGAGGCGCGCGGCCAAGGCGCAAGCACCGCGGTGGAAAGCTTCGTGGAGCAGAAACTGCCCGTGATCATGCTCGCAGACGTCGGCGCCCTAACTGAAGACGCGCGCGCCCGCCTTGGCGCCTGGGTGCGGGACGGCGGCGTGCTGGTGCGCTTCGCAGGGCCTCGCCTCGCCGGCGCCGCCGACGACGGGCTGAGCCCGGTGCGTCTGCGACAGGGCGGGCGCACGCTCGGCGGCGCGCTGGCCTGGGAGACGCCGCAGGCGCTTGCGAGCTTCGCCGGCTCCGGGCCCTTCGCGCCGCTCGCCGTTCCCGGCGACGTCACCGTCACGCGGCAGGTCCTTGCGGAGCCCGACGCCGATCTGCCCGACCGGGTGTGGGCGACCCTCGCCGACGGCACGCCGCTGGTCACCGGCGCACGCGAGGCCAAGGGGATGAGCGTCCTGTTCCACGTCACCGCCGACACCCGCTGGTCGAACCTGCCGCTGTCCGGCGCCTTCGTCGACATGCTCCGACGCATCGTCGACCTCGCCGGATCCGGTCCCGCGCCGAGGGACGCCGCGCCGGGCACACAAGGCGCGGCCGCCGCGCAGCCCCAAGGCGAGCCCGCGCAGGCCGCTGCGCCGCGCGCGACGCTGCCGCCGACCCGCACGCTCGACGGCTTCGGCGCCTTCCGCAGCCCGCCGGCGACAGCGAAGCCGGCGCCCGCCGACGGCCGCCCGGCGGCGACCCCTGACAACCCGCCCGGCTTCTATGGACCAGTCGACGCCGGGATCGCGGTCAACGCGCTGAGCCCCGACGCCTCGCTGGCGCGGATCGACCTCACGGGCCTCGACGCGGCGGTGTCCGACGTGGTGGCCGTCGAGCCCACGCCGATCGCGCCTTGGCTGTTCACCCTCGCCGCGCTGTTCGCCATCCTCGACAGCCTCGTCGTGTTCCTGCTCGGCGGCGGCATGGCGCTGCTCGCCCGTCGCGGGCCGAAGGCCGCCGCGCTCGGGCTGGCCGCCGTAGGGCTGGCGCTCGTCGCTCATCCCGCGCCCGGCTTCGCGCAGGCGCAGCCGCCGAAGGCCGCCTACGACGAGCGCTTCGCGCTGGAGGCGACGCTCGCGACCCGCCTCGCCTACGTTTCGACCGGCGATTTCGAGACGGACCGCATCGCCAAGGCGGGCCTGGAGGGGCTTACCCAGCAGATCGCCCTGCGCACGGCGCTCGAGCCCGGCGCCCCGATGGCGATCGACCCCGCGAAGGACGAGCTCGCCTTCTTCCCGCTGCTCTACTGGCCGGTCATCGAAGGCGCGCCCACGCCTTCCGCCGCCGCTCTCGCCCGCATCGACGCCTACATGAAACAGGGCGGCTCGATCCTGTTCGACACGCGCGACGCCCTGACCGGCGGACGTGGCCCTGAAGGCGAGAGTCTGAAACGCATCCTGGCGGGTCTCGACGTGCCCGCGCTCGAGCCCGTGCCGCGCGACCACGTGCTGACGAAGGCCTTCTACCTGCTGGACGAATTTCCCGGGCGTTACGCAGGGAGTCCGCTCTGGGTGGAGACCATTCCAGCCGCCGACGAGGGCGAGGAGCGCCCGGCGCGCGCCGGCGACGGGGTCTCGCCCATCCTGATCACAGGCGCGGATCTCGCAGGCGCCTGGGCGGTCGGCTCCGACGGGCTGCCCCTGTTTCCCACCTCCAGCGACGAGCGCCAGCGCGAGATGGCGACCCGCGTCGGCATCAACATCGTGATGTACACGCTGACCGGGAACTACAAGGCGGACCAGGTGCACGTGCCGGCGCTGCTCGAAAGGCTGGGGCAGTGAGGCGGCGCGGTCATCCCTCCCCTGGGACAGGGGAGGATGGACGGCCGCAGGCCGGCCGGGTGGGGTGCGTCGACCGCCTGAGCTCCACGCCCGAGACGCCACCCGACCTCGACCTACCGGCCGAGGCCACCCTCCCCACGCCTGACGGCGCGAGGAGGGAGAAGGAAGACGCATGAACCTCGACGTCGCCTTCGCGCCGCTGCTGCCCCTCCCCGCGCTGATCGCTTTGGCGATCGCGGGCGCGGTCGTGGCGCTGCTGTGCGTGGTCGGGCGCACGCGAGGCGCCTGGCTGCGCGCCGGCGCCATCGCCTGCCTGCTGCTCGCGCTCGCGAACCCCACCTTCACCCGCGAGGATCGCGAGACCCTGACCAACATCCTGCCCGTGGTGGTCGACCGCTCGGGCAGCCAGACGCTGGACGGCCGGAAGGAACAGACCGACGCCGTGCGGCAGGCGGTCGAGGAGCGGCTGCGCGGGCTGCCGAACACCGAGGTTCGCTGGATCGAGGCGGGCCAGGACGGCACGGCCTCGGACGGCACCGAGCTGTTCTCGGCGCTGCGCAACGCGCTCGCCGACGTGCCGCCGGAACGTGTGGCCGGCGCGCTGTTCGTGACGGACGGGGTCGTCCACGACGTGCCGGCGGACGCGCGCGATCTCGGATTCGCGGCGCCGCTCCACGGGCTGATCACCGGGCGGCCGGACGAGCGCGACCGCCGGGTGGCGCTGACGCTGTCGCCCCGCTTCGGCATCGTCGGCCAGACGCAGAAGGTGGGCTTCCGGATCGACGAGGTTGGTCAGGGGCTAGGCCGCCCCGTGCCGGTGGTGGTGCGCCGCGACGGCGAGGAGATCGCAAGACTTGACGCGCTGCCGGGGCAGGTCACGACCTTTGACGCCCCCATTTCGCATGCGGGCGTGAACTTCATCGAGATCGAGGCGGAGCAGGTCCCGCAGGAGATCACCACAGTCAACAACCGGGCGGTGCTGCCGATCGACGGCGTGCGCGAAAAGCTCCGGGTGCTGCTGGTCTCCGGCGAGCCGCACGCCGGCGAGCGCACCTGGCGCAACCTGCTGAAGGCCGACGCCAGCGTGGATCTCGTGCACTTCACCATCCTGCGCCCGCCGGACAAGCAGGATGGGACCCCGATCAACGAGCTGTCGCTGATCGCCTTCCCCACGCGCGAGCTGTTCGCTCAGAAGATCGACGAGTTCGACCTCATCATCTTCGACCGCTACGCGCGCCAGGGCATCCTGCCGATCATCTACTTCGACAACATCGCCCGCTACGTGCGCGACGGCGGCGCCGTGCTGGTGGCCTCCGGCCCGGACTACGCCGAGCCCGGCTCGCTGTTCGAGACGCCCCTCGCCCAGGTGCTTCCCGCCGAGCCGATGGGCGGCGTGGTGGAGCGCGCCTTTCGGGCCCAGCTCTCCGACGTCGGCCGCAAGCACCCCGTCACCCGCGGGCTGCCGGGATCCGAGACCAACCCGCCGACCTGGGCGCCATGGTTCCGGATGGTCGACAGCCGGTTGCGCGAGGGCGAAGCGGTGCTGAACGGCCCTGACGACCGGCCTCTGCTGGTCCTCGCCCGCGAGAACCAGGGCCGCGTCGCGCTGCTGCTCTCCGACCACGCCTGGCTCTGGGCCCGGGGCTTCGATGGCGGCGGCCCCCATGTGGACCTTCTGCGGCGGCTGTCGCACTGGCTGATGAAGGAGCCGGACCTCGACGAGGAGGCTCTGCGGTCGCGCGCGACCGGAAAGACCGTCACCTTCGAGCGACAGACGCTGAAAGACGAGGTCCAGCCAGTGACCGTCACGCTGCCCGGCGGCGCCACGCGCGAGGTCACGCTGACCGAGGCGGAGCCCGGCCTGTGGCGGGGCGTGCTGGAGACGCCGGAGCTCGGCCTGCACCGCGCGACGGACGGGACCTTCACCACCCTGGTCAACGTCGGCCCGCCGAATCCGCGGGAGTTCACTGAGGTCGCGAGCAGCGCGAAGCGCCTTGAAGCCGTCGCCGGCGCGACCGGCGGCTCCGTCCGGCGGGTGGTGCCGGATCCGGGCGCTGACATCGAGGTCCCGCGCATCGTGCCGGTGGCCGCCGGGGCGCGGGCGTCGGGCTCCGACTGGATCGGCGTCCGCCAGGGCGACGTGTCGGTCGTGCGCGGCATCGGCATCCTGCCGGTCTTCGCGGGAGTGCTCGGGCTGCTGCTGCTGATCGGCGCCTTCGCGGCGACCTGGGCGCGCGAGAGCCGGTGAGCCGCCCGCGCCCGTTCCGCCCGACCTGAGCCGCCCGCGATGTCGTGGGGGCTCGATCTCGTCCAGCACTTCCTGCTCGCCTTTTCGGCGCTGTTCTCGATCGTGAACCCGATGGGCGGGGCGCTGATCTTCAGCCAGGTCACGTCGAACCGCACGCATCTGGAGCGGGTCGCGCTCGCCGGCCGCATCGGCGTCTACGCCGCCATGATCATGTTCGGCGCGCTGTGGATCGGCGTCTATGTGCTGAACTTCTTCGGCGTCACCATCGAAGCCCTGCGCATCGCCGGCGGCCTCGTGGTGGCCGCCGCGGCCTGGCAGATGCTGAACGCGCCGGAGCATCGCGAGGCGCGCAAGCAGAGCCAAGCCGACGAGGCGATGGAGGGCGCGCCCGCCGACACCGCCTTCTTCCCGCTCACCATGCCTCTCACCACCGGCCCCGGGACCATCTCAGTCGCGATCGCGCTGGGCGCGAACCGCCCGGCCGAGGGCGCGGCCTTCGTCACCTTCGCGGTCGGCGCCTCGGCGGGCGCGCTCGCGGTGGCGGGCTCCGTCTGGCTCGCCTACCGCTGGGCAGACGGCGTCGTCAGCCTCCTCGGCCCCGCCCGGGTGCAGATCGTCGCCCGGCTCGCCGCTTTCCTGCTGCTCTGCGTCGGGGTGCAGATCACGCTCAACGGCGCGATGGAGGCGCTGAAGCAGGTGCGGGCGGAGGAGGCTGCGGCGGTCGTCGCGCCGACCCGGCGATGAGGGCCCGCCTCACAGCGGCTTGAGGCCCGCCTCGATCTCGGCCCGCCGCGGCTCGAGGAACGGCGGCAGCGCCAGCCGCTCGCCCAGCGTCTCCGCCGGCTCGTCGACCGCGAAGCCCGGACCGTCGGTCGCGATCTCGAACAGCACGCCGCCGGGCTCGCGGAAGTAGAGCGAGCGGAAGTAGTAGCGCTCGACCTCGCCGCTGGAGCGCAGGCCCGCCTCCGTCACCCGCTCGGTCCAGGCGGCGAGGCCCGCGCGGTCCGGCGTGCGGAAGGCCACGTGGTGGGCGCCGCCGGCGCCCTGCCCCGCGAAGCCGAGGCCCGGCTGCACGGCGACGTGCAGCTCCGTCTCGGGGCCGGCGCCCTCGCCCATCGCGAAGACATGGACGCGCCCGACGCCGTCGGGATCGGCGTGCTCGGCGACATGGCGCATGTTCATCACCTCGGTCAGCACCCGCGCGGTGCGCTCGAGCGTCGGCGCGCTGATGGTGATCGGCCCAAGCCCGCGGATCTGCCGCTCGGCCGGCACGGAGCTCGCCTCCCACGGGTGCGCTTCGCCGGCCCCGCCGTCCGCCACCAGCCGCAGCCGCTGGCCCTCCCCGTCCTCGACGTCCAGCGACGGCCGGCCCGCCCGTTCGGCGATGTCCGAGACCATGACGCCGCGGGCCGCTAGCCGCTCCCGCCACCAGGCCAGGGCCGTCTCGTCAGCGACGCGCAGGCCGGTGCGGACGATGCTGTTCGAGCCCCGGCGCTCGCGGGGCGCGGGCCAGTCGAAGAACGTCAGGTCCGTGCCCGGCGTGGCCTGTCCGTCGGCGTAGAACAGATGGTAGGCCGAGACGTCGTCCTGGTTCACGGTCTTCTTGACCAGACGCAGGCCCATGGTCTCGACGTAGAAGCGACGGTTCGCGGCGGCGTCCGCCGTGATTGCGGTCAGATGATGGACGCCGGTGAGAGCGAGCGACATGGAAGCGACCTCCTGATTGACGGGGCGTGGCCCTCCATATCGGCGTGCGTTCCCGCAAGTTAAGAGCCGGCGGCATGCGTAGGCGCCCGTCGCTTACGCCGCCAGCGCAACCAGGAGCAAGCCATGACCGAATTCGTGATCGTGACGACGACGGTGGCCGACGCCGGCGCTGCCGAGGCCATCGCTCGGACGGCCGTGGAGCGTCGGCTTGCGGCCTGCGCCGGGATCGTGGCGCGGCGGAGCGTCTACCGCTGGAAGGGAGCGTTGGAAATGGCAGACGAGCTCGCGGTGGAGCTGAAGACCCTCGCCTCGGTCGCGCCGGCCCTGGAGGCGGCGATCCGTGAGCTGCACCCTTACGAACTGCCGGAGGTCGTGGTCACGCCGATCGTCGGAGGCTCGGAGGCCTATCTGGCGTGGGTGCGGGAGGGTGTCGACGTGGGGTGACGACCTCTGCCAGCCCGTCATCCCACGCGTGCGTGCGGGGCGTGACGGGCTGGTAGGTCAGGCGCCCTGGACTCTCACACCCGCTCGGCCGCTCCGCGGGGATCGAACGACACCGCCGGATCGATTGCGGGCGCGGTCTTGGGCTCGGCCTCGGCGCGCACCCGCGACTTCGTCGGGTCGTAGTGCGGGAAGGCGACCACCGTCGCCGGGATGCGCTTCTGCTGGCCGTCGAGCTTGCCGATCTCGACCGCCGTGCCAAGGTCGGCGTAGGTCACGTCGAGGCGGGCGAGCGCGATGGTCTTGCCGAGGATCGGCGAGCGGGTGGCGCTGGTGATTACGCCGATCTGGGCGCGGCCCACATGGACGCAGTCGCCGTGACCGATGTGCTCCGCGCCGGTGACGTCGAGGCCCACGAGCTTCTTCGACGGCGTCTCGCGGCGGCGCTTGAGCGCCTCCGCGCCGACGTAAGGGTCGGTCTTCTCCTTCGGGACGGCGAAGCCGATGCCGGCTTCGAACGGGTCGGTCTGGTCGCAGAACTCATAGCCTGCGAAGGCGAGCCCCGCCTCAATGCGCAGCATGTCGAGCGCCTTGAGGCCGAGCGGCTTCAGTCCACGCGGCTCGCCCGCCGCCATGATGGCGTCCCACACCTCCGGGGCCTTGTCCGGATGGCAGAACACCTCGTAGCCGAGTTCGCCGGTGTAGCCGGTGCGGGAGACCACGACCGGGATGCCGGAAATCTTGCCGACGGTGAAGCGGAACCACTTCAGCTCGGTCACGGTCGGCTGGTGCGCCGGCGTGACGACAAGGGTCTCGAGGATCTCGCGGGAGAGCGGGCCTTGGACGCCGACGTTGTGAAGCTGGTCGGTGGAGGTCTTCACCCAGGCCTTGAGGCCGTGCTTGGCCGCAAGCTCCCGCAGATGCACCCCGCAGTAGTCCTCGCCGCAAATCCAGCGGAAGTTGTCTTGGCCGAGACGGAACACCGTGCCGTCGTCGATCATGCCGCCGTGGTCGTAGCACATGGCGGTGTAGACGACCTGGCCCACCGCGAGCTTCTTCATGTTGCGGGTGACGGCGAGCTGCATCAGGGCTTCGGCGTCGGGGCCCAGCACCTCGAACTTCCGCAGCGGCGAAAGGTCCATGATCGCAGCGCGCTCACGGCAGGCCCAGTATTCGGCGATCGGCCCTTCGTCCGAGTAGCAGTCCGCCAGCCAGAAGCCGCGGTACTCCACGAACTTGCGGGTCAGCGCAGAGGTGCGCGGGTGGAACCCGCTTTCGCGCGTCAGGCGCGGCTCGGCGTCGGGCGTCATGCGGTGAGCGATGCCTTTGGAGAAGTTTTCGGCGGCGTCGTAGACGCGCACGTGGATGTCGGTGGGCTCCCAGGCGTTGGCGACGTCGATGTCGTCCGCGCAGGAGGAGGAGGAGCAGACGAGGTCCGTCAGAGCGCGCAGCAGCACGTAGTCGCCGGGCCGCGACCACGGCTCGTCCATCCCGATGCTGTCGTCGGCGCCCACGAAGGTGTTGTAAAAGAAGTTGATCGCGGGCCAGCCCGCGCGCGGCTCGATGCCGTAGGGCTTCAGCACGCGGTTGAAATTGTCGGTGCAGTTGTCGTGGCCGGGATAGCCCATGTCCTCGTAGTACTTGGCCGAGCACGCCAGCAGGAAGGCGTCGTGCCGGCCGACCGTGTCGCGCACGATCTCAACCAGCGGGGTCATGCGCGCGTCGAAATACTTCGAGTGCAGGCCGGGGCCGGGATTGGCGGTGCCCATCAGCGTGCGGGTGACGGTCGGATCGAACCCGAACTCCTTGCCGCGCTCCAGCGCTGCGGCGTCGAAGGCGAGGAAGTCGGAGCACTGCTTGCCGTCGACGTCGATGATCTGGATGTAGTCGCCGGCCTTAACGCGGTAGGCTTCGGCGGTTGCGGCCCTCACGCGCAGATCGAGCTTCGGCTCGGCCAGCGGCGGCGGCGCCACCCCGCGGTTCGGAGCGTTGGTTGCGATTTCGAGCTTGAGGTCGGTGGGCGGCGTCTGCTCGTGGGGCGCCATGGCGCCCCCCGCCGGGATCAGCGCCACGACGGAATCCGCCGAAGCTTGGAAGGCTGCGACGGCGCCGGGCGCCGTGTCCGTCGACAGCAGGCGGAAGCCGGCGAAGCGCGAGACGTCGACGCCGCGGGCGGCGAGCGCGGCCTTGGCGGCGGCCGCCGCCTCCGCGTCGTCGTCGGACACCTCGGCGAAATCGCCCGAAAGCGCGCCCTCGCTCGCGAAGATCAGGCCGGGCTGGCGCCCCTCCGGATCCACCACGCGGCAGCGGTCGCCGGCCGCGAGGTCGAACACCAGCGCCTCTCCGCCACGGGCGACGAGCGTGGTGAGGTGGAGCGGCGCGGAGTCGGTCATGGCGTCCATGGATACTTCTCCTCGGCCGCGGCGAAGCTGCGGCCCTGAAACGAGACGTCATGGTCCGGTTAGACCGGACCATCCATTTCAAGCGTCGGGACCGACGCCGAAGATGGGACTTCGGTCTAACCGGAAGACGACGGCTGAGGGCGACCCTTTCGGCTGCGGGCGCCCCTTAGCTGCGGATCATCCCGGCCTGAAGCTCAGGCTACGCCGGCATGACGTCATGTCGCTCGGCTACTCCGCCGCCTGCTGCTTCGGCTGGTTGAGGAACGCCTCAAGCGAGTCGTCCATCGCTTTCATCCACGTGGTGTGGTGCACCGGGGCGAGGTTGCCGGTGATGACCGAGGGGTAGGCGCGGTCGCGGTAGGTGAGGATGCCCTCGACCTTGTGGTGCTCCCACTCCTTGAACAGCTTCGCCACCGTGTCGACGTCGAGATGCGGGTAGTCGGTCGGCTCGAGCAGCTCGCGGACGTAGTCGGTCTGGAAGTCGATCATCTGCTCGGCGTTTTCGAGCGTGCCGAGCCGCGCCACCCAGGCTTCGCTGTCGGCGTGCATCGCGTCGTAGTCCGGCAGCGCGATGCGGCCGAGCACGACGTCGCGGGCGTACCAAGCCTGCGCGTCGAACATGTTGAAGGTGTAGAACTGGTCTTGCGCGCCGACGTGCATCAGCTTCGGGTTCTTCTCCCAGAAGATGCCCTTGTAGAGGTTCGCCGGGTACAGGCTGGTCCGCGTTTCCAGCCGGAGATCGTCCGGCAGGAAGGGATAGTGGTTGAGGTAGCCGGTGCAGAAGATGATCGCGTCGACATCTTCCGCGGTCGAGCCGTCCTTGAAGTGGCAGGTCTTGCCGACGACCTTGGTCAGCAGCGGCTTCTCCGAGAAGCTCGCGGGCCAATCGAAGCCCATCGGGCGGGTGCGGTAGCTGAAGGTGATCTGCTTCGCGCCGTACTTGTGGCACTGGGTCGCGATGTCTTCGGCGGAGTAGCTCGAGCCGATCAGCAGCACGTGCTTGCCGGCGAATTCGTCGGCGCAGCGGAAGTCATGCGCGTGCAGCACGCGGCCGAGGAACTTCTCGACGCCTTCGAAGCTCGGCACGTTCGGCGTGGAGAAGTGGCCGTTGCAGACAAAGACGTAGTCGAACTCCTCCGACACGCGCTTCTTGGCGACGAGATCGGAGACCGTGACGGTGAACTTCTGGGTCGCCTCGTCCCACTCAACGTCGCGCACCGCGTGGTTGAACTTGCAGTATTTGCGGACGCCGCTGCGCTCGACGCGGCCGGCGATGTAGTCGTGAAGCACCGCGCGCGGCGGATAGGACGGGATGGGCCGGCCGAAGTGCTCTTCGAAGGAGTAGTCCGCGAACTCCAGACACTCCTTGGGGCCGTTCGACCACAGGTAGCGGTACATGGAGCCGTGAACCGGCTCGCCGAACTCGTCGAGCCCGGTGCGCCACGTGTAGTTCCAGAGGCCGCCCCAGTTGGACTGCTTCTCGTAGCAGACCATCTCGGGGACCTCGACGCCCGCGGCCTTTGCGGACTCGAAGGCGCGGAGCACGGCGAGCCCGCTGGGCCCGGCTCCGATGACGGCGACACGCTTGGGCAATGACCCCTCCTCGAACTCGTTCATAAGCGTCGTTCGCGGCCGGTCACGTCGCGCGCGCCGGCTTGTTCCCCTGCAATTCGACGGCCGAGACGATCCTTCATGTTTTCGTGAGTGTCAACGTTTTTGCTTTTGAGGAATTAGTGCGCGCCAAAGCCTCAAACCGGCGAGAGCCTTTGGGCCGCCGAAAAAGGTCGCCTTCGAGAGCCGCCCCTGCTAGAGGCGCGGGCGACCCCGCAACCTGCCCGCCGACGCCAGACCCGATGTCCCCGCTCGCGCCCCTTCCGCCCACCTTGCTCGACCGCTTCGAAGCCGCCGGCTTCGCGCGCGCCGAACCCCGGATCCTGCAGCCGGCGGAGCCGTTCCTCCATGTCATGGGCGAGGAGCTGCGCACCCGCATGTTCCTCACCGCCGACGCGGACGGGCGCGACCTCTGCCTTCGGCCGGACTTTACCATTCCCGTCGCGCTTCAGCACATCGCCGGCGGCGACCCCGGCCGCGCGCAGTCCTATTTCTACGCCGGCCCGATCTTCCGCCAGACGCGCTCGGGGCCGAGCGAGATCGCCCAGGCCGGCGTCGAAAGCTTCGGCCGGCCGGACGGCCTCGCCGCCGAGACCGAGATCCTTGCGCTGGCGCTCGAGGCCGCCGCGGCGCTTGGCGCGCCCGAGCCGTCGATCCAGCTCGGCGACCTCGCCCTGCTCGACGCCGCTGTCGAGGCGCTCGAAGCCCCGTCCGCGCTGCGCCGCCGCCTGAAGCGCGAGATCGCCTATGGCGAGACGCTGGACGCTCTCAACGCGCCGCCGCCGGCCCGCGCGGCGCACGCGGGCCTCTTCGGCGCGCTCGACGCCGCCGGCCCCGACGCCGCCCGGGCCGTGGTGGAGGACCTGCTTTCGCTCGCCGGCATCGCGACTGTCGGCGGACGCACGCCGGGCGAGATCGCCGAGCGCTTCATCGAGCAGAACGCAGCCCGTTCCGCCGCGCGCCTGCCGGCCGTCCAGCGCAAGGCCCTGCAGGATTTCCTCGCGGTGGACGACCTCGCCCGCGCGGCGGAGGCGCGGCTCGGCGCGCTCGCCCGCGAGGGCCTCGCAATCGGGCCCGCCGTCGAGGCGCTCGGCCGGCGGCTCGACGCCTTCGCGGACGCGGGGTTGCCGGTCGACCGCATGCGGTTCTCGACCCGCTTCGGCCGCAGGCTGGACTACTACACGGGCCTCGTGTTCGAGCTCGGCCGCCCCGGCGCCCCGGGGCCGCTTGCGGGCGGCGGTCGTTACGACGGCCTCTTGACCGCGCTCGGCGCCACGCGTCCAGCGCCCGGCGTCGGCTTCGCCCTGTGGCTCGACCGCTTCCCCGGAGCCTGACGCCCATGTCCGGACCGCTGATCCTCGCCGTTCCCTCGAAGGGCCGCCTGCAGGAGAACGCGCACGCCTTCTTCGCGCGCGCCGGCCTCAACTTCGTGCAGCCCGGCGGCGCGCGCGACTATCGCGGCGCGATCGCGGACGTACCGAACGTGGAGATCGCCTATCTCTCCGCCTCCGACATCGCCGGCCAGCTCGCGAGCGGCGCCGTCCATCTCGGCGTCACGGGCGAGGACCTCGTCCGCGAGGAGATCCCGGACGCGGCGGCGCGGGTGAAGCTGCTGCAGCCGCTTGGCTTCGGCTACGCCAACGTGGTGGTGGCCGTGCCCAAGGCCTGGATCGACGTCTCGACCATGGCCGACCTCGACGATGTCGCAGCGGACATGCAGCGCCGCCATGGCCGGCGGCTGCGGGTCGCGACCAAGTACGTCAACCTGGTGCGCAACTTCTTCGCCTGGACGGAGCCCGGCGACCGCCGGGGGGCGCGCACCAGCGTCTCGAACTATCGGATCGTGGAGAGTCTGGGCGCGACTGAGGGGGCGCCGGCCGCAGGCGTGGCCGACATCGTGGTCGACATCACCACCACCGGCGCCACGTTGGAAGCCAACGCGCTCAAGGTGCTTGAAGACGGCGTCATGCTGCGGAGCCAGGCGCAGCTCGTCGCGAGTCTCGGCGCGGACTGGAACGACGGCGCCCGCGCCGCGGTGCGAACCATCCTCACGCGGATCGCAGCGGAGGTCCGCGCGCGCGAGGTCCGCGAGATCCGATGCCGCTTCGATGAGGGCGTGGGCAGGACGCTGGTCGATCTCGCCGCGCGCTACGACGCGCGCGCGCCGTTCGGGCCGCCTCCGCCTGGAACGCCACTTGTGCTGCATGCCCCGAAGAAGGCCGTGTTCGCCCTGGTCGAAGCGCTCGCCGCGGCGGGCGCCGGCACGATCACCGTCGCGACGCTGGAGGACGTGTTCGAACCCAATCCGCGACTGGTCACGGACCTGTTCGGCGCGCTGGGCTGAAAATAGAAAGGGCGGAACCGCTTCGGGGGTAGCGGTTCCGCCCTCAAAAGGCCTGCCGGTCGGGGGAGCCAGCGGCCAGTCGAAAAGCTCGGGGGAAGCTTTCGGGGACATAACGTAGGGGCCGCCCCCTGGTTCCACGGTCCACGAACTTTTTTGGATTTGTTGGAGCGCTGTCGCTCAAAACGTCATCCGTGCGCTCAACGACCCGATCGGGCCGACGGTCGAGGCCCTCCCGATCGCCGGGAACGCAGATCGCGCTTGCAAAGATCCGCCGAGCGGGGATGCCGCCCCCTATGTGGGCGGGACGGCCGCCCCGAGGTGGCTTTCGAGAAACGCGATCGTGCGGTCCCAGGCGAGGTTCGCGGCCTTGCGCTCGTACCGCGCGGGGTTGGCGTCGTTGTTGAAGGCGTGGTTCGCGCCCTCGTACATGTAGAGTTCGAACTCCTTTTCGTTCGCCTGCAGCGCCTTCTGGAACGCCGGCGCCCCGGCGTTGATGCGCTCGTCGAGCCCGGCGTAGTGAAGCTGCAATGCGGCCTTGACCTGCGGCACCCGATCGTCGGCCAGGGGCTGCCCGTAGTAGACGACGGCGGCCTTGAGGTCCGGCGCAACGGCGGCGAGGCGGTTCGCCATGCCGCCGCCCCAGCAGAAGCCGAGCGCGCCGACGGCGCCATTCGAATCCGGGCGCGCGGCTAGAACGGGCAGCGCCGCGGCGAGCGTGGCGGCGGTCTTGTCCAGGTCGAGCTTGCCGATCATCTCGCGCGCAGCGTCTTCGTCCGCCGGCGTCCCGCCCAGCGGCGACAGCAGGTCGACCCCGTAGGCGAGGAAGCCCGACACCGCGAGCCGTCGCGTGACGTCCTGGATGTGCGGGTTGAGGCCACGGTTCTCGTGGATGACGATCACCGTCGGACGCTTGGCCTCGCGCCGTCCCTTGGCGAGGAGGCCGGAGACCGGGCCGTCGGGGCCGGGAAAGGACAGGGTCTCCGTCACAATCCGCTTGTCGTCGGGGGCGACGATCTGGGCTTGGGCGTAGTCGTTCGACAAGGCGCCCAGGAGCGCCTGCGCCGCCGCCGTAGAGCCAGCAAGCAGCGCCAGCCTCTCCATAAACCCACGACGGTCGAGATCGCCATGGGTGTAGCGATCATAGAGGGCGATGGCCTTCGGATCGGGGCGCGGGGGCATGGCGTCGCTCACGGCTTGGAGGCCGCGAAATGCGCGGCGGACGAATCCTGCAGGACTTTAGACGAGAACCGGCCGGGTTCGTGTCTCACGTCGCCGTCACCGCGGCGGCTGGACCGAGCGCGCCACCGCCTCGAACTCGGCGCGGCGCGCGTCGAACGCCGCCTTGTCGGCGACGCAGACCACCGTGGTGCGCCCCTTCGGCGTATCGACCAGCACGAAATAGGAGCGCGCGTCCGGCGCGGGCTGGCCGTCCGCGGCCTTCACGTCGCCGACGACGGCCGATCCCGCCAGCCCGCCCTGCTCGAAGGGCGCGACGCTGATGACGTCGTAATAGAGCGCCAGCGTCGCCTTGATCAGATCGCTCCACTCCGACTTCGCGGTGAAGGCGTTGATCTCGGCCTGCGACAGGCCGGCGTTCTGAGGCGCGGCCTGGAAGCCGACCCGGCAGCCGGGCTCCGCGCCGTCGCCCTTCCTGATCGCGAACGAGGCGGCGTAGCGCGCGCCCCCGTCGATCTTCTCCGCGACGTAGCCCGCCGGCGCATCGATCGCCAGGCCGGTGGCCTCGTCACGCATGGGATCCGCCGCAGCCGCGGTCGCCGCAAGCAGGCCCCAGATCGCGACGGCCGTTCCGAACTTCATGACAGGCTTCCTGCGACGCATATCCCTGCACATAGCGCGCGCGTCGGCGGGTGAGGAGGAAACGTTCGTTTTGAACGCGAGAAAAGACGCCGATTTGGGCGATGGAGCGATGCGACGGCTCGCGCGTTGTCGCTTCGCGTCGTCAGCGAAGGTCGGTTTTCATGAGCGTGGTTTCAAAATGCGCGGCCGTAGCGCTCGGTCTTCTCTTGTCCTGGAGCGCCGCGGCCGCGGAGCCCCGTCCCGCGCCGCCGCCCCTCACGGAGTTGACGAGTCAGGCCGTCGACTCCGCCGATTTCGAAGGCTGGCGGGCGCGCTCGGACGCGCGCGCCAAGGCGGAAGCCGAACGCAAGACCGCCACGGAGGCCGTCGGGAAGGCGCGCAAGAAGAAGGACAAGGCCGCCGCCCGCGACCGCCTCGCAAAGCTCCCGAAGGCGGAGGACGGCGCCGACCCGTTCCTCGTCCGCGCCCAGGTGCTGCTGGACCGCGCTCACGCCTCCCCCGGGGTGATCGACGGACGCGACGGCGACAACTTCAAGAAGGCCGTGCGCGCGTTCCGCGAGATGCGCGGGATGCCGATCGACGGCGGCCTCGACCCGGAGGTCTGGGCCGCGCTCTCCGCCGACAAGGCCCCGGCGCTGAAGCCCTATGTCATCTATTCCGAGGACGTGAACGGCCGCTACGAGGAGAAGCTGCCGGCCGACTACGCCAAGCTCGCGAAGCTCAAGTGGCTTGGGTATCGCGATGCGGTGGAGATGTTGTCGGAACGCTTCCACATGGACCCGCCGCTGCTCCGCGCCCTCAATCCGGGCGTCGACTTCAAGACCGCGGGCGTCACGATCCAGGTGGCGGACGTCGGCGGGTTCGCGGAGGGAACGGTGCGACGCGTCACCGTCGACAAGAAGCTTGGGGAGCTGCGCGCCTACGACGACGCCGACAAGATCCTCATGATCGCGCCGGCGACGATCGGGTCCCCCGACACGCCCTCGCCCGAGGGCAGGATGACGATCAACGGCGCCTTCCCCGATCCGCATTACATCTACGACCCCAAGAAGAACTTCCAGCAGGGCAAGAACAAGCGAAAGCTCACTCTGCCCCCCGGGCCCAACGGCCCGGTCGGCTCGATGTGGATCGACCTGTCGAAGCCGACCTACGGCATCCACGGGACGCCCGAGCCCTCGCAGATCAGCAAGACCGCGAGCCACGGCTGCGTGCGGCTGACGAACTGGGACGCGGCGGAGCTCGCGCGGATGATCGAACCGAAGGTGACCGAGGTGGAGTTCGTCGACTGAGGCCAAACGCCTTTGCTAGACTTCGCGCGCTTTCCAACCGGCAGGTCGCGAGCGGCCGGTTGGCTCCGATCGACCGGCGGCCGATCGGTCCGCGACGAAATCCACCGCCGCGCCGCGTTGCGGCAAAAATCACGCCGCGCGGCGCCTCGGCGGCAGACTTGCTGACCCGAGCGAGGATCCGGATCAAGCGCGCCAGAGCGCGACGGGAGACGCCAGTCGATGTCCGCACGCAATCGTGATCATGATGAGGCGACACGGGCCGCGGCGAAGCCGGAGGCGAAAAAAGGTTTGGAATAATCGGGTTAACCGGTCTCCGGACTTCGGGCGTCGGGTTTTCGCCGCCCAGCGCGAGGCTGCGCTGTCACGCAGCTTGCGCATGCGATCGCGAGGAGCAGCGTTCTGGGCACGATCCGTGCTCAGGCGGCCGTGCGGCGCGCCATGCGCCGCAAATCGCCCGCGATCTCCACGTCCTCACGCCATCGAGCCCGCCATGATCAGACACATCGCCGCCGCCCTTGGCTTCCTCGCCGCCGCGACGGCGGCGCCCGCCGCCGAAATCGACAACTCCTCGATCGGGCAGGCGGAATTTCGACCGCACACGGCGACCTACGGGCTCGTCTATGTCCTGCCGAAGGACGCCAACGACCGTCTCGACGCCAAGATCCGCGGCCCGCTGAAGGACAGGCTCGTCGCGCTTGGCCTCTCGGCGGAAGCCGAGCTTAAGAACATTCCCCACATCACAGTCGTGCACATACACAACGCCGACCCTGCAACGCCGGCGGCGATGCTGAAGGCGCTGCCGAAGCCGCCGGCGCCGCTCGCGATCACCATGAAGAAGTTCTACACGACCGAAGCCGCAAAGGGCGCGGGCCGTCCGTGGTGGCTCGATCTCGGCGTGGTCAAAGAGGGCAAGGGCTACGACGACATGATGGCCTACAACGTGGTCGCCACCGCGGCCTTGGCTCCCCTGCGCGACGGCCCGCTGCCGCGCGTCACCGGACCGGTCTACGCGGCCATGGGCGACGCCGGGAAAGAACTGGTGAAGACGGTCGGGGTCAGCGGCGTCAACGTCATGAAGGACGGCAAGGCGACCACGTCCCACAACCCCCACAACACGCTTGTCTACAGCATGGAGCCCTTCGCCAAGTTCCAGGCGCCGATGGACGCGCTGGCGGCGGAGTTCAACACGGTCCTTCCCGACGGGTTTCCCGTGACGCTGAAGACGGTGTCGATCGTGGAGCTTCAGTTTTCCGGCAATGTCGTGAGGGAGATCTACCGCATCAGCCTTGAGGACGGGTCCGTCACTGACGTCGCCACGGGCAAATCCGCCTCGGCCCGCTGAGAAGTAAGAGGGTCGCGCAACGCGCCTGGTCGCCCCCGCAGCCACCCTTGAAACAAGAGAGGCCCCGGATCGCTCCGGGGCCTCTCTCAGTTCAGCGTTCAGATGGAGCGGACGTCCTCAGAAGTCCATGCCGCCCATGCCGCCGCCGCCCATGCCGCCCGGCATGCCGCCGCCGCTGTCCTTCTTCGGAAGCTCGGCGATCATCGCCTCGGTGGTGATGAGCAGAGCCGCGACCGACGCCGCGTCCTGGAGGGCGGTGCGCACGACCTTGGTCGGGTCCACGATGCCAGCCTGGATCATGTCGACGTACTCTTCCGTCTGGGCGTTGAAGCCCGACGTCGCGTTGTCGGTCTCGAGCAGCTTGCCGACGACGATCGAACCTTCGACGCCCGCGTTGGCGGCGATCTGACGGATCGGAGCCTCAAGCGCCTTCAGAACGATGTTGAAGCCGGCCTGGATGTCCGGGTTGTCGTTCTTGATGTCGCGGATCGAGGTCTTGGCGCGCAGCAGGGCGACGCCGCCGCCCGGCACGATGCCTTCCTCGACCGCCGCGCGGGTGGCGTTGAGGGCGTCGTCGATGCGGTCCTTCTTCTCCTTGACTTCGATCTCGGTCGCGCCGCCGACGCGGATGACCGCGACGCCGCCAGCGAGCTTGGCGAGACGCTCCTGGAGCTTCTCACGGTCGTAGTCGGAGGTGGTCTCTTCGATCTGGGCCTTGATCTGGGCGACGCGGCCCTCGATCGCGTCCTTCTCGCCAGCGCCGTCGACGATCGTGGTCTTCTCCTTCTCGAGCGTCACCTTCTTGGCGCGGCCGAGCATGTCGAGGGTCACGTTCTCGAGCTTGATGCCGAGGTCCTCGGAGATGACCTGACCGTTGGTCAGGATCGCGATGTCCTCGAGCATCGCCTTGCGGCGATCGCCGAAGCCCGGAGCCTTCACAGCCGCGACCTTGAGGCCGCCACGGAGCTTGTTCACGACGAGGGTGGCAAGCGCCTCGCCCTCGATGTCCTCGGCGATGATGACGAGCGGCTTGCCCGACTGCACGACCGACTCGAGCACCGGCAGGATCGCCTGCAGGCCGGAGAGCTTCTTCTCGTGGATGAGGATGTAGGGGTCCTCGAGGTCCGCGATCATCTTCTCGGCGTTGGTGATGAAGTAGGGGCTGAGGTAGCCGCGGTCGAACTGCATGCCCTCGACGACTTCGAGCTCGGTCTCGAAGCTCTTGGCTTCCTCAACCGTGATGACGCCCTCGTTGCCGACCTTCTGCATGGCGTGAGCGATCATCTCGCCCACTTCCTTGTCGCCGTTCGCGGAGATCGTGCCGACCTGCGCGACCTCGGCGGAGGTGGCGATCTTCTTGGACGAAGCCTTGAGGTGCTCGATGACCTTCGAGACGGCGAGATCGACGCCGCGCTTGAGATCCATCGGGTTCATGCCGGCGGCCACCGACTTGGCGCCCTCGCGGACGATCGCCTGGGCGAGCACGGTCGCAGTGGTGGTGCCGTCGCCGGCGAGGTCGTTGGTCTTCGAGGCCACTTCGCGCACCATCTGCGCGCCCATGTTCTCGAACTTGTCCTCGAGCTCGATTTCCTTCGCGACGGTCACGCCGTCCTTGGTGATGCGCGGAGCGCCGAAGGACTTCTCGATCACGACGTTACGACCCTTGGGGCCGAGCGTGACCTTCACCGCGTTGGCGAGAATGTCGACGCCGCGCAGCATCTTGTCGCGAGCGTCAGCGGAAAAACGTACGTCTTTCGCAGCCATGTGATTGCTCCTTTGAGCGAATGTTTCAGGACGTCCCCGCTCGCCGCGACGCGCGGACGCGCGTCAGGCCTCGCCGGGCGGATAGATAAAAGCCGGCAACCTCAGGCGATGACGCCGAGGATGTCCGACTCCTTCATGATGAGCAGGTCTTCGCCGTCGATCTTGACCTCGGTGCCCGACCATTTGCCGAACAGGATCTTGTCGCCGGACTTCACGTCGAGCGTCACCACCTTGCCGGCCTCGTCACGGGCGCCGGGGCCCACGGCGACGACTTCGCCTTCCTGCGGCTTTTCCTTGGCGGTATCCGGGATGATGATGCCGCCCTTGCTCTTCTCTTCGGCGGTCAGGCGGCGGACGACCACGCGGTCGTGCAGCGGACGAAATGCCATGGGTGAATATCCTCTCGAGCGCGTGCGCAGACGCTTCGCGATCCATAAAAGCTGACACGGGACGCCGTGCGTTCCCGTTGTTAGCACTCTTATACGGGGAGTGCCAACGGGCTGCGAGATACGAACGGTCTCTAGGCGTGTCAAGGCCAGGACGCGCAGCCGCCATGCAAAAAATCGGGTCTCGCGCCGAGGGGTGGGCCGGCTCCGCGCCGAGCGCCTGAGCTGGGGCCGACGAGCGGCCGCGTCAGGGAGAAGCGACCGCCACCGGCGACGCGCCGACGGCTTGATTCTCCAAGGCTTTCGGATGATCCTCACGGCATGGCGACACGCGAACAGATTCTGGATATCCACAATCTCTGCGCCTGCTCGCACACGCGCATGGCGGCGCGAGCGGTGACGCGGTTCTACGACGACGCCTTGCGCCCCGCGGGGCTGAAGGGCACCCAGTTTGTGTTGCTCGCCGCGATCGAGGCGGATGAGGCTGGATCGATCACCGATCTCGCCGACCGTCTGGAGATCGAGCGCACCACGCTCGTGCGAAACCTGCAGCTGCTGCGCAAGGACGGCTTCGTCGCCCCGTTGAAGGGGGCGAACGGTCGCCAGAAGCCTACGCTGACCCCGCAGGGCCGCGCCGCGCTCGACGCCGCGCTCCCGCTTTGGCGCTCCGCGCAGGACCAGATGGAATCGCGGCTCGGCTTCGGCTCCTGGCAGGTGACGCGGCGCCGACTGGGCGAGCTCCGCCGCGCCGTGAGCTGACGGCGGGCCGCGTTCGTTTCAAAGCTCGGCGACGTCCCGCGCGTAGTGATGCTGAAGCGTGCCGTTGGCGTCGTGCAGTGCCCTCACGCCTGGTAGCCGCAGGAAGCCGTGGCGCTCGCAGAACGCGCGGCCTTCTTCGAAGCGGGAATCCATCCACAGGGACAGCCGCCCCCCGCCGGACGCGGCCGCGAAGGCTTCCGCCCCGGCGAGGAGCGCAGCGGCGAAGCCCTGCCCCCGCGTTTCTTTCGCGAAGTAAAGCTTGTCGATCTCGAACTCGTTCGGCCGGTGATGCGCCTCGAGCGCCAAGGCGCCGAGGATCGCCTCGCCCGACGCCATGACCCACATCCGGCCGCCGCGCTCGGCGTAATAACTGGCCGGCCGGTCGAGCCCCGGTATCGCCTCGGCGTCGAAGGCCTTGCCCTCGAGTTCGGCGAAGACGCTCGCGATCAAATCGCCGAGCGCCGGCCCATCGGCGTCGGTCGCCTCGCGGATCAGCACGTCCGTCATAGACCCTCGTCGTTCCCTGCGTTCGGCCGCGGATCGACCCGCGGCCGTTCTGTCATGGGGCGTCGGCGCTCACAAGGCGAGCCGCAGGTCGGGCGCGCTCGGCGCGTATGTCTCTTCCACCGCGCACTTTTGTGCGAGGCGAACGACGCCGGGACTGGTTTCGCCATGGTTCGGCCCGAAGTCTCACGGACTCGTTCACGTCGCGTAAGGCGGTTTGTGCCTGTAATGCCCGTCGAAGGCGGGCCGGCAGAAGGCCGCCGCCATCTTTCGAGGAGTAGAAGTCCCGTGTTCTCCCGCACAGCAGCGTCGCTCGCCGTCGCTTTCGGGGCGCTCGGCGTGGCTCCCGCCGCCCCGGCCCTCGCCCAGTCCCGCGTGATCGAAGCCCCGGACTACGTGCCGCGGGGCGAGCGCAGCGTCGTGATCGAGCGCCGCTACTACGACGACGAAGCCCCGCGCTACGTTCGCCCGATGGAGTCGCGCCGCAACCTCGGCGGCGGCTTCATCGAGGAGATCTTCGGGGACGACGACGCGCCGTCCTATCGCGTCCGCCGGGTGCCGACGCAGCGCGAGCGGGAGGCGGAAACGCGCCGCGGTCGGATGGCGCTCGACGGCGGCTACGACCGCTATGGCGAACGCCGGGCGGTCCGCGCGCCCACCTACCAGCGCTACGACTACCTCGACGACGATTTCAACGATCCCTACGCGGAGGACAATCCGCGCTACGTGGCTCCGCGCCAGCGGCTCGCCGGGCCGCCTTCGGCCGCCGGCGCCGGAAGCGCGGTCCGCCGCAGCGTCGACCCGAAGTTCGCCCGCACGACGGTGCCGTTCAATGGGCCGGAGCCGGCGGGCTCAATCCTGATCGACACCAAGAGCCGCTACCTCTACCTCGTGCAGGCCGACGGCACGGCGGTCCGCTACGGCGTCGGCGTGGGCAAGGAAGGCTTCGGCTGGAGGGGCACGGAGACGATCTCGCAGAAGAAGGAATGGCCGGATTGGCGCCCGCCGGCGGAGATGCGCCAGCGTCGGCCGGAGCTCCCGGTGTTCATGGCCGGCGGACCGAACAACCCGCTGGGCGCCCGCGCGCTCTACCTCGGCTCGACGCTCTATCGCATCCACGGCTCCAACGAGCCTTGGACGATCGGCCACGCCGTCTCCTCGGGGTGCATCCGGATGACCAACGAGGACGTGACCGACCTCTATGATCGGGTGGGTGTCGGCACCACCGTCAAGGTGATCTGACCGGGCTCAATAACCTTTAGAAAACATTAAGTTGCGGCCGATGTCGGAAAAAAACGGCATCGGCCATTTACGTTCGGTCGACCATGAAACCGAATGGCCCGTCGCGCGTTTGGTGCGGGAGCTTTGTACCGCCGGAGTACCTGTCATGGCGCCCTTTCGCGTTCTCATCCTTGAAGACGACGCTATCCTCGCCCTCGATCTCGAGACGATCGTGTGCTGCTGGACCGACGCCGAAGTGACCGCCTGCCGCTCGATTGCGCAGGCGCGCAAGGCGCTGACGGGCGGCTTCGACCTCGCGCTGCTCGACATCGACGTGGTGGACGGCAAGTCCTACGAGTTCGCGGAGAGCCTGCGCAGCAGCAAGCTGCCCTTCGCCTTCGTCTCCGGCGCGATGCAGGACGACTGTCCCGAGACGCTGCGGGACGTCGCCTTCATCCCCAAGCCCTACACGCAGCGGGCGATCGAGAGCATCGTCGCCTCCGCCGCGGGCGGCCGCCGCCACCCGTAAGCGGCGCGTCCTAACGCATTCAAAAACCCCGCACGGTCAGCCGTGCGGGGTTTTTATTGACGTCCGCCCGGGACTGGTCAGCGGCGGCCGGACGTCGGCGGAACGAACCGGTCGAGGAACGAGCCGGTTCCGGAATCCTCCACCTCGGTTTCGCCGTCGTCGAGATCGGTCTCCGGCGAGGCCGCGACGGCGCGCTGCGGCTCGGCGCCGTCGAGGTGGGATGGCCGGATGATGGTCAGAGTGTCGAAATCACGTTCAGCGGCCATGGCTGAACTCCTGTAATGGCGACCGGCGGCGCCGGTCGCGGTGATGCCCCTCAGCAATCGGTTGGGTCAGGCCCAGTCGTCGTCGGAGAAATCGTCCCCGGCGCCAGCGTCGTCCGCGCCGGTCATCCCAGAAAACCACCCCCCACCGTCGGCGTTCGAGGCGTGGTCGTCAGCGGTTGCGTCCGACGTCGGCGTCTCCGCGATCTTGGCGGGCTCCGCTGCGGCGGCCTGCGCCTCGTGGCCGCCGAACATCGACTGGATCCCTGAGAACAGCAGCGCACCGCCGGCGACGCCGGCCGCCGTCTGCAGCGCCCCGCTCAGAAAGCCGCCGCCGCGCGACGGCTGGGCCTGCTGTCCGAGACCCGGCTGAGCGTAAGGATCCCGGCCATAGCCCGGCTGGGCATAGGGCTGGCGGTCGTAAGCGGGGCGCTGGCCGTAGTTGAGCGGCTCCGACTCGCGCGCACGGTCTCCGCCGCCGAACAGGCCGCCGAAGAGGCCGCCGCCGGTGGCCGCCGCAGCGCGGGGCCCCCAAGGCGAGGGCGCGGCGCGCTCGGGCTCCGGCTGCGCCGCCTCCAGCTCGCGCTCCAGCGCCTCGATCCTGCGCTGGGCGGCTTCGAGGCCCTGGTTTTGCATCACGATGGTCTGCGCCATGGCGTAGGGCGCGTGCGGCTGACGCGCGACCTGCTCGGCGATGAAGGCTTCGGCCTCAGGATCGCGGTAGGCCGTCTCAGCGCTCCTGACCCGGTCGAACAGGTCGGCGATCAGCTTGCGTTCTTCGGCGTTCATGGCGGAACCCTCCCGAGATCCCAAACCCCAACAACGCCGAAGCTGGTGATTGGTTGTGGCGGGTTCCAGTTTTCGTCGTGTCGATTGTTTGACGAAGCGCCGATCCTAGGCGGCGCCTTGTCGCAGGTCGGCCCGCGCGCGGGTCCGACACGGAAATCGAGCTCCCAATAGAACAGGACGAGCGGGCTGAGACGCGCCTAAGCCGCCGCCTCCGGCCGCCGCTCGAAGCCCCTGCCGTGCAGCGGCGCCGGCAGCGGACCGCCGGTCGCCCAGTCCGCGAGCTCCACCGTGTGGACGCAGGGCGTCGGCAGGCCGGAGCGGATCTGGGTGAGGCATCCGATGTTGCCGGCGGCGATCACATCCGCGCCGGTGCGGGCGAGGTTTGCGGCTTTTCGGTCGCGCAAGCGCGTCGCGATCTCGGGCTGGAGAATGTTGTAGGTGCCAGCCGAGCCGCAGCAGAGGTGCCCCTCCGCCGGCTCCTTCACCACGAAGCCGAGCGCGCGCAGCACGTCCTTCGGCTCCTCCTTGATCTGCTGGCCATGCTGGATCGAGCAGGCCGCATGGTAGGCGACCGTCTGGCCCGTCTCGCGCACGGGCGTCAGCGGCAGCGTGGCGAGCACCTCGGAGATGTCCTTGGCGAGCGCCGACACCCGCGCGGCCTTCTCGGCGTAGGCCGGATCCTCGCGCAGCATGAAGCCGTAGTCCTTGATCGTGGTGCCGCAGCCCGAGGTGGTCACCACGATCGCGTCGAGGCCGCCGGCCTCGATCGTCTTCGTCCAGGCGTCGACGTTGCGCCGCGCGCTCACGAGGCTCTCCTCTTCGCGGCCCATGTGGTGGACCAGCGAGCCGCAGCACCCCTCGCCTTCGACGTGCACCACCTCGACGCCGAAGCGGGTGAGCAGGCGGATCGTCGCGTCGTTGATCGAGGGCTCCAGCACCTGCTGGGCGCAGCCCTGCAGCAGGACGACGCGCGCCTTTCGCTCGCCCGCCGCCGGAAACACGCCGGGCCCCTCATAGGCCGACCGCGGCTCGGACGTCGCCGGCGCAAGCGCCAGCATCGCGCTGACGCTTTTCAGGCCGGGAACGCGCGCAAGCAGCGCCGCAAAGGGCTTGGCGAAGACGGCGCCTGCGAGCGCCAGCCGGAACCGGCCGGGATAGGGCAGCACGGCCGCCAGCACCGCGCGCAGGACGCGGTCGGGCAAGGGGCGCCGGTAGGTCTTCTCGATGTGCGCGCGGGCGTGGTCGACGAGATGCATGTAGTTCACGCCGGACGGGCACGTCGTCATGCAAGAGAGGCAGGAAAGACAGCGGTCCACATGGCGCACGACCTCCTCGGTCGCCGGCTTGTCCGCCTCCAGCATCTCCTTGATCAGGTAGATCCGGCCGCGCGGGGAATCGAGCTCGTCCCCCAGCAGCACGTAGGTGGGGCAGGTCGCGGTGCAGAACCCGCAGTGCACGCAGGTGCGCAGGATCTTCTCGGACGAGGCGAGCTGCGGATCCGCGCTCAGGCGCTCGGGGGCGAAGGAGGTTTGCATGCGTGTAGGCCTTAACCGCGCATCGCCTGCCAATCCCGGATCGCGTCGATCGGGTGCAGGATCATGATGACGTTGAGGGTGAGGTTGTCGCGGATCACATAGAGCGCGATCAGCTCCATCGCGAGGGCGGCGACGACGATCGTCCAGGTAGGCGCGAGCCGCGCGATCGTGAAGCCGAGCGCCATGAAGCCGATGTCTGCGATCGAGTTCAGCACGCTGTCGCCGGCGAAGGCGTCGGAGACGGTCCCCTCGCGGTAGCGCTCGATGATGATCGGCGAGTTCTCCAGCAGCTCCCAAAGCCCCTCGACCGCGACGGCCGCGACGAGCGCCGTCATGAGGGCGAGCGGCCGTCCGCGCAGGCGGCCGACAAGAACGGCCAGCCCGTAGAACAGGAAGCCGTGGATCACGTGGCTGAGCGAGTACCAGTCCGCGACGTGCTGGGAGGTGCCGGCGTCGTTCGCCGCGCCGTGCCAGAGTTCGACCGTCCCGCAGGGGCAGATCGCCGGCCGGCCCATGGCGAGCAGCGTCGCCGCAAACCCCGCGACCAGCGCGATCGCGACGCCGGCCCGAACGGCGCTGAAGCCTGCCGCTCGCGTCGGGACGCTCGCTTCAGCGGGCATGCATCCGCCCCGGATTCAGCACGCCGGCGGGATCGAAGCTCGCCCTGAGGCCGGCGGTGAGGCGCGCCAGCGCGGGCGCCTCAGGCTCGAACACGTCGACGGCGGCCCGCACCGCCTCCGGGGCGCGCACCAGCGTCGCGTGACCGCGCGCCTCGCGCACGATCGGGCGGAGCGTCGACGCGCCGGCGTCGCCCGCCGCCGAGGTCGCGACCCAGATCAGCCCGCCGCTCCAGTCATAGACATGAGCTTCGGCGAGCGGTCCCAGCCTCGCGACGACGGCAGGCCCCCGCGTCGGCGCGACCGAGATGCGCCATACCGCCCGCTCAGGTGATCCGAGCAGCGACGCGGCCGCGCCGATCTCGCGCCAGAGCGCGCGCGACGCATCGGCGTCGAGCCGGGACGCCGTCCCAAAACTTTTGAGCCGGCTGGCAAGCTGTCCGGCGCGATAGGCCACCTGGCTCTCGAAGTTCTCGAGCCTCAGGCAGGTGCGCGACGGCGCGCCGTTCAGCGCCGGCAGATGCGCCGCGCCGGACACCTCGAACGGCGTCCCCATCGCCGCGCAGAGCGCCGCCACGCCATGGGCGTCGTCGAGCCCTTCGAGCACCAGCGTCGCCTCGGTCTCGGCGATCGGCAGCGTCTTGAAGGTCGCTTCGGTGACGACGCCGAGCACGCCGTGGGAGCCGCAGGCGAACTTCACGAGGTCGTAGCCCGTAACGTTCTTCATGACCCGGCCGCCGGAGCGGATGGTCTCGGCGCGGCCCGTCGTCAGCCGCACGCCGATGAGCGCGTCGCGCGCCGCGCCGGCGATGACGCGCCGCGGGCCCGACGCGTTGGTCGCGACAAGCCCGCCGATCGTGGGCTCCGACGCCGTTCCATAGAGCGCCCGGTGGTCCAGAGGCTCGAACGCCAACCGCTGGCCCACGCGGGCGAGCTCCGCCTCGACCTCCGCAACCGGGGTGCCGGCCTTGGCCGAGACCACAAGTTCCGACGGCTCCAGCAGCGTGACGCCGGTGAGGCGCTCGGTGGAGAGCGTGATCCCTGCCTGCACCGGCCGCCCCAGCCCCGAACGGCTGCCGGCGCCGCGGATGAGGATGGGCGTCTTGGCGTCGACGGCCTCGCGGATGGTCGCCTCGATGCCGGCTTCGTCGAAGGGAGAGACGGTCTCGCTCACGCCGCCGCCTTCGCGATGCGGTTCTCCAGCGGGAACACCTTGGCGGGGTTAAGCAGCCAGGCGGGATCGAAGACCGACTTCACGCGCATCTGCTGCATCAGCTCGATGCGGGTGAACTGCGCCGTCATCAGGTCGCGCTTCTCGATGCCGACGCCGTGCTCGCCGGTGAGGCACCCGCCGGCCTCCACGCAGGCGAGGAGGATGTCCTCGCCTGCCTTTTCGGCCTTTGAGAGCGAAACAGGGTCGTTCATGTCGTAGAGCACCAGCGGATGCAGGTTGCCGTCGCCGGCGTGGAAGATGTTGGCGACCTTGAGCCCCTGGGCCTCGCAGATCTCGCCGATGCGGGTGAGCACCTCGGGCAGCTTTCCAGTCGGGATGGTGCCGTCCATGCAGATGTAGTCCGACACGCGGCCCATGGCGCCGAAGGCGGACTTGCGGCCTTTCCAGATCGCGGCGGCTTCGGCCGGCGTCTTGGCCTGCCGCGCGTAGGTCGCGCCGTGCGTCTCGGCGATCGCGCCGATGCGGGCGAGCTGCTCGTCGATCTCGGCGGCGGAGCCCTCGACCTCAACAATCAGCATGGCGCCGACGTCGCGCGGGTAGCCCGCCTTGGCGAAGTCCTCGCAGATGTCGATCGCGAGCTTGTCCATGTACTCGATCGCGACCGGCACGATGCCGGCGCCCAGCACCGCCGCGACGCAGGCGCCGGCGGCTTCGGGCGAGGGAAAGCCGAACAGGATGGGCCGCGCGCCCTCGGCCAGCGGCAGGATGCGGAGCGTCGCCTCGGTGACGACGCCGAACTGCCCCTCGGAGCCGCAGATCAGGCCCAGCATGTCGAGGCCGGGCGCGTCGAGCGCGTCGCCGCCGATCTCGACGATCTCGCCTTGAAGCGTGACGAAGGTGACGCCGAGGAGGTTGTTGGTGGTCACGCCGTACTTCAGGCAGTGCGCGCCGCCTGAGTTCATCGCGACGTTGCCGGCGATCGTGCAGGCGAGCTGCGAGGACGGGTCCGGGGCGTAGAAGAAGCCCTCATGCGCGATGGCGGCGGAGACGCCGAGGTTGGTGACGCCGGTCTGCACGCGCACGGTGCGGTTGGCGAGATCGACGTCGAGCACCTTCGACATCTTGGCGACGCCGAGCACGACGGCGTCCTCCTGCGGCAGCGCGCCGCCGGCGAGCGAGGTGCCGGCGCCCCGGGGGATCACCGGCACGCCCTCGCGGCTGCAGAAGGCCAGCACCTCGGCCACCTGTTTCGTGGTCGACGGCAGCACGACCACCATGGGCACGCGGCGGTAGGCGGTAAGCGCGTCGCTTTCGAAGGCCCGACGCTCGTCCTCCGAGACGATGACGCCCTCGCCCGGCACGATCGCCCGCAGTCCGGCGACGATGGCGTCGCGCCGGGCGAGGATCGCAGGATCTGGGGCGAGCAATGCGATGCCGCTCATGGACGTTCGGTCTCCCTCGCCGCTGTTCTTCGTCGACGCGCCGGCCGCGGCCGCCGAACGCGCTTTCTTCATATGCGCCCATAAGGCGGATTGGGTCGTTCGACTTTCGGAGGCCCGCCATGCGCCCTTGCGCCAGCCGCCGCCGATGGCCCATGGTCGCCATCCGGTTCGTCCGCTTTACATTTGTTCGCGTCCCTGGAGTCGTTTCAAGTGGCGACGATGTTTGATACGAAGCCCCGCGTCGGCCTGTTCGCGACCTGTCTCGTCGATCTCATTCGTCCCTCCGTGGGCTTCGCCGCGGCGAAGCTGATCGAGGACGCCGGCTGCGAGGTCGTGGTCCCGTCGCAGACCTGCTGCGGCCAGCCGGCGTTCAACTCCGGCGACCGTGCGACCTCGCGGGCGCTCGCGCTTCAGGTCATGGACGCCTTCCAGGGCGTCGACTATGTGGTCGCGCCCTCCGGCTCCTGCGCTGGCATGTTGAAGAAGCACGTGCCTGAGCTGTTCGAGGGCGAGCCCGACCTCGCCCGGCGGGCCGCGGCGTTCTCCGCGAAGGTGCACGAGCTGGTCTCGTTCCTTGTGGACGTGCGCGGCGTGACCTCGGTCGAGGCTCGGTTCGACGGCTCCGTCACCTATCACGACAGCTGCTCCGGCCTGCGCGAGCTCGGGGTGAAGACCCAGCCGCGAAAGCTGCTGGAGAGCGTCGACGGCCTTTCCATCTCCGAGATGCGCGATCCCGACGTGTGCTGCGGTTTCGGCGGCACCTTCGCGGTGAAGTACGGCGAGATCTCCGACGCGATCGTCGCCAAGAAGGCCGAGAACGTCTGGGCCTCCGAGGCCGGCACCCTGCTCGCGGGCGACCTCGGCTGCCTGATGAACATGGCCGGCAAGCTCCAACGCCAGGGGCGAGAGGTGAAGGCCCGCCACGTCGCCGAGGTGCTCGCCGGCATGACCGACGAGCCCGCGATCGGCGAGCCGGCGGAGAAGGTGTGATCCTATGACCCTCCATGTCACCTCCCCCGCCTTCAAGGCCAACGCGCACGAGGCGCTCTCCGACGAGGCGCTGCAGCGCGCGCTGACCAACGTCGAGAAGGGCTTCATCGGCAAGCGCAAGAAGGTCGCCGACAAGCTGCCGGAGTTCGAGGCGCTGCGGGACTCGGCGCGCGACATCAAGAACCACACGCTCGCCCACCTCGACCTCTACCTCGAGGCCTATGAGGCCAGGGTCGCCGCCGCCGGCGGCCAGGTGCATTTCGCGCCCACCGCAGCCGACGCCTCGAAGATCGTGCTCGACATCTGCCGCCGGGTCGGCGCGAAGGTCGTGACCAAGGGCAAGTCGATGATCTCCGAGGAGATCGACCTGAACACCCATCTGGAGGCCGCCGGCATGGCCGCGGTCGAGACCGACCTCGGCGAGTACATCATCCAGCTGCGCGGCGAGACGCCCAGCCACATCATCGCGCCCGCCGTCCATCTCAACCGCGACCAGGTCGAGGCCGATTTCCGCCGCGTCCACACCGACCTGCCGGACGATCGCGACCTCCAGGCGCCGGAATCGCTGCTGGCCGAGGCGCGCGGCGTGCTGCGCAAGCGCTTCCTGGCGGCCGACGTCGGGATCACCGGCGCGAACTTCCTGGTGGCGGAGACCGGCACCTCGATCATCGTGACCAACGAGGGAAACGGCGATCTCACGCAGACCTTGCCGAAGGTCCACATCGTGCTGGCCTCGCTCGAAAAGCTGGTGCCGACGCTCGACGACGTCAGCCAGATGCTGCGGGTGCTGGCGCGCTCCGCCACAGGCCAAGAGATGTCGGTCTACACCACCTTCTCCACCGGCCCGCGCCGGCCGGACGACGTCGACGGCCCAGGCGAGTACCACGTGGTGCTGCTCGACAACGGCCGCTCCTCGATGCTCGGCGGCGAGTTCCAGGAGATGCTCCGCTGCATCCGCTGCGGCGCCTGCATGAACCACTGCCCGGTCTATCATGCGGTCGGCGGCCACGCGTACGGGTGGGTCTATCCCGGTCCCATGGGCGCCGTGCTGTCGCCCTCGCTGATCGGCGTGGACAAGGCCGGCCACCTCCCCAACGCCTCCACCTTCTGCGGCCGCTGCGAGAGCGTGTGCCCGGTGCGCATCCCGTTGCCGAAGCTGATGCGGCACTGGCGGGAGCGCGAGTTCGAGCGGAACCTCTCCCCCGCCCCTGTGCGCTACGGCCTGAAGGCCTGGGGCTTCTTCGCGCGGCGGCCGGCGCTCTACCGGCTCGCGACCCGCGCGGCGATGACGACGCTGTCGCTGCTCGGCCGGAACAAGGGCCGCTTCGCCAAACTTCCCCTCGCCGGAGGCTGGACCGCCTACCGCGACTTCCCCGCGCCGGAGGGCAAGACGTTTCAGGCTCGCTGGAAGGCGCAGCAGGACAAGCGCGCATGACCGAGACCCCGTCCCTGAGCGCCCGCGAGCAGGTTCTCGCCACCATCCGCCGCTCGCTCGGCGTCACCGGCCAGGAGGCGCCGCGGCGCTTCGCGGTGGCGGAGCGGCTGAAGGTCCATCCCTCCGGCGTGCTGCCGGCGCGGGCGACGTCGAAGTCGCCTGCCGAGCGCGTCCGGCTGTTCGTGGAGATGGCTGAGGCTTCGGCCGCCACGGTCTCGACGGTCTCCTCGGCCGCCCAGGCGCCGGCCGCGATCGCGGCCTTCCTCCGCGCCCACAACCTGGCGCCGGAGATCCGGCGCGGCGCGGACCCTCGCCTCGCCGAGCTGCCTTGGGGCCAGACGACGTTGACGGTGACGGAGGGCCGGTCCTTCGGCGACGACGCCGCCGGCGTGAGCGCCGCCTTCGCCGGCGTCGCGGAAACCGGCACTCTGATCATGGCCTCCGGTCCCGAAAACCCGACCACGCTGAACTTCCTGCCGGACAACCACATCGTGGTGCTCGAGGCCGCCGACGTGGCCGCGACCTACGAGGACGTCTGGGGACAGGTGCGCGAGCGCTACGGCGCGGGCGTCATGCCCCGCACCGTGAACTGGATCACAGGTCCGTCCCGCTCAGCGGACATCGAGCAGATTCTTCTCATGGGCGCGCACGGTCCGCGGCGGCTGCACATCGTGTTGATCGACCCGGCGCACGTCGCCGACGACGCTAAGCTCGACGCCGAGCCCGTCCCGGCCGGCTCTACGCCCGCCGAGCCGCGGGTCGGCGACACGCTCGCGCTCGATCCGCAAGCCCCGGAGAGCGGCGCGCCGACGCCGCCCGAGCCGAAGCCCGCGCATCCGGCTGAACTGGTCCGGCCGGACCCGAAGCCCGACGACGCCGAGGACAAGCTCGACGAGGCGCTGGACGAAAGTTTTCCCGCAAGCGACCCGCCCTCGCAGACGCAGCCCTGACGGTCGACGCTCTCCGCCGACGTGCGTGCTTCCAGAGCGCCTGCGGCGCTCCTCATCATGAGGAGGTGGGGGGTGAATGAGGAGGCGGGGTGAGGCGCCTTGAGGCGAATCGAAAGACCTCCTCATGCTGGGGAGCCTCGCGCAAGCGAGGCCTCTCGAAGAACGAACTTCGCCTGAGCCGCATCGCGCTCCTTAACGAGCGCAGCCTATCGTGCTTGCGGACAGCGCCGGATCGGGCTTCAACCGGAACGTCATGTCGACCCGCAACCTCGACGCCGTGTTCGCGCCCCGCTCCGTCGTCCTCGTCGGCGGAAGCCCGCGGCCGGGCAGCGTCGGGCGGGCGGTGCTGCAGAACCTGCGGAACGGCGGCTTCAAGGGCCCGCTGCGGCTGGTCAATCCAGATTACGCAGAGCTCGACGGCGTCCAGGCCTCGCCCGATTTCGCAAGCCTTCCCGAACCGCCGGACCTGATCGTCGTCACCACGCCGCCGCCCACCATCGCGGGCGTGATCGACGCCGCGGGCGCCGCCGGGGCGCGGGCGGCGGCCGTGATCACCAAGGGCCTCGGCCGAGGGCCGGGCTCGCTCAGGGATCACGCCGAACAGGCGGCGCGCAGGCACGGCATGCGGCTGATCGGGCCGGGTTGCCTCGGCGTGCTCAGCCCGCACGTGAAGCTCAACGCCAGCTTCGCGCCGCAGGCGCTCGCCGGCGACCTCGCGCTGCTCTCCCAGTCCGGCGGGTTCGTCTCCTCCACCATCGAGTGGGCGACCGCCCGCGAGATCGGCTTCTCGGGGATCGTGTCGTTCGGGGACATGGCGGACGTCGATGTCGACGACCTGCTCGACCATTTCGCGATCGATCGCCGCACGCGGGCGATCGTGATGTATCTGAACGCGGTGTCGGACGCGCCGCGCTTCCTCTCGGCCGCCCGCGCCGCCGCCCGCGCCAAGCCGGTTGTCGTCATCAAGGGCGGCCGGCACGCGGCCGGCGCCCGCGCCGCGGCGACCCACAGCGGGGCGCTCGCGACCTCCGACGCGGTCTACGACGCCGCCTTCCGCCGCGCCGGCCTGCTGCGCGTCGCCGACCTCGCGGATCTGTTCGCGGCGATCGAAACCCTCGCGCATGTCGCCCCGACATCGGGCAAGAGGATCGCGATCGTCACCAACGGCGGCGGCCTTGGCGTGCTCGCGGTCGACCGGCTGATCGATCTGGGCGGCAGACCGGCCCAACTGTCCGACGCGACTATCGACGCGCTCGACGCGGCGCTGCCGCCCGACTGGTCGCGCGCCAATCCGATCGACCTCGCGGGCGACGCGACGCCTGAGCGCTACGAGGCCGCGGTGGCTGCGGCGCTGGCCGACGCCCAGGTCGACGCGGTGGTCGCCATCCACGCGCCGACCATGCTGTCGGAGGCCGCGCCTTGCGCCCACGCCATCGCCGCGGCCTCGGGCCGCGCCCGGGGGCGCACCTACCCGCCGAAGCCGGTGTTCGCCGCCTTCATGGGCTCTGAGACCGCGCCGCGGCGGATTCTGGAAGCGGCGCACGTGCCGTTCTTCCGCACCCCGGAAAGCGCGCTCGCCGGCCTGATGCACCTCGTCCGCCACGTCGAGGCGCAGGCGGCGCTGGTGGAGACCCCGCCCTCCGCCCCAGAGAGCTTCACGCCCGACCCTGCCCGCGCCCGCGCCGCGATGGACGACGCGCTCAACACGGCGCGCGAGTGGCTGTCGCCCACCGACGTCGCGGAGGTGCTGCGGGCCTACGAGATCCCTGTGCTGCCGCATGCCGTGGTGGACACGCCCGAGGCCGCGGCGGAGGTCGCGCGCGGTTTCATCCGCGCGGGAAGCGCCGCGGTGATCAAGATCGTCTCGCCGGACCTCTCGCACAAATCGGCCGTGGGCGGCGTCAGGCTCGCGCTCGACACGGCGGAGGCCGTCGAGGAGGCGGCCAGGGCCATGCTCTCCCGCGTCGCCGCGCGCGCGCCGCAAGCGCGCATCGAGGGGCTTCTGGTGCAGCCCCACGTGCGGCCCGACGACGGCGTCGAGACCTTCGCGGGCCTGTTCGACGATCCGACCTTCGGCCCCGTCGTGGCCTTCGGCGCGGGCGGAGGCGCGGTGGAGATCGTCCGTGACGTCGCCCTCGCCCTGCCTCCGCTGCACCATGGACTCGCCCGCGAACTCATCGGCCGCACCCGTGTCGGGACCGTGCTCGCGGGTTACGACGGCGCGCCGGCCGCGAACGTCGACGCGGTGGCGCAGACGCTGGTGAAGCTCGCGCAGCTCGCCGCCGACATGCCGGAGATCGCCGAGCTCGACGTCAACCCGCTGATGGTGACGCCGCAGGGCGCGGTCGCGCTCGACGCCCGTATCCGCGTCCGCCTCGCGCCCCGCAACCGCCGCGCGGGGCCGGCGAACCTGCGCCTCGCCATTCGGCCCTACCCCAAGGAGTTCGAGACCGGTCTGACCCTTGCGGACGGCTCAGAGGTGCTGGTGCGTCCCGTGCGGCCGGAAGACGAGCCCCAGGTCGCGGCCTTCTTCCGGGCGGTCGCGCCGGACGATCTCCGCCAGCGCTTCTTCACGCCGGTGAAGGAGGTGCCCCGGCCCTTCATCGCCCGCCTGACGCAGATCGACTACGCGCGGACCATGGTGCTGCTCGCGATCGACCAGCGGCAGCGCATCCTCGGCCTCGCCCAGATCCACGCGGACGCCGACGGCGTCGAGGGCGAGTACGCGATCCTGCTGCGCTCCGACCTTAAGGGCCGCGGTCTCGGCTGGCGGTTGATGCGCACGCTGATCCGCCTTGCGGAGACCGAACGGCTGCGGCGGATCACCGGACAGGTGCTGGCGGAGAACTCGACCATGCTGTCGATGTGCCGCGCGCTGGGGTTCACGGTGAAGGTCGATCCCGACGACGTCGGGGTACGGCTCGTGACGCTGGAGCTGGGACGCGGCGAGAACGTGAGGGCGGTCGCGGAGTAATCAAAAATAGGACAGGTCCTCGCGCTCCGCGGTCGCCCCGGGCTTGTCCCGGGGCCCATCAGCCCGCCGTTCGCGCAGACAAATGAGCCGGCGGGGTGATGGATTCCGGCACTTCGGCCGGAATGACGGCGTGGTTCATTGCGTCAGAGCAGGCCGACACGCGCTCGCCGCCGGTATCCCCCGCTGCTCAAAACGCCTTGAACGTGATCAGCGTGTGGGTGTCGCGCACGCCCGGCGCGGTCTGCACATGCGCGCCGACGAAGTGGCCGACGTCGACGCCGTCGTCGACGTGGTACTTCACGATCAGGTCGTAGTCGCCCGCGGTCGAGTAGATCTCGGAATGCAGCTCGAGATCGGCCAGATGCTCCGCGGTCTCGTAAGTGCGGCCAAGCTCGCATTTGATCTGCACGTAGAAGGTCTGCATCCGCCTCACGCTCCGTCGCCGCCGGGGGCCGGACCATACGGCGCGAGCGGTCGGATCGGCAACGGATGGCGCGCGCCGCCTTTCGCTTGCTATGACGGCGGACCCTGATCGCCTCGACCGAGGTCCGCGCATGCCCGCTCTCGACATCCTCTGCCTCGGCGAACCCTTGGCGGAACTAAACGAAACCGAGCCCGGACGTTTCACCCTCGGGTGCGGCGGCGACGTCTCGAACGTCGCGATCGCCGCCGCGCGGCTCGGCGCGCGGTCTGGCGTCCTCGGCGCGATCGGCGACGACGCCTTCGGCGAGGCCCTGACCGCGCTGTGGGACGCGGAGGGCGTAGACCGCACTTACATGAGCCGCGACCGCGACGCGCCGACCGGCATCTATTTCGTGACGCACGGGCCCGACGGCCACCGCTTCAGCTATCGCCGCGCCGGCTCGGCCGCGAGCCTCGTCGGGCCGGACCGCATCGCGGCGGAGGCGATCGCGGCGACACGGATCCTGCACGCCTCCGGGATCAGCCAGGCGATCTCGACCACCGCCGCCGACGGCGTGTTCGCGGCGCTGGCGAAGGCGCGCGACGCGGGCGTGGTCGTCTCCTACGACACCAATCTCAGGCTGAAGCTCTGGCCGCTCGCTCGGGCGCGCGCGACGATCCGCGAGGCGCTGACGCTGACGGACCTCGCGCTGCCGGGCCTCGACGACGCCGCGCTGCTGTTCGGCGTCGAGGACCCCGACGCGATCTGCGACGCCATCCTCGCGCTCGGCCCCAAGGTGGTGGCGCTGACGCTCGGCGCCCACGGTTGCCTGGTCGCGACGCCGGAGCGGCGCGAGCGGATTGCGGCTCACCCGGTGCAGGCGGTGGACGCGACCGGAGCCGGCGACGCCTTCGACGGCGCGTTCCTGACGAGCTACCTCGACGGGCGCGACCCTTTCGCGGCGGCGCGGCGCGCGAACGTCTCCGCCGCGCTGTCGACCCGCGGCTACGGCGCCATCCCCCCGCTGCCGCGGCGGGCGGAACTCGACGCTGAAATCACGCGCGAAGGGGCTTCACAGTTAACCGCCGGTTAGCCCAGAGCGGCGTCCGGCGGGGATGTTGAGCGTCGGTTCAGACCACGGCGGCCGACGCCGGACCCCACGCCCGTTCGGGGCGGGAAGGCGCAGGAGCCGACGCGCGCGCGGCGACCGGCGCATATTCGATGACGCCGAACCACCCCATCCCGCGGTAGGTCTCGTAGCCCGGCGTCTTGTGGAAGGCGATCAGACGCCCGGAATTGTCCGCGTAGAGGCCGGAGTCGCGCCCGCCGGTCGCGAGCGGAAACGCCTCTCCGAGAGCCGCGCCTCGGGTGCCGGCGATCACGCGATGACCGGCGTCGAGCAGCAATACGCGGCTCTGCGCGGCCTCTTCGGCGGTGAGCCTTACGCCTTCCACGATGGAACGCGCTTGCGGCTCCCAGTCGAAGTGAATCGCGAGGAAGCCCAGCGGCTTGCCGTGCGGCGCGCCGTCCTCGCGCACCGAGGCGACGTAGGTCGCGACCTGCGCGCCTCCGAGCTCCGCGCAGCGGTCGATCTCGGCGACCGCGAAATCGTCGCCCGAGGCGAGGCTCTTCGCCTTGGCGAACCAGCGCGTCCGGCTCGCGTCCGCGCCGCGCGCCGTGAAGCGCTGCGGCCGACCGTTCGCGATGACCCGGCCGTTCAGGTCGCAGAGCCAGAGGTCCAGATAAACCGTGTAAGCCGACAGGATCACCCCGAGGCGGCGCTCGGCGTGCGCGACGGCCTCTGGCCGCGGCGCCGCGGCGCAGTCCACCACGGCGCTGTCGGTGGCCCACCACCGCACGTCGCAGGTGCGCTCGTAAAGATTGCGATCGATGATCTCCACGGCGTTCAATGCGAGGTCGACGAAGCGGTCGCCCCGCGCGGCGGAGGCGAGACCGGCGACCGCGTTGCGAAGATCGTCGACGCGGGCGCCGACGTCGCCGCCGAGGCCCGCCGCAAGCGTCTCGATCTCCCGCGCGACCCCCTTCACCTCCTCCGCGACCACCGCAAATCCGGTTTGGCCGGCATGGGCCGCCTCGATCTGGGCATTCAGCGCCAGCAGCCGCATCCGCCGGGTGATGTTCTGGATCGCCGCGATGTTGGAGCGGGCGGCCTCCTTCAAGCTTTCCGCCGCCTGATCCACCACGATTCCCAAGGATTGCCCCGCCTGCGTAGCCATAGCGCCAAGCTTCCCCGACTAAGTACAAACACTGAGCCGAATGAGGGGATTGCGGGGGTTAGCTGGGAGTTAATTGCGCCGAGGCCTCGTGCGGCGACACCTGCGGCAAAAACGACCCTGAATTAATTTTAGGCAGATTCGCTGGTCCGACGTGAGCGCCGCTCCGTCCAACCTGCGCCGCCCCTGTTCCTTACGCCGTGAACCAGTAACGCGTGAGGTGGAAGAACATCGGCGCGGCGAAGATGATCGAATCCACGCGGTCCAGCACGCCGCCATGGCCGGCGATGACGTAGCCCCAGTCCTTGGCGCCGAGGTCGCGCTTCACAGCGGACAGGACGAAGCCGCCGAAGAAGCCGGCGACAACGATGACGAGGCTCATCCCAGCGGCCTGCAGCGGCGAAAACGGGGTGAGTCCGTGGAGCGCAACACCGATCAGGACCGCCGTCACCCAGCCGCCGAGCAGGCCTTCGACCGTCTTCGACGGGCTGACGTTGGGCGAGAACCGTGTGCGGCCCATCAGCTTGCCGAAAACGTACTGGGCGACGTCGGAGAGCTGGGCCACCACGACGAGGTAGAGCACCAGCATCGCCGGGTCGGTCCCGGTGTCGAGCATCATCAGCGCCGGGGCGTGGCTGAGCATGTAGACGGTGAGCATCAGCCCCCACTGCACCTTGGCCTGCCGCGCGAGGAAGTCGGTGACGTCGCCCGCGAGGGTCGATATCGCGGGCAGGATCAGGAAGGCGTAGACCGGGATGAACACGGCGAAGAGGCCGTACCAGCCGGTCCCGAGCAGCAGGTAGTGGATCGGCAACGCCACGAAGAACGACAGGAACAGCGCGCGGTGGTCGCCGGCGCGCGACGGCGCGAGCGACCAGAACTCCCGCAGCGCCATGAACGACAGGCCGGCGAACAGCAGCGTGGTCGCGGCAGGTCCGAGCGCCAGCGCGCCGCCGAAGACGATCGCCATCACCCACCACGAGCGGGTGCGGGCGTTGAGGTTCTGGATGGTGGCGCGGCCCTCCGGCGTCGTCGCCCGCCGCTCCAGCGCGCGGCCGACGATGGTGGCGGCGGCGAGGATCGCGATCACGCCGACGAGCACCCAGCCGAAGGCCGCGCTCACGCGGGAGCTCCCTTGCGGCGCGGCGCAAGGCTTTCGACCGCCGCGCGGGCGCGGGCGAGAAACTCGGCCTTGGGCTCGCCCGGCACGGCTGTCAGCGGCGGACCGAACCGGGCGGTGCAGGTGAGCGGCACGATCAGGAATGAGCCCTTCGGCATGACGCGGGCCAGATTGTCGAGATGCACGGGGATCAGCTCGGCCTCCGGATGCCGCTCCGCCAGGCGATGCAGCCCGCTCTTGAACGCCGCGACCTCCTCGCCGGCGCCGCGCGTGCCCTCGGGGAAGATCAGCACCGACTCCCGACGGGCGAGCGCCTCGTCCACAGGGGCGAGCGGATCGCCCTCGCCGCGGCCGTCGCGGTCGATGAGCACGGCGCGCAGGCACTTTTCGGCGATGAAGCGCTTGAGCGCCGAGCCGCCCCAGTAGTCGCGCGCCGCCACCGGCCGGGTCCGCCGGCGCAGCTCCGGCGGCAGCGCGGAGATGACCGCGAGCGTGTCGAAGTGGCTCGTGTGGTTGGCGAAATAGATCCGCGAGCGGGGCTCGGGCGCCGTGCCCACCCATTCGCCGCGCGCGCCCACAAGGATGCGCACGAGCACGATCAGGATCTGGCGGGCGAGAGCGGCGGCGCTCATTGCGCGCGGAGCTTCGCGGCGATGGCCGCGGTGCGCGTCACGCAGGTGACAAGGCCGCCCGCGGCGATGAGCGCCACCGCGACCAGCAGCGACCAGCGCGTGTCGCTGAACGTCCACTCCACGCTCTGCGCGACCAGCGCCGCCGTCAGCGCCGCCATGCGCCGCTGCTTCGCCATGACGCCGGAAAAGTCCTGCGGCAGTCCCAACGATCCGCCGAAGACGCGGACATAGGCGGTGATGGCGGCGGCCAGCGCCGCCGCCCAACCGAGCCAGGGGTGGCCCGCGGCGTAGCCGAGGGGCACGAGCAGGAGCGTGTCGGCGATGCGATCGGGAAACTCGTTGTAGATCGCGCCCACGGCCGATTTCTTGCCGCCCTCGACCGCGACCATGCCGTCGAGCAGATTGCACACCAGCCGGAGTTGGACGCAGGCCGCAGCCGCGAGCCAGGCGAGCGGCGTGTGGCCGGCGGCGATCAGCGCGCAGCCGAGGCCCGCGAACAGGACGGAAGCGACGGAAATCTGGTTGGGCGTGACGTCGGTGCTGGCGAGGCCGCTGGCCAGCCGTATCGCCCAGCCCGACGAGCGGCTCGCGATCGGCCGACGCGCCGGCCCCTCGCCTGTGTCTAACGCCCCGGGCTGCACCCGATCGTCCCCCGCCGAAAAGCCGGCCTCCCCGCGAGGCCTCGGTGCGAGTTACACCAAATCAGGCGCAGGCTGTCGACCTTTCGCCGGAACGGCTCGGCGCCGCGGCCGGGAACACGTCCGGCGCTCGCGTCCGCCTGACTCGCGACACAGGAGCGGATAGAGTGGGCGGATGGATCCCCGCCCTCCCCTCGCCGCCCACGACGCCCAGGCGCTGCTCGACTGGTACGTCGCCATGGGCGTCGACGCCGCGCTGGAGGATGTCGGGCAGGATCGGTTTGCGGAGAGCGCCGCGAGGCTGCGGCCGCCGCCGGCCGCGGAGCCCCTCCCCGCCCAGCCCGCCGCGCGGACGCCCGCTTCGGCGGCGGCGCTGGCCGCGGCGCCCGACGAGACCGCCGCCGCGGCGCGACAGGCTGCGGCCAGCGCCGCGACGCTCGACGACCTGCGCGCGATCCTCGAGGGCTTCGACGGCTGCGCGCTGAAAGCGACCGCGAGCCGGACCGTGTTCGCGGACGGGACGCCGGGCGCCCGGCTGATGCTGGTGGGCGAGGCGCCGGGCCGGGAGGAGGACCTGTCGGGCCTACCCTTCGTCGGCCGCTCCGGCCAGTTGCTGGACCGCATGCTGGCCGCAATCGGGCTGGAGCGCTCGGAGGTCTACATCGCGAACGTCATCCCGTGGCGCCCCCCCGGCAACCGCACGCCGACGCCGCAGGAGACGGAGACCTGCCTGCCCTTCATCCGGCGGCAGATCGAGCTGGCGCAGCCCGAGGTGCTCGTGGCCCTCGGCGGCGCCGCGGCGCAGAGCCTCTTCCGCGCGAAGGACGGCATCCTGAAACTGCGCGGCAAATGGCTCGACTACGACGCCGGAGAGCGCCGGATCCGGGCCATGGCGACGCTTCACCCGGCTTATCTCCTGCGCAGCCCCGGGCAGAAGAAGTTCGCCTGGCGCGACCTCAAGGCGATCCGCCGCGTGCTCGACGGCGGCTGACACGAAGGCCCAGCCGGCGTCACGCCGCGGCCGGCGCGCTCCGCGCTCGCCGCACGAGCCGGATCAGCGGCGGCGCGAACCAGATCGCAAGCGTCGCGATCCCGCAGGCGGCGGCGATCGGGCGCTCGAAGAAGGCGAGGAACGAGCCTTCGGACTTGATCATCGAGGTGACGAAATTCTCCTCAAGCATCGGCCCGAGCACGATGCCGAGGATGCACGGCGCAATCGGGATGTCGTTCTCCTCCATGATGAAGCCGAGCACGCCGAAGCCGAGCATCAGCACCACGCCATAGGCGGCGTTGTTGGTAGCGAAGGCGCCGACGATGCAAAACGCCAGGATCGCAGGCATCAGCAGGTTGCGCGGCACCCTGAGGATCTGCTTGGCAGCTTTGATCGCCGCCCAGCCTAGCGGGATCATCGCCACATTCGCCAGGATGAAAATGATGAACACCGCGTAGATCATCTGCGGGTTGTTGATGAAGATCGTCGGGCCGGGGTTCAGGCCCTTTATGTAGAGCACGCCGATCACCACCGCCGTGATCGAGTCGCCGGGGATCCCGAAGACCAGCGCCGGCACCCAAGCCCCGGCGAGCGCGGCGTTGTTCGCCGAGGTGCTCTCGATGATGCCCTCGACATGGCCGGTCCCGAACTTCTCCGGAGTTTTCGAGAATTTGCGGGAGGTCGCGTAGGACACCCAGGCGGCGATGTCCGCGCCGGCTCCCGGCAAGGCGCCGATCGCGGTCCCCATCACGTTGCCGCGAAGCTGCTGCGGCCAGTACTTGACGAACATCCGACCCCAGCCGGTGAAAAGGTTCCCCACGGCGGCCTGCGGCGCCGACCAGCCGGCCGTGCCGTGAACCATGACGCGCAGCACTTCCGACACCGCGAACAGGCCGATCATCGCCGGGATGAAGTCGACGCCACCCATCAGGTCGACGCTGCCGAAGGTGAAGCGCGGCACGCCGGCGGGGTTGTTGAGCCCGACGGTCGCGATCAGCAGGCCGAGGAACAACGAGACCAGCCCCTTGGTGGCGGAGCCCGATCCTATGAACACCGCGCAGGTGAGGCCGAGCAGAGCGAGCCAGAAATACTCGAAGGACGAGAACTTGAGCGCGACTTCGGCCAGCATCGGCGCGCCAATGATCAGCACCGCTGTGCCGAACAGGCCGCCAAGCGCGGAGAAGAACAGGTTGGCCCCGAGCGCGATCTCGCCCTCGCCCTTGCGGGTCATGGCGTAGGCCTCGGAGGTGTAGGCGGCGGAGGCTGGGGTTCCGGGAATGCGCAGCAGCGTGCCGGGGATGTCGCCGGCGAAGATCGCCATGGCCGAGCACGAGATCATCGCGCCAACCGCTGTGATCGGATCCATGAAGAACGTCACCGGCACCAGCAGCGCGATCGCCATGGTGGCGGTGAGCCCCGGTATCGCCCCCACGAACAGGCCGAAGGCGGCGGCGAGGCCGATGACCAGCAGGACATGCCCTTGAAACACGAGCCCGAAGGCGGCTTCGATCGCCTGCATCGCGGGTCTCCCTAGAACGGCAGCAGGACGCCGCGCGGCAGCGGCACCCTGAGCAGCAGCGTGAAGGCCTGGTGGATCACCACGGCGGTGGCGACGCCGACGACCAGCGCCACCCAGGGTTTGGCGTCGAGCAGGAGACAGCAGCCGGTCACCACCGCCGCCATGGCGAGGAGGAAGCCGAGGACCGGCGCGAACAGCACGTAGCCGGCCACCAGCGCGAGGCAGGCTGCGAGGTTGAACCAGGCGCGGCCGCTGCGGCACCAGTCGCCGCGCGTCTCGCCGGGCTGGGGCGGCTCCGCGACGCGGCGGCGCCGCACGCCGTCGAAGACGAGCTTCAGCCCGCAGCCCGCCAGAAACACGGCGACCACCGTCGGGAACACCGAGGCGCCGTACTGCTGGCCGGGGATCGCTGGAAAGGCGCGGGCGGCGTAGGTCGTCGCCGCCCCCAGCCCGACGAGGGCGGCCCCGATGATGGCGTCGTTCACACGCATGCGGCTCTCTTCTCGACCGGCGTGGCGGGAGCGCTCAGCGCGCGAGGCCGACCTTCTTCATGACCGCCCCGAGTTCGGCGTCGCCCTTCGCCATGAACGCGCCGAACTCCGGCCCTTCGGCCCAGACCGCGCCGAACCCCCGGCTGCTCATGAAGTCCGTGTATTCCTTGGACTCGTAGACCTTCTTCAGCGCCGGGATCAGAACCTTCTGCACGTCCTCCGGCAGGCCCTTGGGCGCGACGATGCCGCGCCAGGCCCCCATCTCCCACACCACCCCCACGGTCTCCTTCAACGTCGGCACGTTCGGGAAGGCGGCGTTGCGTTCCGCTCCCATCACCGCGAGGCTCTTTACGCGCCCGGCGTCGATCAGCGACCGCGCCTCGGGGATCGAGCAGGGGACAATCTGCACCCCGCCCGCCACCAGATCCTGCAGGCCCGGCGCCGCGCCGTTCGAGGGCACCCACGGCACCGATTGAGGATCGATCTTTAGTTCGGACAGCATGGCGGCCATGGCGAGATGCCAGATGCCGCCCTGCCCCGTGCCGGACGCCTTCAGCTTGCCAGGATTGGCCTTGATCGCCTCGATCAGCGCCTTGATGTCCTGGTGAGGCGAGTTCGACGCCACCTGCACCGCCGCGATGTCGTGGTTCATCAGGGCGAGCGGGGTGAAGTCGGCCGGGGTCAGAGGGGTCAGCCCCTGCCAGTGCATCATCCCGATCTCGACCGTCGCGATGCCGATGGTGTAGCCGTCCGGAGCGGCGCTCGCGATCGCGGTGTGGCCCACGACGCCGGAGCCGCCGGTGCGGTTCACCACGCTGACCGGCTGGCCGAGTTCCTTCTCCAGCAGCGAGCCCACGATCCGGGCGACGGCGTCGGTTCCACCTCCCGCGCCCCAGGGGACCAGCAGCTGGATTGGGCGGTCGGGATAGGCGGCCCGCGCCGGCGCGGCGAACGGCAGCGTGGCCGCGAGCGCAAGGCCGGCGACGAGAGTCCTCAGCAGCTGGCGACGCATGGTCGGCCCTCCTCCTACGGCGCGTTTCGATCCCATTGGGCTCGCCGTTTGCGACGATGCCCGCCGCCCGGCGAGGCCGGCGCGGCTTTTGTAAGATGCGAACGGTAGGGAGCGGGCTCCGTCCCTGTCAATCAAATGTTCGATGGCCGAGCAGTTGATTCAGGCGACCAGCGCCGCGGGGGCGCAATCAGTGATACCCCTCGCCCTCGCGGACTTTGCCGCGGAACAGCCAGTACACGAACACGGTGTAGCCGATGATGATCGGGAAAAGCACGATGGTGCCGGCCCCGAGGAATATCTGCGAGGCCGGCGCCGCTGCCGCGTCCCAGAAGGTGATGGTCGGCGGCACCAGATAGGGCCAGGTCGAGATCGCGAGGCCGACGAAGCCGAGCAGGAACAGCGCGATCGACCCCAGAAACGGCAGGATTTCGCGCCCAGCCTCCAGCCCGCGCCACACTCCGAAAGCGACAAGCGCGGTCAGCACGGGCGCAGGCCACAGATAGAGAATGTTGGGCAGCGAGAACCAGCGGTCCCAGATCCGGTCGATCGCGAGCGGCGTCCAGAGGCTGACGAGCGCCATCGCCCCCAGCATCGCGACCAGCAGGCCGGGCGCCTGCGCGCGGGAGCGGCGGGCGACCTCGCCGTCGGTCTTCATGTTGAGCCAGGTCGCGCCGAGCAGCGCGTAGCCCAGCACCACGCCGACGCCGCAGACCAGCGAGAACGGCGTCAGCCAATCGAGCGGGCCGCCGGCGAACTGCAGCCCGTTCGTCGGGGTCGGCCGCACGTCGATCCCCTGCAGCAGGCCGCCGAGGATCAGGCCCTGGCAGAAGGCCGCCACGATCGAGCCGCCGGCGAAGGCGACGTTCCAGACGCCCTTGTTGGGCTTCGCCACCCAACGAAATTCAAAGGACACGCCGCGGAAGATCAGCGCCAGCAGCATGACGATGACCGGCAGGTAGAGCGCCGGCATGATCACCGCGTAGGCTTTGGGGAACGCCACCCACAGGCCGCCGCCGCCCAGCACCAGCCAGGTCTCGTTGCCGTCCCAGAACGGCGCGACCGTGTTCATCATCTGGTCGCGCTCGTGTTCGGTCTTCGTGAACGGGAACAGGATCCCGATGCCGAGGTCGAACCCGTCGAGCACAACGTACATCGCGACGGCGCCGCCGATGATCAGCCCCCAGGCGAGCGGCAGATACCATTCCATGGACGTGACGCTCCCTCAGCTTCTCGCACGCCAGCGGCGCAGCAATTCATGGAAAGGACTGGACGACTGTAATTTCGCCAACGATCGACGCGTTGAACGCCGGCAACTCTTCCGCCGGTATCCAGTACTCAAGATGATCGCGACCGCCGGCCTCCTGCGGCGCATAGGTTCGGAGAAAATCCTCGCGAACCTCGAAGCGAGTGACGTAGCCCGCACCGCTGGCGGGGACGTTCCAGTCCCGCGCGATCTTCGCTGCGTACTCCTCGGTCAGCACCGGATAGAAGATTGGCTGATCCGGCAGCCGAGGCGGAAAGGCGCGGGACCCCGCCGCGCGTATGAGGGCGAGTTCCTCCGGTCCAACGGGTCGCCACAGAGTCACTGTGCGTGGCGCGTCGCTCACCGCGCGGGCTCCATCGCGCCGTCGTGGACGACCTCGCCCACGGCCTCGCCAGCGCCCGACAGCGGACGGTTGGGCTGGCCGTGGCGCGGCGGGGCGGTGACGGTCGCGTCGGGGCCGCGGTTGATGAGGCGGTTCACGTAGTAGACGCCCATCGAGAAGACCACGCAGTAGACCAGCACGAAGAGCGCGAGCGAGGTCCAGACCGCGCCTGCCGTGACCGGGGAGACGGCGTCAGCGGTGCGCAGCACCCCATGCACCACCCAAGGCTGGCGGCCGGTCTCGGTGGTGATCCAGCCCGACAGGATCGCGACGAAGCCGAGCGGCCACATGCAGGAGGCCGGCCACTGGAACCAGGTCGCCTCCCACAGCGTCCCCCGCCGCCACAGCCAGGCGCCGACGAGGCCGGTCGCGATGAACAGCATCCCGATCGCGACCATCAGCCGGAAGCCGAAGTAGGTGGTGATGAGCGGCGGCCGCTCGTTGGCCGGAAAGTCCTTCAACCCCTTGATGCGTCCGTCCCAGTGGTGCGTCAGGATCAGGCTCGAAAGGTTGGGGATGGCGAGTTCGAAGTCGGTGCGCTCGGCTTCCGCGTTCGGCCAGCCGAAAAGCGACAGCGCGACCGGCTTGGAGCCGTCCCAGTGCGCCTCCATGGCGGCGATCTTCGCCGGCTGGTGCTCCAGCGTGTTGAGGCCATGCGCGTCGCCGACGAAGAGCTGCAGCGGAGCGACGATCGCGATCATGCCGACCGCCATGCGCACCATGGTGCGCGCGTCCTCGCCGAACCGCTTCTGCAGGAGGTAGCGGCACCCGACCGCCAGCACGACCACCGCCGTGGTGAGGTAGGCCGCGATCATCATGTGGGCGAAGCGGTAGGGGAACGAGGGGTTGAAGATGATCCTCACCCAGTCGGTGGGATAGGCGATCCCGTCCTTCATCTCGAAGCCGGCCGGCGTGTGCATCCAGCTGTTGGCGGACAGGATCCAGAAGCCCGAGATCGCGGTGCCGACCGCGACCACGCAGGCCGAGGTGACGTGCAGCCACGGCGGCACCCGGGTCCAGCCGAACAGCATGATCCCGAGGAAAGTCGCCTCGAGGAAGAAGGCGGTCAGCACCTCGTAGCCGATCAGCGGGCCGATGACGTTGCCGACGACCTCGGAGAACCGGCTCCAGTTGGTCCCGAACTGGTAGCTCAGCACGATGCCCGAGACGACGCCCATGGCGAAGGAGACCGCGAAGATCTTGGTCCAGAACCGGGCGAGGCGGTGATAGCGCTCAGCCCCGGTCTTCGACCACAGCAGCAGCAGCGTCGCGATGTAGGCGGAGGTCCCGATCGAGAAAGCCGGGAACACGATGTGGAAGGAGACCGTGAAGGCGAACTGCAGCCGCGCGAGGAAGGTGGGGTCGAAATCCATCCGCCGTCTCCCATCCAGGCGCCGGGCGCCTCGCGTCGCCTGCGTCCGCTTGGTCGCCCGACCATAGGCGCCGCGGGCCGGCTTGCACAGACCGCCTTTTGAACGGTTCGAAGGCTTCACGACCGCGCGTAGCAAGCGGCGAAAAGGGCGCTAGATACGCGCTCTGACGGGCGATGATTTGCAGGGGAACGGCCATGCGCTGGGAGGATTTCCGCCGGAGCGAGAACGTCGACGACGAGCGTGGCGGCGGTGGCGGCGGCTTCCGCTTTCCCGGCGGCGGCGGCGGCATCGGGATCGGCGGCCTGATCGTGGTGGGCCTCGTCTCCTGGGCGCTGGGCGTGGATCCGCGGGTGATCCTTGCGGGCCTCGAGACTGTCCAGGGCGGCGGCTCGGGCTACTCGCAGCAGGAGCGGCCGAGGGGCGACCCGAGCCAGCTGTCCGAGGAGGAGAAGAAGCAGGGCGAGTTCGTGCGCGCCGTGCTGGCCCAGACCGAAGACGTGTGGACGCCGCTGTTCAAGGACAGCGGCAAGGCCTACGACAAGCCGCGGCTGACGCTGTTCTCCGGCCGCACCAGCACCGCCTGCGGCATGGGCGCCTCCGCCATGGGGCCGTTCTACTGCCCCGGCGACCAGCGCGTGTATCTCGACACCGAGTTCTTCGACGAGCTCGCCCGCAAGTTCAAATCGCCCGGCGAATTCGCCCGCGCCTACGTCATCGCGCACGAGGTCGGGCATCACGTGCAGAACGAACTCGGCATCATGCGTTGGGCGAACGAGCAGCGGCAGCGGGCGCGCTCCGAAGAGCAGGCGAACGCCATTTCGGTGCGGATCGAGCTGCAGGCGGATTGCTTCGCGGGCGTTTGGGGCTATTGGGCCAACAAGCGCTTCAACATCCTCGAGGACGGCGACGTCGAGTCCGCGCTGACCGCCGCCACCCAGATCGGCGACGACACTCTGCAGAGGCGCTCCGGCGGCGAAGTCGTGCCGGACAGCTTCACCCACGGTTCCTCCGCGCAGCGGGTGAAGTGGTTCCGCACGGGCCTGTCTTCGGGCGATCCGAAGAGCTGCGACACCTTCAACCAGCGCCAGCTCTGACGCGCCGCGCCTTCGGGGACGCGACCAAGGGACGCGCCGAACGGGCGCTCTCCCCGTCGCCTCCTGGAGGGCGGGCCCCGGCGCTTCAACCCCGCCGCGCCCAAAGTCACGCCGCGGCGACGCTTTCACGCGTCGCTTCGGGTCGTTCAAAGCTGATCACGTCGCCGCGCTGGTCGCGACGTCGAATTAGACTACTTCCTAAGTAACGCATTGTTCCAGGAAGCTCTTTCCAAGCAGCACCACCTTCCTTTACTTATCGCGCCGCCGAACGGACACCGTCGGCGACGCCATACCAGGGAGATGGACGATGTGGAGAGGCTTTGTGCTGGCCGCGGCCGCGTTGATGACGATGGTCGCCGGCGCGGAGGCCGCTGAGGTCGAAGTGAAGCTGCTCAACCAGGGCGCCGAGGGGCGCATGGTGTTCGAGCCCTCCTTCGTGAAGATCAATCCCGGCGACACGGTGAAGTTCGTGGCGGCGGATCCGAGCCACAACGCCGAGACCATCCCCGGCATGCTCCCGGACGGGGCCGAGCCCTTCAAGGGCGAGTTCAACAAGGACATCTCGGTGACCTTCGACAAGGAAGGCGTCTACGGCGTGAAGTGCCTGCCCCACGCCGGCATGGGCATGGTGGCGCTGGTCGCCGTCGGCGCGAACTACCCCAACGTCGACGCCGCCAAGGGCGTAAAACAGACCGGCGTCGCCAAGAAGAAGTTCGAGGCGCTGTTCAAGAAGCTGGAGGAGACCAAAGGCGCCGCCGCGCAGTGACGCGTGATCGCTCCGCCGACTTGTCCGTGAGCCGGTGGCTTCGCTGGTCTTCGAGAGTTCCACGCAGATAATCGGGACGGCGGGTGACGCTCCCGCCGTCGCCCGGGCCTGTCCTCAGGCCCATCGCCCCGCCAGTCGAGGCTGTTCCAAACCGGCACGCCGATGGATTCCGGCGGCGCGGCGGAAATGACGGCCTGGTTCGGCGCATCGACGAAACCTTGAATAGCCCAATCCTTCGTCGCCGCGCCGAAGCGCGAAGGCTTCAGCCCGCGCGACGGGACGGCGCGCCGATGCGGGCCTCCACGATGGCGAGCGCCGCCGCGAAGGCTTGGTCAGCGTCGAGCGTCGTGGTGTCGAGCAGCACCGCGTCCGCGGCCTGCGCCAGCGGCGCGACCGCGCGGCCCATGTCACGGGCGTCACGGGCCAGGATGTCGGCGAGGATCGCCGCCTCGTCCGCAGGTTCCCCCCGGCCGGCGAACTCCAGCGCGCGGCGCCGCGCGCGCTCCTCCGGCGCGGCGGTGACAAAGATCTTCGCCTCGGCATGCGGGCAGATCACGGTGCCGATGTCGCGGCCGTCGATCACCGCGCCGGGCGGCTCCGCGGCGAACCGTCGCTGAAAGTCGAGCAGCGCCGCACGTACTTCCGGCACGGCCGACACTACGGAGGCGCCCGCCCCGGCAGCCGGACCGCGCAGCGCGGGATCGCCCAGAGTCTGCGGATCAAGCGCCTGCGCGGCCTTGGCCGCCGCCGCCGCGTCGTGCACGTCGCCGCCGCGAGCGATCAGCGCCAGCGCCACGGCCCGGTACAGCAGGCCGGAATCGAGGTGGGGCAAGCCGTAATGCGCCGCAATGCGCCGCCCCAGCGTGCCCTTGCCGGACGCGGCCGGCCCGTCGATCGCGACGATCATGCGCCGGCCTCCAGCGAGATGTCCGCGCCAAGGCCGCGCATGAGGTCCACGAACGCGGGGAAGCTGGTCGCGATCATGGCGGCGTCGTCGATCGCGACCGGCGCGTCGGCCGCCAAGCCGAGCACCAGGAAGCTCATGGCGATGCGGTGGTCGAGATGGGTCTTCACGGCCTCGCCGCCGCCCGGCGCCCGCCCCCGGCCCACGACGATCAGGTCCTCGCCCTCGATCCGCGCCTCGACCCCGCAGGCGACGAGGCCCGCATGCACCGCCGCGAGGCGGTCGCTTTCCTTGACGGTTAGCTCGTGCAGCCCCCGCATGCGCGTCTCGCCCTGCGCGAAGGCGGCGGCCGCCGCCAGCACGGGGTATTCGTCGATCATGGTCGGCGCGCGCGCCGCAGGCACGTCGACGCCCTTCAGCGCGCTCGCCCGAACCACGAGGTCGGCGACCTCTTCGCCACCCTCATCGCGCAGGTTCGTCAGCTCGATGTCGGCGCCCATCTCGATCAGCGTCGCGATGAGGCCGGTGCGGAGCGGGTTGGTCATCACGCCCTCGAGCGTGACGTGGGATCCGGGCGCGATCAGAGCCGCGACCAGCGGGAAGGCGGCTGAGGATGGGTCGGCAGGCACCACCACATGGGCGGGCGTCAGCTCCGGCTGGCCGACGAGCCGCACCAGCCGTCCGTGCTCCCCATGCGGCTCCACCGTAACCTCCGCGCCGAAGGCCTTCAGCATGCGCTCGGTGTGGTCGCGCGTGGCCTCGCGCTCGATCACTACGGTCTCGCCCGGCGCGTTGAGGCCGGCGAGCAGCACAGCCGACTTAACCTGTGCGGAGGGGACGGGCGTCTCGTAGGTCAGCGGCAGCGCCGTCTCCGGGCCCTTCAGCGTCAATGGCAGGCGCCCGCCCTCGGCGGCGGAGACCACGGTCGCGCCCATGAGGGCGAGCGGATCGAGGATGCGGCGCATGGGACGCAAGCGCAGCGAGGCGTCGCCGTCGAAGGTCGCCTGGATGGGATGGCCGCCGACGACGCCCATCATGAGGCGCGACCCGGTGCCGGCGTTGCCGAAGTCGAGCGGGGCGTCGGGGCTCTTCAGGCCGCCCACGCCGACGCCGCGCACGCTCCAGCGCCCCTCGCCGAGCCGCTCGACGGTCGCCCCCAGCGCCGCGCACGCCCGGCCGGTGGCGAGCACGTCGTCGCCCTCGAGCAGGCCCTCGATGCGCGTCTCCCCGACGGCGAGCAGGCCGAGAAGCAGGGAGCGATGCGAGATCGACTTGTCGCCGGGAACCCGGACGCGGCCCCGAAGCGGACCGTTCGCACGGGAGACGGCGGGCTGGGGGACGACGGCGGACGACACGGGGGCGCGGGCTTTCACAAGGGCTTGGACGGAACTTTCACGCCGGCGGGACCCTTGGGACGGTGGGGATGGGCCGCGGCGGCGCATTGGCTCTTGACAGCCCGGTCCCGCCACGTCAATCCACCGCCTCGTTTCTCGACAGCAGGGATCCATCCCCTTGGCCAAGCCCGAACTCGGCGTCAAACGGACCTGCCAGGCCTGCGGCGCAAAATACTACGACCTGGCGCGCGATCCGATCGTCTGCCCGAAATGCGGGACGCAGTACGTCGCGACCGTCCTCGTCTCCAGCGCGGCGGCGGTGCGCGCGGCCAAGGCCGAATCGGCCCGGGCGAAGGCTACGGCGGCGGCCGACGAGGACGAGATCGAGACCGACGAGGAGGCCGAGGTGGAGGCGATCTCGCTGGAGGACGCCGACGAGGAGGCGACCCCCGCGAAGAAGGTCGCAGGCGGCGACGACGATGACGACGTCGATGTGGACATCGACGACGTTGAAGCGGACGACGAGGACGAGGCGGACGACGAAACTTTCCTTGAGCCTGATGAGGATTCCGACGACGACATGACGGAAATCATCGGCGATCGGGAAAAAGACGAAGAGACTTGAACCGGCCTCCGAAACATGGTTTGAGATGCGCCGCTTCGGGTCGCCGAGGCGGCGGCGCCAGCCGGGGTTGGCCCGGACGGCGGCCTCCCCGAACGGGGCGGCGAGCCAGAACTGCCCGGTCCGGCGGATGCGTTTCCCAACGCCGCCAACCAAGGACCGACAGCCCGGTGGGGCCATAGCTCAGTTGGGAGAGCGCTTGAATGGCATTCAAGAGGTCGGCGGTTCGATTCCGCCTGGCTCCACCAATCACTCCCTGAAAACTCCCCGTTCTGACGCCAGCGGCAATGTCTGCGAGCTGTCCGCGACTTAGCTCCGCCCGTTTGGCCCGCGCGCGTCTCTGACGCGCCTCATTCGCGCCGTATGGCCGTTTTTCGACGCGCCTGTCTCCGCCGCCGTCGCGCCATGTCGTACGTGACGGTTGATGGCGCCATCGCCAGAAGATTCTCAGCGGCCGCACGGATGCAGAAAACCGCCGGCGCTTTTAGCCGGCGGCTTCATTGATTCGGGGTCGACGAGAATCGCCGGTTATCGGGAGGGCTGCTCGAGTCCGATCGCCCGCCACTGTTCGGACCAGAGCATCGGCGCATCCGCGAGCACGCTTGCGGTGACGCCGCGCGGCAGGCGGCCTTCCGCGATGGCTGTGACGATGTCAGGCGCGAGGAAGGCGTAGCCGATCACCCGATCCACGTGACGACGGGTGCAGCCCTGGCGCTGCGCCAGCTGATCGAGGTCGAGCGTGGAGGAGCGGCTGAGCTCCCCGATCCACTTTCGGCCAAGCGCGATCCACCGCAGCAGCACCGCGCGGGCCTCCGCCTTCATCGGACGGGCCGTCGCATCAGAGGCCGCGAGGATCTGCCGGCCGCAGGTCCGGCGCGGCGACGGCAAGCGAATCACCTCGCCATCCGCCAGCGTGAGCTCGATCTCATCAGCGGATGAGGATCGCGCGCCTCAGATGCTCCGCGACCAGCGCTGTGTCGTCGAGGCCTGCGATGTCCCTCAGTCGCAGGACAGCCAGGATCGCCTGCTCGATCTGCGGCGCCGAGGTGCGCTTCACTGATCCCGCCTCGGCGCCCCTGCCCTGCGCGATCACCGACGAGACGTAGTAGCGGTAGACCACGCCCTTCCGGTTCGTAGCGCTGCTCGGAGTCATCGGATGCCCACGATCGTCGATCAGCCTTCCGAGCAACAGCGCGCCAGAGGCCGCTCGACTGGTTGTCTGACCGCTGCGGTTCGCCGCGATCCTCCCTTGCACCGCCTCGAACAGTGTTGGGTCGACGATCGGAGGATGCTCACCGGGATAGCTGCGGCCCTTGTGGTTGATCTCCCCGAGATAGACCCGGTTCGCCAGCAGATGCGCGAGAGGTCCGTTTGTCAGCGGGACACCGCCGGCGACACCGCCTGACTTGAGGATGCGCGTCCGCGTGACGACGCCCTGCTCCCTGAGCTCTCGCTGCAGCGCCGAAAGCGACCCGAGCGCGAGGTAGCGCTCGAAGATCAGCCGGACGGTCGCGGCCTCCGCCTCGTCGATCTGGAGCTTCTTCGCCTCGACGCGGTAGCCGAGTGGCACCACCCCGCCGACCCAGATGCCCCGCTTCTTCGACGCCGCGATCTTGTCGCGGATGCGCTCGCCGGTGACCTCGCGTTCGAACTGCGCAAACGACAGCAGCATGTTGAGCGTCAGCCGCCCCATGCTCGTCGTCGTGTTGAAGGACTGCGTCACAGACACGAACGACACGCCGCTGGCGTCGAACAGCTCGACCAGTTTGGCGAAGTCCGCAAGCGAGCGCGTCAGGCGGTCGACCTTGTCTACCACGATGACGTCCACCCCGCGCGACCGAACCAGCTCGAGCAGCCGCTGCAACGCCGGACGCTCCATCGAGCCGCCGGAGAAGCCGCCGTCAGAAAACACGCCGTTACGAACGAGCTTCCACCCCTCCCCCGCCCGGCTGCGCACGTAAGCCTCGGCCGCCTCCCTCTGAGCGTCGAGCGAGTTGAAGTCCTGCTCCAGCCGGTGGTCGGTTGAGACGCGGGTGTAGACCACGCAGCGGCGCACGGTCAGGACAGGACGGCTCACGCCGCCCTCCCCTTGTCCCCCAGTCCGAAGAACCGCGGACCGTTCCAGCGTACGCCGGTGATGGCCAGCGCCACCTCCGACAGGCTGCGGTAGATACGATAGCGGTAGCGAGCTGAGCGTCTGGCCGCTGTGGGGGCTTAAGGGCGCGCGGCGACGTCTCTTCGAAGCACGCGTGCGAGATAGGGCGCGGTGCGGCTCTCCGGGCAGGCGGCGACCTTCGCCGGCCGGCCGCTCGCGACGATCCGCCCGCCTTCGTCGCCGGCGCCGGGGCCGATGTCGATCACCCAGTCGCTCGCCGCCGCCACGGTCATGTCGTGATCGACCAGGACGACGCTGTTGCCAGCGTCGACCAGCGCATGGAGCTGGCTGAGCAGGCGCTCAACATCGGTCGGATGGAGGCCGGTCGTCGGCTCATCGAGCACATAGAGCGCGCCGCCGCGCTGGGAGCGCTGCAGCTCGGTGGCGAGCTTCACCCTTTGCGCTTCGCCGCCTGAAAACTCGGTCGCGGGCTGTCCGAGGCGCAGATAGTTCAGCCCGACCTCGCGGAGCACCTCGAGCGACCGGCGGACGTTGGGCGCGTCGTCGAAGAACTCCCAGGCTCCCCCGACGGTGAGCGCCAGCACGTCGGCGATGGTCTTATCCCGGTAGCGGATCTCGAGCGTCTTCGGGTTGTAGCGGGCGCCGCGACAGGCGGGACAGGGAGCGTAGACGCTCGGCAGGAAGAGCAGCTCCACCATCACGAAGCCTTCCCCCTCGCAACGCGGGCAGCGGCCCGTGGCGACGTTGAACGAAAAGCGTCCGGCGTCGTAGCGGCGCTTCCTCGCTTCTGGCGTCGCCGCAAAAAGGGCGCGGACATGGTCGAACAGGCCGGTATAGGTGGCGAGATTGGAGCGCGGCGTGCGGCCGATCGGCTTCTGGTCGACCTCGATCAGCCGCCTGATCCCCTCGAGGCCGACGATCCGTCCCTCCGTCGCGCCGGCGGGACGGTCCTCCAAAGCGGTTTCGTGATCCGGCTCCTCTTCCGCCGCGGTCGAAGCGCCGAGGGCGGCGGAGACCAGTTCGACCAACGCTTGGCTGACAAGACTGGATTTTCCAGAGCCGGAAATCCCGGTGACGGTCGTCATCACGCCGAGCGGGATTTCGCAGGCGACCTGCTTCAGATTGTTGCGAGAGACCCCCTCCAGTCGCAGCCAGCCGGCGGGCTCGCGGTTCCGGCTCGGTGTCCCACCGCCGACGTCGAACAGATGGCGCCTCGTCTCGGAGGCCGCGACCGCGCGCAGACCCTCGATTGGGCCGCTGTAGAGGATCTCGCCGCCATGCTCGCCGGCGCCGGGGCCGACGTCGACGATCCAGTCGGCGCAGCGGACGACGTCCATCTCATGCTCGACGACGAACAGCGAGTTGCCGACCGCCTTCAGTCCGTCGAGCGCGCGCAGCAGCGCCTCGGTGTCGGCGGGATGAAGCCCGGCGGAGGGCTCGTCCATCACATAAACGACGCCGAACAGGTTGGAGACGACCTGGGTCGCGAGCCTCAAGCGCTGCAGCTCGCCAGGCGACAAGGTCGTGGTGCCACGTTCGAGCGCCAGATAGCCGAGCCCGAGGTCGAGCAGCACCGACAGCCGGCGGCGCAGATCGCCGGCGATGCGCTCGACGACCAGCGCCTTCTCCGGATGGGTCTTTCGCAGCGCCTTGAGCTTGCCTGCGTTCGCTTCGGCGTAGGGCGCGAAGATCTCCGAGAACCGGGCCATGGGCAAGCGGCTCATCTCGGCGAGGTCGAGGCCCGCGAATCGGACCGCCAGAGCTTCGCGGCGCAGCCTCTTGCCGTCGCAGACCGGGCAGAGCCGGGCGATCATGAAGCGCGCCGCGCGCTTCTTCATCATCGCGCTCTGTGTGGTCGCGTAGCTGTGGGTGACGTGGCGCTTGGCGCTTGAAAAGGTGCCCATGTAGGCGGGCTCGATCTTGCGCCGGATGGCGCGCTGGATCTCGTCGCGGCTCCACCCGGGATAGACCGGGACCTGAGGCTGCTCGTCGGTGAAGAGGATCCAGTCGCGGGTCTTCTTGGGCAGGGCCCGCCAGGGGGTGTCGACGTCGACTCCAAGGCTGACCAGAATGTCGCGCAGGTTCTGGCCGCCCCACGCCGTCGGCCAGGCGGCGACGGCGCGCTCTCGGATGGTCTTCGTCGGATCGGGAACCATCGAGGCTTCGGTGACCTCGTGGATTCGGCCGAGGCCGTGGCAGCGCGGGCAGGCGCCCTCGGGCGTGTTGGGCGAGAAGGATTCGGCGTCGAGATGGCCTTGGCCCGGCGGATAATCGCCGGCGCGCGAGTAGAGCATGCGCAGCAGGTTCGAGAGGGTGGTGACGCTGCCGACCGACGAGCGGGTCGTCGGCGATCCGCGCTGCTGCTGCAGGGCGACCGCCGGCGGCAGGCCCTCGATCTCATCAACCTCGGGCGCCTCCATCTGGTGGAACAGGCGACGCGCGTAAGGCGAGACTGATTCCAGATAGCGCCGCTGCGCCTCGGCGTAGAGGGTAGAGAAGGCGAGCGACGACTTGCCCGATCCCGACACGCCGGTGAACACCACCAGAGCGTCGCGCGGAATGTCGACATCGACATTCTTGAGATTGTGCTCGCGCGCGCCGCGGACGCGGACGAAGGGCAAGGCGGAGGGGGAGTCCTTGATGTCGCGCACGCGAGGCGCCCTCAGGCGCGAGCCGCAAGCTCTTTGATCAACGCCCTGGCCGTAGGCGCCGAGGACGCCGGGTTCTGGCCGGTGATCAGCAGGCCGTCCTGAGCGACATAGGGTTGCCAGTCGGCGCCCCTTGAGAACAGGCCGCCGTTCCGTTTGAGCTCGTCCTCGACCAGGAACGGGACGACGCCCGTCAGCCCCACGGCCTCCTCCTCCGTGTTGGTGAAGCCGGTCACGTTGCGGCCCTCGACCAGCGGCTTGCCGTCGTCGGCCTGCGCGTGACGGAGCGCGCCGGGCGCGTGGCACACGAGGGCGACGGGCTTGCCGGCCGCGAAGGTCGCCTCGATCAGCGCGATCGAGCGGGGGTTCTCCGCCAGATCCCAGAGGGGACCATGGCCGCCGGGATAGAACACGGCGTCGAACGTCTCGTGCGAGACCGTGTCGAGCCGGGCTGTCGCCGCAAGCGCGGCCTTGGCCTCGGCGTCGGCTTCGAAGCGCCTCGTGTCATCGGTCTGCGAGTCAGGTTCGGCGCTCTTTGGGTCGAGCGGCGGCTGGCCTCCTTTGGGCGACGCGAGCGTGATCTCGGCGCCCGCGTCCTTGAAGGCGTAGTAAGGCGCGGCCAGCTCCTCAAGCCAGAAGCCGGTCTTGCGGCCGGTGTCCCCAAGGCTGTCATGCGAGGTGAGCACAATCAGAATTTTCACGTCGTTTTCCTCTTCGGCTGGCGCTCAGTGGGGGACAGTGACGACAATTTTCCCGAACTGCTGGTTCGACTCCATGTAACGGTGCGCCTCGACGATTTCGTCGAGCGGGAAGGTCTTTGCGATGATGGGCTTCAGGCGCCCGTGGGCGAGGCCATTTTGGATGAAAGCCGATGCGCGGGCCATCCGCTCTTCGTCCCGGACGAACTCGAACAGCGTGTAGCCACGCATCGTCAGCGCCTTCTGCAGGGCCGCGATGACCGGGAATGGCGTGGGAGCTGCGGCGAGAGCGCCGTAAACGACGAGGACGCCGTGATGGCTCATCGCCTCGGCGAGCGTTTCGACTTGAGGTCCGCCGACCGGGTCGAACACGAGGCGCGCGCCCTTGCCGCCGGTTGCGCGGTTGACCGCGGCCACCAGGTCCTGCTCGGACGTGACGATGACATGCGCCGCGCCGGCGCCTTCCAACGCCGCCGCCTTGTCGCGCGTCCGGGTCGTCGCGATCGAGATCGCGCCGACGCTGTTCGCGACCTGGATCGCCGCGAGGCCGACGCTCGAGGACGCCGCCGGAATGACGACCGCGTCGCCCTCCCCGAGGCGACCGATGTCGATGAGCGCGCCCCACGCCGTTAGGTAGGCCATCCAGATCGCGGCCGACTCGATCGGCGAGGCCCCGGTCGGGCGCCGCAGGACGCTGTAAGCCGGCACGATGGCCGTGTCGGCGTAGACTCCGTAATCGTTCATGGAGAAAGCCGGGATGACGCTGACGGGATCGCCCGGCGCGAAACCATCGACCTCGTCTCCGACAGATTCGACCGTCGCGGAGGCTTCGTAGCCGAGGCGCGCCGGCAACCGCGGCGTTTCGAGGTAGGCGCCCGATCGGAACATCGCTTCGGCGCGATTGAGCCCGATCGCCTCGATGCGCACGCGGAGCTCCGCTCGTCCCGGATCGCCGACCGGGAGGTCGTCGAACTGCATCACCTCCGGTCCGCCAGTGCGATGAAACCTGACCACCCGCGTCATGGCGACGTGTCCTTCCCTGGCGACACCGAGCGACCGAGTGCGCTCCACACGTGCCAAAGCGCGCCCCGCCCGCGCCGGAATAGCTACCACCGCTTCCGGCCGATCGCGCCGCGCGTCCTCCCCGTCTGCCCATCAGCTCGATGTCTGCACGGGTGGAAGCGGCCGCGAACTGCGGTCCGCTGAGATTTGAACCGGCGCCGAGACCTCGCGATGTCGCCCCTACGCATCAGGTCTCAGGCACGAGCACGCAGCCCTGACGATCGTCAATTCTTCAGACCTTCTTTCGATGCTCGCGGTCGGGCTGAGGGTGCAAGCGTCGATGCGTAATCTTCGCTGCGACGCGTATCTGGCGACGACGTGCGGCCAGTGGTCGTCGCGCCAAGGACGACGAACCGGCGGGGATCCGGTCGCGCTCGGTTCCTGACGCTCGTCAATGCCGGCCCGGCGTCAGTTCGGTACAAGGCGCTGCAGATTGCCGGCTCAACCGGCCGCCCGATCGATACGACCGCGCTGCGTCCGTTCGGTCCGGGATGATCCGGTGATGCGGCGGGCGAGGTGATCGTGGCGGCCGGGACCTTGCCTGCCTTCTCGGCCATCACGGAAGGGATCGCGCGCCGGAGCCAGATTTCATCGAGACGCCTGGCGGCGCCTCTCGGCAGAGGTCCGCCAAATACAGCGCACGGCTGCGAATGCCCCAGCCCGCCGCGGCGTGGCAAGGAGACCCAGATGTCCGACTCGACCGGCGACCGCCAGCCCGAAGCATCTTCAGAGATGGTGTTCGTCGCCTGTCCGGTCGATGCATCCGTGAACCGCGTCCCCCGCGCGAAACTCGACCGCGGCCCGAAATGCGGGACGTGTCATGCCCCCCTTTTCGTGGGGAAGGTCGTCGATCTCACCGGCGCCATCTTCGATGCGCACGCGCTCAGGAGCGACCTTCCGGTCGTGATCGACTTCTGGGCGGAATGGTGCGGTCCATGCCGGATGATGACGCCCAATTTCGAGAGGGCGGCGCCGCGGCTGGAGCCGCGGGTGCGGCTCGGCAAGCTCGACACCGAGGCGGAGCCCGCCATTGCGGGGCGCTACGGGATCCGCAGCATTCCGAGCATGATCATGATCAGGAAAGGCGAGGAGATCGCTCGCACGTCAGGCGCTATGCCGACGGCCGCGATCGTCGATTGGGTCGAGCAGGCGCTGAAGCGGACCTGACGGCCCCCCTGCACGCTCTGTGCCGGTGGCGAAAGCGGCAAGCGCCGCTCTGGGTCATTCGCGTCCGTCGATCTGCCGAGCACGGATGCGCGCGCCCAAGGAAAGCGCTTGCGGCTCGATCGTCGCCGATTGGCGGCGGCCCGCCCTGACGACCGTCAAGGCCGGGCGGGGCTGCGTCGTACATGTTCGACTGTCCAGCAGGGAGGTCCGCCATGGCGACCATTCATCGACTCGAGAAGATGTTTCGGCGGGCGGGCGATCTCGCCCTCGACAAGAGCGATCTCGAACGGCTCGAGAACTTCCTTCGCCGCAAGGTCCAGGACCTCGTCCTTCGCGGCGAGGCGAACGCCAAGGCCAACGGCCGCGATGTGGTCGAGCCCTGGGATCTCCCCGTCACCAAGGGGCTCCAAGAGACGATTCACCGGTTCCGGCAGATCGACGCCGAACTGCAGCTCACGGACTACCTTAGCGGGCTGACAGCGTTGCCGCCAACCGATCTGGCTATCGGCGACAATACCGGGGCCCGGTTGCCTGAACTTGCTGGAGGATTGTGCCTCGCCCTCGCGGAAACGTTCAGGATCACCGACCCGGATCTCAGAAATCCGGCCGCCAGGGATTGGGACCGGGCGTATCGTTTGTTCGACGTGCTCCTCTAGCGGCGGACTGTCGCTCCACAGGAAACGATTGGGCCGAAGCCGATCGACGGGTGAATGCCTGCTTCGCCCCGCCGCCTAGCGTAGGTTGCCCGCATTGAGAGGTGGCGCGCCGCCGCCTTTCCCCAGGCGCGGGAGCACCTCTCGGCCGATCTCCTCCAGCACCTCGCCGGCATCGCGTCGTCCATACTTGAGGTTGAGGATGACGTGATTGACGCCGACGCCGGCGAGTTCATTCAGGAAGGCGAGCATGAAGTTGCGGCCGGCCCGGAACCCGAGATGAATCGCCCGGGGGGGCTCCGCGGGTTCGTCGGCTAGGTCGACATAGAGCGACTGCACGAAGGGCTTGAACACGCCTGGCGACCTAACCTCCACGGTTGAGCGCCATTTCGCGACCAGCTCCGCCTGCTGCGCGAGACCACGTGGATAGGTGATCCAACCGTCCGCATTCTCGGCGATCCACTCAAAGCTTTGGCGGCTCGAACCGGTGATCAGGATCGGCAGGCGAGCGACAGGTTTGGGCACGAGGTCCGCCGTCCCCGTCAGCGCGCCATAGCTCGACTGGATGCGGGGGAATTCCTCCGTGAGGACCCTGCGGATCGTCGACAGGTTGTCGCGAAAGAGGACGTCGCGCCGATCCCAGTCGACGCCGAACGCCGGAAACTCGACCGGGCGGTCGCCGGAGGCGACCCCGAGGACGAACCGGCCGCCGGTCAGCTGGTCGACCGATGCGGACGCCTTCGCGGTGTGGAGCGGGTGGCGCAAGGGAAGAATGATCGATCCGGTCGCAAGCGCGATCGTCGAGGTGTGCGCAGCGATCCAACCCAGCCACACCCAGGGATCGAAGATCTGGCCCAGATCTCCGAAACTCGGATCCCGCAGAGGCACGTCTCGTGTCCAGAGGCCTGCGAAGCCGAGCTCCTCGGCGCGCCGAGCGAGCCGCGGCTGATCGCGCATGCTGGGCTCGTCCCTTTCGAAAGCCTCGATAGGGAAGAACACTCCGAGCGATAGTCGGCCAGGCGAGAACATGCGCCCAAAACCGGGGGAATCACTTGTGGACGCAGCTTTGTTTGCTTTCAGCATGATGCATCATTCTGGTTGGGCCGGGCATCGACGCCATGACGATCGTCAGTTGTTTGACGGGATGGGAAGCTGCGACATCAGCCTCGTGCGAGGTCCGCAGGGTCTGATCACCGACACGCGATAGCCGCGTGCGGCCATCGCGGCGACCCGAGCCAAGCGCCCAAGTGTGGAAGCCGCTGAGCGCGCGGTCCGCCCACGAAGGGCCTCGAAGCTCGGGCGAACGGATTCGTGCGGGAGGCTGGATTCCCGGCGGGAGCTCGGCCACCGCCAGAAACCCAGTTTGGGGCCATGTGCGGACGCCAAGCCTCTCCCCGACATGCCCCCGTGTAGCTCCACAGCCCGCGGGGCTGACACCCAACCGTCGCCCCATCGCCGTGTTGGTCTCGCCCTCAGCCGACCGCTCAGCCTCAGCGGCGCGCCCGGCCTCGATCTGCTCATGAGCGACGGCCAACGACGAGGACACGGCGGTGGACGTCGCGCGGGCTTTCATCGCCCGCACAGCAAGTTCGACCTCGCCCGCGGTGTTGTCTTCGCGTTCTCGATCACGTTCGTGATCGCATCTGCGCCGTACTCGACGCCGAGACTATGTCGATCAGCCCAAAAGAGGTTTCCCTCGTATCTCACCCGACCGCGCTCCGGGCGGCCGCAAGGTGGCGTGCGATCTCCTCGACCCGGAGCCCAATCAGATCCTTGGCGATCGATCGCGATTGCAGCCTGATCTGAACAGGCAGCGCTTCGCGCAGGAACGCTAGGAAAGCCGGCGGCGACACGATCGTCAGCTGATGCGCCCAATGCGCCGCGTTGATCTCGACGAGCGCGGCGGCGATCTCATCCGCAAAGCGTTCCTTAGCCAGGCGATGCCAGTCCGTCTGCTCCATGGCGCTGCGTTGACGCCCGACGCTTTGAAAGGTGCGGCCGGGACGGTCGGCGCCCTGTTGGCCGGTGGGTGGATTGTCGGGCGCCTGAAACACGCTGCGCAGTTGCAGGCGCGGTCGCAGCAACGAGCCGAAATCGTCGAAAAGCAGGGCTTTTCGGCTGTCACAGACCAGGATCGTTTTGCCTTTTCTCATCATGGGCGATTGTGATGCGACCCTGCGGATCCGCTTTGACGATCGTCAGTTTTGCTCCGCCGAGTCGCCAAAATGGCCCGTCGCGCCCCACCGACGAGCTAGCTTTCTTTCGGCGAGCCTGCCCAGATAAGAGGCTGGCAAGCTGCACTTGAAAGGAAAGCGTCGCTGATGAGTTTTCTTCCCCATGTGTCGGCGCTGACGCGCGAGCGGATCGCACGGGAGTTCGACGACCTTGGCCCCGATGCCTGCATGATGGAAATCGTCGACGCCATGCGGCGCGACAATCCGGAGCTTTTGGAGATGGCGCAGAAATGCGCCGAGGATGTCGGCGAGGCTCCCAGGGTGATGGCCGGCTTCGGCATGTTCTACAAGGCGCTGGCGTTCGAGGCCGCGGTCGCGCTGGGACATCAGACGATGAGCGCGCTCCCGCGGGTCGCTCCCGAGACGCGGGAAAAGATCGTCCGAGAGATCGACGAGCATGGCGCCGAAGCGTTCACGGTCCGCTCCCTGGACAATCTCGAGAGGACCAATCCCGAACTGATGCAGATGGCGCATCAGTTCGGGGCTCGGCACGCGGACTATCTTGGCGTCATGCAGGGCTTCGCCCTGATGCACCGGAGCCTCGTCGTCCAGTCCGGCGCCGACAAGTCCAAACTGCATTGATCGTCGACCGTCGCCGGGCTTCGCGCCCGGCGGCGCGCGGCGCGAGGCGAGACGTCACGGCTTGTACTGGAACTCCGGCAACTTCCCGAGAGCCTCCTTCGAACCGCCGGCCAGCGTGATCTTGGCGCCGTCATCGCTGATGTTAAGGCTGGCGTAGGGCACCGCAACCAAGTGGCCACCTAGGCCGAGGAAGCCGCCCACCTGAAGAACGGCGAACAGCTCCCGCTCTTTTGTGATGATGAGATCGTCCAGCGAGCCGATTTTTTCGCTCTTGTCGTTCTCGACCTTCGCGCCGATGAGCTTGGACGCCTGATAGCCTTGCCCGACGGTTTTTACGTCGACGACTACGAGACGAACGGCTTGGGCTTGGGCGGCGCCAACCAACCCTGCAAACATTCCGGCCGCCGCCCACAGAACATAAGCTGAGGCGGCGCGGCGATTTAAGGCAGAAACGGGCGCAGAGACGCCGCATCTGGCTCGGCCGACATGTTGCGATTGCTTTGCGGATGCCATGGCATGCTCCTCTCTTTCAGGATCTAATCTGGCGGGTGGAGCGACAGTGACCCTTTGTGGGGGCCATTGCGTTGACGACCGTCAGTTCCTCGAGGAAGAGCTATCGCGCCGCCGCCGGGAGGAGCCGATCGCTGGCCTCTTCAAGTCCGAACAGGCCTTTGGGCGCGCCGGTGAACTCGGCCGTCTCCGCCGCCGGACCCGCATTCGGCGGCACTCCGTCAAAAGAAAATTGCGGAACGCCAAAGCGAAGTTCGCGACTGACGCGCGCCTGAGCCTGTCTTTTGAAGATGAGTTCATATGCCGACGCGGTCGCGTAGCTCTGGGCTAAGTTCGGCCCGCATAGCGGTGACGACGCGCCCTGCTTCCTCCTGGGTCAGCCCGGAAAGCAGAAGGGTTTGGTCGGCGAGGCCGAGGCCGGCCGCCAGATTCTCGGGAAATACGACGCTTGCGCCAGCCTCGACGAAATCTTCGACGCCACGATCGTCGTTGGTGCTGACGATGCACGCGACGGTCGGGTTCTGCCCTCGGGCGAAGGCCACGATGCGCTCGACGATCGGGCGATGGTCGAAGGTGACGATCACCAATCTGACGCTCGTGATGCCGGCCGCCGAGAGAATCCGGTGGTGGCCGGCGTCGCCGTGAACCACATTGTGGCCGAGGCGCTGAGCTTCCTTGAAGCGCGCATGGTCGGACTCGATCAGGATGTGCGGGAGCTTGGCGGCTTCCAGAGCCGTCGCCACCAGCCGGCCGACGCGGCCGCAGCCGCACAGCAGGATATGTCGATCAAGTCCCGCGGCTTTAGCGCGTAGCTCCGTTTCTCCGGCGGTCATCCGCGCGCGCCAGCGCTCGGAAAACCGTGCGAACATGGCGTTGCGCTGGATGAGCAACGGCGCGAGCCCCATGGTCAGCGCCAGAGCGATCAGCACGGGCTGGCCGATCGCTACGGGCATCAGCCCGGCCGCCATGGCCAGCGTCAACAGGAGCAGCCCGAACTCTCCGCCGTGACCGAGGATGACCGCCATCCGGAGCGAGGTCGCGAACGGACGGCCGAGCAGCGTGCAGACGGCGAGAACGACGATCGGCTTTCCGACAAGGAACACGGCCGCCCAGGCGAGAATGACTCCCGGATGCTCGAGGATCAGACTGGGATCGAGCGACATGCCGATGGTGATGAAGAACAGCCCGACCAGCACATCGCGGAAGGGCCGGATGTCGTCCTCCACCCGATGACGGAAATCGCTCTCGCCGATCACCATGCCGGCGATGAAGGCGCCGACCGGCAGCGCGAGGCCGGCGAGATGAACAAGATACGCGGCGCCCAGAGCCGCAAGGAGCGCGGCGAGAAGAAACAGGTCGCTGGAGCGAGATTTCACCACTCCGGCGAACAGCGCGCGCACCACCGGGCGTGAGATCATTGCGGCGGCGACGAGTGCGAGGGCGGCGAGCCCGAGATGCCGCAAGAGGTCGAGCGGCGCGACGGAGTCCTGTCTCGACCAGCTGTCGAGCAGCACGAGCAAGGGAATGGTCGCCAGGTCTTGGAACAGCAGGATGCTTATCGCGCCCCTGCCATGATGCGTACTGAGCTCGCCCTGTTCGGCGAGCTGCTTGGCGGCGATCGCGGTCGACGACATGGCAACTGCGCCGCCGAGCAGCACGCAAAGCCGCGGGTCGAGACCGAACACCCATAACGGCGCCGCCACCGCCGCCATTGTCGCGCCGACCTGCAGGCCGCCGGCGAGAAGCACGTCGTACCGCGCCGCGAGCAGCGTCGACGGCGAGAACTCCAGCCCCACCATGAACATCAGGAAGACGAGGCCGAGCTCGGCAAGGAAGCGCGTCTCGTCGCCCGCCGCGATCAGGTCAAGAGCATGCGGGCCGATCGCCACGCCGGCGACCAGATAGCCCATGACCGCGGGCGCCCCCCATGCCGCGAACAAGCCGACGGCGAGGGCCGAAGCGAGGACCAAGAGCAGGCTCTGGGTGAGCAGGGCGTCATTCATGGCGGGTTGCGGTTCCCAGGCTGGCCGCCTGCGGCGTCAGCGGGTCAGACGTTCGGCCCGACGCATCCGCCGGGCCGTCGCGAACCGAAGCCGCCTCAAGATCAGATGCGAATCGTGATGCGGTTTTCGACCTTGGTGACGCCGGGGGCGCGCCAGGCCGCGCGTTCGGCTTCCTGCCGCTCGGCCCAAGATCTGACGGAGCCCCTGAGGATCACCTCGCTCCCGTGAGCTTCAACGGTGACCTGGTCGGCGTCGACTTCCGCGCTGCGGCGAAAGGCGTCCTCGATCTTGGCCTTGATCTCCGTCGCGCTGACGCGCGGCTTGAGGACGATCATGTTGCTGACGCCCTTGATGCCGCGAACGCGCCGCACGGCGTCTTCCGCGCGCGCGCGCTGGTAGTTCCATTCCGCACTGCCTTCGAGCGTGACCCAGCCGTCCTTCACCACCACCTTCATGGTCTCGTGAGAGAAGGGCAGCTCGTTTTTAAGCGCCGCCACCGCGTCGCGCGCGAGCTCCGGATCGGGCCGTTCGCTGCCGCTCGGCAGACGCACTACGATGTCGTTGGCCACGCCCATCACGCCGCTGACGCGCTTCACGTCACGTTCGGCCTGCCATTTCTGCGTAAAGCTGCGGACGAAGCCGGTCAGGGTGACGACCCCGCCTTTGACCGACACGGCGATGTCGGTCGCGTCGATATCGGCATCCCATTTGAGTTCGGCTTCCACGTCGCGTTTGATGTCGGCGTCGGATTTCATCTCGCTCTCCCGTGCTGTCGATCAGCTTTGGAACCGCAGGCGCGGTCGTGGGCTGCGTAGCCTCAGGCTGGCTTGGACGTCGCGGGGGCGCCTTGACGGTCGTCAGCTTTCCCCGGCCAAGCCTCTTCGATGAGCGTCATGAGGGCACGCGCTGCTGAAGGATCGCCTCCAAGCGACGGAAGCGCTCTTCAAAGCGTCGACTATGCTTGTCGAACGCCACGCCCCGCGGGGAGCTGCGAGAACCACCGCGTGATGACGCGGGAGCGAGATCAAGCCATTGCGACTCGCGTTCATGGCAGTCTCCGGACATGCAAGGCCCGCCCGAGGGCGGGCGGGGGAGCATGATAAGGTGGCCTGCCTGAGCGAGACGCGATCCAGATATTTTGGTATTCACACTGCATCGCTGAAGACTTTACGGCTCTCAGCGACTGAGAGACGTTCGTGCTCCCGCCTAAAAACGGGAGATTTCAATGCCGAAGTTTCATTTTAACATCTATGATGGCATAACTTTGCTAGATGAGACAGGCATAGAACTGCCCTGATCTGACGTTCCGCCGAGAGGCGATCCGCTACGCGGCCACTCTGCTCGAAACTGCGGGCAAAAAGGATAGGCTTGGGCAGGACTAGTGGATGGAGGTTACTGACAGCGAGGGGTTGATGATGTTCCGGCTCGACTTTGTCGTGACGGATGCACCTGCGGCCGCAAGCGCCTCAAAACAGAAAGCCTAGCGTGGCGCTGTCGTCTGTTCATCGAATTTTCTCCTGTCGTCACCCGCCCTGCCCGACGGGTTGGCATCGGCCAGTCGGCGATAAGCAGCAGCCTCGCGGCTTCGAATATTGACTGGCGACGAGTTGCTCACGCGCGCGCCCGACCCATAGACCAGGTTCAAGCGCCGCTTCGTAAAATGAATCGAAGATCTTCGGCCACTCGAGCATCGGCGCGCCTCCGGATGGCGTGCACATTCTCATGGATTGCATAGAGGCTTCAACGCAGCCGGAGACTGGATCAGCCGGCTGTCAGGGCCTCAGGCGCGTTCTCGGTCAGCTCCGACATGGAGAAGCTGCGGATGCGCTCGATCTCTTCGGCGGGGATGTCATCCTCGTCGCGATCGCAGATCCGCGAGAGCGCAATCGGCTGCAGCGCCCATTCCGCCATGCGCAGGTAAAGCACCGTCCCTTTCGAGGCTCCCTCCTCTAGGTCGGCCAGGTGCCGTTCCTCGAGGTTCGCCGTGGCGAGCGCCTCCATGATCTGGTCTCCGTGGGGCAGCGTCTCGTGCTGATGGAGAACCAGAAATTTGGTGTTCTCGCGGGTGAGGAAGCTCCCCGTGAGCGCGCGTTTCACCCAAGGACGGGCCGCTCCGGCTGAGATGTTCTCCAGGATCGTAGCAGCGCCCAGGCGCACGAACGGTCGGTCAACCACGATCTACTCGAAATATGCGTGCCAGAGCTCAACGTCGAATGACACGGGGAGCGGCTTAAGGCCGAACTGGAGGAGGTCGCTGGCGGCCACAAGGTAGTGCAGCTCCTCCTCGCTCGCGAAGTCGACGAGAAAGGCGCGAAGCCGGCGCCGGCGAGCAAGATCCGGGTGGGCGGCGGCGGACAGGAAGTACCGTTGGACGCCCCGGGTGAGGTGGTATTGAAACGAGAGGTAGCGGATGTACTGATCGACGGTGGTTTTGCCGCCGTTGCTCAGCACGCTCTGAAAAAGTTCGGCGAATAGGACCTGCGCATCTGCGATGCGCCCTTCAATGCGTTCCATGTCGGTCACGCGAGCGTTTGTGAAGCTGCGGATTTGTAGGGCCGTTCGGCAACCGGGGCGTCCCTTGTGTCGAGCAACATTGTAAAAAGCCCACCCGCGCAAGCATCCTCGGAATAGAAACCGGTCTCGATGAACCCCTGGCGCTGGAAGAACGGGATTAGGGATTGGGCGGTCTGCATCAGGCAGTAGCGCCAGCCGCTACTGACCGCCTGCAACCGGGTGAACGCTATCAGGTCGACGGCATGACGCCAGGAGTGCCGCGGATCGCGAACGAGACGGGTGCAGGTCAGGGGCGCTCTGGATCGATGCAAAGGACCCGCGCCGTCGCCTGAAAGTGCTCCGCGCGCGGATGCTCCGAGCCAAGGACCGGGCCGACCCTCATGGCGGCTGTAATCCCTAGGCTGTCAACCGCGTAAATGTTGACCGAAGAGAAGTCCGGTGCCTCAAGGAGGCAGCATGGCACGCTGACCGCTGAAGAGTAGCGCTTGCCCTGAGCCTGGACGAACTGCCGGTGCCGCAAAGCGCCAATCTGGCGAAGTCGCCCGAAGGTGTCCGCGACCCGCACGTGCGGGAAAGCGACGCGGTTCTCGACTAGCGCATCGCGAAGTGGAAGAGGCGACAGTTCCTTAAAGGTTTTGGTAGTCGAAAGGATTTCTGCGTAGGGCGCGAGGTCAGGACGCGCGCCAGCGTCCTCAAGTTCAAGCATCGCTAGGTCGCTCCCGGAACCGGCCGTTGCGCCGTCGCCTTTAAGGTGACGGGCTCGGCCGGCTCTGGCATCAATCATTTGCACTACGTATGGACGCGGAGTGCCGAGGCTCTGACTTAGCGTCAGGGGGTGAGGTTATACACGCGGCGGGCGGTTCCAGGTGCCGATCAACACTGATGACAACTCGGGACGCAAGCGCGTGTCCGCTCGTGGCCACTTTTAGCCACCAAGGTGGCGAAGTCGCGTGTTCCCTTCCGGTACCGAGCCGCCTTCCGCGCTTGACGCTACAGCGTCATGGCATGCACAGCGCTCCAGTGTAACCAGAAGTGCAACAGGCAGTTCAAAGTCGATCGGCATCGTACGTGCTCGCTTTTCTCACTCAGACTCGCAGCGAACAAAGCCCGCCCGGCGGTGCCGGCGCTGCGCTCGCGCCTGCAGACCTTCACTACCTCGGCGAACTGGGTACGATCGAACAAGCTCCCGCTCGAAGGCAACATCGTGAAGCGCGAATGGCTGCGGTTCTACGACGAAGCGCCCAGGGAGCTTGATTTGGGCATCGCGAGCTGGAACACGGCCTTAACGCTCTCAGAAGCCCCCGACTGGTCAGTCGGGACGGTGTGGGGGGCGAAGGGCCTAGATTTTTATCTGCTCAAGTGCCTCCGCATCCGAGCGATGTTATTCGGACGAGGCCACAACCTGGCTATTGGCAGTCGGCCGCGGTTCGTTCCTTTGGTCGCAGGAGCGGTTGCTCACGAAAACCATGACGCTGATGATCGCCATTGCGGCGACAACGAACACGACGAGGGACCTGCCGTGGCTCGAGGCCGGTCCCTCCGCGGGAAGTGTCCTGATCTTCTTCGTGCGTCTTAAAGTCGTCTCGCATCCGGGGTTCACGAAGCCGGCGCCGTCACGCCGTCGCGCGCGGCATGGAAGGAGGTAGCGGACACTCCGATCCTCGGCGGCAGGCGGTCTACTCGGCGGCCTCACGTCGCTCCGCAGGCTCCAGCGCGGCGGCGACGGCCTCGTCGACGCGCTCCAGCCAGACGAACTCGAGCTGGTCGCGCGCCTCCTTCGGGATGTCGTCGAAGTCCCGCCGGTTTCGCGCGGGCAGCATCACCCGCTTCAGGCCCGCGGCGGCGGCCGCCACGACCTTCTCCTTGATGCCGCCGACGGGCAGAACGAGCCCCCGCAGCGAAATCTCGCCCGTCATCGCCGTGTCGCTGCGGACCGTGCGTCCCGTCAGCAGCGAGGCCAGCGCCACATACATCGCGACGCCGGCGCTCGGGCCGTCCTTCGGGGTCGCGCCCGCCGGCACATGGACGTGGATGTCGCTCCGTTCGAACATCCCCGGCTCCACGCCAAGCGCGTCGGCGGTGCTCTTCGTTAGGCTGAGGGCAGCCTGCGCGCTCTCGCGCATGACGTCGCCCAGCTGGCCTGTGAGGGTGAACGCGCCCTTGCCGGCGCTCCGAGTCGCCTCGATGAACAGGATGTCGCCGCCGACCGGCGTCCAAGCGAGGCCGGTCGCGACGCCCGACGTGCTGGTGCGCATGGCGACTTCGCTCTCGAACCGCGCCGGCCCGAGGATCGCCACGAGATCGTCGACGCCGATCCGCACCTGCGTCGCGCTTCCGTCGGCGATGCGCAGCGCCGCGTTGCGCAGCGCCCGTCCGATCTCGCGCTCGAGCCCGCGCACGCCCGCCTCGCGGGTGTAGTCATGCACGATTCGGCGCAGCGCCTCGGCATCGATCGAGGCCTGATCCGGCGTCAGCCCGTTCGCCTCAAGCTGGCGGCGCACGAGGTACCGCGCGGCGATCTCCAGCTTCTCCCCCTCGGTGTAGCCGGCGAGGCTGATGACCTCCATGCGGTCGCGCAAGGGGCCAGGGATCGTGTCCAGCATGTTGGCGGTGGCGATGAACGAGACCTTCGAAAGGTCGAAGGGCACGCCGAGATAGTTGTCGCGGAAGGCGCTGTTCTGCTCGGGATCCAGCACCTCCAGCATGGCGGCGGACGGATCGCCCTGGATGCCGCGGCCCATCTTGTCGATCTCGTCCAGCATCATCACGCAGCCGCGCGAGCCCGCCTTCCGGATGCCCTGGACGATGTTTCCGGGCAGCGCCCCGACGTAGGTGCGGCGGTGTCCGCGGATCTCGGCCTCGTCGTGCACGCCGCCCAGGCTGACCCGCACGAACGGGCGGTCGAGCGCACGGGCTATCGACTGGCCGAGCGAGGTCTTGCCGACGCCGGGCGGCCCGACGAAGCAGAGGATCGGAGCCTTCCCGTTCGGCGCGAGCTTGCGAACCGCGAGATACTCCACGATGCGGCTCTTGATCTTCTCGAGGCCGAAATGGTCCTCGTCGAGGATGCGGCGCGCTTCGCCGATATCGATCAGCTTCGCTTCGGGCGCCTTCCAGGGCAGCTCGATCAGCCAGTCGAGATAGGTGCGGATCATGCCGCTCTCCGCGGCGGCTTCAGGCAGGCGTTCGTAGCGGCGCAGCTCCTTGCGGGCCTGGTCGTCGACCTCCTTAGGCATTTCGGCTTTGGCGATCGCGGCCGAGAGCTCCGCCACCTCCTGCGCTTTGCCTTCGTCTTCGCCGAGTTGCCGCTGGATAGCGGCCATCTGCTCGCGCAGCACGGCTTCACGCTGGCGCTCGTCGAACGTCGCCTTGGTCTGACGCCCGATCTCCTGGCTGATCCGCAGAACCTCGATGCGCTCGGCAAGCAGCCGGGACACCTTCTCCATTCGCGCGGCGAGATCGATGGTCTCGAGGATCTCCTGTTTCTGCTGCGGCGAGACGTCCAGGTACGCGGCCGCAAGATCGGCGAGCGCCGCGGGCGAAGCCGCCTGTTGGATGGCGGCCACAAGTTCCGTCGGCGCCTGAGGCAGGAGGTTCACGGCCTCCAGAGCCTGCGCCTGGAGGTGCAGGAACCGGGCTTCGATCTCCGGAGACCGGCCGTCCGGCTCAGGGATCTGCAGCACGCGGGCCACGAGGAAGGGGGTCCCGGGATAGTAGTCGAGCGCGCGCATGCGCTGCACGCCCTGCGCGACGATGTGGTGCGAGCCGTCCGGCGCGGTGACGTAGCGCAGGATATTGGCGACCGTTCCGACCGTGTGCAGGTCGCCGGGCGCGGGCTCGTCCACCTCCGGATCGCGCTGCATGACGACGCCGATCTGCCGCTCCTCCCGGATCGCCTGCTGGATTGCGGCGACGCTCTGGACGCGGCCGATCGCGAACGGCGCGACGAGGTTTGGGAACAGGACGGAGTTGCGCACCGGCAGGATGATCATCCCGTCGGAGGGAAGGTCGGGGCGCGCGCCGCCGGCAGTTGGGGCGTCGGCTGCGGCGGGGCCGCTCTGATGTTCCATGCTCATGACGCGTTTCAATCCGCTTTGGCCAGCCCGAAGACGAGGCAGCCCTGCGCGGCGGCCCGGCGAACGCCGGCGTAGCGGCCGGCGGGAAGAGGGATGCGGCGTTCGAAACGGCCTTGCGGCAGCTCGAGACGGTGGATGACCGCGTCGCGCAGCTCCGGCGGCAGCGTCCGGCGCCCGGCGACAACGAGCGCGCCGTCCTCGATCGCAGCTTCGACCTCGTCGGGGTCGACCCCCGGAAGGGCTATGAGGATCAGCACCTCGCGCGCGGTCTCGATCATGTCGACCGGCGGCTCCCAGGACGGCGCCCGCGGCGTCGCGGTCTTGAGCGCAAAGACCTGCCGGTGCATGCGCTCGGCGCGCGCGAGGCTCTCGACCGCTTCGGCGAGCATCCAGTTGAGCGGGTCTCGGTTCGACACGTGCGTTCCTTGTTGAAAGATCAGGACGACGGCCCTTCAGATCGGGGCCCGAACGACCGATGACAAGCGGCTGTGCGAGCCGGGCATGCCACCCGTCCCTTTCGCAAGTTTGCGCGGGTCGAAGACGAGCCGCTTCCGACCGTCACGCGAGACCCGCCCGTGATCCGTCCTGGAACGTGATCGCGCGCCGCGCGGCCCCGACGCGCAGGGCGGCGGCCGGCCCGCTCGCTTGGCCTCAGCGGTCCTGCTGATACCCTTGATGCGTCGTGTTCTGCTTCACGTCGCCGAGCTGGCCGCGCTGATCGGGGGCGCTGGTCTCATCGCCTCTGGCCGAACCGCTTTTCAGGGGAGCCCACTTTTCGTCGCCGGCGCCCTTTTGGCTTCGGTTCTCCGCGGGGACCGGCGGCGTCTTCTTGACCGTCATTTTTCTGGCTCCGAGTTGTCGGATTCGGGGTCGCGGGCGTGAGGGTTTTCCTGCATCTACTCGGTCTGAGCGCGTTTGCTGTCGTAGCCGCGCGTCTCCGGGTGCCGAGACTTGTCGCGGTTCGACAGCACCATGTTCTCGCCGATCTGGTCGTCGGGAGCGTCCGTCATTGCGCCCACGCCCGCCTGCTTGCCCTGGGCGCCCGCGCCCATGTCGTGTTTGCTGGCTTTGGCCATCTCGAACCTTTCCTGTTCGCCTGAACCGAAAAGAATCTCGCGGCGAATCATGTTCCCCGCCGCGCCAGCCTCTCCGCTTCAGCGAGCCAGCTCCGCTGAACACCCGCAGAAGCGCCTCCTTCGGCTCATCGGCCGTGAACCGCGAAACGGGTTCCGGTCAAGCGATCGGGTGGCCGTGCATTTCGGAATCAACAATCTGCGCGCCCAGTCGGTTAAGTATGTCCGCTCTTGGCGGCCAACGGCTGTCGGCTGAAGTCGTATGTCGATCCACACGTCTAAACGTCCGATCTTGGACTTCGCCAAGGCCGAGACTTCGCGAAATGTAACTTCTGACGCAGAGCGGCGATCCTGCTCCTAAGGAAGCGCGATTCCAGAATGGTTGCGAACGCGTCGTGCCGTTCCGGTGCCAGGGAAGGCGTCTCATGGAGGACTCGAAGGATCTTCGCGCTGACCTGTCGGCGCGGCCGTCCCGTGAGGGGCGTGCATCGCGCCCGGCTGAAAGGCGGCGGACAGGACTTGCTGTCGTCGGCCGCTAGGTCCTCATGCTTCATGGAGCGCCGAGCGCTCTCGCCAGCATCGATGAGCTAACCCAACCCGCTAACGGTTTGACCAAGGAAAGCCCGGCTGCTCCCCAGCAACCGGGTGACCTCGCGCCGCTCGAAACGGAGAGGGGCGGAATTCCGTTCCGACGCCTTTCCCAGGCGGGGGACGATGCGCAAGGCAGTAGGACACAACCAGCCCGCGCCCGAGAGCCCGCGCTTGTCGACCGACCAGAACCTACTTGCGCAACCTGTCAGTCGGCTGTCGGGAGAAGCGATCGCCAGTGGGTCAGCCGCCGAGACTGAGCTAGATCCGTCTGAGGGGCGCACGCTGCGCGAGGCGAAGACGTGACGGAACGGATGCGTGGTAGCGTATGAGGCTGCTTCTTGTCGAAGACAGCGCAAGGCTGCGTTCGCTCGTGAGCGAACTGGTAAAGGCAGCGGGTTGGCGGATCGACACAGTCGGCGGGATCGGCTCTGCGGAGACGGCGATCGCCAGCATCAGCTATGACCTCATCCTGCTCGACCTCAGCCTCCCGGACGGTGACGGGGTGTCATTCATCCGGTCGATGCGGACCGCCCGGAATGCGACGCCAATCATTGTGCTTTCAGCCCGAAACGCCATCGACGACCGCATCGGCGCGCTCGACGCCGGAGCCGACGACTACCTGACGAAACCCTTCAATAGCCGGGAGTTGCTCGCGAGAGCGCGCGCGATGATGCGCCGCGCGCCGCTGTCGGCCCAGCCGGTGATCGAGGCGGGCGCGCTCCGGTTCGATCCGGCCGACGCCTTGGTGACCTGCGCAAACGAGCGACTTGCGCTCACGCCCCGCGAGCGCGCGGCTCTTGAAATTCTGATGCGGAGCGTCGGCCATGTCGTCGTGACCCAGCGCCTGGAGACCGCGCTGTCGCAGTTCGCCGAGGAAATGAGCCGCAACGCCATCGAACTCGTCGTGTCGCGGCTGCGGCGCAAGCTCGCGCCGTTTCCGACCGGCGTCGCGATCGAAACGATCCGCAGCGTCGGCTACTTGCTTCGTGAAACGACATGAGCGGCTCCCGCGCCAGCAACGAATCGCTTCGGCGGAAGGTCGTCCGCCAAGTCTGCCTGTTCGCGGCGGTCGCGATGATCGCGCAGTTCGCGCTGACGATCGGGCGGTATGCGAGCGACGTGGACCATATTTCGGACCACCTGCTCGACATCGAGATCGGAGCCCTCGCGGCCGGCCTGACCGTCGAAAACGGCAAGCCGGTCTTCACCCTGCCGCGCAGCCTTCGCGCCCGCTACGGCGGCGGCGAGACCGGCTACATCGCGCGCATCAGAACGCGCGCAGGAGTCGTCCTGTTTGAAAGCTGCGACGCCGTTTGCATGGCCGCGAGGCTTCCGCAGGAAACGCCCGACACCCTCTCGTGGCTTCGGCGCAGCCGCGACGGCTATCCGATTTCCGTCGCGGGCGGCCGAACGTTCGAGCTCGCGGGCCAATCCGTTCTGGTGGACATCGCGATCGAGCAGGATCCCGCCGGTCGCGTTTGGTCGGTGTTTGGCGAAGAGCTCGTGGAGGAGATGCTCCTGCCGACGGCGATCACCCTCGGCTTCGCGCTCGTCGCGTCGCTCTTTGCAATCCGCCGGTCGCTCGCGCCGGTGAAGGCGGCGGCTGCGAAAGCGGAAGCTCTCGACCCGGCCGGGCCCTACGTGCGGGTCGAGACGGACGGGATGCCGCTTGAGATCGCGCAGTTCGCCGGGGCCATGGATCGCGGCTACCGCAGGGTGCGCGAACTCATGGAGGCGCAGAAGGTCTTCACGGCGGCCATTTCGCACGAAGTTCGCACGCCGCTGGCGATCGTCAGGCTTGAGCTCGAAGCGATCGACCATGAAAGGGCCAGAGCCGCGATCAAGGAGATCGACGATCTGGTGGCTTTCGTCGAACAGCTCACGGCGCTGGCGCGGATCGAGGCGGCCGAGCGCCCGTCGCTCGTTCCGACCGATCTGGACGGCGTGCTTCGGGACGCGGTCGCCGCCATGGCGCCTTGGGTCTACGACCGCGGCGGGACGATTGCGTTAGCGGACAGCGACCCCGGGGGGCGGCTCGTGTTGGGCGACGCCACCCTGCTCCGCAGCGCTGTGCGCAACCTGATCGAGAACGCCGTCGAACACGGGGGCGCGGGCGTCTCAGTGGAGGTCAGAAGCGGCGAAGGCCCCTCGATCGTCGTGAGCGACAACGGCGACGGCGCGCTGCGCGACGATGAAGCAAGCTTTCTAAATACGCGCAGGGATGGGAGGCTGGGTTTGGGATTACAGATCGTCCGCCGAATCGCTTCGCTGCACGGCGCGAGGTTGACCGTCTCTCAGGACCGCCCCGGTGGGGTGCGAGCCACCCTGACGTTCAACCCTTCGAGCGAGCCGTCGGCGACAGCAAAGCGGAAGCCTCACGCCGTGTAGCGTCGCAGCGTCGTCAGGTCGAAGATGCCGCTCGGCGCATTCCAAAATGAGCCCAGACAGCCTTCAGGCCTGCTAGTTGCAAGCATGCTTGGTTGCGGCCGTCACGCTATCCGCAGGTTGGGGCACATCATTCCCGCCTTGCGTCAGCAAGGACGCCGGACCCGCTTCTAGGAGCCATAGCAAAAAGCGCGTCCCACGGCGTGGGCGACGGAAACACCTCTTCGAGGAAGGCCAGGAACGCCTTCACGTTCGGGTTTCCGCGCCGGCTCTCCGGCCACGGCGCCGTGACGACGGAGCGTTCGACCGCGAACTCACGCAGAATCGGCACAAGCGCGCCGCGCTCGACATACGGCGCGGCAATGTACGTCGGTGAGCTGCCGATACCCCCGTCCGCCGCGAGTATCTCCGCGACTGCGTCGCTGAAGTCTGTGACGATGCCGGCTTCCGGCGTGATCTCGACCGTACGCCCGCCTATTCTGAAGGGCCACCGCTGGGCCTGTCCCGTGCTCTGGAACCGGAAGTTCACGCATCCGCCGTCTCGCGCGCCCGCATCGGCTATGCGCCTTCGCCTCTCAGGGCTATCTGGCGCGCGATGGCGCCCCCGATCACCCGGACGAACTCGTTCGCCATGTTCCGACGCGCAACCAGCGAGTCCGCTTAGAGCATTTGTCATTAAGGACCGCTTCTGGCGCCAAGCGGAAGCGCCTACTCGTCGAAGTTTATCGGATTGCAGCACTGGCAACGCTCGGAATTGAACCCGTAGCGCGCCAGTTTCCGATGATGCGACCACGCTGCTCGACGCTTTACCGGTCACACGCCGTTGCGTTGCAGGAAGTCGCGAATTCTGCCGGCGATCTCGGCCGAATGCGTCTCAAGCGCGAAGTGGCCCGCGTCGATCAGGTGGATCTCGGCCTTCGGCAGATCGCGCGCATAGGCCTTCGCTCCTGGGGGGATGAAGAAGGCGTCGTTCCGCCCCCAGACCGCGAGCAGCGGCGGCTGATGCTTGCGGAAGTAGGCTTGGAACTCAGGGTAGCGCTCGACATTGGTTCGGTAGCTCAGGATCAGGTCGAGCTGGATATCCTGCGCCTCCGGGCGGCGCATGTAGTGCATGTCGAGCGTGTAGCCGTCGGGCGAGACCCGGCCCTCCGGCGCGCCATGGGTCCACTGGAACCGTATCGCCTCGTCGGTCAGCGCCGCGCGGCAGGCCTCACGGTTGTCCGGCGTCGGGTCGCGCCAGTAGCGCTGCCAGGGCTCCCATTCCTGGCTGAGGCCCTCATCATAGGCGTTCCCGTTCTGGCTGATGATGGCGGTCACCCGCTCCGGGTGCGCCATCGCGAGCCGGAAGCCCGTGGGCGCGCCGTAATCGAAGACATAGAGCGCATAGCGGGTCAGTCCCATCGCCTCGACGAAGCCCTCGATCACCTCGGCGAGCCTGTCAAAGCTGTAGGTGAAGGCGGCGCGTGGCGGGGCGACCGTGTTGCCGAAGCCGGCGAGGTCCGGCGCGATGACGCGATACCGGTCCGCCAGCAACGGCATCAGGTCACGGAACATGTGTCCGGCTGTAGGAAACCCGTGCAGCAGCAGAAGAACGGGCGCGTCCGGACGGCCGGCCTCGCGGTAGAACACCGTCACGTCGCCGACTTGTTTGGTCCCGAAGCGCAAAGCCGCTGCGTTGTCGGCGGAAGCCGGCCCCTGATCCGCGGCCGCCGCCTTCGGCGCAGCCGCCGCGTCGATGACCGTGAGGCCCGTCAGGCCCAGGCCTGCAATCACGGACCGCCGCTCAACACCCTTCTCGATCGTCGTCATGGCCTCGCCTTTCGCTTCGCCTGTGTCTCCATCGAGGACAATTTAGTCATTGCGCAAATCCGCATAAGAGACATGGATGGCACTGTGTTATTTCAGGAACTGAAATCATGGACCGGCTCGACGCGATGATGATGTTCGTCGCGACGATCGACGAAGGGTCGCTCGCCGCCGCCGCCCGCAAGCTGGCCTGCTCGCCCGCGACGGTGACGCGGGCCCTGCAAATGCTCGAGGAGCGGCTAGGAGAACGGTTGATCCACCGCAACGCCCGCCGCCTGCGGCTGACGGAGGCGGGCGAAGCGCAACTGAGGGTCTACCGGACGGTGCTGGCGGAGCTCGACGCGGCGGACACGCGGTCGGGCGGGACGATCGACGGGATGATCCGCGTGACGGCGCCAGAGCTGTTCGGCCGGCTGCATGTCATGCCCGTGGTCGAGTCGTTTCTGTCCGCTCATCCCGCGGCGCGCGCCCGAACGCTGCTGCTGAACCGAGTGGTCGACCTGGTGGAAGAGGGCGTGGACGTCGCAGTGCGGCTCGCGCCGCTTCCGGATTCCGGGATCGTGGCGACGCGGCTTGGCGAGGTGCGCAAACTCGTATGCGCCTCGCCGTCCTACCTCGAAACGGCCGGTGTCCCCGCGACGCCCCAAGATCTGAAGACCCATGCCTGCGTCGGCGATCAGGACGGCGACGCCGGCGCGCTTTGGCGTTTCGTGGACCCGGCCGCGAAGCGGACCAAGCATTTCTCCGTGCCGATCAAGCCACGGCTTTCGCTGAACTCCGCCGGCGCGGCAATTGACGCGGCGGTCCGCGGACACGGCGTCTGCAGCGCGCTCTCGTATCAGGTGGCCGAGCACCTCGACGCGGGCCGGCTGGTGACTCTGCTCGACCCATTCGAGCCGGAGCCGACGCCTGTCAGCCTCGTGTTCCATCCGGTGCCGCGCCGGAATGTGACGCTCCGCGCGTTCATCGACCATGCGACGCCGCGCCTACGGGACAGGCTCCTCGCCGTCGCGCAGCGGACCGGAACGCCGCGCAACCGGGTGCTGACCCCGTGACGCTAGCCCCTTTGGAGCTGTGTTCGCGCCGCGGGTCCGCCGGGCCCGTTCGCGGTCCCGTCTGATGGAGGAACGGTGGAGATGACCTGAGGACTTGGTGCGCGCATGCACCGCCTATGTGCGGTCGAGCCGATCGAGAACCTTCTCGGGCGCAATGTTCCTTTCGGCGTCCTTGACTTCCGCTTTATTCCTCACTGGGATGTCAAGCTTATCCGCGATCTCGCGGACCATCTGTATTAGCGTTGTGAGCTCTCGCTCCGTCAGTAGGTTGACGTGCAGATCCAGCTCCGACCGGCGTAGCGCTTGGGCGGCGTCGCGGTTTTGACTGATCAAGACGAAGGTCGACAGAAAGATCGCCTCCACCGAAGCCACGGTGGCGAGAATGACGAAGGTCGGGTCGAAGGGCGCGAGGCCCGGCACCGAGCCGGTGTTGACGCCCACCCATGCCATGACGACCGCAGCGTGAATGTAGACAAACGCCATGCTGCCGCTCACAGCGGTGATCTTCTCTGCGATCGCTTGACCCAGAGAGCTCTTAGCGTCTCTCTCTTCCTTCCGCCGCTCGAGCGTGCCGATGTTCCGGTCCAGGACGGGGCTTAGATCTTCGTTCGCGGTCTCGTGGGTGACCCGGCTGTCAGTTCGATCGGACCCGGTCTTCATCTCAGTGGCAATCCCCTATTGCTCTGGACCTCGTCGCCTCAGGCGGCTGCCCTTGTGGCGGCGGGGGCCTTTCGCCCGTGCTGCGGGAGGTCAAAAGCATGGAGCCGCCGTCATGTTCCGGCACGCTCGCTTATGAGGAAGCGCTTCGACGCCTTCGCGCGGACCGCGATAGCGTTTCGTGGTCAGCGCTGCATATCCGCCTTCGACGAACGAGAGCACGCCGCTGCGAAGGCGCAGCGTGAGCGTGACCAATACGTCGTGGCGTTCAAGTCTTCGGTGCTGACCGCGCTCGAAGACGTCGAGAACCCGCTGGTGTCGCTCGCCAAGGAGCGCCAGCGGAGCGGCCAGCTTGCGACCGCCGCCTCGAGCTATCGCGAGGCCGCGCGGCTCTCCCGGGAGCTCTATCGCGCCGGCTCGGCCGACTTCCTCGACGTGCTCGACGCCGAACGCTCAGCCTTCGAGGCGGAGGATGCGTTGCTTCAGAGTCGAGCCTCGGCCGCAACCGACTACGTCGCGCTCAACAAAGCGCTCGGCGGCGGCTGGGATCGACCCGTCGACGCCTCGAAGCCTGAAGTGGTCGACGCCGCGACGGCGACGGGGCCGAGGCTGGCGGCGCGACCATGAAGACGGAGAGGCGCCTCACTGAGAGATGTGGATCCGAGCAGGCCCGTGGCGGTCGAGAACGCTGACCGTGACGTCCGAACCGTGGCGAAAGAGGCGCAAGTTGACCTCGGACTCGCCCAGTCGCAGTCGCTTGATGAGAAGCTCGTCCATGAACCGCGGCAAGGTCGGGTTGATGAAGGCGATTTCGTCCTGCTCATGCCGGAGTTCCAGCCCAAGGCAGGCGCGCAGCAGGGCGAAGGGCGACGCCGCGGCCCAGGCCTGCGGCGAACAGGCGACCGGATAGGCCACGGGCCCGCGATGCCGTTTCCGGACGAAGCCGCAATAGAGTTCGGGGAGGCGCCGCTCCTCTTGATAGATCGCCGCCTCGAACACCGCTTCGAACACGCGGGTCGCATGGTTCATCAGGCCGTAGCGCCCGAATCCGCATCCGAGCAGGGCGTTGTCGTGCGGCCAGATCGAGCCGTTGTGATAGGACATCGGATTGAACCGCTTCTCGGCGCGAGACAGCGTGCGGACGCCCCAACCGGTGAGGTTGTCGGTGTTCATAAGAGTGTCGGCCACGCGCGCCGCGCGCTCGGGAGACGCGATCCCGGCGAAAAGCGCATGGCCGGCGTTCGACGCCACCACCCGGCAGGGGCGCTTTGCGCCGTCGAGCGCGAGCGCGTAGGTCCCGAGATCCTCGCACCAGAACTGCTGTTCGAAGCGCGCGCGGAGCGTTTCGGCCGCTCTCGACAGGCGCTCCGACTCGCCCGTATGGCCAAGCGCCGCCGCCATCGTCGCGGCGTGGCGATTGGCGGCGAACATGTAGGCCTGCACCTCGCAGAGCGCGATCGGACCATCGGCGGCCGCGCCGTCTGCGTGGAAGACGCTGTCGTGGCTGTCCTTCCACCCTTGATTGGCGAGGCCCTGATCGGTCTTGCGGAAATATTCCAGGAAGCCGTCGCCGTCGCGATCGCCGAAGCGGTCGCACCACTCAAGAGCGGCCTCTATGTTCGGCCAGATCGCCTGCAGCAGCGCCTTATCGCCGGTCCGTTCGAAATACATGCCGGCGAGCATGATGAAGAGGGGCGTGGCGTCGACCGTGCCGTAGTAGCGCCGGAACGGCACTTCGCCGGTGCGCGCCATTTCGCCCAGGCGCCGTTCGTGGAGGATCTTGCCGGGTTCCGCGTCGGCGGCCGGATCGAAATCGGTCGCCTGCGTCCGAGCAAGATGTTTGAGGACGCCCGCCGCGATTTTGGGCTCGATCCAGAGCTTCATCATCGCGGTGATGATGCCGTCGCGGCCGAAGACGGTGCTGTACCAGGGGATCCCTGCGTAGGGATAGGGACCGTCCTCGGTGTTGGTCAGCAGCATCGACAGGTCGGCGGTGGAGCGACAGATCACTTCGTTGAAGAGCGCGTTCGACGTCTCAATCGTCGTGATCCCGGCCGTGTTGGCGCGGATCTGCCGGCGCACGTCGCGAAACGCCGTCAGGAAGTTCGGCGCCGGATCCCTTGAGCCTTCTTCGAATTCCGTGCGCACCAGGATCGAGGCGCGTTGCCTCGGCTCGAGCGTGATGAGGAAGCTCGCCCGGTTTGGCTCAAGCCGCGCGGGCGGGGGCTCGAAGACGAGGCGCGTGCAGCGGGTCACGCCATCGAGGCCCTCGTACCGGAAGCCTGCGCGATCGACCCCGGTCTCGCTTGAGGAAACCATTCCGCGCCTCAGGCGCCCTATGCCGCGCACCTCGAAAAGATCACGGAAATCGGCGTCGAACAGGAAGTCGATCCGAAATTGCCGTTCGTGCGTGTCGAAGTTCCGAAAGCCGATCCGCTCGTAGCAAGCGTTCGACCACAGGAACTTCGTCCGCTCGACATAGATGATGTCGCGCGGGAGAGTCGCCTCTCCCACTTGGCTGTCGGGGTTGGTCAAATCCACCGTCAGCGCGGCGTTGTCGTCCTGAATCGCCGAGCCAAGCAGCAGGAGCCGCCGTCCTTCGAAGCGCATCTCAAACTTCGAGAGATAGCGGGTGTCGTTGTAGAAAAGGCCTTCCGCTCGGCCGGGCTCGGTCCCCATGTCGCCATAGGCGTCGAGCACAGCGAACGCATGGTCCTGCTTCAAGGCGCGCAGCGACCCCTCCACCAGCGACGTCTGAGCCGTGATGTAGTGTTCCGGCAGGTGCTCCTCGCGTTTGGAGCGATCTCCGGCGGGCCACGAGGCGGACTTCATCGAGCGCATCCGGACGCGGGCAGGGAGTATCTCGACTCGATTTCGAAGGGTGGAATCCGGTTCTCCCGACGTCCGCCCGCGGCGTGAGGGGGCACGGAGATCCCGCCGGCCCGAGCATCAATCCGGATCGGGCGACCGCGGGCGAGCAAAGCGTCGTACAACCTGCAATATCTCGCCGCCATCTGCTGGACGGTGAACCCGGCCTCGAAGTGGCCGCGCACCGCTTGGCGCGATAGGGCGCTCGCTTTATGGACCGCGCTTACAGCCTCCTCGACGGAGGACACGAGGAAGCCGGACACGCCGTCGGCGACGACCTCAGGAACCGAGCCGGTCGGCCAGGCGATCACCGGCGTTCCAGCGGCCATGGCTTCGATCATCACCAGCCCAAAGGGTTCGCACCAGTCGATCGGAAAGAGCACGGCCAAGGCCTCGCCGAGGAATCTAGGTTTCTCTTGGTCGCCGATTTCTCCGACGAATTCGATCAGCGGATGATCCATCAGAGGTTTGATGCACTCGTTGAAGTAACTCCGATTGGCGACAGAGATTTTGGCCGCGATTTTCAGAGGCACGCCGGCCCGCTTGGCGATCTCGATCGCGCGATCCGGGCGCTTCTCCGGCGACATGCGTCCGAGGAAGACGAGATGGTCTCCCCCCCGTGGATTCAAAGGGATCAAGTCCGGCGGGAGGCCATGGTGGATCGTGGCGGCGACATTAGCGCCGATCGGCATGCTGAGCCGCTGGCTCTGCGAGATTGAAACGAGGGGGAGCTGCGGAAAAGCTCTATAGACCGGATGACAGTCAGGAAGATCGACCCGCCCATGCAGGGTCGTCACCGTCTTCGAAGCGACGTCTTGGAACAGGGGAAACTGGATCAGATCGGTGTGGAAATGGAGAAGATCGAAGTCGTCGGCGAGCCGACGCACCTGATCGAGCAGAACCAAGTGACTGGCGAGATGGTCCTCGACGCCGGCGAGCCGCAGCGCCTTCGGGCACAGCGGACACAACCGCGCCGAGGTCTTTGAATCGCCGCTTGCGAACAGCGTGACCTCATGGCCCTGCCGCACGAGCTCCTCGGTCAGCCAGGACACCACGCGTTCGGTTCCGCCATAAAGCAGTGGCGGCACGCTCTCCGCCAGCGGCGCGATCTGAGCGATCCTCATCGGCTTTTCCTTGTTGTGTTGCCGCCGAGCGCGCGCTGCTCGTCTAAAGCATGGGAAGTCGACCCGGCCGGGGACCACGCGGGAACGCCGCGTCGATCCGGGCGAGCTCCGCCGCCGTCAAACGAAGCGCGCCTGCGCCCGCGTTGTCGGCGGTGTGCTCGGGGCTGGACGCCTTGGGGATCGCGAACAGCGACGGCCGCCGCAGCAGGAACCGAAGCGCCACTTGGCGCGGGGTCGCGCCATGGCTTGCGGCGATATCTTCGAGAACTTGGCCGCCCGCCGTGTTCGGCCCCGGAAAGTCGCCATGGCCGAACGGGCTGTAGGCGACCGTGGCGATGCCGTGCGCCTCGCACCAGGGCAGGACGGCGTGCTCGATGGCGCGCTCCTCTAGATTGTAGAGGACCTGATTGCAGGCGATGCGGCCTTCGCCGCCTGCGTTCCAGGCGTCCTCAAGGTCCGGCGCGTCGAAGTTGCTCACCCCCCAGGACAGGATCTTGCCCTGTGCGCGAAGCCGCTCGAAGGCGGCGAAGGTGTCCTCGAGCGGGTGCGACCCCGGCCAGTGGAGGAGGTAGCAGTCCAGCCGGTCCGTGCGCAGGCGCGCGAGCGAGCGCTCGCAGGCCGCCACGGTTCCCTCGCGCGAGGCGTTGCTTGGGACGACCTTGGAGACGAGGAAGACCTCGTCGCGCCGCCCGCCGATCGCCTCGCCGACCACCGTTTCGGCGTCGCCGTACATCTCGGCCGTGTCGATGTGGGTCATCCCCAGATCGAGGCCGCGGCGGAGCGCGGCGACCGCGGTGGGCCGGTGCGCGTCGTCGATGTACCAGGTTCCCTGGCCGATCGCCGCGACCTCGCGCAGCGCCGGACCGAAGGGCCGCCGCTCTATGGCCTCCGGCCCCGAGGCGGAAAGCCGCCCCGGCGCGGCGTTGGGGCTCATTGGGCCGCGGCCTGCCGCGATGGCGAGCCGACGCTCGCCAGCAGCTTGATTACCTCGCGGTTGAAGGCCGGAATGTCGTCGGGCTTGCGGCTCGTGACGAGGCCTTGATCAACGACGACCTCCTCATCCACCCACTCGGCTCCCGCGTTTTCGAGATCCGTCTTGAGCGACGGCCAGGAGGTCAAGCGCCGTCCGCGTGCGGCGCCCGCCTCGATAACGGTCCACGGCCCATGGCAAATCGACGCCACGGGTTTGCCCGCGTCGAAAAAGGCCTTTGCGAACGCGACGGCCTTCTGGTCCATCCGAAGCGCGTCGGGGTTGATGACGCCGCCCGGCAGGAGAAGCGCATCGAATTGATCTGGCGACGCCTGGTCGAGGGGCACGTCGACGGGGAGGTCGTCCCCCCATTCCGTGAACTTCCAACCGCGAACCTGACCGTCCTTGGGCGATACGATCGAGGTGTCCGCGCCGGCCTCGTCGAGCGCCTTGCGCGGTTCTGTCAACTCGACCTGCTCGAAGCCGTCCGTAACGAGGATGGCGATCTTCAGTCCGTTGATGTCGGCCATATCGTTGCTCCTTCTGACGTAATCTGTGGGGCGTCCGCCGCCGTTACTTCGGAAGCTTCGAGGCGAGCACGTCGACTTTTGCGATCGAGATTGGCTCGGAGAACAGGTCGGACTCCCGCTCTTTCAGAGCCTGCGCGACGCCGCCGGAAAGATGGGCTTGCCGGCCCCCCTCGTCGGGAAAGGCGTCGAAAACGCCGAACGTCGACGGTCCAAGCCGAACCGCGAACCAAGCTGTCGTCGCCGGCTCCTGCTCGACGATCGAGAGACCGCCGCGCAGAAAGTCTTCTACGTCGGCCTCTTTTCCGGGCTTCGCTTCCAGTCGTACCATCAGAGCTTTGGTCACCATGGCGGACCTCCTTCAGTGGCGAGCGGTTCCGCTCCAAACCCGGCGTCGGCCGCCCCCAAAGCGGAGGCGGTGACGATCGTGAAGGCCTCCTTGCCCGCAGGCGCGGCCGGTTGCCGACAGAGCGCTGAGGATCGGCGACCAACGTATGCGCCCGCCAGAACAAGTGGCCGGCAAGGCCTATGTCGCCGGCGCGGGCCACCGACTAACCACGTCGTCAGCTTCGCTCGCTGCACCCAGTCGGCTCTTTGCTCAAGCATCTTGTAGCCTCATAGCGATGACGTCTTGCTGAACTACGGGCTGTGCGCATTCTTCCGCTTTAGCGCGCCGATCGCTGAACTCAGGACGCCAAATCGCTATGGAGGGAATTAAGCGTTAGTTCTTCGGAAGGCCTATCCGGCAGGTCCCCTAGTAGGTTTCCTTATTAAGGCCGTTTGAGCGCTATGCGCGTAAGCCCTATGCGTTGGTCGCGGCGTAGCGAGGACCGCGAGGACGCTGGCTCATCTCAAGCTGGGGTCACGCCGACCGCTCCGCGGGACTTGGCCCGGACGTCCGGGGCGCAACGCGGGATTGGACCGGACGAGCTGCGGCCGCGCCGCCGAGCAGGAAGCGCAACGCGACCATCTCGAGGACGCCGGCCTTGACCAGACTTACGGGTCGTTCGGCGCAGTGGTCGACGGTACGGCCGGCGGCGCCGCCGCGGACCGAAAGGCGTTTGGAAGGAGCCGCGGCGGGCGACGACGTCCGCCCAGCGATCACGCCTCCCCCCGGCGGTCAGCTGGCGATCCGTCGCCGGCGTCATCGGCTGCGCTGACTCCGTGAGCAGCTCAAGGTGGACGGCTCGGCCGCCCTCAGCGCCCCGCGGCCTTCAGGATAAGCGCTGCGATCGCGTCGGGCTGGGAGATGAGCGACAGGTGGCTCGCCTTGACCTCGATCGTCGTGGCGCCCATGCGCTTCGCCATGAAACGCTGGAGATCCGGATTGATCGTGCGGTCGTCGGCGGAGACGGCGTAGAAGCTCGGCTTGGACCTCCAGGCCGCGTTGCTGGTCCTGCCCGCAAGCAGCGCCTTCTGGAACGGCTGCTGCACGGCGTGAAGGACGAGCGCCTTCTCCCGCGGCAGGTCGCTCGCGAAGTCCCGGAGGAACGCCTCGCGCGTCAGCCGACCCTCTTCGCCGTCGAAGACGATGCCGGCGCTTGCGGGCGGCGTCGGGTAAGTCTTTGCGAGCGCCGTGTAATCTTCTCCGGCGTCGGGGGCGCGAGCGGCCACATAGACGAGCGACGAGACCTTCGGATGGACGCCGTTCTCGGTGACCAGCACGCCCGAGAAGGAATGCCCGACCAGCACCGTCGGGCCGTCCTGGCGGTCCAGCACGCGCTGGACCGCCAGGACGGCCTCAGGCAGCGTGGTCAGTGGGTTCTGCACCGCCGTGGCGTTCATTCCCGCCGCCTGAAGCCGCGCGATGACCTCGGTCCAGCATGATCCGTCGGCGAAAAGGCCGTGAGCGAGGACGATATTGTCGGCCCGGACCAGGCCGGCGGCGGGCGTGGCGAGTGCGGGCTTGGTCGAGGCGGCGGCCGCGACCGCGGCGGCGAGAACGGTGTTGAACGTGCGGCGGTCCATCACGATCGGCTCCTTTCATGACATCCTTGGCGTTCGCACGACGGAGGCCGTGGCGAAGCTGCGTCGGAAGACCCAGCCCTTCTGAAGTGCCGTGGAACCGAGCGGGGATCGATCAGATCATCAGATCCGGCGCCTATACGTGCGTATGCCGGCCTCCAAATCCCCGTATGATTTTGCGCGCTTCCTCGTCATGTCACTGATCTCTTGATCAAAGGCCGAGGCGGGAGTCTAAGGCTTGAGCTGAGGAGCGCCTCTCACGCCCGAGGGGCGTGGTACCTCTGAAGGGCTCGCGCGGCGTCGCTGCGGGCCGCGGAGCCGATGCGAGGCTGCCCTCGATGCGATTGGGGCGCCTGTGGGGGAAGACGTTGACGATAGCAGCGACCGAGCCGGCGACTCCGGTCTGGCCCCGTAGCATAACCTTACGCGTGCTGGCGGGGGCTCTGGCGCTCGGAGTCTTCTTCATCGACGCGTTCACGCCGCTTCAGAGCGCGGTGGCGGTGCTCTACGTCCTCGTTATCCTGATCGCCGCCAAAGTTTCCGAGACCGATCTGCTCGTCGCTTCAGCGGCGAGCGTGGCGTTGGCGGCGCTGGCTTACGTCTACATGCACGGCGTCGATCAATTCGGATCGTCGACGATACGTCTGGCTGTGAGCTTCTCTGCGATCGGCATCGGAACGGTGCTCTCGCTGCAGAACCTGAAAGCGACGAACAGGCTCCGCGAGCAGGCCCGACTGCTCGACCTCTCGCACGACATGATCTTCGTTCGCGACGCGGCCGGGGTCATCCGGTTCTGGAACCGAGGAGCCGAAAATCGGTATGGGTGGCCGGCCGAGTTGGCGATCGGCAAGGTCGCGGACGAACTGCTAGCCACGGAGTACCCGGCGAGGCGGGCCGACATTGAGCAACAGCTGCTCCGGACCTCGCGCTGGGAAGGCGTGCTGCGCCAGCGCACGAGCGCGGGCGCGACCATCGTCGTGGAAAGCCGCTGGGCGCTGCAGCGCGGCGGTCCGGGCCAGCCGTTCAGGGTCCTGGAGACGCACCGGGACGTCACTGAGCGCGAGGCGTCGCACAGGGCTCTCGCTCAGAGCGAACGCCGCTACCGGCGCATGTTCGATGCGAACCGCGTGGGCCTTCTCCAGGAGGACTGGTCCGAGCTCCGGACGGAGCTGCGGCGGCTGACCTCCACGGATGAAGCCGATCTCCTCCGCTACATCGACGCGAACCCGGCCTTCGTGGAGCGGGCGAAGGCGCTCGTCCGCATCACCGACGTCAACGCCGCCTTCCTCGAGATCACCGGGGCCGACAGCGCGGTGAGCTTGCCCGGATCGCTCGACGGCATCCTCGGCGAGGCCGACCAGACCTTCGTGGGCTCGCTCGCGGCCTTTTGCCGGGGCGACAGGTTCTTCGAGGGCGAAACGGAGATACGGGCCTCCGACGGACGGCGCGTGCCCGTGATCTTCGGACTGACCTTCCCGGCCGTCGAGGAGGGTAACGACGGCGAGGTGCTGGCCTTCGTCGTCGACGCCTCGGAGCGCAACGAAGCCCAGAACGCGCTTCTGGCGGCTCAGGCGGAGCTCGCCCACGCCGCCCGCGTCGCCACCCTGGGCGAGCTGACGGCTTCGATCACCCACGAGGTCAACCAGCCGCTCGCCGCGATCGTCACCAATGGCGAGGCCGCGCTCCGCTGGCTCCGCCGGGCGGAGCCGGACCTCGAGGAGGTCTCGACCGCGCTCGTCCGGGCGATCGAGGAGGGTAAGCGGGCGAGCGCCGTCGTCCGCCGGATCCGGGCCTTCCTCACGAAGGGGCCAATCAGGCGCGACGTCCTCGACGTGACGGAGCTGGTGCAGGACGCGCTCCTGCTGGTCGAGCGGGAGCTGACGAAATCCGGGGCGACCGTTCACCTGCAGCTCGACCCGAAGCTGCCGAGGATCTTGGGCGATCGGGTGCAACTGCAGCAGGTGCTGGTGAACCTCGCGGTGAATGCGACGCACGCCATGGCCGGCGCGCCGGATGGCCGGCTGTGGGTCGGAGCCGCGACCGACGGCGCCGGTCATGTCGCCGTGACGGTCGCCGACAGCGGGCCCGGGATCCCCGAGGCGAACCTCGGCAAACTGTTCGATCCGTTCTTCACGACCAAGGAGGACGGCATGGGGATGGGCCTTGCGATCTGCCGCTCCACCATCGAAGCTCACGGCGGTCAGCTCTCGGTTGAGAGCCGGGCGGGCGAAGGCGCTCGCTTCATCTTCACGATCCCCACCGCCGCACAGGGCCCAGAATGATCCGGCAGGGCGGCAAAAGTTCGGGCGGCTCCGAGCCTGCGGACAAGCGCGTCGTCGTGGTGGTGGACGACGACGCAGGAATCCGCGAGTCCCTCGGCAGCCTGTTCCGGTCGGTGGACCTTCACGTCGAACTGTTCGGCTCGCCGGCGGACCTGCTTGCGCGACCGGCGCCGGACGTCCCGAGCTGCATCGTCCTCGACGTTCGGCTTCCAGGGATCAGCGGGCTCGACTTCCAGCAACAGCTCGCGGCCGCCGGCGTGCATCTGCCAGTCATTTTCATGACCGGGCACGGCGACATCCCGATGTCCGTGCGCGCCATGAAGGCGGGCGCCGTCGACTTCCTGGCGAAGCCGTTCAGAGACCAGGACATGCTGGACGCGGTCATGAGCGCGATCGAGCGCGATGCGCTGCGGCGGCGCGACCTGGCGGCCGAGACGGATCTCAAAGCCCGTTACGCCGCGCTCACCGCCCGCGAACGCGAGGTCATGGGTTACGTCACCGCCGGCCTCATGAACAAGCAGATCGCGGGTGAGATCGGTCTGAGCGAAATCACAGTGAAGATCCACCGCGGCTCCGCCATGCGCAAGATGAACGCGAAGTCGCTCGCCGAGTTGGTGCGGATGGCGCAAGCGCTGGGCGTGACGGACCCGCGGTCGTCGTGACGCAAACCTGTGTATGATTTTCGGGCTCTGCGGGCTGCCTTAAATTGAACCGGAGCTGAGCACCGCTCGTTGCGTCCGCGAGGGACGCACAGAGGATTCCCATGGCCGAGGCGCCGACCATCGCGATCGTCGACGACGACGAGGGCGTCCGCATGTCGCTAGCGAGCCTCGTGCGCTCGCTCGGCTACCATGCGCGCACCTACGGATCAGGCCCCGAATTCCTGCGCGCGGACAGCGCGGAGGAGCCCGCCTGCATGATCGCTGACGTGCAGATGCCGGCCATGACGGGCGACAAGCTGCAGGAAGCCCTGGTCTCAGCGGGCCGCCGCTTCCCGATCATCTTCATGACGGCGTTCCCGACCGAAGATGTGCGCTGCAGGGTGATGGCGAACGGCGCGCACTGCTTCCTCGTCAAGCCAACCGACGGCGAGACGATCATCCGCTGCATCGAGGACGCCCTCGCCGTCCCATGACTGCGCCCCGCGTCGCTTAGTCCCCGCATGCCCAGCCGGCAGGCCGACCTATCGCGGTCCCTCGCCGTCGAGAGGGCGGGCACATGGGCAGTCTCGCGTTCGCGACCAACCTATACGAAGGTTTTGTGTCGCCTTCTTCAATGGTTATGACCTTATCCCGCGAGATAATGTCCGAACGTTGCTTGGACCTCCATCTTATCTCGCAGATCAGAGCCGCATGGGCGGCCTGATGAAAAAGGATGGATGTCATGAACGCCAAGTCTTTCGCTGTTGCGGCTCTTGCGGCCGTGGTTTCGCTGTCCTCCGCCTCCACGTTCGCCTTCGCCCAGGGCGGCGGCGCCGCAGACCGCCTGCAGCACTTCACCAAGCCCGTCCGGCACGATGATGCGGCGAAGCCTGCGCCCGTTGCGACACGCACCGTCTCGATGAAGCGCGAGGTCGCCGTTCCGGCCGCCCGCAAGGCCCAGCCCGCCCTCGTCTGGGACGGCAACGACAACAACGGCTGATCCCGGCCACGATCGGCCCGGCCCTTTGGCGGCCGGGCCGGCCGTGGTCCGCTCCGGCGGCAGCTCCGCACGCCCCGGACAGGCTTCCGCTCCCCGGAGCACACCTTCGTATGACCAGCTGATATCCAAGTAGGATGCCTTTATCTTCTTGCTTGCCTAGGTTTCATCCGCAGAACGACGTTACGCGGAAGAACTCGTCGAACGTCCAAGACCACGTCATCGGTGGCGCGGCTTCGACCTCAAGCCCATAGAGGCGAGAACCCGCCCCGCGGCGGCGTCGCGACGTCGAATGACAAAGCGCGGCCCGATCCGCCGCGCGGCGTCTGCGACCCCGCAACGATCAGCCAAATCTGTTCCGTCGAGGAGACGACATGCTTCGCAAATTTGCTCCGGCGCTTTTCGCCGCCATGGTCAGCCTGCCGCTCTCCGCGGCCTTCGGCCCGTCCGCTTTCGCCCAAAACGCCGTGGGCGATCCGATCCGCGTCCGCGGCGCGATCGTCGATTTCAGCGGCCAGGTCCTGAAAGTGAAGACCCGCGAGGGCCAGACGGTCGACATCGGTCTGGCCCCCGGCTGGACCGTCTCGAGCGTGGCCCGCGCCAGCGTGGGCGACATCAAGCCCGGCGACTACGTCGGCGTCGCCTCTCTCCCCGAGAAGAACGGCGGCGACGGCGCCCTTGAGGTTCTGATCTTTCCGGCCGCGCTGAAGGGCCTCGGCGAGGGAAGCTATGGCTGGGATCTAAAGCCCAACAGCACCATGACCAACGCCACGGTCGCCGACGCGGTCAAGGACGTGAACGGCCGATCCCTAACCGTGTCCTACCACGGCAAGGAGAAGAAGATCGCGATCCCGGACGGCACGCCCGTGGTCACGCTGGCGCCGGCGACCCAGGCCGACCTGAAGCCGGACGCGGTGGTCTTCGTTCAGGGTCAGAAAGCTCAGGACGGGGCGATCGCGGCCCAGAGAGTTGTCGTAGGCAGCAACGGCGTCGTCCCGCCGATGTAAGCCCGCGGCGCAGCCGGCCCGGCGCGCTGTCCCCCGCGCCGGGCCGTTCGGCCCTGCAAGCTCTACCTCCACAGCTGCGCTCGCCCGATCGGCGCTCGGCTCTTCAGGATGGATCGATGATCGAGGAAACCACGGATCTGCAACCCGAGACGCGGGTGAGCACCGTACTCATCCGGCGCCATTCCGGGGTCACGCGGCTGACGCATTGGCTGAACGTGCTGTGCCTCGCCGTGCTTCTCGCCAGCGGACTTCAGATCTTCAACGCCTATCCGCGGCTGCACTGGGGCCAGTACGGCGCCGACGCCGATCCCGCCATGCTCGAGATCGGCGCGCGCGGCGATCCGGGAAAACCGCGCGGCTTCGTGAGGGTCGGCGGCGCCTCGGTCGACACTACGGGCGTGCTTGGCCTGTCAAAGGCGGACGGCGAATGGACGCCCCGGGCGTTCCCGGACTGGCTCACGCTGCCGTCCTATCAGGACCTCGCCGCGGGTCGGCGCTGGCACTTCTTCTTCGCCTGGGCGTTCGTCATCAACGGCCTGATCTACCTCGGCTACGGGCTCCTGAGCGGGCATCTCCGCCGTGACCTGGCTCCCGCCGCGAAAGAACTCGCGCCGCGCCACCTCTGGCGGGAGATCGTCGATCACGCGCGCCTGCGCTTCCCCTCGGGCGACGACGCCAGGCGTTACAATGCGCTGCAGAAGCTCGCCTATGTCGCCGTGCTCGCCGGACTGCTCCCCCTGATGGCCTTGACCGGCCTGACGATGTCGCCCGGCATGAACGCGGCCTTCCCCGTTCTTCTCGACATCTTCGGCGGGCGGCAGTCCGCCCGGACCATCCATTTCGTCACGGCGTCGCTGCTCGTCGCCTTTGTCCTCGTCCACGTCGCCATGGTGGTTCTCTCCGGCCCCTGGAACAACATGCGTTCCATGATCACAGGCCGCTACGCCATCCGGCGGAAAGGGCCTGACGCATGATCTCTCTGACACGCCGCCGGCTCCTGATCGGGAGCGGCCTCGGAGCGGGCGCGCTTGCTCTCGGAGGCTGCGACCTGCTGGAGCCGAACGATCAGACCCAGGCGGTCCTCCGGTCGGCCGAGACGCTGACGATGAAGATCCAGCGACTGCTTCAGGGTCGAGGGGCGCTCGCGCGCGAGTACTCGGAGGCCGACATCTCGCCGACGTTCCGCGTGAACGGGACGAGCGCGCCCGACATCGACGAGTATGCGCGGCTCCTCGAAGGCAAGTTCGTGGACTGGCGGCTGAAGATCGACGGCCTCGTTGAGCGGCCGCAGGCGTTCTCGCTGGCGGAGCTGAAGGCGCTTCCGGCGCGCACACAGATCACCCGTCACGATTGCGTCGAGGGGTGGAGCGCCATCGGCAAGTGGACCGGCGTTCCGCTCGGAGGCCTGCTGGATAGGGTCGGGATCAAGCCTTCGGCGCGATACGTCGTGTTCCATTGCGCCGACGAGCTGGAGAAGACCCTCGACGGCAGCGGCCGCTATTATGAAAGCGTCGATCTGATCGACGCCTTCCACCCGCAGACGATCCTCGCCTACGCGATGAACGGCCAGGACCTGTCCGTGGGGCACGGCGCGCCGCTGCGACTGCGGGTCGAGCGCCAGCTCGGCTACAAGCAGGCGAAGTATCTGATGCGGATCGAGGTCGTCGACAGCTTCGCCTCCTTCTGGGGCGGCGGCGGCGGTTACTGGGAGGACCGCGGTTACGAGTGGTACGCGGGGATCTGACCGGACGGTCGGTCCGCCCTGTCATGGTCAGCGCCTTTGAAGGGATCCCGCCTGATCCTAACGGAGCGCCGGCTCTACCCCGGGAGGGATCAAGACGATGAACATGCAAAGCGCGATCAGAATCCTTGTGATCGGCGGTTTCGCCGTCGCGGGCGTAAAGGCCGCACTCGCGGACACGCGCGCGGACACCGAGGCGCCCGCCTTCTGGGGAGCGCCAACGGTGGACGGCGGGAAGTGCTGCGCGAGCCTCGGAGAGGTCCGAGAGAACATCGACCGGATCGACGCCGCTCTCATCGCACTGATGGCGGAACGCGGTCGCTACGTGCACGAAGCCGCCCGGTTCAAGCCGAACCCGGCCGCCGTCGAGGATAAGGCTCGGGTCGAGGCGATCATCCGCAAGGTCCGAAGGCTCGCCGAGGAGCGGAAGCTGAACCCCGGCGTCGCGGAGACGACGTATCGGGCGATGACCGCGGGCTTCGCCGAGGACGAGCGCCGGGTCGCCGCCGAGATGATGCGCCATCCGGCGCGCTGAAGCGCGGGCCGACTGGTTCGCGCTTAGGACCATCACCGCGGAGCGTACTACCGCTCGAACCCGCGCGGCCGCCGGGCCAAGCGCCAGCGTCGCGCGGCGTCACGATGACGCGAGCGGCCGTGGCGGGTAGTATCCCCGTCGCCACTTCTTCGTGTTCAAGTCGGTGGCGGCGCAGGACGGTCCAGTTGGAACCAGCAAGTGGAGAAACGAACAAGGCGTCGGCACTGATCGCGAGCGGCGAGTTCCCCGCGTTCGTGCGCGATTGCGTCTGGAGTGACACGCCGCTCGGTCCAATGAGCAGTTGGCCGCCCGCCCTCCGCACGACCGTCGAACTGATGCTCGCGTCCCGACAAGCGATGTGCCTGGCTTGGGGGCCTGAGCTCACGCTCATTTACAACGACGCCTACGCCCCCGTGCTCGGCCTCAAGCATCCTGCGGCGATCGGCCGACCTATCCAGCAGGTCTGGTCCGACGTCTGGGCCGACATCGAACCCATGATCCGACACGCGCTCTCGGGTCAGGCTGTGTGGTTCGAAGAGCTTCATCTCGTCATGGAGCGAAACGGCTACCCCGAAGACACGTGGTGGCAGGTCTCGTACAGCCCGGCGCGCGACGACGAGGGCCGCATCGTCGGCATGCTGAACGTCGCCACCGAGATGACGGGCAAGGTGCAGATCGAGGCGGCGCTCCGCGCGAGCGAGGCGCGGCTCCGCTTTCTGAGCGAGCTCGACGAGGCGCTCCGCTCGTCGCGGGACGCGCCGGCGGCCATGCTCGCGGCCGCCGAGCTGCTCGCGCTGCGGCTTGGCGCTACGCGCTGCGCCTATGCCGACGTCGATCCCGACAACGACCGCTTCGTCATCCGCAACGATTTTTCGGCGCCGGGCGTCGCGACTTCGGCCGGAACTTACCGGCTCGACCTTTTCGGTTCTCGCGCCTCCGCCGACATGCGTCACGGGCGAACGCTGGTCGTGGCCGACGTCTCGGAGGAGCTCGCTCCCGAGGACGGCCGCGACATGTTCCAGTCGATCGGGATCAACGCGGTCGTATGCTGTCCGCTGATCAAGCAGGGGCGCCTCGCGGCCATGATGGCGGTTCATCAAGACCGGCCGCGGCAGTGGCAGGACGACGAGGTCGCCCTGGTCGAAGCGGTGGTCGAGCGGTGCTGGGCGCACATCGAGCGGGCGGGCTCGGAGGCGAGGCTGCGCGAAAGCGAAGAACGCCTCCGGCTGTCCGTCGAGCACGCGGAGATCGGCTTCTGGGACGTCGACCTCGTCCGCAACGAACTCATCTGGCCGCCGAGGACCAAGGCGCTGTTCGGGATCAGTCCCGACGTGCCGGTGACGATGGCGGACTTCTACGGCGGGCTGCACCCGGACGACCGCGACATCACCAGCGAGGCCTTCGCCGCCTCGGCCGACCCTGCGCGCCGCGCCGTCTATGACGTCGAGTACCGAACGATCGGCAAAGAGGACGGCGTCGTTCGCTGGGTCGCCGCCAAAGGCCGCGGCGTATTCGACGACACGCGAGACGAAGCCCGCTGCATCCGCGTCGCCGGCACAGCCGTCGACATTTCCGCGCGCAAGCGGGCCGAGGAGGAACTGCGCGCTCTCAACACCCAGCTCGAGCAGCGCGTAACCGAGCGTACGCTCGAGCTGCGCCGCTTCCGTGACATCGTCGACGCGACCCGCTCCCCAATCTGCGCCTTCGACGCCGACTACCGGCTGATCGCGTTCAATAGAATGCACAACGCCGAGTTCCGCCGCGTCAACGGCTTCGACACGAAGCTGGGCGACGTCTTGCCAGACCTGTTCATCCCCGAGCAGCGCGAGGTCATGCGCGCCTTGATGACCCGCGCGCTGAGCGGGGAAAGCTTCACGGTCGTGGAGCAGTTCGGCCGGCCGGAGTACGGCACACCATTCTGGGAGATCACCTACACGCCGCTGTTGGATGAGGACGGCCGCGTCATAGGGGCTTTTCATCTGGCGCTCGACATCTCGGATCGCCTTCGCGCAGAGGCCGAACTCGAGACCGCCCAGGAGGCGCTCCGCCAAAGTCAGAAGATGGAGGCCATGGGCCAGCTGACTGGCGGCGTCGCGCACGACTTCAACAATCTGCTGACGCCAATCGTTGGATCGCTCGACCTGCTTCAGCGCAGAGGCGTCGGCGGCGAACGCGAGCAAAGGCTGATCGCGGGCGCGATCCAGTCGGCGGAGCGCGCCAAGACGCTCGTTCAGCGGCTGCTGGCCTTCGCGCGCCGTCAGCCGCTTCAGCCAGTTCCCGTCGACGTCGCCGCCCTCGTCAACGGCATGGCGGATCTTCTCTCAAGCACGACCGGGCCGCAGGTGCGGGTCGTAGTGAACATCGCCGAGGATTTGCCCCCCGCTAAGGCCGATCCCAACCAACTCGAGATGGCGCTCCTCAATTTGGGCGTGAACGCGCGCGACGCGATGCTCGACGGAGGGACGCTTCGGATCACGGCGACCCGCGAAAGCATGCGCCAGTCCCGGGGCGATCTCCGGCGCGGACAGTACGTCCGCCTGTCGGTCGCCGATACAGGCGTCGGCATGGACGAGGCGACGCTCGCCCGGGCCGTGGAACCCTTCTTCTCGACCAAAGGCATCGGCAAAGGAACGGGGCTCGGATTGTCCATGGCGCACGGGCTTGTGGCCCAATTGGGCGGGGCGCTCACCATCGAGAGCCAGCTTGGCGTTGGGACGAATGTGGAGCTTTGGCTGCCCGTCAGCCCGAACATCGTCACGGCGACGGAAGCGCTGGCGGCGCCCCTCGCTTCGCTCGTTGAGCGGGGACTGGCCCTTCTGGTGGATGACGAAGAGGTTGTCCGGGCGAGCACCGCGGACATGCTGGAGGAGCTTGGCTACCGGGTTCAGGAGGCTTCGTCCGCCGAGGCGGCGCTGGCGTTGGTTGCAGAGGGGGCACGGCCGGATCTGCTCGTCACGGACCACTTGATGCCGGGCATGACCGGGGTCGATCTCGCGCGCGTGCTGAAAGAGCGGCTGCCTGACCTGCCGGTGCTCATCGTCTCCGGTTATGCCGACGCCGAAGGCATCGCGCCGGACCTGCCACGCCTCACCAAACCGTTTCGAAGCGCGGAGTTGGCGGCGAGCGTGATGGGACTGACCATCTATGCGGGCGCCTCAAAAACCCATGGGTTCACCCCCACGTGACCGCGGGGGCTTACCCAGAAGCGCAAATGAAGGCGAGGTTCAGCCCTCTTTCTCTCGCCGTGCTCCTTGCTCGGCAGGCTGACGGGTTGTTGATCGAGAGCATTCGAGGGATGGAGCACTTGTGCGATGGCCCTTCGCGGCCGCTCACCGCCCGACCGATTTCGCTTCGTGGATGCTATCAACCCGTGGAAAAAGGCTCGGTCAGTCTAAAAAGAACGGCCGCGATGATAAAAATAATAATGCTGCTTTTCCGTTTGCAGGGAGCTGCGGCCGCTTGGGCGGCTTAAGCCCGAGACCCCACTAGCGGCTTCAACCAGCCGCGCGGGCTGGTCGACGTTCGTGTCGGCCCAAGCCAGCAAGAAGCAGCTTTGACGAGCGTGCCGCATGACCGAACTGAACACGAAGACCCTCTCGAAGATCCTCGACAGCGCGATCGACACTGGGATTATCACTCTCGACGCTCAGGGCTTTGTCGTCGCTTGGAACGCCGGGGCCGAGCGGCTGCTCGGTTGGACTGAAGCCGAGATGAAAGGAGCTTCCCTCGATCGCCTTTTCGAGGCCGAGGATGTCCAATCCGGACGGCTCGCCGCCGAGATCCAGGACGCGGCTCGCCATGGACGCGGCGGCCAGGAGGGGTGGCGCATCCGCAAGGACGGCGAACGGATCTGGGCGATCGGGGAAATGGCTCCCATCCGTGAGGGCGATGGTCCGATCGAAGGGTTCGTCAAGATCGTCAGGGATCGCACCGATTGGAAGCGCGCCGAGACCGCTCTCCAGGAAGAGACCCGCATTCTAGGCGTCCTGCAGCGCGCCGGTTCGGCCTTGAACCGCGAACCCGACCTGGATCGCCTCGTCCAAGCCGTGACCGACGCCGGCGTCGAGCTGACCCGGGCGCAGTTCGGAGCCTTCTTCTACAATGTCCTGAACGAGGCGGGCGAGAGCTACATGCTCTACACCCTCTCCGGCGCGCCCCGGTCGGCGTTCGCCTCGTTTCCGATGCCGCGCAACACCGCCGTGTTCGCGCCGACGTTCGACGGAGCGGGCATCGTCCGGTCCGACGACGTCACGCAGGATCCACGCTACGGCCTCAACACGCCGCGCCGCGGCATGCCCGAGGGCCATCTCCCGGTGCGCAGCTATCTGGCCGTGCCGGTATTCTCACGGTCGGGCGAAGTCCTCGGCGGCCTGTTCTTCGGTCATTCATCCATCGGCGTGTTCGACGAGCGCTCGGAGCGCGGCCTGGTCAGCCTCGCCGCTGAAGCGGGCGTCGCCATCGACAACGCCGCGCTCACCAAAGCTGCTCAACGTGAACTCGCCGAGCGCAGGCGCGCCGAGGAGGCGTTGCAGGCGCTGAACGCCACCCTCGAACAGCAAGTGGCCGAACGGACCGAGGCGCTGCGCCGCAACGAGGCGGCGCTTCGCCAGTCGCAGAAGATGGAGGCCGTCGGCCAGTTGACGGGCGGCATCGCCCACGACTTCAACAACCTTCTGCAGGTCGTCGTCGGCAACCTCGAAACGCTTCAGCGAAATCTCGGCGACTCGTCGCCGCGCCTGGCTCGCGCCACCGCCAACGCTATGAAGGGCGCGCAACGGGCGGCCGCCCTGACCCAAAGGCTTTTGGCCTTCTCACGCCGGCAGCCGCTGGATCCTAAGCCAGCCAATCTCAACACGCTGGTTGGGGGACTGTCGGAGCTCCTGCAACGCACCCTCGGCGAAGCGATCGCCATCGAGACGGTTCAGGCGGCCGGCCTTTGGCAGGTCGAGGTCGACGCCAACGAACTGGAAGCCGCCGTTCTCAACCTGGCGGTGAACGCGCGCGACGCGATGCCGGAAGGTGGAAAGCTCACGATTGAGACGGCCAACGCCTCTATCGATGAGGCCTATACGGCCGCGCACGCCGAGGTGGTCCCGGGCCAGTATGTCGTGGTCTCGGTGTCGGACACCGGCGTGGGAATGGACGCCTCGACCCTCGCCCACGCGTTCGAGCCCTTCTTCACCACAAAACCCGTCGGAAAGGGCACCGGGCTGGGCCTCAGCCAGGTCTATGGCTTCGTTAAACAGTCGGGCGGCCACGTGATGATCTATTCGGAGGTGGGCCAGGGTTCGACGGTCAAGATCTACCTTCCCAGGCTCATTGGGGGCGCAGCTTCGTTCACGGCTGACGAAGCGGGCCCCATTCCGGAAAGCGGAACCGAAGAAACGATCCTGGTGCTCGAGGACGACGACGACGTCCGGACCTATTCGGTCGAGTGCCTGCGCGAGCTGGGTTACCGTGTGGTCGAGGCTCACGACGGTCCATCGGCGTTGCGGCTGCTCGAGCGGCAGACCCGCGTCGACCTGCTGTTTACGGATGTGGTGCTTCCTGGGGGAATGACCGGGGCAGAGGTCGCCGCGCAGGCCCGCGTGCTCCGACCCGATCTGAAAGTGCTGTTCACCACTGGCTACGCCCGTAACGCGATCGTTCATCACGGTCGGCTGGATCAGGGCGTTCAGCTGATCACCAAACCGTTCAGCTACAGCGATCTGGCCGGAAAGGTGCGCGACGTACTCGATCGCATGTGACGGGATCGGCCAGCGTGCGACGAGCTCCGGGTTCGACGTCCGAGCGTTGGTCGCGATGCGCTTACACGACGCGGAGGCGAAGCTACGCCGTTCGCTGAACGCGCGGGCGGCGCTGTCGCCTGAACACCCCGCCTTAACCGCGGCCGGCCACGCTCTCGTCCATGACGAGACGCCCGCGGCCGCCACGCGAGATCAAACGCTCAACCGACGCCGTCGACGCCGCGGTCTCGAGCGGCGTTCGCGTCCGCCGTCGCGACGCGCGCCAGGCCGAGCTCTTCACGACCGGTTTCATCCCGCCGTGCAAGCCGACGCTGCGGCCGAAGGCGCCGTCGGGCATGCGGTGGCAGTTCGAGATCAAGCACGACGGCTATCGCGCGCAGTGTCACGTCGCCGGAGACAACGTCCGGATCTTCACGAAGAGCGGGTTCGACTGGGCGGCCCGTATGCCGGCGATCGGCGCCGCGCTCCGGAAGCTGCCTGTGGCGGACGCCGTGATCGACGGCGAGGCCGTGATGGAGGCGCCCGACGGCGTGACCGATTTCTTCGCGCTCCACGCCGCACTGGCGGCGAAGAGCGCGCCCCGCGCCTTCCTCTACGCCTTCGACCTGCTGCACCTGGACGGCGAGGATCTCCGCGCCCTGCCCCTCGATGAGCGCCGGCTGCTGCTGGAGGATCTCCTGACCGACGCGCCGCCGGCGCTCCGCTTCAGCGAGCACGTGCTGTCCGACGGGCCGGCCGTCTTCGAGGCCGCGCAGGCGCTCGGTCTTGAGGGCGTGGTGGCGAAGGTCCGGGACTCGCCCTATCGCTCCGGCCGGAGCGACACCTGGCTGAAGATCAAGAGCACGAAGGTCAGGACCTTCGTCGTCACGGGCTACGACCCCGACGGCTCCCACGGGGTCCGCTCGCTCATGATCGCGGAGCGCGACGGCACGAGGCTGATCCCCGCGGGCTCCGTCGGCTCGGGGCTGACGGCCGCCACCAGCCGCGACCTGCGCCGTCGCCTCGACGCTGGCGAGACGATCAGCGTCGAGGTCGAATACCGCGGCCGCACGCCGAGCGGGGGGCTGCGTCACGCGGCGCTTGCGGGAATTCCGGAGCACTGAAGCGTCCGCAACGTGTTCCCCCTGAGCCGCTTTGAGTTTGCGATGGCGCTCCCATGGACCGATCGTCGCTGCAATTCGCTGGAACATTCGCCGCACGGGTTCGTTTGCCCCGCACGCGCCGCAGCATCTTGCGGTCCAGTGGAGGGCGACATGACGAATATCTCAGGCCATGAAGTTGAAAGACATCCAGCATTTGCTGCGACCGATCGCACAGCAGATTTCAATCAGATTTCATGTGGCGCTGTTTTTGCTGGCATGGTGCTAGCACTAACCGTCCAATTTCTTCTCAATTTGCTGGGCGTCGCTATCGGCACCGCTGTGCTCGACCCTGCAGGAGGCGATAATCCCGCTGCCAGCTCAGCCTCCATTGCGGGCGGCGTGTGGTACGTAGTGGCGGGGGTGATCGGCGCGTTCGCCGGCGGGTTCGTCTCCAGCCGTCTCTCCGGCCGCCCGGTGAAATCGACGGGCTCATACCACGGACTGATCACATGGGCGGCGACCACCTTGGTCGTGCTCTATCTGCTTACGACCTCTGTCGGCGCTCTCGTCGGCGGCGCCTTCAATGGGCTGTCGAGCGCAATCGGCGGGGTCGGCGGCGCGGCGTCCACGGCTCTCCAGACGGCGGCGCCTTCCATCGCAAACATGAACCCTCAGACTGATCTTGAGCAGCAGGTTCGCGAAAGCACCGGTTCCGATCCGCAGGCGCTCCAGTCGGCAGCGGTCGCTGCTATGCAAGCGGTCGTCAATGGCGATCCGGCAAAGGCGGAGGAGGCCCGCGGTCGAGCCGCTGAGGCGCTGGCGAAAGCGCGAAACATTCCCGTTGAGCAGGCTCGGGGCCAAGTCGACGCCTATGAAGCGAGGTACCGCGAGACCGTCGCTCAGGCTAAGCAGCAGGCGACTGAAGCGGCGGAGACCGCCAGCAAGGTAATCTCGAGCGCCGCATTCCTCGGCTTCGTCGCCCTTGTTCTCGGCGCGATCGCCGCTTGGCTCGGTGGCGCAGCGGGCACCGTTCGTTCGCCTGCCGGCGTGACGACGGCCGCAGCGACGCGGTCGCGCGTCTGACGACAGACTCGATATGCGGCGGGCCATTTTTATCGGCCCGCCGCTACATTGCCTTGGGCCTCCTTCGAATGGATCGGCGTGAGCTTCCGGGCGGCTCATTGATCCGCGACGACTGGTTCTCGGGCGCCCGACATTTGGACGACCGCGATCATGAAGATGGATCAAGACCACCCGAACAGTCGCCGATGTGAGGCGGCCGTGAGGAACAGGATCTTGATGATCGGTCGAGATGGGCGTCCCGAATGGAAAGACGTCGAGGCGCTATGCAGACGCCGCGCATCCGAAGGCGGTAAATGCTGGCAGCATGCGAAGCGCGGAAGTTATCGACCTTGATGATCGCTCCGCGGCGCTGACAAGCAGCGGCGGGGCCGCGAGACACGAAGCTTCGGAACAAACGCCCCGTTAAACACTTAGGCTGCCCGGGCAATGCTGGGGAACGGGATGCGGCTCTACGACGTGGTTGAGCGTCTGGTTCTGCAAGACATAGAAGATGGCGCGGAGCTCTCTTGGGATGCGAGGCGACGCTTCAGCGTCTGTTCGCCCTGGGCCTCATACGATCCGAAGATGGGAAGTGGATGATCACGCCGCAAGGCCGCGTTGTAGGCCGCGCCGCAGCCGGTCCCTGACCTTCTCCGTAGTCCCCGACGCCTGTCGGGCTGGCGTTTGTTCTTACTACTTGCCGCCGGTCTCACTATCGAGGACGAGTATTTCCTTCGTCGCGGGGAAATCGATTGTACAAGACAGACCCCCAGCGCCAAAATCAAGCGAGGTGGCGGCGCTGAAATCGTAGGCCAAGCTTCGTTCCAGAAGCTCCGTTCCGAAACCCCGGCGCCGGGGTACCTCGCTCGACAGCTCGACGCCCTGCTCGCTCCAGCTGAACTTCACCCAGCGGGAATCATCCTTCACATTCATCGCCCAAGTCACCGCCAGGCGGCCTTTGGGGGTGGCGAGCGCGCCGTATTTCGCGGCGTTGGTCGCAAGCTCATGGATGGCAAGCCCGAACGTCTCAGCCGCTTTGGATTGAAGCCTTATTTTTGGACCGTCGATCTCGATGCGATCCGCTGCGCTGCCGTGATAGGCGCCGAGTTCGTTCGAAATCAGGTCGCCGAAATCCACGCCCTCCGAGGGCTCGCGCGTCAGCGTCGCCTGAACGCGCGCGAACGCGCCAATGCGCCCGTCGAAGTTCTTGACGTACTCGTCGATGGTGCCGGTGCTCTGCGCCGTAAGGCGAGCGATCGAGCGGATCACTGCGAGCGTGTTCCGCACGCGGTGCTGGAGTTCCGCCAGAAGCAGCCGCTGTCGCTCGTCCATCAACTGGGACTGGGTTTCGTCCCGCAGTATCTTCACGAACCCGATAACGTCAGGGTCCTTCAGAGGCGTTAGCGTGCCCGAACCCCAGAACCGAGACCCATTCTTCCTTCGGTGCCAGCGCTGGTCGACGGCGCTGCCGTCCTTGATGGCTTCCTCGATCTCCCGATGGACGGCGCGCGCCGCGCGGTCCTCTTCCGTGAAGATCAGGCCCAGATCCTCTCCGACCGCTTCGGCGGCGCTCCACCCAAAGATCACCTCCGCTGCGGGATTCCACGCCGTTATCCGCCGGTCGGAATCGGTGGTGATCACCGCGTATTCGGCCGCGCTTTCGAAGATCGCCCTGAACCGGGCCTCGCTCTCGCGGAGCGCCTGCTCCGCCCGCGTCAGAGGCGTCACATTGGTGAAAGTGACCACAACGCCGGCGATGAAGTTGTCGACGCTCCGGTATGGCAGGACCCGCGCGATGTAGCGCGTGTTCTCAACCGGATCGACGACCGGGTGTTCGACGCTCGCCAGAGTCCGCAGGACCCGACGCATGCTGTCGTAGATCTCTTCGACGGGGATCCGGGCCTTGATGTGAGCAAGCGGTCGACCAACGTCGCTGTCGACCAGATGAAAAAGCTCGGTTGCAGCAGGGGTGAAATTCATCACCCGCAAATCGTTGTCTAGGAACACAGTCGCGATCTGCGTGCTTTCGAGCAAGTTCTTCAGATCGCTCGTGGCCCTGGTCAGCTCATTGACGCGGTGCCCCAACTCCCCGTTGACGGTCGTCAGTTCCTCGTTGATCGATTGAAGCTCCTCCTTGGAAGTTTCCAGCTCTTCATTGGCTGATTGCAGCTCCTCGTTCAGGGATTGATATTCCTCATTGGAGGATTTCAATTCCTCGTTGGTGCTTTCCAATTCTTCGATCGTGGCCTGGAGACGCTCACGGCTCACACGCAGGTCGCTCTCAAGACGCTCGATTTGTTCGTTGAAGTTCGAGCGCGCCGCGCGTCTGATCTCGCCCAGCGAACTCGGCCGCACGACGCCGTCCCGGAAGACGACGACCAGGTTTCTGGTTTTTCCCGAGCCATCTTTGATCGGCTCGACATTGATTCCGACCAGCGCATCGAGCCCGTCGATCTGCATTTTTAGACCGTCGATTACGACCCCCTCACGCGTCTCCGAGGCGCGCTGTAGGGCGTCGCGCAGATCCATCCGCAGATCGCGGTGGATCAGGTTGATAAGGTCCAGCGTGGCGGTCCCCGTGGTCGGTCCGAGGTAACGCTCCATCCGGCCGGAGAAATGAACCACCTGCCCCCCCGCATCGACGATCACGTAGGCAGGGGCGAAACGCGCCACGATGCGATCCGCTTGTCTGGCGACCGCCCCTTCGGCCGCGCGCACCGGCACTCTGACGACGTCGCTCCGACGAGGCTGCGCCACCACGGAGATCGGAAACGATGGCAGAACGTGCGGGTCTCCGCTGAGACGGCGGAAGATGCGAGAGCGCGGCTCTATGGCCTCGAAGTGCTTCACGTGCTTTGTCGCGTTCTCCGAGTTGCCTAGGAAGAGAAAGCCGTTCGGCGCGAGAGCGAAATGGAACAGCGGGATGACCTGACTTTGCAGATCGCTGTTCAGATAGATCAGCAAATTTCGGTAGGAGATCAGATTAAGCCGCGAGAATGGAGCGTCCTTAAGGATGTTGTGCGACGAAAAAATGCACATTTCCCGGAGTTCTTTCACGACGCAATAAGTCTCGCCCTCTTTGACGAACCAGCGCGCCAGTCTCTCCGGTGAAATGTCTTTTGCAATTGACTTAGAGTAACGGCCAATGCGCGCAGCTGCGAGGGCTCGCACGTCGATGTCGGTGGCAAAGATCTGTATTTGAGGCGTCTGGTCGATCTTGGCCAGATGCTCTCGAAGCAGGATGCCGATCGAATAGGCTTCCTCCCCGGTCGCGCAGCCAAGCACCCAAATGCGGACCTGATCGGTCGCGCCCTTGCCTTCGAACATACGAGGCACGACCTCGCGCTCCAGCCGCGCGAACTCCTTCGCATCTCTGAAAAACCGGGTCACGCCGATCAGGAGATCGTTGAAGAGATTCTGCACCTCTTCGGAGTTTTCCTTGAGGTACGCGAGGTAGTCGCTGACCTCGTCGAGCTGCACGACCTGCATCCGGCGCTGCACGCGCCTCATGACGGTGCCCGGCTTGTAGCCGTGGAAGTCGTGTCCGGTCTTGTTCCGAAGCACCGTCGCGATCTGCGCGAGCGCCGCCCTTATCTCCACCGCGCTCTGATCGAAGGTGTGCTGGCCTTCAAACTTGAGCAGCTGCGCGACATGGGCCTGGATCCGCCCCGGGACTTCTTCGGGCGGGAGCAGGAAATCGGCCAGCGAGCCGGGCGCGTCCGTCGGCGCAGCCTCGCCGTCGCTCTCTTCCGGTCCCCTCTCGGCGATCGTTAGTCCGCCGAGCTCCTTGATCCGCGCCAGGCCCAGCGTGCCGTCGCCCGCTGTCCCTTTCAGCACTACGCCGATGGCGCGATCGCCCTCGTTCTCCGCGAGCGACACGAAGAAGCTGTCGATCGTGCCGCGGAGGCCAGGCTGCTCCTTGGCGGCCCTGACCTGGAAGCGATGGTCCTCCATCGTCAGCAGGAGATCAGGCTCGAGCAGATAGAGCTTGCCGCCCTCGACCGGCGCTTTGTCCTCGATTCTGGTCAGTCGCCGACCCGCGAGCATGCGCTCCAGCCGTGCGGGGTCCAACGCCTCCCTGTGCTGGAGCACGATGACGATCGACACGTCGCCCATAGTGGTGAGCGCGCCGACGAACTTCTCGACGCCGTCAGGCGCTGCGCCGGAGGCGCCGAGCGCGACCACGAACGGCCGTCCCGACGCGGGCCCGACGTCGTCAGAAGCCTCGCGGTCCTCGGTCTCGCTCTGATCTGCGCCCGTCATCTCAGTCACGCCTTCAACATCCGGCAGACACCCAACACCCCGCCAGCCGTCCACGTTCCAGACGTCGCGGGAGATCGCCAAAACCTGCCACTGCGGCCTCACCGCGCTCGTTGAAGATGCTCTCCCGGCGCTGGTGCGAACAGCCATATCACGCGCTTCGATGAGCGTCGCCAAATGCCATGGCGAACGCAGAACTCGAGGCGGCCGGCGAAACCTTCAAGCTTTTGGAGCCTGTCGCCGGCTCCACTCGGGAAATTTCATCTCCTAAAGAGGAAAAACCACGGCCGATGGCAGGTAATGACGGCCGGACGCAACGCCTAGTTCTTATCGTTGGTCGCGTCCGGCGGCAGTGATCTCAGCGCCGCCTGGCGGAGCGTTTCGGCGTACCGTCGATACTCCTCAGCACGACCGTCGTACATGTCCGCCACGGCCCCACGTCCGGATTTCCGGGCGTCGTCCGCCATCCGACTCACGAGTTCCGCCCGCTCCTCGATTATCCTCAGCGCGACCCGCAAGGCCTCATCGACTCGTCCCTCCTGTTCGCTGGCGAGCGCGTCGGCGGCGTAGGCGTGGCCGACCTGGCAACGAAATCTCAGCGGTCGGCCCTCGTGCATATGCGACAGAACCCCGCCGCAGGCGGGACAGGTGAGCGCTGCCGGCGAAGCGACCTCGCGCAGAAAATCAGCGCCGACGCGCTCTCCCGAAGCGATGTCGACCTCGAGGCGCAACTCGGGCGGGCTCGGCAAACTAGGACCGGGCTCCTCGCGGGATAGGTCCGCGAGCACGTCCCCGAGCAACGCCCCTCGCACGCTAAGATCGACCGTCGTCGCTTCTGCGGCGCGGCGCGGCATCTCATCGGCGATGGCGTCAGCAGGATCCTGAACCAGGGCTACCCCGCCACAGCGCTTGATCGCGTTCAGGCCCGCCGCTCCGTCGCTCAGCAGCCCGCTGAGGACCACGCCGATGACCCGAGCGCCATAGGACAGGGCGGCTGACCGAAAGAGAGGGTCGATCGCAGGACGGGCCATGTTCTCGCGGGGCCCGCGGCCGAGCCTTATCACGTCGTGGCCCAGGAGCATGTGGTGATCAGGCGCCGCGAGATAGACCTTTCCCGGCGTGATCGGCATCTCATCTTCGACCTGCACGACAGTCAACGGACCAGCTGCGCTCGCCACAGTGGCCAGAATGCCGGTGCTTCGGGGCGGGATGTGCAGGATGACGAAGACGGCGGCTGGAAGATCCGCAGGCAGGGTTCCGAGGATCGCTTTGAGCGGGATCGTAGCTCCGCTCGAGCCGCCAATAACGATGATGTCACGGTTGGCCATATCGCCTCGCTCTTCGATGTTGAAGCGCTCGCGGGACGATTGGTTCCGAGCCCAGGGGAATAGCCCAGGGGCGAAATTTTCGGCCGATGGTCCATCGACGAATTCTGGGACTGAGACATAACCAGTGCGAACGGAGGGCTCGCGCCAGCCGGGGCGTTACGATGGACTGACGGGCGAAGGCATGACGTTGAACGGGCGACGCATCCTCGTGGTGGAGGACGAGTTTCTAATCGCTAAAGACATCTTGAGGTCCTCGACTCTCTGGGCGCTGAAACGGTCGGACCGGCGGCCACCCTCGACAAGGCTCTGCAGTTGGCGTCATCGCAGGACGCGTTGGACGCCGCGATTTTGGACGTTCACGTTCACGGCCAGCTGATCTTCCCTGTGGCCGAAGTCCTGCAGAGCCGAGGTGTCCCTTTCGTCTTCGCAACGGGATACGATTCCAGGTTCTTTCCTGCGTGGTTGACGGATGCGCCGCGGCTGCAGAAGCCGTTCGAGCCTGAAGCGGTTGCTTCTGCGTTGGTTGCGCTAATGCCGTGTTGACACGCTTACCGAGGGCGAACCGTGCTCCGCGGGCTCCGTCGGAGGCCTCCCGGCGCGCAGCCGGGGAACATTGCCTCGCCGCGGCGCTTTCAGGCGTCCACGACCAGGGAGATGCAGAACCAGTGGCCGCCATCGATCATGAAACCGTCCGCTCGAATTTTGTCGTCGGCCTTCGCGACGTCCACGCCGTTGAGAATCAAGCGCTGGCTCTAATCGATCGCCAGCTCGACAGGCTCAAGAACTACGATGACGTCGCGGAGCAGCTCCGGCGCCACCGCAGCGAGACGGAGACGCAGATCGAGCGGGTTGAAGCGATCCTTGATTCGCTGAGCGAGAGCCACTCGGCGCTCAAGGACGTCGGCATGAAGCTCACCGGCAACCTCGCGGCCCTGGGGCACACGATCGCGGACGACGAGATCCTTAAAAACACCTTCGCCAACTTCGCGTTCGAGAACTTCGAGGCTGCGAGCTATCGCTCCCTGATCGCCATGGCGGACGCGGGCGGCTTCGGGAGCGCGCTCGATCCGCTGAAGCAGAGCCTGGACGAAGAGCTCGCCATGGCGGCCTGGATCGAGACGCGAATCCCGGCGTTGACCCTGAAATACCTCGATCTCGCGTCACGAGGCGAAACGGCCGGTCGGTGACACGGCCGGCGGCCCCGACCGCCAGCGCGTGGCCGGGGCTGTATCCGGCGCCAGTAAGGCTTCCGTTTTTCCGATCGCGACGGCCTTCGCGGCTGGCGGCGACGTTCGAAGCGGCGCGCTTATTCTAGCGAGCGCAGGATCTTGAAAGTTGACGCTGTGGGGCAGCAAGGTTTAGATCGGTCCTGTCGATGACGTGCTATGTTGCCTCGTCGCGGAGCAAGTACGTCTGCTGCCGCACGTTGATAATAGAGACATTCTATAGTTGAGCCGCACCGGCAGCACGAACTAAGTAGCCGTCAGCTGACCGTATCTGATTTTTATGAAGGATACGCCATGTCCGCCCCCTCCCCGCAGCGCGACTTGCGGAACCGACCGCTCGCGTCGCTTCCCGACGCGGACTTTGAACTTTTGCGTCCTCGTCTGCGCTTGGTCACGATGGAAAAGGGAGACATGCTGCGATGGCAGGAAGGCCCGGTGCCTTCCGTCTGCTTCCCGCTCTCCGGAACGATCTCGACGATCGTCAATCTCTCAGATGGTCGATCGGTCGAGGCCGGGATGACCGGGTTCGACGGGATGATCGATCTTTGCGCTCTCGGGAGCGGAGTGGCCTTCGGCGACCATATCGTGCAGGGAAGCGGCGAAGCCTACATGGTCGATGCCTCCTTCCTCTTTCACGCCGCTCAAAGCCGACCCGCAATTCTCAAGATGATCTTTTTGGCGGCCGAAGCCTCCGCCGCCTATTGCCATCAATCGTTGGCCTGCAGGACGTTTCACCAGCTTGAAGCCCGCTTCTGCCGTTGGCTTCTGATGGCCCGATACCATCTGAAATCCGACAGTCTTTCGCTGACGCATGAGTTTCTCGCTACAATGCTTGGCGCGCAGCGAAGCACCGTCACCGGAATGGCGTACAAACTTCAAGTCGACGGATTGATATCGTATCATCGCGGCTCGATCGTATTGGCGGACATCAGCCGCCTTAAGGCTCGATCGTGCGAGTGCTACCAACGGGTCGTCGACCGATCCGAATTGGCTTTTCCCTCGGCTCCGTCCGAGCACACGCAGGAGCCGACTGCGCCGTAGCCATCTCCCGGAGCTCCTGATCCAGGCGCCGAAGCGCCGAGAAGGACGTCTGGCTGACGCTGATGCGCCGGCAGGCGACGTGCGCGTCTCAGAACGCGGCCGAGGCCTAGTCGTCCAATGGATCCTCGTCGTCGCGCTGGGCCCGCTCGGCCAACGCTCTGTCGAGCTCTTCGGCGAGTTTCTGAATTTCCGCCGGGACGGGCTCGTCTAGGATCGCTCGCCAATCCAGCTGAAGGTCGGCGCCCAGCTTCATCATCGTCGCCAATCCGATACCATTCTTCTTCATCTTCATCTGCGCGGCCTCTGAGAGGTGCCCAGATGAAACCGGGGACGGTCCGTTTGTTCCGAGCGCTGGGTCGAAGCTTCTGCTTGAAATGAGGCGCTGGGCGCGCGCTGCGTTTAGGGCCGCCGCCGCGGGAACAATCGGAGGGGATGGGGCTTAGGAATTCGTGGAGCCTTTCCTTCTGCTCCGCAGACTATGGCTGGCCCGCCCGCCGGCCATCTTTTTGTTTGTGGACCCTTCGTCCTGCGAAACGTGCTTGGGAGCGCCGGGTGCGACCGCGAGAGGGATCGAAGCGCTTTCCGAGCGCCAGAGCGCTTGGCCCCCCAAGAAGGCTCTTCGTCACGCCGAGCGGGAGCCAGCGAGCGCGCGCCCGGCGAAGCTTGAAGCGAAACGAAAGAGGAGGCGGAACATCTCCGACCTTCCGCGCTTGGCGATGAAACGACAAGCGAGGCCTCATGTCCGTTCAGCTGCCCATGTCCGACCGCGCTGTTGTGGCGGCTGACACGTCGGAGGCCGCGCAGGAGATCGCGGCCGAGTTGGCCTACAAGCGTCTGCTGATGGTCAATGTGGTGTTCATCGGCCCGAGACACGCCGCCGACCGTGGGTGGACCATGGTGGACGCGGGGCTGGCCGGAACGGCGGGGGCGATCCGGCGCGCAGCGGCGGAACGCTTTGGGCCCGCGTCGCGCCCCTCCGCCATCATACTCACCCACGGTCATTTCGATCATGTCGGCGCGCTGGGGGCGCTCGCGGAAACTTGGGACGCGCCGATCTACGCGCACCCGCTCGAAGCCCCTTATCTCACTGGGCGCTCGGCCTATCCTCCGCCGGACCCGAAGGTTGGAGGAGGGACGCTCGCCATGCTTTCGCGGTTTTACCCGCGAGGCCCGATCGACGTCTCCAAGCGGCTCAAATCTCTGCCGCCGGGAGGGGCGATCCCGCATCTGCCCGAATGGCGGTGGATCGCGACGCCCGGCCATAGCGTCGGGCATGTATCTCTCTGGCGGGAAAGGGACCGCGTTCTTGTGGCCGGAGACGCTTTCGTCACGACCCGCCAAGAAAGCGCCTATGCGGTCGCGCGGCAGACTGCCGAGCTTCATGGGCCGCCAGCCTACTTCACCGTGGACTGGGGCGCGTCCGAGTCATCGGTCCGAAGGCTCACAGAGCTCAACCCGGAACTTGTCGTCGCCGGCCACGGGCGGCCGATGCGCGGCGAGGAGATGAGGGCGGGATTGGATCGCCTCGCCGCGTCCTTCGCCGCCGTCGCAGTCCCGAAGCGGGGGCGTTACGTCGCCGCTCCCGCCCGTGTTGATGATGGAAGCGCTTACTGTTGACGCTAAGGAGGCGACTTCCCGACCTGGCGACCTGCGGGGCCGCCCAGCGCTGACCCCGCCGGGAACTCAGCCCGAGTTTTCGCGAGCCTCGCCAACATCTGACGCTCGGCGGAACCTATTCGGCGCAATCAACTTTTAAATTGGCCGAAGCAGGAGAACAGGCGATGCGGCCTTACGCACTAGGGGTTATGGTAGGTTTAGCGACCTCGCCGGCCCTTGCTCAAAACACGAACTCGAGCATCGACCCTCCGGCGCCGTCCGGCATGGAAAGGAAAGCTGATCCAAAGCAGTCTTCGCCGAAGGAGACTGGCGCCATGCAGAACGAAAGCGCCGGTGTCGCGACCGACCCCGACCAGGTCCGCGCTCAGTCGAAAGGCGGCGTAGATGCAGGGCGGGGCCAGACGTCGCCCGGGACAGTCGGGGCGACGCCAGGCAGCGACGAGCCTAGACCCGAGAAGAAGTAACTTCGCCGATCCGTGCCGGTCCGCGCGCCGCTATTACCGATCGAACGCCTATTCTTCGCGGATACTTGACGTCCACAGCGTTTCATGTTTCACCATCCGCCCGATGATGAGGGCGTCCGTCACATCTGAGGTGGGCCCATGGTCGACTTTACCGTCAATGGCACAGACAAATCCTACGACGGCGATGAGGCGATGCCGTTGCTCTGGTATTTGAGGGACGAGCTCGGACTTACCGGCACGAAGTTCGGCTGCGGCATTGCCGCCTGCGGCGCCTGCACGATCCACATCGACGGCGAGGCGGTCCGCGGCTGCGTGACGCCAATCTCCGCCGCCGCGGGCAAGGCTGTGGTGACGATCGAGGCGCTCTCGAAGGACGGAGACCATCCAGTGCAGATCGCTTGGCGGGAGCTTAACGTCGCCCAATGCGGTTATTGCCAGCCGGGGCAGATGATGCAGGCCGCCGCCTTGCTCGCCACGACGCCGGAGCCGACCGACGACGACATTGACGAGCAGATGTACGGCAACCTATGCCGATGCGGCACCTACCCGCGGATACGGGCAGCGATCAAGCTGGCCGCTGCCAAGGCCGCGCGGCCATGAGGCCCGGTATCGCCGCCGACGCGAAGACGCAGGCGCTGGGCGCTTCGTCCGAGCTGAGCCGCCGGACGGTGCTTGGGGCAGCGGCTGCGCTCATCGTCTCTGCGGCGCTTCCTACGGGCAGCCTCGCGCAGGAGTCGAACGCCCCGCTGAAATTCGGCCGCGACGCCATGCCCAACGGCTGGCGCGACGATCCTAGAGTGTTCGTCGCGATCGACCGCGAGGGCATCGTGACCGTAACGTGCCATCGCTCCGAGATGGGCCAAGGCGTTCGAACCTCGATCGCCATGACCGTGGCGGAGGAGCTCGGCGCTGAGTGGTCCAAAGTCCGCATCGCGCAGGCCTGGGGAGACGAAACGCGGTTCGGCAACCAGGACACCGATGGATCTCGCTCGCTCCGCCACTTCTTCATGCCGCTGCGGCGTGCGGGGGCGGCGGCGCGGATCATGCTCGAGCAGGCGGCGGCCAAGGAGTGGGGCGTTTCCGCCTCCGAGGTTCGAGCCGAGGACCACATGCTTCGCCACGCGGCCTCGGGCCGCGAGGCCGGCTGGGGCGAGTTTGCGGAGCGCGCCGCACGCCTGCCGCTGCCGGACGAAAAATCCCTGACGCTGCGGCCCGCAGCCGAGTTTCGCTACCTCGGCAAGGACCACACCGGGCTGATTGACAACCACGACATCACCACGGGCAAGGCCACCTATGGCATCGATGTCCGTCTCGACGGGCTGCTTTACGCGGTCATCGCTCGCCCGCCGGTGTTCGGCGGCGCGGTGAAGTCGTTCGACGGGGCCGCCGCGATGAAGGTGCCGGGCGTCCTCAAGGTCTTCGCCATCGAGCCGTCTCCGCCCCCGACGGAGTTCAATCCCCTCGGGGGCATAGCCGTCGTCGCGAAGAACACCTGGGCGGCGATCAAAGGTCGCGAAGCGCTGAAGATCGAATGGAACGACGGGCCGAACGGCTCCTACGACTCCGCGGCGTTCCGCGCGTCGCTGGAAGATGCCGCGCGCAAGCCCGCAAAACCGGTGCGCGCCGACGGAGATGTGGACGCGGCGCTCGCAGGCGCGACGAAGCGGGTCGTCGGCGAGTACTACATCCCGCATCTGGCGCAGGCCCCCATGGAGCCCCCGGCGGCGACGGCGCGGGTGGCGAACGGGACGTGCGAGGTGTGGACCTGTACTCAGGCTCCGCAGGCGACGCACGACCGGCTCGCAAAGCGCCTCGGCCTGAAGCCCGATCAGGTTCGAGTGAACGTGACGCTGCTCGGCGGCGGCTTCGGGCGGAAGTCGAAGCCGGACTACGTCGTCGAGGCGGCGCTGTGCAGCCAGGCTATGGATGGCGCGCCGGTGAAGCTGACCTGGACGCGCGAAGACGACATCCAGCATAGCTACTACCACACGGTCTCGGTCGAACGCATCGAGGCGGCGCTTGACGAGAAGGGGATGCCCACGGCTTGGCTCCATCGCAGCGTGGCGCCCACGATCGGTTCGATCTTCGTCGACGGCGCCAAGAACGAACTTCCGTTCGAACTCGGCATGGGGCTTGTGAATCTCCCGTTCGCCATCCCGAACGTGCGGATCGAGAACCCGGAAGCGGCCGCTCATGTGCGGATCGGCTGGTTCCGATCGGTCTCCAATATCCCGCACGCCTTCGCCATTCAAAGCTTCGTGGCGGAGCTTGCGCACGCCGCGAGCCGGGATCCGAAGGAGTATCTTCTCGAGCTCATCGGACCGGATCGAATTCTCGACGCAGTCAAGCTCGGCGATGTCTGGAACTACGGCGAGGACCCGTCCGTCTACCGTTTGGACACCGCTCGCCTGAAGCGCGCAATCGACGCCGCCGCCACCGGGATTGGATGGGGCCGAAAGCTCGAGAAGGGCCGAGGCCTCGGCATCGCCGGCCATTACAGCTTCGTGACCTACACGGCGGTTGCGGCCGAGGTCGAAGTCACGGACGGCGGGATCGCCGTGCGGCAGGTCGACATCGCGATCGACTGCGGGCCGCAGGTGAACCCCGAACGCATTCGCTCCCAAATGGAGGGAGCCGTCGTGATGGGCATGGGCCTCGCCCTGAGCGCCGAGATCAGCTTCAAGAACGGGCGCGCGGAGCAGGGCAACTTCGACGCCTACGACCTCACGCGGATCGACGCTGCCCCGCGGATCCTGAACGTCCATCTTCTCCCCGCCACGACCTTCGATCGGCCTCTGGGAGGCGTCGGAGAGCCCGGCGTTCCGCCGGTCGCGCCCGCCATCGCCAACGCGGTCTTCGCGGCCACCGGCAAACGCATCCGCGCGCTGCCGCTCAACAAGGAGTTCAGCGCGTGAGGGAGAGAACCTTGAAGATGCGGACGTTTATCGTGGCGATGGCTCTCGCTCTCGTCGCAGGGACTCCGGCTGTCGCGCAGTCCTGCGGCGACGAGATCACCGCGCTCGAACAGCGCATCGACCGTGAGGGACGCGAAGCGGTCTCCACCTCGACAAGCGGCAAGGAAACCAGCGCCCGGCGCGAGGCTCAAGGCGTCGAAGCCCACCGCGCAAACACGTCGCCGTCAAACCTCCCAGGCGGTCCTGCTCCGGGGACAGGCGAGGCGGCCGCCCAGAACGAAGCGGCTGATGCGGGAGGGGCCGGAACCGGCGTCATGAGCGCCAAGGCGAGCTTGAACGAGGCCCGGACCGCCCAGAACGCGGGGGACGACGCGCAATGCCGTCGCTTCGTTGACGAGGCAAAGAGGCAACTGGAAGGAAGGCCCTGACGGCAAGTCGGGTGATCGACGATGAAGTCTGGCGGATCATCGCAGACGAAGGGAGCGCCGGAACTAAACGACCCATGAGGTTCGATGATATGCGGTGAGGGCGACACTGCTGACGCGGGGGAACTTGGTCCGACGACGCTTCCGGCGCGTACCGTGAGTTCGATCCGCTAGGTCACTACGCTGGCCAATAGGATCAGGACGCTCGCGGGCGATACGAGGATCGAAGCGATGCCTCATTACTTCTTGAACATCAGGGATGGAGATCGGCTGATAGCTGACTGCGAAGGGGGGCCTTACATCAATCTCGAAGCCGCCAGAGAGGCCGCTGTCGCGGCGGCTCGGGAAATGCTCTCCGAGCACATGCGCGTCGGTCGGTTCCCTATCGGATTGCGAATTGAGATCTGCGGCGCGGACAATGACGTGCTGACCGTGGTGCCCTTTCGTCACGCTTTGACCGGCCTATCTGGCGCAGATGACGAAGCCGAACTTGGCGCGCGGCTGGATCGACTGCTCAGCGAGAATATGGCGCTCCGGCTGGAATTCGAGCGTCACAAGCGGAGAGCCCGCACGCTATGTGACGCGCTATCGAAATTCGCTATTGCAGGAAAGCAGGCCAACCTCCGCCCGCGTGCGGAGCGCGGGGCCTAATAGTCCAAGGCAATAGCGCTGTGCGGCGCGCTTGAGCAATCGAACCTATGAGCTTCGGCTTTGAGGGTTCTGCTACACGAGGTCGTCGGCCGTCTCCGCCTCAAGTATTCGTCGCAGTCCCTCGCGCCCCCGATTCAGGCGGCTTTTGACGGTGCCGATCGCGCAACCACAGGTCTCTGCGCATTCTTCATAGCTCAGCCCGAGACAGGAGATTAGGACAACCGTCTCCCGTTGATCAGGCGGCAGCTGAGATAGCGCCTTCGCCACAACCTGCGACGCGCTTGACCAACTCTGCGGCGCCCAGCTTCCGGCGACGGCCTCACAGTCCGCCGGCCTGAACATCCGGGTTTCCCGCGACGATCTCTTGCCTTGCGAGATGTAGGTGTTCCGCATGATCGCAAAGATCCAGGCCTTCAGATTGGTCCCAGGGCAGAACTGGTCAATGTGCCCTAAAGCCCGCACGAAGGTTTCCTGGAGCAGGTCATCCGCCGCAGCGTGGCTCCGTGTCAGCGAACGCGCAAATGCCCTTAGTCGTGGAACAAGATCGACAATCGACGCTTCAATGCCGAGAATTTCTTTGGTTTTGACTGGAAAGGGCGCACGGGCAAAGTTGTGAGCCTCGCTTCCAAGGGAAACACCTTTCGTACGTGTCAGTGCTTCCGCCACGGCTGTCCTCCGGTGAGCGACTGATTAACGCGGCGTGGCGCGCGCCCCGTCTGTCGGCTAGCCAACAAACCATAACATTGAGCTTTGTTCCGCAGAGCACGAGGGATACGGCCATGTTCGCAGCCGTCGTCTCAGACCCGATCGTCGAACCTCGTCTCCGCGGGTGAGCATGCTGGCTCCCAAGTGGGAAATCCGGTGTTGGGGGCCTACCGGAATGCATCGAATACGATCGAAATATCCGGGAGATAGCGCTTCTTCAGCGTCCGGTTCTGCACCGCGGCGGCGATGGAAGAGCCTTCCGGCATGCCAGCGGGAGCTTCCCTCCTAGGGACGTCGACGGCTCGGGGAAAGACGCACTTCGGTCTTCGCGCCTGTAAGACCGGAGCGCGAGCCTGACCGCCGCTTCAATGGCTTCCGGCGATCTCAGCGGCGCCGACGCTGTCAGTTGGGCGACGGCATGGCATCGTTGATCGCCCGCTCGATCTCGTGCCGCCGGAAGGGCTTGGAGAGCCTCGGAAATTGCCCAGTATCAGGCGCTAGTTCGGCAAAGCCGCTTACGAGAATGATCGGCAGCGCAGAGTGACGGGCGCGGGCCACTTCTGCGAACTCCAGCCCCGTCATTCCTGGCATCATCACATCGGTGATCACCAGATCGAACAGGTCTTGGCCTTCCAATAGCGTGAGCGCCGCCGCTCCCGAGTTCGCCACGTGGACGTTGTGTCCGAGATCGTCCAGCAACTCGGCTGTACTGGCGAGGACGAGACTGTCGTCATCGACCAGGAGAACCTTCAGCGCACGTGATCGTTCAAACTCGGCTCGTCCGATCTCTTCCGGCCATGGTCTGCCCGCGGGTTTAGTCGCGACGGGAAGCCACATCTCGGCGGTCGTCCCGGCGCCGAGCGCGCTCCGGAGAACGAGCTTCCCGCCGACCTGCTCCGCCGTCCCCTGCACCATCGACAACCCAAGACCGGTTCCTTTGCCGACCCCTTTGGTGGTGAAAAACGGCTCCGAGGCACGCTCCAGTGTCGCCTCGTCCATGCCCGAGCCGTGATCCTTCACCGACAGGCATACGTAGCGTCCGGCGGCGAGCCCAAGACCATTGTCGGCGGGAAGCTCGGCCTCCCGGCCCGTGATCTCGATCTCTCCTCCTTCCGGCATAGCGTCACGCGCGTTCACGACCAGGTTCAAAACCGCAAGCTCGAGCTGGTTGGCGTCGGCCTGGGCCGGGGCGAGACTGAGCGGTAGGCGCGTCTCGATCTTGCACCGCATGCCGAGCGTGCGGTCGATGAGTTCGGCCATCCCTTGGACCAGAACGTTCAGATCGACCGGCGCGAGCCTGAGTTCCTGCCTGCGCGCGAACGACAACATCCTCTGGGTGAGCGAGGCGCCGCGCTGCGCCGCCTGGACAGCGTTGTCCAGCAGGGGAGCGGTCCGCGGATCCGAAGGCAGCCGCCGCTTGAGCAGATCCAAGCTTCCGAGAATTACCATAAGCAGGTTGTTGAAATCGTGCGCCACGCCGCCGGTCAGCTGGCCGATGGCCTCCATCTTCTGCGACTGGAGAACGGCCTCCCGCGCCTGCTCAAGGGCGATCTGCGCCTCGCGCTTCTCGGTGATGTCGCGGGTGATCTTGGCGAACCCGACCAGCGCGCCGTCGTCATCGAGAATCGCATCTATGACGACGTGCGCCCAGAAGCGTGAGCCATCCTTGCGGTGGCGCCAGGCTTCCGTCTCGAACCGCCCGTCCCTCAGCGCGGTCTCCAGCCCGACGCCGGGGAGGCCGGCCTCGCGGTCCTCGGGGCTGTAGAAGGTGGAGAAATGACGCCCGATGATCTCGTGTGGAGCATAGCCTTTGATGCGCTCCGCCCCAGAGTTCCAGTTGGTCACCATGCCCTGGGGGCTGAGCATGTAGATCGCATAATCCGACACACCCTGCACCAGCAGCCGGAACTGCTGCTCGCTCCGCGCCAGGGCGATCTCCGCATTCCTGCGTTCGGTCAGGTCGCGCGTGATCTTGGCGTAGCCGAGCAATCCGCTGTCGGGCGCGTAGATCGGGTCGAGCACGGCGAGCGCCCAGAAGCGCGATCCGTCCTTGCGTATCCGCCACCCTTCGCTCTCGAACCGGCCCTCGCTCCGGGCGGTGGCGAGCGCTCTCTCCGGCAGGCCCGCCTCCCGATCCTCGGGGGTGAAGAACTGCGAAAAGTGCTGGTTGAGGATCTCGCCCGGCGCGTAGCCCTTTAGCCGCGCCGCGCCGGCGTTCCAACTCATGACCCGGCCGGAAGGGTCGAGCATATATATGGCGTAGTCGGTGACCGCCTCCACAAGCAGCCGATACTTGTCGTCCGATCCGGCCGAGAGCGCCACGTCCGAAAGAGCATCAGCGGTCATTTGTGGATCCAAACACGCACGACGTGAGGCTAGAGTCGCCGCTTTCGAACCGACGTACGCAGTTTTACGCTATGTGCTTTGCGCCCGCGCGTCGAGACGACGCAATGACGAACAAGGCCACTGGTCGCCGGGTTCGTGGGCGCCGTGGTCGTGATAGACCTTGATCGCGCTGGCGCAGACGGCGAGCTCAGCCAATTCGGGCGTTCGTCTTGTCCCTCCGTCCGCTCGGCGAATTCGCGACATCACGGGCGGCGCGGACGGCGGAGGACCACGATTTGCGAGCGTCGGACCGCGCGTCGAGACCGCCGCGGTGGTCGGGGCCTGCCCTCGCGCGGCTTGCTTCGGACGCGGCCACGCTCGATTCTGGACGTGCAGGCCTGGGCGTCGCGGACCGGTCGTCGTGGCACGGTCAGTGCGACATCAGCAGACAGACGTTCGAACTCTGCAGCAGGTCGTGGGTGACGCCGCCGAAGATCCACTCGCGGGTCCGGCTGTGCCCGTAGGCCCCGGACACGATCAGTCCGGCTTCCGCTTCCCTGGCGACCTCGAGCACCTCGCCCGCGATCGAGGAGATCTCGCCGGCGCGCACGACGGAACGCGCCGTGACGCCATGACGGCCGAGATAGCTGACGACGTCCTCCGCGCCGCGATCTCGGAGCTCCAGCGTCGCGCTCACCACCAGGACCTCCTCAGCCCTCTGTAGGAACGGCATGCTGTCCCGGATGGCGCGTCGCGCTTCGCGCGTGTCCTTCCAGGCGACCACGACGCGCTTGGCTGAGAGCCGATCGATCTTCGGCGGCGCGACGAGTATGGGGCGCCCGCACTCCATCGCCGCCGCGCCGGGCGATACGCTGAGCCCTCCGTCTCGAGGGTCGCCGCCGGCTTTTCGGCCCACCACCACGAGATCCGCGGCGCGCGCTTGTTCGGCCAGGAAGCGCCGAGGGTCGCTGATGTCAGAGCGCCATTCGACATTGTTCCCGGCGCCGACAGTGGAGACGAAGCTCGCCCTGGCGGCGGCGAGGTCGCTTTCGACCCGCGCCCTCTCGTCATCCATCAACGTCACGGACACGTTCGGCGTCATGTCTGTGTAGATCGGCACCAGCATCTGTTCGGCCGCGACGCCGATGAGATGGGAGCCGAAGTCGGCGGCGATCCCCATTGCAAGCCTGCCGCGAGACTTTGACTGCGGCGTCAAATCGAAATGGACGAGGATGCTCGCAAAACTGGCTGTGGGTTGTGTCGAGAGAGGCATCGTAGTCTCCCGTGGTCGATCCTTGTCTAACCGTCGGGCTGAACCTGATCCGCCGCCTTGACTTGGCTCAACGACGCCTGAGGGGGAAACCTGCTTCGGAGCTGACTCCTACGAAACTCCATCCGGTCGTTTGCAGGAGGTCATCGTGAAAAACTCTTCGCCAAAGGGGGATGAGCGCTCGCCTCGATCGATCACGGGAGAAATCTTGACCGGCACTTATCCTCCGACTTGCCGCCAACGTAAGCCGCAGCCGCGACAGATATTCTATTGCGGCTAATTACTTCAAGATTTGAACGCAAGTAACAGCGCTTTTGATCCAGATCAACATGCGCGTCCAGCTTGGTCTACAAACTGCCGCACTGTCTCAATTGCTCGCCAGGGTGAATGATGGACCCCAATAAGTGGATCAAAATGACCTGCAAATGCAATGAACCCATCCGCCGGAGGACAATCGAACGCAAGTCCCTATCTGAAGGACAGTGGGTGGTTGTCGACGCCTATTGCGAGCGCGCTGCAGGTGATGGCGGGAAATGCTGGCAGCACTCGGGGCGAGCAAACGCAAGTACGTCAGCGCGAGGCGCTTGAACGCAACCCATTCCGGTCAGGCGGAGAAGGTCTTCCCCCGCCCTGGGCCGCCTGCGTAAGTCCGCATCACCGCAAAGTCTGATGCGGAGCCGGGCTGTCGAAACTCGACGCGCCTCCCAAAAAAGCGATCAGTCAGCGGCGTCTCGGTCGTTGGGCGCGCCGTTCCTGTTGGCGGACAGCGATCCGGTCATCCGGGGAACAAAGCCGAACTTTCTGTCCGGGCTTCGGGAACGACCTCAGCGCTCCTACGCGCGCCGTGGCAGGCGAGCAGGCCGGCGGTCATCAACACCGAAGCCAAACTGGCGACCCGGATGCTGCTCATGTCCGCGACATGGTCTGGGGCCTCAAATCCGCTCGCCTTCTAGTCGTCGCGCGGATGTTGAAGTGTTGTGAGATTGGCGATGAGGTCTGCGATCTCAGCGCTGTCGAGCTAAAATGTCGGCATTGTGGGGTGCCCGGTGACGATGCCTTCGGCAAGCGCCTCGGCGAGCATGTCGACCGAATATCGTGTGTGAAGGTCTCGGAACGGCGGCGCAATCCTTAGCGCGCTCACGCCGGACCTGCCGATCGCGTGGCAGCCGTCGCAGTTGGTCTTCGCAAAGGCGAGACCCCGTTGTTCTGCTGGCTCGATGGCAAGCGGCGATCCACCCGAGTGGCGGCCCAGAGGACCAACGACGGCGCGCAGGACCTGGGCCCCGTGCAAACCTCACGGCCTCGCGCCGAGTGGGGCGCGCGCAAGATCCTGGAGCCGCTGTAGTTTTTTGCGCAGCCGGGCTCGGGCGACCTGGCGCCGACTACGCCGCACGGCCTCCAGATTGCCGCTCAGATGGGTCGCGATCGAGACGACCCGACCTGTCCCGGGCACACGCGCGACCGCCGGTTTCCGACGCACGCGATCGCCAAGTCCAACATCGGCTTTCCGTTTGTGGGCTATGAAGATCCCGTCGCCGGCGCCGCCGATGGGCGGCGGCCTTATCGGCTGGCGATCTAGGCGCTTGCGCCGGTCGCCAATGGTCGGGGCTTCGCTTTGAGCCGTTTCGTCACTAGGCTCCACCCGCCGGCCAGCATCGCCACGGCCAATGCGGCAGTTTCGATCGGCGCGGGCGGCGCGGCCACCTTCAGCAACGAGCCGGCGGCCGGAACGTAAAGCGCCGCCCCGACGACGATCGCCGCTGCGCCGACGACGCCATAGAACACCACTCGGTGGGGTTCTATTAAGCGTTGGCCCGGAACCGACAGTTCGGCATAGGCCATCGACAGGTTCGCCACGATCAGCATCGAAAGAAGCACGCCACGAGCTTGCTCCTCCGGAAGCCCGGATCGAAGAGCGAGGGCGAAGCTGGACATCGTGACCGCGAGCACGACGAGCCCCTGGAACAGCCCACGGCCTATGTCCTGAGATCCGAACAGCGAGCGCGTGGCCGGACGCGGCGGTCGCTCCATGACGTCCGACGCCTCGGGCTCGGCCTCGAAGGCAATAGAGCATACCGGATCGATGATCAGCTCCATAAGCACGACGTGCATTGGGAAGAACGCGGGCGGCATGCCGATCAGGATCGGCAGCAGAGACAATCCGGCGATCGGCACGTGTATTGCCGTGATATAGGTCATCGCGCGCCGCAGGTTTTCAGAGATGCGCCGCCCCAACCGGACTCCATTCACCACCGATGTGAATTGGTCGTCGAGCAGCACGATGTCGGCGGCCTCCCTCGCGACATCAGTGCCGCGTTCGCCCATCGCGATCCCGATGTGGGCGGCGCGCAGGGCGGGCGCGTCGTTCACGCCGTCGCCTGTCATGGCGACGACTTCGCCGCTCTCCTTCAGGGCGTTGACGAGCGCGAGCTTCTGGTCCGGCGTCAGTCTCGCGAAGACCGAGGTCCTCGCGGCTCGCAACGCCAGTTGGTGCGGCGTCAGGCCGGCGATGTCCGAGCCGGAAAGAACTTGGTTTTCAGACGCGATCCCAGCTTCGCGCGCGATCGTGGCCGCGGTCAGAGCGGCGTCGCCTGTCATCATGATCACCCGGATGCCCGCGCGCTGGCAAATCGCGACGGCCGCCGGGACTTCCGTTCGGACCGGATCCTCGAAGCCGATCAGACCGCGAAAGATGAATGCGAGATCGTCGATATCGTTCAGTGCGGACGCTGGCGCCCATTCCGCCTCCGCGACGCCCAAGACGCGAAGACCTCGGCGCCCCATGCCTTCGGCGACCCTGTGAGCTCGGTCGCGCTCCACGGCAGAGAGACGGCACATGTCGTAGACCGTTTCGGGGGCGCCTTTGGCTGCGATCACCGAAGCAGAGCCGGGACTGATCCATTGTTGGGCGAAGACCATCCGGCCCGCCTTGAGCGGAAATACGGTCTTGAGACGTTGGTCCGGCGCGGCGGCGTCTTTCGCACCCGAGGCTTGGGCGATGGCCCGGTCCATTGGGTCGATCGCTGGACTCGCGCATGCGAGGACTGCGATGCGCACCAGCGAGGCGTCCGGCTCGATATCGAGGGCCGTCCTCGACGGGAAAGGCGCACCGCCAGCCCATCTTTCCGCGATACGCATCCGATTTTCGGTGAGAGTGCCAGTCTTGTCGACGCACAGGGCGGAAACGGACCCGAGCGCCTCCACGGCGGCCGGCCTGCGCGTCAGGACCTTCTGGCGCGACAGCCGCCAGGCCCCGAGCGCCAGAAAGATGACCAACACCATGGGAAACTCTTCCGGCACCAGAGCGATGGCGAGCGTCAGGCCTGCGAGGCCGCCTTCGAACCATTGGCTTCGGAGGAACCCATAGGCGGCCGCGACCACGGCGCAGAACCCAAGCGCTGCGATGCCTAACCTCATGACGAGCCGATTGGTCTGAACCTGCAAAGGCGCAGGCGTCGTTTCGATCGACGCCAAGGACGCGCCGATGCGGCCCAGATGGGTCGCGCGCCCCACACGCGCCGCCTCGACTGCGCCCTGCCCTCCCACGACCATAGCCCCGGCGAACACTGCGGCGGCCTCGGCACCCCCGGGCTCCATGTTCACGGCAGCCTGCCGTGCGGCTTCGTCCCGCGCGGCGGTCTTTGTGACCGGAGCCGACTCTCCGGTGAGCACCGACTCGTCGACGCGGAGAGGCCCCCCGTCAACGAGGACGCCGTCCGCCGGGACGCGGTCGCCCTCGACGAGAATCACAAGATCGCCGGGTACTAGGTCGCGCGTGGCAATACGGGCCACCGCACCGTCTCGCATGACCTTCGCCGTTGGCTCGGCGAGCGCCTTCAGCGCCTCAAGCGCGTGTTCCGATCGCACCTGCTGAACGACGACGAGTCCTATCGACAACCCGGCCGCGGCGACCATGATCGCGCCTTCGGCATGGTCGCCCACAGCGAAGTACAGGCCGGCCGCGCCTGCGAGCAGCAGGAACATCGGCTCACGGATGACGCCCAAGGCGATCCTGAGCGTGCTTCTGTTCCGGCTGGGCGCTTCATTCGGGCCAAAGCTCCGCAGACGGATGGCGGCTTCGGCACTCGAGAGCCCGCGCCGACGAGAGGGAGGCGGCTGCTGAGCCGCACGACCTGATCGAGCTGTTCCGTCCGGGTGGAGCTGGGTCATGGCCTGATGTCCGTCCACGGGACGCCAAGCTTCCTTGATCGGGCGCCGAAGATGTTTGATCTCGATCAGAGCGCCGCCGAGGAACTCGGCTTCTGATCGGCTCCGAACCGGAGATCCGCGCCATGCCGAAAGTCGCAAACATCAAGAATGTGCTGATCGCGCTGAACGAAGAAGGCGAAGGTCGTCCCTCCGACGCGCTCAGTTATGGGTTGGCGCTCGGGAAGGCGACCGACGCCCACGTTTCCGTGCAGGCGGCGTCGGTGAAGCTGGACATTCCGAGCGCCCACGGATCCGCGGTCGTCGCGGGCTTGGTCCATCAAGAGAACCGCCGCCTTCAAGAGCTCACCCGGAGGATCGCCGAAACCACGCGCGCAGAAGGCGCCATGGCCGGCCTGATATGCGAAGTCGACGCGCCGCAGTTGACCTATGCGGAGCTGAAAGCGGCGGCCTTGGCCCAAGCACGCGTGAACGACGTCGTCGTCGTCGACGCAGATCCCAGCGCAATGACGGTCGACGGCGGCCTGCTCCGCGCGCTTGTTTTCGAAAGCGGGCGCCCCGTGATCGTCGTGCCTCGAGGCTCTCAAACGTTTGCCTGCGATCGCATCGTCGTCGCCTGGGACGCCAGCGCGGCGGCGGCGCGGGCTGTCGCGGCCGCCCTTCCCTTCCTCAAGGCCGCTGCGAGCGTCGAGATCGTCTGCTATGTCGGCGACAAGGACGTTCCCCGCAGCGCCGCAGGAGCGGATCTGGCCGTCGCACTCGTCCGCCACGGGGTCAATGCGACCGTCAAGGAGCTACCGGCAGGGAACGACGTCGGCGCGCGTTTGCGTGAGCAGGCGGGCATCCATCGTGCGGATCTGATCGTGATGGGGGCCTTCGTCCACTCGCCGATCCGCGAATGGATCTTCGGCGGAGTGACGCAGGAGATGCTGAAGAACAGTGGGGCGCCTCTTCTTGTGGCTCGTTGAAAGACGGGAGAGCGGACCCGGCGCGCCTAGCTCGCTCCAAGCTCCTCGAGCCGCGCCGAGTTCAGGATTCGGATCCCGTTCGGAACGACGAGGAGGACGCGTTCGCGGCCAAGCCTCGAAATGACACGACTAACCGTTTCGAGGGTCAATCCCAGATAATCCGCCAGATCCTGACGGGTCATGGGCAGGGGTATTGTGACTGCGCTGGAGCCTAGGCGGATCAGGCGATCGCGCATCGTGACAAGGAACGACGCCATCTTCTCGTCGGCGGAACGGCGTCCCAGCAGAACCATGTGATCCTGCGCAAGCGTCAGCTCATGGGTGGCGGCCTCATGAAGCTTCCTAAGCAAATTAGGTTTGGCGACCACGAACGAGACAAAATCGGCTCTGTTGAAACGGCAAGCGTGCACCGTATCAATGGCGTCGGCCGAATAACCGTTACGCTCACTAAGTGAAAGACCGATAAAGTCACCCGGCATCATGAACCCGACAATCTGCCGCCGCCCGTCGGGCAGAAGTTTGTACAACCTCACTGATCCAGAAGTCACATTGTAAACCGACAACGCAGAATCATCTTGATAGAATAACGTTTCTTTTGGATTGAAGCATAATTTCTCCTTGAGCAAGTTCAGCGTCGCGAGATCATCGGGCTCCAGCGCGTCGCACACGCTGACGCTTCGTACGGCGCACTCCCTGCAAGCCTCGTCGTTTTCGCGTTTACAACTGCGGCGCGAGGTCCGCTGCGATGGAGCGACGACCTCATATGCTTCGGTATCTAATGCGGCGCGGGTGGACATGGCATGCCCCCTGTGCTGGCAGCGCCAAACCCTATCTCCATCGACAATAGCGCAGCGATCGTTCCGAGGATTGATCTGGATCAAAGCATTCATCCGGCGCCGCAATCCAAGATCATCATCGATCCCATTGGACGAGAATCATGTGCGCGATCAGTTGCTTGTCTGCGCTGCGACTGACGGCTCCCGACATCGCGCCGAGTGACACGACGGTCCGCCGCGCCTTCGCGCTTGTCAGCCTCTGTCATCCGTTCCTGGGCTTCGAAGGCTGGACGCGCTATCTCGCACGCGCCCAGCAACTGGAGCGTTCGCAAGCGGGAGTGGTCGCGATTGAAGACGCGCGCGGATATCTCCACGCATTGTTCAGGTACTTCGTACAGACGGAACCTTCACTGGCCGACAGCCAGCAGCATTCTTCCATACGGATGATCCGGCTTCATGATCTCGTCTTTGCTGAACTTCCGGGAACCGAGTTGCTCGCGCGGATCGCCGCGGAAGGCGAAGCGCTCGCCATCTCACTTAGCTGTCGCGGCGTGATCATAGAATTGCCCGCAATTGCCGGGAACTCCACACGAGCTTTGAACGATTTCCGGCAGACGAGCAGCGGCGTGGTGGTCAAAATTCTTTCGGATAATTGTCCGCCAGACAGCCAAGATGTCGTGGCCTAGTCACCTGCCGAAATCAGGCAATGGAAGTTGCGCGACCCCTTTCGCACTCCTGGCTGACGTTAAGAGAAAATATAGTCGAAGCACCATCCTTTTCCGTCAGCGCCTCAAAGCCGAGCTCGCGGCACATCGCGGACATCTCGGCGTTTTCCCTGAGCACCTCTCCGCGCACTGTCGCCACGCCCTCCGCCTTCGCCCAGTCCAGCACAAGGCCCATGAGAGCCCAGCCGAGTCCTCGGCCCTTCAGATTGCTTCGAACAAGAATGGCGAACTCGCCGTCTGTTCGATCCCCGTTGCAATGGAGGCTGACGACGCCGGACGCTTCGCCTGCGGCATCGAGAGCGACGAAGGCGATGGCGCGCGCGTAGTCGAGATGGACGAGCTGCGTTAGAAACCCGTGCTCGAGATGGCGAACCGGCGCAAAGAAGCGCAGTCGGAGGTCGTTCGGCTCGACCGCCGCCAGAAACCGGCTAACGAGCTCTTCGTCTTCGGCCCGCAACGGCCGCACATCGTAGGCTGCGCCGGACTTCGTCTTAAGCGATCGCATCCAACCCGACGGATAGGGCCGGATGACCAGTCGGGACGCTCCGCCGGCTGCGATCGCGACGCGCGCGTCCACGGCCAGCACGCCCGCTTCGTCGGCCAGCAATGGATTGAGGTCGATCGACCGGATTTCCGGACAGGCGGAAGCAAGCTCGCCCAAGGCGATCAGCACCCCTTCCACGCCCGCCCGGTCGGCTGCGGCCACGTCGCGGTAGGCGGCGAGGGTCCGTCCGACATCGGTCTGATCGATCAGATCCCCGGCCAATGTCCGATCCAGCGGCGGCAGGCCGACCGCGGTGTCGCGGTAGATTTCCACGCCGACGCCGCCCCGCCCGAAAAGGATGACGGGACCGAACGTCGGATCGTCGGACAGGCCTGCGATCAGTTCGCGCGCGCCGGGGCGTCTGACCATGGGCTGCAAAAGGAAGTCTGCGTCTTCGGCGTCGGGTCGGGCCGCCCGCACCCTCGCCAGCATGTCGGCCGCCGCCCGAGCGACGGCGGCGGGAGTTTCGAGACCGAGGCGAACGCCGCCGACGTCCGATTTGTGGACGATCACCCGCGAACGGATCTTGAGGACGACGGCGTCCACGCTGCGCAGGATCTGGCGGGCGGCTGCGGCCGCCTCATCGGGGGTCGCCGCGGTCACGCTCTTGACGATCGGCACCCCGAACGCCTTCAGGAGCCGGCTCGCCTCGATCGGGTCGAGCCACGCGCGCCCAGCTGCGACGGCGGCGCGGACGCAGGCGATCGCCGCAGTGGTCGCAGGGGCGTCCGGAAGAACCGCCGAGGCGGGCGTAGCCTGCAGCGCAGCCTGCGCACGCCGGTGACGGGTCAGATAGCCAAACGCCGCGACGGCGTCGCTCTCGGTGTCAAAATGGGGAACTCTGGCTTCGGCGAAAAGCCGGTTGATCTCTTCGCCCGCTCCAAGCCATGAGGCCAAGACCGGCTTCGGAGGCGCGGAACGCTCTCTCGCCGCGGCGATCGTCGCGATGACGGCCCGCGCGGTCGCCTCCGAGGACGCCAGCGCCGTTGGAACGTCGAGGGCGACGACGGCGTCGACCTGTTCGTCTCGGAGCAGAGCGTCGAGCGCGCCGGCGAAACGCGCCGCATCGGCGTCGCCGATGACGTCGACAGGATTGGAGCGCGACCATGTGCTGGGAAGCAGTTGATCGAGCGCAAGCAGCGTGCGGGAAGAGATCGCGGCGACTTCCCCGCGAGCGTCGAGATGGCGATCGATCGCCAGGACGCCAATCCCGCCGCCGTTTGTGAGGATCCCCAACCGATCCCCCCGGTCGAACTGACCGCGACCGAGCGCCTCGGCGGCGACGAAAAGCTGATCCAGATCCAGAACCCTCAAAAGCCCCGCGCGTCGGAAGGCCGCGTCGTAGACGCCGTCGGCGCCCGCAAGCGCGCCGGTATGGGTGGCCGCCGCTCTGGCGCCTTCGACGTGCCGGCCTCCCTTGACCACGACGACCGGCTTGACGCGGGCGGCCGCGCGGGCGGCCGACATGAACTTCCCGGCGTCGGTGATGGCTTCGACGTAAAGCAGGATCGCGCGTGTCCGGCCATCCCCGGCGAAGTGGTCGAGGCAGTCCGCTACATCCACGTCGAGCGCGTCTCCAAGGGACACAACAGCGGAGAAGCCAAGGGCGCGTTTGGTCCCCCAGCCGACGAGGGCGGCGGCCACGGCCCCGGACTGGCTGACGAGGGCGAGATCGCCCTCCAGGCACGGGCCCGCCGAAAAACTCACGTTAAGGCCGGCCGGCGGCGCGAGGAGGCCAAAGGCGTTCGGGCCCAGAAGCCGCAGGCCATGCGCCTTGGCCGCCTTGGCGATCGCCTCGGATTGCGAGCCCGGGCCGCGTGACAGGCCGGCGGTGAGGATGACCGCGGCCCCTGCGCGGGCCGCCGCCGCGTCCGCGATCACGGCCGGCACCGCCGTCGGGGGCGTGCAGACCACGACGAGATCCACCGCCTCGCCGATGTCCGCGAGCCTTCGCAAGCACGCGGCGCCCGACACCGTCGCATGCTTGGGGTTGACCGCAACGATGCGGCCGGCGAAGCCGCCCGCGGCCAGATTGGCCATCACGGCCCGGCCCAGCGAGCCGGGGCGGTCGCTTGCGCCGACGACCGCGACCGAGGCCGGCCGGAAGAGCCGGTCGAGGCCGAAGCTGCTCATCTTAATGCGACATGAACAGGCAGTGTTTCGACGTCTCCAGGAGATCCCGCGTCACCCCGCCGAAGAGCCACTCGCGGGTGCGGCTGTGACCGTAAGCCCCCGCCACGATGAGGTCGGCGCCGATGTCGTCGGCTTGATCCATGAGGTCGTTCGCCACGGTCTCCAGCTGCCCGGAGTGGACCGAGGCATGGGCCCGCACGCCGTGCCGATCAAGCCACGCCGCCACGTCCTCAGCGCCGGCATCGCGAAGCGCCGGCGTCGCCGCGAGAATGACCACCTCGTTAGCCTTCTTCAGAATGGGAAGCGCGTCACGCACCGCCCGTCGCGCTTCTCGCGTGTCCTTCCATGCGACGACGACCTTATGGGCCGCGAGGTAGTCTTTTTCCGGCGGCACTACGAGGATCGGCCGGCCGCATTCCAGCGCGATCACGCCGGGGCGAACGCCCAGCGCCCCGTCCTGGACGTCATAGCTCGCGCGCCTGCCCACCACCACGAGGTCCGCGGCGCGCGTCTGCTCGATGAGAAACCGTTCCGGATCGGTGACGCAGGCGCGCCATTCAGCGTCGTTGCGCGAGCCGACGACCGCGTCGAAGGTTCGTCGCGCGGCATGCAGGTCTCCCTCGACGCGGCCCCGCTCTTCGTCGGACACGGACGCCGAGATATTGATGGCTCCGCCCGCATAGACTTCGAGCAGTTGCTGCTCGGCTGCGGCGCCGACGAAATAGGAGCCATACCGTTCCGCAAACTGAGCTGCGAGCCGCCCTCGCGCCTCGGCGTAGGGCGTAAGATCGAAGTGCACGAGAATGCTGGCGAAACCGGCGCCGGCTGGGGTGGAGTTCATGAGCCGCTCCTCCTGCGATCTGACGCACGAGCATCTGCAGATCGCTCCCCAGAGCCTTGATTTCGATCAAACCTCCCATGGCCGGCGCATGTCGGCGCCGCCCATCGGCCTTTAGGTGTCCCGATGAGGCCTGAAGCGACCCTGCGGCGAGCGTCCGACGCCTCAGATCGCGATCGGCGGTTGAACGCCGAGACGCGCGGCGTGCGGCTCCAGCGAAGCAAGGACGCCATCGTGGATCGCGACGCCGTTCGCGAGCGCCTCGCGCTTCCGCGTCAGCGCGGCTTCGCCCGGCAGCCGCACCGCGTTGACGCCCGGCCGCGGCGGGTTGGCGCGGCAGGCGTCCACGAGCCAGCCGGTCTGGCGCAGGAACCCATCCCGCCCGCCGAAGGCCTCGGGATCGTAGACCTGCACGGTCACCGCCGCGTTGGTGCCCTTCGGCGCGTCGGCGCGGCCGTATCCCGCCAAGCCCTGCGTCACGGCCTCGACGTGGAGCGCCATGCCGTAGCCCTTCTGGCCATGGTCCAGTCCGCCGGTCGGCAGCAGCGTGCCGCCCTCCTGCATGACCTTCGGGTCGCGCGACGGCTTGCCGTCCTTGTCCATCAGCCAGTCATGCGGGAACTGTTCGCCCGCCTTGATCAGCCGCTGGCTCATGTTGACGGTGGTGATCGAGGCCGAGATGTCGATCAGGATCGGGTCGCCCGGCGTCGGAATCCCGTGCGCGACGGGGTCGGGCGTGTAGAGCCCCTTCAGCCCGCCGAAGGGCGCGACCTGCGCGCCAGAGGGGCTGGAGCTGGCGATGGTGACCATCAATCCTTCGCTCGTCGCGATCGGCAGATAGGCCGCCAGGCAACCGATGTGGTGGCTGTCGCCGATGACGATCGTTGCCGCGCCGTGGGTCTTCGCGCGCTCGCAGCCGAGCTTCACCGCCTCCGCCGTCAGCCACGCGCCAGGCAGGCGTCGCCCGCGCCAGCAGACGACCGCGCCGCGATCGGACACGATCCCGGGCGCGCCGGCCTTGGTCATCACGCCGTCCGCAACTGCGTCGAGATACCAGCCCGCGAGCGCGAGGCCGTGAGTGGTGTGACCCATCAGGTCGGCCTCGACCAGATAGGTCGCGACCGCTTTCGCCTTGTCGGATTCGAGACCGGCGGCCGAGAACAGGGCCTCGGCGTACGCGACCAAGTCCTCGGCGCGGAAGCGGGGCGCCGTCATGCCGGCGCTCCCGCCTGCTGAAACACCTGGGGGTTCAGCACGCGGGTTGGGCGACCGCCGGCGAGCAGCGTCTCGATGTCCTCGATGTTCATGAGCCCGACGCGTTCGACCGACTCGACCGTGTCCGCGCCGGTGTGCGGCGTGAAGACGACGCGCGGCTGGCGGAAGATCGGGTGAGAGACGTCCGGCGGCTCGACCACATAGGCGTCGATCCCGGCCCCCGCGAGCTTCTTGGCGGTGAGCGCCGCATCGAGCGCGTCTAGGTCCACGACCTCGCCGCGGGCGAGATTGAGCAGGCACGCGGTCGGCTTCATGAGCGCCAGGCGCTCAGCGTTGATCAGCGCGGCGTTGTCCGCCCCGCCGAAGACGTGGAGCGAGACGTAGTCTGAACGCCTCAAAAGCTCGTCGAGCTCCACGATATCGACGCCGTTCGTCTCCGCGAAGCCTCGGTCGGGATAGAGGTCGGAGGCCACGACCTTCATGCCGAGACCTACGGCTTTCAGCGCGAGCGACCGGCCGATCGCGCCCAGGCCGACGATCCCGAGCGTCTTGCCGTCGATCTCGCTGCCGACGACGCGCTTCCAGCCACCGGTGACGACGCCCTGGTGGCCCGCCGGGATGTTGCGCGCGAGCGAAAACATCATGCCGACGGCGAGCTCCGCGACCGCGGCCGCGTTCGCGCCGGGCGTGTTGAGCACCGGAAGTCCGCGCGCCGTGCAGGCCGCGACGTCGATACTGTCGACCCCGACGCCGTGCTTCAGCACCGCCTTCAGTTTCGGCGCGGCCGCAAGCGTCTCCTCAGTCACCTTGACGAGGCCCGCGACCAGAAAATCGACGTCGGCGAGATGCTCCAAAAGACCCCCGTCCGGCTTCGTCATGTCGACGCAGCGGAGGACGGTCCAACCCTTCTGCGCGAGTTTGTCCGGGACGGCTCCGTAGCGGCCGAAGCCAGGCGATGTGGTGGCGACGACGGTCATCGGGTCCTCCTCAGGCGAGGCCATGAATCTTCAGCAGGGCGGCGATCTTCGCGTCCTGCTCAGGGCTTGGCGGCAGCGCCGGCTGGCGGCTCGCGCCGACGGAAGGGTCCATCAGGTAGAGCGAGCGCTTCACGAGCGCCGGCGGGTAGCCGAGCTTGTAGAGGTCGGTGCGGAAGGCCGTGAACTTCGCCTGCGCGGCTTCGGCTTTGGAAAGGTCGCCGGCGTTGTAGCCTTCGGCGATCTCCGCCAGCACCTTGGGCATGACGTTGCCGAGCCCGGAGATGCACCCCTTGGCGCCGTTCTGGAACGCCCAGAGCACGAGCGAGTCCGGGCCCGAGTAGACGTCGAAGGAGCCTTCCGTTTTGGAGACGCCGAGATAGGCCTCGAGCGTCGCCTGCTGGCCGCCGCTGTCCTTGATGCCTGCGATGTTGCCGTGTCGGGCGAGGACGCGCGCGGTCTCCGGCTCGATGTGGTTCTGGGTGCGGGCCGGGATGTCGTAGAGATAGATCGGCGTCTTCACGGCGTCGGCCACCGTCGAGAAGTGGCGGACCAGCCCGTCCTGCGTGCATTCGATGAAGAACGGGGTGATGACCGCGATCCCGTCGACGCCGATGCGGTCGAATTCCCGCGCGAGCTTCACCGTCTCGTAGGTCGCCGGCATGCCGGCGTTGACGATGACGCGCGCCCGGCCGCCGGCCTCATCCACGACCTCTTCGGTCAGCCGCACCTTTTCCTCGAAGGTGAGCGCGGTGAAGTCGCCGTTGGTGCCGGCGCACATGATGTTATTGCCCGCCTCGACCTGCCGGCGCACCTGCGCGCGGGTCGCGCGGAAGTCGATCTCCTCGGCGTCGCCGAAGCAGGTCACAAGGGCGACGAAGGTTTCGCAGGTGGTCATGGATCTCTCGGGGGCATTGAGGGCTCGGGAGGCGAAGACCGTCATCCCGGCGCTTTTTAGTCGGGATGACGGTCGTGGTTCAGGCGTCAGCCGTCACTCGGGTTTTACGCCGGCGGTTTCGATGACCTTGCTCCACTGCTGGGCCTCATCGCCGATCAGCTTGGCGAAGGCCTCCGGCGACGTGTGCATCGGCAGCACGCCGAGCTCCTCGAAGCGCTTCTGCGTCTCGGGTCGCTCCATGAAGGCGTTGATCTCCTTCGCGTAGGCCTCGATCAGCGGCTTTGGTGTCTTCACCGGCGCGAGGAAGCCGTGCCAGGCGACGGCCTGGAAGCCCGGCACTGTTTCGGCGACGGTCGGCAGGTCCGGCGCGACCTTGAGACGCTCGGCGGTCGCGGTCCCGAGCGCGACCAGTTTCCCCGACTTGATGTGCGGCCAGAGCAGCGGCGCGTTGTCGAAGGCGATGTCGATCTGGCCGGCGATCAGGTCCGGCATCATCTGGCTCGACCCCTTGTAGGCGACATGCGTCATCTTCGTGCCTGTGCGCTGCATGAAGAGCTCGCCGGCGAGATGCTGCGTGGTGCCGACGCCCGACGAGCCGAACGCGACCTTGTCGGGATTGGCCTTGAGGTAATCGATGAGCTCCTGAACGGTGCGGGCTTTGACGCGCTCCGGGTTCACAACCAGGAGGTTCGGCACGAGCGAGACCTGGGTGATGGGCGCGAGGTCGCGCAGCGTCTGATACTGGATGCGGTCCTTCAGCAGCGTCGGATGGATGGAGAGGTTCGAGGTCGAGGCGATCGCGATCACCGAGCCGTCGGCCTCGGAGCGCGCGAGCCGGCCGAGCGCAAGCGTGCCGCCGCCGCCGCCGATGTTCTCCGCCACGATCGGCTGGCCCGTGGCCTTGTTCAGGTGGTCGCCGATCATGCGGGCGAAGATGTCGGCGGTGCCGCCGGCGGTGAACGGCACAAGCAGCGTGATGGGCTTCGTCGGCCAGTCGCCCTCGGCCGCGGGCGCGGACGACGTCAGGGCGAGCGAGAGCGGCGTCGCGAGCGCGAGGCCCGCGATCAGCAGGGATTTCAGCATCGAGCGTCCTCCAGTTTCGATCGGCGGCCTGGCGGCCGCCTCGTGACGACGGCCGCTTCTCAGGCGGCCTTGGCGTAGATCGCGAGGATGTCCTCGCGGCTCATGTCGCGGGGGTTGTTGTCGAGCAACCGGCGGATGGCGTGGGCCTCCGTCGCCATGGTTTCGAAGTCGTTGTCCGGCACGCCGAGCGCGGACAGCCGCATCTCGACCCCGAGATCTGCGCAGAACCCGTAGGCGCCCGCGAAGGCGGCGTCGGGAGCGGTCGCGCCCTTCACGCCGAGCGCCTCGAGCACCAGACCGGTCTTCTGCGGAACGGCCGGCGCGTTGAACGCGAGCGTGTGCGGAAAAATGAGCGCGCAGGCGAGGCCGTGCGCGATGTGATGGCGCGTGCCAAGCGGATAGGCGACCGCATGGCCCGCGGTCGTGTTCACCGGCCCGAGGCAGAAGCCGCCGTAAAGCGAGGCGAGCGCCAGCCCGACGCGGGCCTCACGGTCCGACCCGTCGGCCACCGCGCGAGCGAGATAGCGGCCGACGAGCCGCGCGCCTTCGAGCGCGTAGACGTCGATGATCGGATGCGCCTTCTTGGAGGTGAAGGCCTCGACGCAATGCGCCATGGCGTCGACGCCGGTCGCCGCGGTGACGGACGGCGGAACCGTCATGGTGAGATCGGGGTCGACGATCGCGAGGTCCGCGAGCATGTGGCGGCTCTGGACCGCTAGCTTGTTCTTGGTCTCGGGGTCGGTGACGAGCGAGCGGGTTCCGCCCTCGGAGCCCGTGCCGGACGTGGTCGGGATCTGGATGAGCCCCACGGTGCGGCCCGACACTCTCTCCGGCCCGACGACATCCTTGAGCGTCTGACCCGAGCCGGGCAGCACGGCCACGAGCTTGGCGAGGTCCATGGCGCTGCCGCCGCCGAAGCCGATCACGACGTCGGGGCGGGCTTCGGCTGCGAGCGCCAGCGCCTTGTCAAGGTTCGGCGCGTCGGGCTCGGGCTTCACCTCGCCGAAGACCGTTGCGTCGCCGCGCAAGCCGAGCAGGTCGACGCGGGCGGCGTTGAAGGGATCGGCGACGACGAGCGGTCGCAAGTAGCCGCGCTCAGCCACATAGGCCCTGAGGCCGGCGAGCATGCCGGGCCCGAAGTCGATGCGCGCGGGGCGCAGAAGCTCGATCGGGGAGACGAGCGACGTCATGACCATCCTCCGGCGGGCGGGACGGCGATCGCGCCGAACGACCGGCGCGCGGCCTCCGAGAGCGCGCCTGCGATGCGAACCGCATGCGGCGCGGCGACGTCGACGAAATCGTCAACGCTCATCCGCTCGGCGCGGATCGTCAGGCTGACGCCTGCGACCGCGCGGCCCTCCGCATCGAATACAGGAGCGGCGACGGTGCGTAGCCCGTAGGCGTTTTCGCCGTCCGAGACCGCGAAGCCGCGCGCCCGCACCTCGTCCAGGCGCGCTGTCAGCGCGCCGAGGTCGATCAGCGTTTGCTCCGACAACTTTACGCGCGGGGCGGCGTCGAGATGCGCGATCTGCGCATCCCGCGGCAGATGGGCGAGGATTGCGTGGCCGAGCGCCGCGGCGTAGGCGCCGGTGCGGCTGCCCGGGCGGCGGCTGACCGGCTGCGGGCCGGACTGCTCGATCCGCGCGAGATAGACGACGTCGCCCTCGTGCAGGGCGCCGAACGAGGCGCTGTCGGAGATCGACGGCACGACGTCCGCGAGCAGCGGGCGGGCATGGAACGGCATGTCGCCCTGGTTGAGCGCAGTGAAGCCGAGCTCCAGGCATTTGAGCGTCAGGCGAAACTTCCGCGAGCCCGCGACCGGCGCGAGATAGCCGAGCGCGACAAGCGTATGAGCGAAGCGGAACGCCGCCCCCCGGTCGAGCCCAGCGCGCTTCGCGATCTCGGCGCCCGTCAGCTCGGCGGCGTCGGGGCCGAAGGCTCTCAGGACGGCGAACGTCTTGGCCACGCTGCCGACGAAA
>NZ_BAUX01000012.1 GCF_002897035.1 Methylopila sp. Yamaguchi
CGCGCCGATCACGACGCCGCAGTCGGCGGTGATCTCATCGCCCAGAAACTCCATGGCCGCGAAAGCGCCCGCGCCGCCCCCGCCTCCGCCCCCGCGCGCGGCGGCCGTGTCTCCGCAGGCCCCGCCGCCCCCGCCTCCGCCCCCGCCGGTGAGCAGCACCAGCACGCGCCCGGCCCAGGCCGGCTTCGTCCAGGCAGCGTTCGCCGTGAACACGTCGACCTGCGTGCGCTGGGGGGACCGGGCGAAGCTCGCGACGCCGGTGGCGCCGGCGATCTCCAGCACGGTCGTCCAGCTCGCCCCGTCCGCCGAGACCTTGAGCGCCAGCGCGTCCGAGCCGATCAGCCCGAACTCGGCGCGTCCGCCGTAGCCGGTCTGCAGCAGCAGGCTGGCGGTGTCGGCGGCCGTCGCCTTGTTGAGCTTGAGCTGCACGCCGGCCCCGGCATGCGTGAACAGCGCCGCGGCGGAGGCGACGACGAGGCGGTTGACGTCGTCCGCCGTCGCGGAGATCCCGAGCCGCGCCAGCCCGTCGAGGCTCGCGAGCGCGCCGACGGCGTTGACCCAGGCGCCGCCCAGCCGCGCAACGAGCTCCGTCGTCGCCGCGTTGTAGGCGAGCCATCCCGGCTTCGGCTCGACGAACACCCAGGCGCCGTCGAGGAAGGCCGCGATCTGGCCGTCCTTCCCAGCCCAGGCGCCGGTCGCGCCCACGCCCACGATGTGGCGGTCGCCCTCCGCCGGGGCGGACGGCGGCGCGACGCGGTCCCGGTCCAGCACGCCGAGCTGCACCAGCGCGTCGAGGCGCCGGAAGGCCTCGTTGACGGTGACGTGCTTCTGCGCCTGCGACGGCGCGAGATAGCCGAGGCCGAGATGGGGGCTCGCGCTCATGGTCGTCTCCAAGAAGAAGTGAGAAGCGGTCAGCTTCCGAAGCGGCCTCTGGCGGGCAGCCCGGGGCCGACCACGGCGGAGAGCTGGCGGACCTCGAAATCGAAGGCCGCCGGCAAGGCGCCGAAATCCGCCGTCTGGTCGGCGGCGGCGTAGGTCGCGGCCTGCGCGGATGCGGCGAGCGTGCGGAGCGCGGCGCCGGCGCCGTCGAGGATCGCGACCTCGTAGGCCTCGGTCTCCTCGGCCAGCCGCACCTCGCGGGCGTCGAAGTCGTCGCCGCCCACGCGGGTGCGGCGGATCCAGCGCAGCGCCACGTCGCCGCCCGGCTCGCGGCGCGCGGCCAGCCGCACCGGGGCGAGCGGCGTCAGGCCGCGCGCGCCGGCGCCGACGACGTAGCTCCCATAGGTTGCGTCGTCCCGTGGCTTGGTGGAGGGGCCCACCCGCCACGTCACGTCCAACCCGCGGTCGCCTTCGGGCAGGCTCGAGACCGGCGTCGCCGCCGTGATCAGGACGAAAGCGGCGTTCGCAGGCGTCGGCGCGCCGATGGCGTCCTCCGTGCCGCATTGGCCGCGCAGGAGCTCCGTCAGCCGCCAGAGGTTCGGCCCCACGAGCTCCGCCGCGCGGAACTGCAGAACCTCCCAAGCGCCTGACGGCCCCTTCACCGCCGCGACGTTGGCTCCTGCGAACAGCGCGGCCTCCGTCACGCTTTCGAGCGCGCGGTCCGGCCCGAGCTCGACCACCAGCGCGTTGGTCCGGTCGAACCGGCCGGAGGCGTGGAAGCCGAGCGGCGCGTCGAGCCGGCCGATGGTCGCCGGCGTTCTCAGCAGCTGATCGAGCGCGAAGCCCGCGCCGTCGCGGGAGCGGTAGACGGCGACTGGCGTCCAGGGCCGGGCGTAGGCGGCGAGACGCAGAGCGTGGGGCGCCTCGTCGCCCGCGATCAGCGGCAGGTCGAGCGCCTCGAACACCGGGGCGACCGGCAACGCGCTCGCCGGCGGCGGCCGCGTCTCGCCCGCGACGGGCTCCACGTTGCGGGCGTCGGGGTCGGCGCGCGTGGCCTTTGCGGGCCGCACATACTCGTCGCCGACCTCGTCGAGCCGCATCAGCATCGTGCGGCCTTGCGCAGTGAAGGTGACGAGGTCGCCCGGCTCCAGCGCGAGACGGCCCGGCGGCAGGGTCCACTCCGCCCGCTCGCGCTGGACGGAGGCCTCGATCAGCAGGCCGTCCGCGATCGCCTGCGCCTCGACGGGCGAGAAGGCGATCGGCAGCGAGCGCTCCGCCACCGCGCGCCCCTCGCCGCCGAGCCGCCGGGCCTCGACGGCGCTCGAGCGGTAGTCGAGCGCAGGCTCGACGTAGCGCAGCTTCAGCACGGCAGGCACCTCGGAGGCCTGGGCGCGGGTGAGCCGGAAGGCCGCGCTCCGGTCGCCCGGATCGACCAAGTCGTCCGGGGTCAGGTCGGCCAGGGGCCCGTCGGCGCGGTTCGCAATCTCGATCGCCTCGCCCCTCGCCCGCGCGCGGGCCCCATAGGCCTCGAGCAGGGGCTCGATGGCGTCGCGGGCGCTCATCACCTGGTCGAGCGCATAACCGCGCACCAGCCCGTCGAGGCTCTCGAGCGCGAGCGGCGCATCCACCGGCCGGCCGAGATCGGCGACGACGTCGCGCAAGGGCACCTGCCCCAGCCGGCCTGACAGCCAGTGCCCGCGCCCCCAGTTGTCGGCGTCGGCCCAGACGTCGCTGCGCACGGGAAACGCAGGGAATGGCCGCGCGTCCCAGGTCCAGATGAACAGCCGGACCGGGTCAATCATCCGTTCGCCGGTGACCTCCGACAGAGGATTGTTCCCGCTCCAGCGGCCCCAGTGCGTGAGCTGCGCCGTGAGATAGGCGCGCTGGGCGAGGTCGTCGCGGCGGCCGTTGGAGAACCACGGCGTGGCGCTCTCCGACGATTTGCCGTCCACGAACACGTTGGGCTGGTTCGCGCCCTTGTCCACGCCCGCGCACCCGATCTCGCAGAACACGATCGGCTTCGACTGCGGGACCCAGGCCGTCGGCGTCGCCTGCCGGACGCCGCCGGGACGGTCGTGGTGCGGGCTCTCCCACCAGTTTCGGAAGTCCTTGACCCGGAACACCCAGTGCTCGCCGTGGGCCGTGTCGACGATCGGCGTGCGGACCTGCGCCGCGCGGTCGGCGGAGGTCGCGTAGAACCAGTCGTAGCCCTCGCCGCCTTCGACGTTCCCATCGAGATAGGCGAGATCGTAGGGGCTCTTAGCGCCCGCGAGTGCGTCGAGATGGGCTGCGCCCTCGCGCCAGTCGGCGAGCGGCACGTAGTTGTCGACGCCGACGAAGTCGATGTTCGGGTCCGCCCAGAGCGGGTCGAGATGGAAGTGCACGTCGCCGGAGCCATCGCCCGGCCGGTGGTTTGAGTACTCCGTCCAGTCCGCTCCGTAGCCGATGCGGACGTCGGGCAGCAGCGCGCGGACCTCGGCGGCGAGCGCCCGCAGCGCTTCGACGGCGGGGTAGCTCGACGGCCCGTCCCGGAGCGTGGTCAGCCCCACCATCTCGGAGCCGATCAGGAAGGCGTCGACCCCGCCGGCCGCCTTCGCGATCCGCGCCATGTGCAGCACGAAGCGGCGGTAGGACCACTCGTCCGGGCCGTCGTAGTCGACGGTGCGGTCGTCGTCGTCCCAGTGGAAGTCGCCGGCCTCCGCAGCCCCGAAGAACGCCGCCACGTCGGCGGCGATCGCCGCCGTCCCGTCCGGGGAGCCCGGCCGGCCCGGGGCCGGGTGGCAGGTGACGCGGCCGCGCCACGGATAGGGCGGCTGCTCCCCGGCGCCATAAGGATCGGGCAGGCCGTTGCCGGCGGGGACGTCCATCAGCATGAAGGGCGTCAGCATCACCTTCAGTCCGCGGTCGTTCATCTCGCGGATCGCTTGCCAGATCGCCCGGTCCGCAGGCGCGCCGCCGAGCGCCGGGGCGCCGTCGAACTGCGACACGATCTCGACCTCGTCGCGCGTGCGACCCGAGACGCGCCAGCTCCATGGCCGCGTGGGCTTGGTCCCGGTCTCGACCTTGGGGCGGATCTGACAGTGGCCGACGCGCAGGTCCGCACCATGCCAGGCCACGATCAGCGAGACGCAGGAGGCCTGCGGCGCCGCGGTCTCCAGTTCGTCGAGCGCGACCAGAAGGTCGGCCTTCTCGGCGCCGGTGTGGACGTTCTCGGAGGCCCAGGCGCCGAATGCGACCCGCCGCTCCACAGGCTCGGTCGCGTAGGCGAACTCCGCCGCGCCAGGGATCAGCGTCACGCCGGTGACGAGGTCCTCCAGCGCCGGCTCCCCGGAGGGAGGGCGGCGGAGCACCTCCACCGTGATCTGCGGTACGCGATTGCCGAAATCCTCGAGCGGCAGCTCCTCGAACACCAGATAGGCGAGCCCGCGGTAGGCCGGCGCGAAGTCCGCGCCCTCCACTGCGACGATCTTCGGGTCCGGCTCCTGATCTTCGGTGCCGCGGTAAAGCCGGATCTCGAACGCGTCCTTCGCGATCTCCCGCCCATCCGTCCAGATGCGGCCGATCCCGTCGATCGGGCCTTCGCAGAGGCCGAGCGCGAAGCTTGCGTAATAGGCGTAGGTCGTGACCTCCGCCTTCGGGCCGCCGCCCTTGCCGCCGGAGCTTTCGGTGTTCGCGTCCTCCCGGAAGCGCGCGGCCCAGATGATCTGACCGCCGAGGCGCATGCGCCCGAAGAGCCGCGTCACGGCCGCGCCCTCGGTGGAGGCGGTGACGCGCAGGTCGTCGAGCCGCGGGCCTCTGCTCCGCTGCGTCGTCCCGAACAGGGCCTGGTCGAGCGCGGATCCCGCGAGCCCGCCGATCGCCGAGCCGATGGCCGCCCCGGACAGCGTGGCGCCGAGAAGCGTGATCCCGCTGGGCAGCAGCGAGCCGCCGATCGCGGCCCCGATCGCGGTGAGCGCAAGCACGGCCATGGGCGTGGTCCTCAGTTTCGGAAAGCCGAAGAATGCGCTCGAGCGGAGTGCGTGCTTCGAGACGCTGCGCAAACGCGAGGCTCCTCAGCATGAGGAGGTCCGGGAGCTTCGAGCCTCAGGTCCCCTCATGGTTCGAGGAGCGCCGTAGGCGCGTCTGGAAGCGCGGACTTCGGCTCGAGGCCCCGCCGCCGGAAACCGAAACCGTGCGACCAGCCGCCGCCGCCAGACGTCCGGAATCGCGGTCTCGGCGACCGCGTGGCCGTCGTAGGCATGGACCATGGCGGCGGCTCCCGTCGCGACGCCTGCGTGCCGCGCCGGGCCGTCGCGGCGAACCCGGAACAGCAGGACGTCGCCCGGCGCGATCTCGTCCGGCGGCAGCTCGACGAGGCGCCGGCGGGCCGCGGAGAGCAGCATCTCCGCGCCGCCGTCCTCCGCCCACGTCCGGGCGTAGGGCGCGAGCGCTTCCGGCTCCGGGCCGATCAACTCGCGCCAGACGCCGCGGACCACTCCGAGGCAGTCGGCGCCGGCGCCCATCAGGCTCGCCTGATGGCGATAGGGCGTTCCGACCCAGGCCCGCGCCGCCGCCACGACCCTGTCGGCTTCGAGCGTTGGGCGCCGTTGTTCATCCAAGATCTTAGACAAGTCGTCCTCCGTCGTTGTCGCCGTCGGAGCGCGCGGAGCCGGTGAGCCAGTCGTTGCCCGGCATGTGCGGGAAACCGCGGAAGTTCTTATGGTTGATGAAGCGTTTACGGCAGGTCGTGAAGCTCTTGTCGCAACCCGCCGTGACCGTGAAGGCGTCGCCCACGGCGAGCGCCATGGCCGGCGTCTCGGCGCACTCCGCCTCCGTCCCATCGTGGCGTCTCAGCTCCGAGACGGAGCCTGCGTTCGCGCCGTCGGTCCAGGTCAGCCGTCCCCGCGTGAAGACGGCTCCGCGCCCCGCCAGCGCCTCGGCGCGGAAGGCGCGGGCGCCGCGGATCTCGGTGACCACGCCCTCCGCGCGGTGGGCGGGCGCGCTGAGGTCCACGCCGCAACGGATGTCGCCCAGCTCCGCGTCGCAGGCGCGTTGATAGAGCCGTCCCTGCGGCTGCTGCAGCGCCGAGGCGAGGCCGCGGAGCTCCGCGGTGAACAGGCTGCGCTCCCGCGCCACCTCGCCGAGGACGCCCGCAAACAGCAGCAGCGGCGCGCCCGCCGCGCGCCAGTCGACCAGAGACAGCGTGACCGAGGCGCCGTCGTAGAGCCCGCGGGCGAGGTCGATCTCGCTCAAGCCCGCGTCGTCCAGCGCGCCCACAACGTCGAGCCCGCCGGCGGCGAGGCCGAGCGCCGCTTCGGCGGCCGACGCCGTCATGCCGCTTTCCGCGCGGTAGGTCTCGCCCGCGACGACGAGATCGCGGTCGTGATCGGTGAAGCCCAGCACGACGCCGTCCCGCCGCGCGAGCCGCCACAGCCGCGCGAAGGTGGTGGCGCCGGAGGCGAGCGCCGCCGCCATGGGTTCGGGGATGTCACGCATGAGGACGCCTTTCTGACGAAGGGTCAGGTGATCTTGAGGACGCCGCGCGACCCTCGGAGCCACCCTCCCCGTCGTGGTCCGGCTTGACCGGACCATCCACGTCGGGCGTGGCGCCGACGCCGGCGGTGGGTCCTCCGGTCAAGCCGGAGGACGACGGCTGAGGGTGGCCCATGGCGGGGTCGCCCCCGCCCGCGTTTACCTCAGCCGGATCTCGACCACCGGGATCGACGGGATCGCGCCGGCCTCGAAGGCGGCGAGGTCGATCTCCAGCCGGTCCATGTCGAACCGCGCCGGCACGTCGAACCGGAAGCCGGCGGAGACGGCGGCGCCGGCCGAGGGCGGGACGTCGAGCACGACTGCGCCGTCGGTCAGGTCGAGCGCGAAGGCGGTCGTCGCGACGCCCGCGACGGCGACGACGACCGAACCCGCCACGGGCTTCGCGATCGGCCGGACATAGGGGTCGAAGGCGCCGCCGTAGGTCTTGGTCAGGGCGAACCGGCGGTTCGTGCCGTCTCCGGAGCCGATCACCTGATCGGTCGCTGAGACCGCGACGCCCGGCGCGGACGACGCGTTGTCCAGCGGATCCTTGAAGCGGAAGCCGTAAAGCCGGCCGCGTCGCTCCTCGAAGAAGGCGACGACGGCCGCGAGTTGGGCGAGGGTCCGCACGCCGAGCCCCGCGTCCCACCGCCGGCGCGAGTGCGCCCAGACGGCGTTGCGCTCCTCAAAGCCGGAGCCGAGCGTCGCGATCTCCGTCCTCCGCTCCGGCCCGCCGCGCGCTCCGCGGGCGATATCGGTGGGGAAACGCACCTCGTGAAAGGCGGTCACAGGCCCCGCCTCCCGCGCGCCACGGCCCGCGCGAGCGCGGCGGAGACCTGGCCCTCGGAACGGCGGAAGCCTTCGACGTCGGGCGTCGTGATGTTGACCGTCACCGACCCGCCGCCCCCTCCCCCGCCCGACGCCACGCCGAGCCGTCCGTCCGCGCCGCGGGCGAGCGGCAGCACGGCTTCCGGTCCGGCTTCCCCGGCGAGCGCCATGGCCGCGCCGCCGCCGGACAGAACGGTGGGAGCCGAAAGCACGCCGCCTTTGGCCATCGGCGTGAGGCCGCCCAACAGGCTGGACATGAGATTTGAAAACATGCCGCCGACCGCCCTCTCAGCCGGCCTGAGCGCGGCGGACAGCGCAAGCTCCGAGAGGCGGGACCCAAGCCCCTTCAGCACATCGGACAGCGAGCGCCCCTTCACGACCCCGCCTTCCAGCGCGTCGCCGATCGCGGAGCCGAAGCCGCGCGCGAGGCGCTGGGCGTCGGTCATCTCGCGGCGGAAGCGGGTCAGGTCGACCCGGACGTCGAGGGACACGGGTTCAGGTCCGGCCATGGGAGACCTCCTCATCGGGAAAGCGGGCGATCAGGGCGGCGAGTTCGGCGCGGGCGAGCGGCTTCGGCCCGGCGTGGCGGCGCGTCAGGCCGTCGGCCGCCGCCGCGATCTCCCGCGGGGTCGCGCGCCAGAAGGCCTCGGGGCTCAGCCGCAGCACGCCGAGGCCGAAGCCCATCAGCTCGTTCCAGGGAAAGGGCCGTTCGCCTCGCCCGGCGCGCCCTCCCCCGCGCCGCCGAAGGTCGCCTGCAGGAGATCGGCCACCGCGCGGACGTAGCCGGCGGCGCCCTCCGCATGGACGAGACGCGCGACCTCGGCGTCGGCGATCTCCTCGCCTGCGGCGCGCAGGCCGGCGGCCAGGATGAGCGTCGCGTCGCGCGCCGAGAGCCGGCCGCTCTCGAAGCGCTCGGCCAGCGCGGTGAGGTCGGCGACCCCGAAGGCGGCCTCGAGCTCGGCCAGCGCGCCGAGGGTGAGCACCAGGCGGCGCGGGCGGCCGTCGAACACGGCCTCCGTTTCGCCGCGGCGGCGGTTTGCGGCCATGGCCTCAGATCGCCGTGAAGGCGAGCGCGCCGGCGCTCTCGAGCGCGAGGTCGTAGACGACCTCGCCGGCGTGGTCGCCGCGGTAGTCGAGGCCCGTCACCTGGAACGGCCCCTCCACCCGGCCGAAGTCGGGGATCACGATCTGGAACACGGCCGCCGCCCCGTCGAAGACGAGGCCGCGCACCAGCGCGTCGGAGGCGTCGTCGCGGAAGACGCCGGCGCCGGCGACGCTCGCCCGCTTCGCGCCGGCGCCGGCCAGCAGCTCCCGCCACCGCCCGGCGCTCTCGGAATGGGTCACGTCGACCGGCTCCGCGTTGAACGACAGCGAGCGCGAGCGCAGCCCCGCCACCGTGGTGAAGCCGCCAGCGCCGTCGGCGATCTTGAGCAGCAGGTCCTTGCCCTTCTGGATGGCCATGGTGTTCCTCGAGGAATGACGTCAGAGCGGTTCGGTGACCGCGCGGAACGAGACGGTCGCGCGGCGAAGGCCGTTCTCGGCGGCGCGGCCGGAGTCCGTGAAGCGCCAGGAGAGGCTCGCAAGGCGGTGGCCTTGGGGCGCGAGCGCGGCGCCGTCGAGCCGGCGCACCAGCCGGTCGGCCACCTTAAGCGCCTCCGCCAGTCCGCCCTCGCGCGACACCACCTCCAGCGCGAACAGGTGTTCTTCGACCGGCGCGGCGTCGCCCGAGACGTCGCGAGTCTCGACGCCGCCGAGCGCGACGTAGGGCGCCGCGGCCGCGCGGGGCGGCTCGTCGTAGACGCGGGCGCCTCCGAGCAGCGCGGCGAGCGCCGCATCGGAAGTAACGTGCTGGTACACGGCTGCGCGAAGCGACAAGGTGGAGGAGGTTTCGCTCACGGCGTCGTCTCCTCGCAGAGCAACTCCTCGAACCGCTCGTCGGCGTCGGCCAGGCGCACGGAAAGCACATCGAACGTCCGCTCGCGCCAGAGCACGCGATGGCCGCCGGTGAGGTCGCCGCGGGCGCGCAGCGTCACGCGGTAGAGCCGGGAGAGACCAAGCGCGAAGCCGCGTTGGGTCTCCGCGGCGTTCAGCGGCTCGACGCTCGCGAACGCCTCGCCGGCGCTGGCGAAGCTGCGCGCGACGCCGCCGGCGCCGTCCGGCGTCTCGACCGGCGCGAGGATCTCGACCTGCCGCCGCAGGGCGCCGAGGGGAAGCGCGACCACGCCGCTCACAGCCGAAGCTCTCGATAGGGCGCGAGCAGCCCCGCGACGTCGGCGGGCGGCCCGTCGCTCGCGCTGCGGCGCTCGAAGCCGTCCGCCACCAGCCGGCGCAGCGCGAGCCGCAGCGACTCCGGGATCTCCTCCGGCGCGCCATAGCCGCAGGCCATGTCGATCTCGACGATCCGGCCCACCGGAGGCGGACGCAGCAACGTCAGCCGCTCCGCCGCCCAGTCGAAGCGCCAGTCGGCGGGATCGACCGCGTCCAGTCCGCCGTCCGGGCGGCGCACGCGCACCTCCTCGACGTCGCGCACCGGCCGGGGTTTCAGCGCGATGACGCCATCCGCCGGCGCGGCCGCGTCGAGCCGCCAGCGCTGGGCGACCAGCACCCGGCGCGTCAGCCGTTCGACCGTGTCGCGGGCGCTCGCGATCAGCGCGAGCACGAGGTCATCCTCGGCGTCGTGCTCCAGGCGCAGATAGGCCTTCGCGTCCGCCAGACCGAGAGGCTCGGCCGCGGGCGCGGTGAGAAGAACGGCGGGCATGGGCTTGGGACCCTCGTGATACGAAAACGCCCGCCGGGACGCCGGCGGGCGCAGGGAAGACAGATGAAGGCGATCGGGCTCCCTCCCCGTCACGCCGGCGCTTTCCCACGGGCATCCACGACTGCGGCGTCGAACGCGTCGATTGCGGGCAAGTCGTGGATGCCCGCCAAGGCGGGCATGACGAGATGGATCAGCTCGCGCTGAACCGCAGCGTCTTGATGGCGTCGAAGTCCTGCACGCCGCCGCCGACCCGCTTCGTGGTGTAGAACAGCACGTAGGGCTTGGAGGTGAAGGGATCGCGCAGGGTGCGCACGCCGATCCGGTCCACCACCAGATAGCCGCGGCGGAAGTCGCCGAAGGCGATGGCGTGAGCGTCCGCCGCGACGTCGGGCATGGCCTCGGCCTCGACAAGCGGGAAGCCCATCAGCGTGGCTTCGGCGCCCGGCGCGGCCGGCGGCTCCCACAGGTACCGCCCATCGGCGTCCTTGAGCTTGCGGACGGTCGCCTGCGTGCGCCGGTTCATCACGAAATGGGCGTTGCGCCGGTAGCCGGAGCGGAGCGCGTAGACGAGGTCGAGCAGCTTGTCGGAAGGGTTGCTCGCCGGGAAGGCGCCGGCTGCGCCCGTCGCCACATAGCCGATCGAACCCCAGGTCCAGCTGGCGTTCGCCACCTTGGTCGGCGTCAGGAAGCCTTGCGGGCGGGTCACGCCGTCGCCGGTGACGAAGGCCACGCTTTCCTGCTCGGCGAAGGCGGTTTCGACCTCCTGGGCGATCCACTGGTCGAGGTCGACCGCGGCGTCGTCCAGCAGCGTCTGCGTCGCCGCCGGCATGGCGAACAGCTCCATGGCGGGGAAGGCCAGCTCGTCCAGCGCCGGCGTCGCGGACTGGGCGCGGGCCGCGGTCTCCGCCGCCCAGCCGGAGGCGAAGCCTTCGGTCGCGAACGGCTTGCGGAACACGGAGGCCGTCACCTGCTGCACGCTGGCGATGGCGCGGATCGGCGAGACCTCGGCGAGCTTGCGGCCGATCTCGCGCTCGGTCTCCTCCGGAACCAGATAGCCGCCCTGGGCGTCGGTGCCGGCGACAAGCGCCTTGGACTCGAGTCCTTTGAGCGAGGAAACCTCGCCGCGGCGGACATAGGCGTCGAACGCCGCCTTGTGCTCGCGGATCACGAGCCGCGCGGGCGAGCCCGCGGCCTCCAGCGCCGGCCGGCGGCCTTTGAGCGCGAGATCGTCCAGCAGCTTCTGCTGCCGGTCGAGCGCGTCGTCCAGCCGGGCGAGCTTCTCGCTGGTCACCGGGTCCGGCGACAGTCGCTGCTCGATCTCGGCCAGCCGCTCGTCGTTCACCTCCTTGAAGCTCTCGAAGGCGCGCATGAAGTCGTCGAAGGCGTGGACCACCTCGAGGCTGGAGGGCGCGGCGCCCGCCGCCTTGGTTTCAGGCGAGGCGAAATCGGAGAACGTCATGGACGAAGACCTTTCGTGCTGAGGAAGCAAGGCGCGCGGCTCTGGCGACCCCGACCGGAAGCCGGGGACGAGAGCTCGCGCGGATGACGTCGAAAAGCGGCTGGCGTCGTCTCCCCGCGCCGTCTTGGTCCGGCTTGACCGGACCATCCATCGCGGACGGGCTCGACGCCGGCGATGGGTCCCCCGGTCAAGCCGGAGGACGACGGAGAGCTTGAGGACGCCGGTCCGGGTCAAGCCGGCGCGGGTTGGAGGAAGGGAGAAGAGCCCTTCACCGCGCCGACGCGGGCGTCGGGCAGCATCGGGAAGGTGACGACCGAGATTTCCCAGAGGTCGACCTCGACGAGACGGCGCACGCCGCCGGGCTCGCGGGCGTGGCGAACGGGGCGAAACCCGATGGACAGGCCATCGAGCCCGCCCTGGCGCAGCAGCGCATGCACCTCGCGGGCGCGGGTCACGGCCAGGTTGAGCCGCCCGCGGACGCGCAGGCCGCGCCGGTCCTCGGCGAGGCTCTCCCAAGCGCCGATCGGCTCGGCCGGGTCGTGCTGGAACAGAAAGCGCACGCCGCGCGGGCCCCGCCGGGCGAGGCTCGCCGCGAAGGCCCCGCGCGCCACCCGGTCGCGGCCGAGATCGACCACGTCGAACAGGCTGGCGTAGCCCTCGATCGTCCCGTCGACAGAGACGGCGGGCGAAACGGGCAGGCGCTTGGTCTCGGCGCGAGCGCGCAGGCGCGACGGGTCGGCGACCCGCCGGATAAGCGTTTCGGGCATGGGCTCACCTCGCTGAGAGGACGGACGAACCGGACCGCAGGCACGAAAAAGCCCGCCGAAGCGGGCCCGAACGGGATCAGTTAGTCGGCCGTTGTCGCGCACCAACGGCTGCGCGCGCGGTGGTCGGCTCAGGACACCTTGCTCATGCGAACGCCGTCCCATGCGAACACGACCTGATCGCCCTGACGCACGTTTTGAATCACCGAGGGACGAAACGCGGCCAGGCACGACCCGCTGGGAAAACGCACGGACGGGTAGAGAAGGCCATTTCCTCCGCCGGCCCTGATGGATCGCGCCAGAGCCTGCCCGGCGGGATAGCCGGCAGCAGGATCGGGGTTCAGGCTGGGGTGCCCAGGCTCGTCCCGTAGATCATGGAAGCGGCACGCGAAGCCGGCGAGCAACTGGCGGTACGCCACCAACTCTTGCGCCGCCCCGGCTTCGCGGAGAGCGTTCGCCATGTGGAACGTCACCTCGCGCTCGGCGGTCTCCGCGCCCGCCGGGCCGAACGCCGCGTACCAGCACCCGCGGTCCTCGTCGTTGAACCGGTTGCCCGGAGGCTTCGCATGGCAGAAGGCCGCGTTGATGAACGACCAGCCGTAGCCGTAGCTCTCATTAAGCAACTCGCCGGGATCGACCCCGAGCGGCAACGCCGAAGCGCGCAGCCGCGCGGAGGTGAGGCCTTCCAGGGCGTTCAGAACCGCCTGTTCCTCGTCGTCGTCCGCAAGCGGCGCGACGGCAGGCTCGTCGATGTAGGCCGAGGCGATCAGCCGAACGGTGCGACCCTCGACGAAGTCGGTCTCGGGGATCACAAGCCGCCGCGAAGGCCGTCGAGATACCGACGGGTCCTCAGCATTTGCGGGATCCCGCCCTCGATCATCAACGCGACCGGGGATTTGCCTTGAAACAGCGGCCCCGTGTTCGGCGAGGTCGGCCAGGCGCTCACCAAGTCCTGGTTGAACAGCAGCCGCAGCGCCTTGAAGATGCCGACGATCAGGCTGGCCCGGGTGATCTTGTCCTGATCGAGCCGGCCGTGGAAGCTCCCCGCCTTCATGCGATTCCAGGTTGCGATCGGAACGTCGAAGAGCGCAGCCGCATCCCTGTTCGTAAGGCTCCAGAACGCGCAGGCCCGCACGACCGCCTTCACGATCGTCGCTGTCCTGTCCGTAGCCTCCGGCTGGATCGGTGGGACGAAAGCCCTGGGAGCCTCCAACGCCATCTCCTCTGAAATCCTCGGGCATATCATATGATATGCCGACGGGAGATCAAGGCTTGGACTTCGTATCATCACGAGGCACCGGACGCCTCCCCTGCCCCGTACCCCACCGCCGCGCGCTTCTCGTCGGCAGTGAGATAGTCCGCCGCGCCCACGCGGCGCCAGAGCGACTCGCGCTCTTCGGCGAGCGCTTCGACGGCGTCGAGGTCCGGGGTCAGCGCCAGCGCCGCGCCATAGGCCGGCGACAGCCATCCCGCGAGGTTCTCGGCCACGCGGCCGAGCAGCGGCAGCACGGTCTGGCGCCACAGCGCGCGGTTGGCCTCGCGATAGTTGGCGTAGGTCGCGTCGCCCGGGATGCCGAGCAGCATCGGCGGCACCCCAAAGGCGAGCGCGATCTCCCGCGCCGCGCCGTTTTTCGCGGCGAGGAAGTCCATCTCCTGCGGCGAAAGGGACAAGGGCTTCCAGTCCAGCCCGCCGTCGAGCAGCAGCGGCCTGCCGGCGTTGGCGGCGCCGGAGAACTGCCCTTCCAACTCCTCCTTCAGCCGTTCGACCTGGTCGTCGGTGAGGCTCGCCCCCTCGGCGCCCCTGTAGACCAACGCGCCGGAGGGCCGCGCGGCGTTGTCGAGCAGGGCCTTGTTCCAGGCGGAGGCGGCGTTGTGCAGGTCGAGGGCGGTGGCCGCAGGCTCCAGCGGGCTCAGGCCGTAGTGGTCGTCGAGCGGATGGAACAGCGTCAGGTGCAGGATCGGCGGCACCGGCTCGGCGCGCTGGTCGAAGCGCACGAGCTCGGCCCCGACGCGGTACTCGTAGGCCTCGGGCCAGCCCTCCGCGCCGGGAACCACGCGCATCCGGTCCGGCCTCAGCGCATGAAGCTCGCGCACCTCGTCGCCCAAGGTCACCGCCTCGACATAGGCGTTGCCGGCGATCAGCAGCTGCGAGACCAGAGTCTCGACGAGGCCCGCCCGCCCCTGCCGCGGGTTCGGGCGCTCGAGCAACGCCATGAGCGGATGCCCCTCGAGCTCCCGCCCCGCCTCCATCAGCGTCAGCGGGGTGCCGCCGGCGGCCTCGGCGACCAGGCGCACCGCACGATGGACGATGGGATTCCGCTGGTAGCCCTCGCGGGCGAGGCTCGTCGGATCGCGCGGGCTCCACACCGCTCGTCCGCCGCCGTGCAGCGCCAGCAGACCCCCGGCGCGGGAGGCCTTCGCCTCAAGCGCCCGGCCAAGAAGGCGAGCGAAAGGAAACGCCATGGCGCTCTCCATCTTGCTATAAACGTCAGCAACAATGACGCGAAATCGCGCCTTGCGCTGCATCGCAAAGTCGAAAATTACGCATTGCAACGTGCGTGGCGCCACATTCAAGTGGAACAAAGTGTTCAAGGGCGCGTTCTGCGTGCCGAGGGGCCCAATTGACCATCCGGATCGGACGGTCGAAGAAGGCAAAGTCATGAAAAATCTGCTTCTCGGCGGCGTCGCCGCGTTTGCGATCGTCGCTTCGCCGGTGTCCGGTCTCGCTCAGTCGACCGAACGCGGCGCGCAATCCGAAAGCCCGCGATCCACGGAGTCCGGCGGCGCCGGACGGGCGGAGTCCGGTTCGAGCGCTGGCCGGGCGGAGTCCGGTTCGAGCGGCAGCCGCATGGAGACCGGCGGCGCCGGGTCGGAGCGCGGCGGCGACCGCGGATCGTCGTCCGGCGCGGAGATGCGCGGCGAGCGGCCGTCCGCCGCAGAGTCCTCCAAAGACACGCCGTCCGGGCGCCCGTCCGCGGCCGATGCGCCGACGTCGCGCGGCACGACCGAACGCTCGGGCGGAGCGACGTCATCCGACACGAAGCCGTCCGCCGACACGAAATCGACGTCCGACACGAAATCCATGGAGCGCGACGAGAAGCTCCGCGAGCGCTCCGAGCGATCGGGCGGCGCCCGCGAGACGACGGACCGGCCCGACCGGGAACGCATGGGCGGCGACAGCTCCCGCTCAAGCACGGAGCGATCGACGACGACTGAGCGTCCAAGCTCCGAGCGGTCGACCACCACCGAGCGGTCGACCGAGCGCGACCGGAGCTCCAGCCGGACGTCGGTGAGCATCTCCAGCGAGAAGCGCAGCACGATCCGCGAGACCATCGTGTCGTCGCCGAGCGTGCGGAAGGTCTCCCGCTCGACGATCGGCGTCGACCTCCGCGTCGGCGTGTCGGTGCCCCGCACGGTGACGATCGAGCGGCTGCCGCCGCGCATCGTCGAAATCGTGCCGGAGTACGCCGACTACAGCTACTTCGTGCTCGACGACGGCACGATCGTGATCGTCGATCCCGCCACCTACGACGTGGTCTACGTCATCGAGGCCTGAGCGCCCCGACGTTCCGCCGGGAACAATCGCTCCCGGCGGGACGTTTCGCATCGACGCCGGCCGCTCCGCTTGCGGCCCGGTCGGCTGCGACGGAAGGAGCAGGTTCCATGAAACGGCGCATCGCATTGGCGCTCGCCACCGCGGCGCTTCTGACCTTTTCATTCGAGGCCGTGGCGCAAAGCGGCGGTTCTTCCGGCGGCGGCTCGTCGGGCGGATCCTCGTCCAGCGGGTCCGCTGGCAGCGGCTCGTCCGCCACCGGCGGCGGCTCGTCGACGAGCGGCTCCGGCGCCGCGGGCACGGCGGCCCCTCGAACCGGTGGAACGATGGGGACCGGGAACGACGCGGCTGCGGCGAAGCAGGGCGGCTTGGAACGCGGCTCGAGCGGCGTCGCCGGACGGAACAGGCAGGGCGGCGGCGGAGGCTCGATGGCGGGGTCAACCGAGAACAGAGCGGACGATCCCTCGCTGAACCAGGGCATCTACCGCGACCCTGGCAAGGCCCGCAGCGACCGCTGAGGCGCCGCGCGCTCTACAGCCGCAACACTCTGGGACCTCGCCCCCGGGCGCCGAGCATCAAGTGGGTAACCGCCCAGACGAGGGCGTCGACCCGGTCGGGCGAACGGCCGTTGGCGAGCCCGTCGAGACCGAACGCCGCCATTTCATCCTCCAGCGCGGGATGAGCGCCCACATGGGCCACCCGGCCCTGAGCGTATAGCGCGGCGACGGGCTCGGCCCTCAGCCATTTGCCGCGCGTCGCCCTGACCGCCACGACGGGGACGCCGGGATCGACCTGCGCGATGACCGCGCGCACCATCTCCCCTCCCTGGTTCACCTCCGCGACCAGCGCGTCAGCCTCAAGCCGGCGGTGCAAGGCGACCGCCCGCGCCGCCCAGAGCTCCGGGCGGGCGGCCTGCGCCGTCTCGTCCGCCAGCACATAGGCCCGGTCGTCCGCGCCGAGCCCCACCGCCACCAGCCCGCAGGCGTCGGACCGCTTCCCGCCGCCGGCCGGCGGATCGACGGCCACGACGACGCGCTTCAGCTCCGGAACGTCGCGCACCCGGGAGCGCTCGATCGCCTCCCGGCTCCACAGCGCGTCCTCGTCGTCCTCAAGCAATTCGCCGTCGAGCTCCTGTCGGCCGAGCCTTGTGCCGGCGTAGGTCCCGACGACAGCCTCGAGAAAACGCGGGGCGAGGTTGGCGGCGTTCATCCGGGTGGTCGCCCGCGACACCACGGTGGCGGGGTCCGCGAGCAGCCGCTTGATCAGCGGCACGGCGCGCGGCGTCGTGGTCGCGAGCTGGCGCGGCCGCTCGCCGAGGCGAAGTCCGAACTGCAGCATGTCCCATGTCTCCTGCGGATGGCGCCATTTGGCGACCTCGTCGCACCACGCGGCCTCGAACTGCGGCCCGCGCAGCGCCTCCGGATCCTCGGCGGAAAACCCCTGCGCGATCGCGCCGTTCGGCCAAAGCAGCCGACGCCGCGTCGGCTCGTAGACCGGGCGCTCGGCGCCCGCGCTCACGGCGAGAACGCCCGACACCCCGTCGACCATCACCTCGCGCAGATCGGCGTAGGTCTCGCCCACCAGAGCGATGCGGCCGACCGGCGCCTCCGCGAAGCCTTGCCGGCCGAGCGCGAGCCCGCAGACCCATTCGGCGCCGGCGCGGGTCTTGCCCGCGCCCCGGCCGCCGAGCATCAGCCAGGTGGTCCAGTCTCCCTCCGGGGGCGTCTGGTCGTCGCGCGCCCAGATGCGCCAGAAACCCGCCAGAGCCTCCGCCTCCCTAGGCGTCAGGGACGCCAGAAACCTGTCCCTCGTGCTCGGCGCGCATGCGAGCAAGTCGGCGCGCAAGCTCGTCCCGAAGGGCGTCGACATCGACGGGCTCGCCATTCTCGTCCCCCCGTCCGCCGGCCCGCGTCTCGTCGCGATCGAGCGCCGCCAGATCCTTCAAGGTGCGCACCAGCGCGCCGAGCGTCTTGGCGGCCCGTTCCGCCTCGTCGAGCCCGCTCCCGCCGGAGCGAACGAGCAGCGGCTCGATGGCGGCGAGCCGTTCGTCGACCCGCAGCCGCAGACGGCGCACGGTCTCCAGCCGATCGACCGCCGGCCGGGTCCACCCCTCGCGCGCCACCATCCGGCAGAGCGCCTGACGGGAGACGCCGACCCTCTGCGCGATCTCCGCCTGGGTCAGGCTCGTGGTCTCGATCAGCCGCCGCGCCTCCGCGATGGTCTCGGCGGACGCGCGCGGTTTCGGCCCGGCTTTGGGCGCTGCGTCGAACTCCGTCATGGAGACCTCCTCTCAGGGAGCGAGGAAGGCGTCGCCGCCGTCCCTCGCCCGCAGTTCTGGAGCATGGGAGAAACCTACCCGACGAGCGTCACGCTGTCAATGCATATTTTCCTAAGTAGGATTTTTAGCTGATTTTCGTCGAGCCTTGTGTGCGGGCGGTATCCCGCTCGAGCTGCAACAAGGCTGGTTCACGAGGAGTTCGAAGGTCCCAAGCACGCGGGTGACGGCCGGCTCCGGCGCCGCCGGACACCTGATTTGCTAGCGCGGACACGTTAACCGCCCACGAACCATCTGAACCGGAGATGAACCTTCTTATTAGAATAAGTTCAGACTGGACGGGCTAATGTGACACCGCGTCCAGGGAGTCCCCCGTCCGAAAGACGCTGCGCCGGAATTCCGCCCCTCTCCGGTCCAGGCCCCAAAGACGATGCTCAACTGTTGGGGAACGGTTGAGCGCCTTCGTCCCCTCTTCGCTTAGAGCGGTCCAGAATTGCCCCCGCCGGGCGGTCCTGCCACGCGCGTCGGCCTCCGGGTCTACCCTGTCACCGCAAGCGTCCGCACGCGGATGTCGACGCGCGGGTCGCGCGCGAGCTGGGGACGAAGCTCGGCGGCCAGCGCCCGGGCGCGGACAGCCGTCGCCGGCCGGGCGTAGGCGTCGCGGACGGCGGAGCGGAACGCTTCCGCGCTGCGCTCCTCGCGAGATACGACCCTCATCACGCCGGCCTCCGCAGCCCGGCGCGCGTGGTAGCCCTGCTCCAGATGCTGAGGCGCCGCCACCTGCGGCAGGCCGGCGCCGAGGCCGAGGCACAGGATGCCGTGCTGGCCCGCGCTCAGCAGCAGCCGCGTGCGGCGGGCGATCGCGTCGACCGGCGCCGGGGCGGTCTCGACGGTCACGCCGCGGGCCGCCAGCCGCTCCGCGGCTGCGGCGTCGAGGCCAGGGATGAAGGCTCGGGTCGGCGCGCCAAGGTCCTCGAGCGCTTCCATCAACGCCGGGTTGTCGCGCTCGGTGGTGGAGAAGTAGACGAAGATCTCCTCGCCTGAGCCGTCGGAGGCGGCGCTCGGGAGATCGGCGACCGGCGGCAGCAGCGGGCGCGCCCGCAGCCCGTGGTAGGGGTCGAGCATCGGCAGCGTGCACGCGAGCTGGTCGTCGGAGGCGTAGACCGCCGGAAGCCGGTCGATCTCGGGAACTCCGAGCGGCGTGGCGGCGCGGTTGACGGCCGCGACGATGTCGCGCTCGTCGTAGAGCCGCTCGGCGTGCTCGGGCATGAAGATCGGAAACGACGGCATGTCGGGCGGCGGGCAGGAGTAGCCGACGCCGATCGCGACCGCCGGCACGCCGAGACTGCGCGCGGCCATCAGCGCGCAAGGCGCGAAGTCCGCGACCACGAAGGCGATCCGCCGGCAGCGGATCACCTCCTGCCACCACGCGATCTGGCGCGCGAGGAAGGCTTCGTCGCGAAAGCCGAGATCGCCGAGGAACTCGCCCCAGGTCGCGGTGCGCACCGCGTTGGGGCCGCGTCGGTGAGCGTCGCGCGGGCGAAGCGAGGCGCCGGGAAACACCAGTTCGCAGACAGGTTCGAGCTCGACCGCGTGCTCCATACGGCAGAGCGCGGCGTCGAAGACAAAACGGTCGCCGAGCGCTTCGGCGACCGTTTTCAGGGTGACGACGTGGCCGCGCCCGGCCCCGCCCTCCCAGGCGAGCAGCGCGCGGCGCATGCGTCAGTCCGGATAGCAGGGACCGCACGAGCCTTCGCCGCCGCAGGGCGGAGGCGGCGGAGGCGTGACGCCCGGCGACCGGCGCCTGGACGAGGTCGAGAACAGGTCGTCCTTGAGCCAGTTCGGCGGGTCGCTCTCGCGGTGACGGGCGATCAAGGTCTTGTCGCCGCCTCCGAAGTAGACCTTCAGGCCGCCCCAGACGGCCTTGTAGTCCTTCTCGCCGAGGCGCCCCTCGACGAAGGCCGACGAGTCGAAGCCGGCGACCGGCAGCGCGATCTCCGTGCCGAGGGCCGCGGCGTGCTTGCGGCCGGTGTAGCGGTGGCCGGTGGAAAGCTTCCAGTCGTCGGTGACGTAGTAGCTCACGTCGACATAGTCGAAGAACGAGCCGCCCTTGCGGGTCCGCTCGGTCGCGCTGGAACCGCCGCCGATGTGCTCGTACCCCAGCACGCCGGACAGGGTCAGGCGCCCGAAATAGGCCTCGCCCTCGGCGCCGATCTTTGCGTTCCACGAATTGAGCCGGTCGTCGAACCCGATCCCGGAGCCGTAGACGCCGAAGAGATAGCTCGCCGGATCGCGGGTGAAGAGGTGGCCCGCTCCGCCGCCGACGAAATCCCCGCGCTTCGACGCCGCGATGCCGTCGACCTGCGCGCCGAAGCGCTCGCCGAGCGGCAGCGTGACCGAGGCCAACCCGCCGCCGACGAAGTCGCCGCTGCGGCCGAAGCGGCCGTCCACCCAGCCGCCGAAGCCCTCGACCTTGCCGTTCAGCACGTCGACCGCAGGAGCGAGTCCGGCGCCCTCCGCGAAGATGTCGGCGGCGCGGACCGGCGCCCCCGCGCCGAACACGAGTCCCATCGCAGCGCCCGACAGGAGCGCCGTCTTTAACGTCATGTGCATGTGATCTCGCTCCCCCCGGGCGAATCGTCAGGTCCAAAAAAAGACCACACTCCTCGCCCGCTGACCAGCCGCCTATCGAATCATGGAGAGCTTCGGTCTTCAGCCCGCCGTCCGGGCGCTTGCGCTCCGCGGCTCAGGCGTTTGGGCGGCGTCCAGGAGGTCAAGGAGATCGGGCTCGGCGAGCGGGCGCGCCAGATAGAAGCCCTGCACCTCGTCGCAGGAATCGACGCGCAGCAGCATCAGCTGCTCAGGGGTTTCGACCCCCTCGGCGGTCACGGTGAGGCCCAAAGCGCGGCCAAGGCCGAGGATCGCCTGCACAATGGCGCGGGCCTCCCCGCGTGGGGCCAGATCCGCCACGAAGCGGCGATCGATTTTTATGGCGTCGAACGGGAAGCTGCGGAGATAGCCGAGCGAGGAGTAGCCGGTGCCGAAATCATCCATCGCCAGCCGGACGCCGAGCGCCTTCAGCTCCAGCATCACGGCGCGGGCGCGGTCGGCGTCCTCGATCAGCACGCTTTCGGTGATCTCGATCTCGAGCCGGCTCGGCTCCAGGCCGGAGCGCAGAAGGGCGTCCGCCACCACGGCCGAGAGCCCGTCGTCGCGCATCTGGACCGCGGACACATTCACGGAGACCCCGATGTCCGGCCAGCGCACCGCGGCGGCGCAGGCGGCGCGCATCACCCACTCGCCGAGCGGGACGATCAGGCCCGTCTCTTCGGCGAGCGGAACGAACTCCGAGGGGCCGACCAAGCCGCGCGTCGGATGGCGCCACCGCAGCAGCGCTTCGGCCCGGCGGACGCGCATCGAGCGCGCGTCGTAACGCGGCTGGAAATCCAGCACGAACTCGCGCTGCTCCAACCCCCGCCAGAGCTCGGCCTCAAGCTTCCGCCGCCCCAGGATCTTGTCGTTCATCTCGCTCGCGAAGAACCGGTAGGTGCCGCGACCGGCCTCCTTGGCGCGATAGAGCGCGAGGTCCGCATGGCGCATCAGTTCGCCGGCGTCGCACTCGGGCTGCGGCATCGCCACCCCGATCGACAGGCCGAGCCGGACCTCGCCGAAGGCGTGCCGGATGGGCGCGGCCACGGTCGCGATCAGACGGCGGCAAAGCCGCTCGACGCCCTCCTGGTCCAGCCCGCCGGCCACCACCACGAATTCGTCGCCGCCCACCCGCGCGACGAGGTCGCCTTCCGGCAGGCTGCGGCGGAGGCGCTCGGCGACCTGCTGCAGGACCTCGTCGCCGGCGGCGTGGCCGTGGGCGTCGTTGACCGGCTTGAAGCGATCGAGGTCGAGGAAGAGCAGCGCGAGACGCGACGTCGGGTCCTGGAGGCGCTCGTCCATGTGCCGGTCGAGCATCAGGCGGTTCGGCAGGCCGGTGGTGGCGTCATGCATCGCCTTGCGCTCGACGTCGCGGTAGGCGGCCTGCAGCCGCCGTTCGCTCGCGCGGATCAGGCCGGAGGCGCGGCGCGAGTCGCGCGCGAACAGCGCGAGCAACATGGCCATGGCCGCGCCGGCGCAGAGCACCAGCGGCAGCACCGTTTCCACAAGCCGCCGGCCGGGGCGCTCCGGGTCCCAGCGCAGCGTGAGAGGAGCTCCGTTTTCGAAGGCGAGATGAACCGCCGGAGCGGCGGCGGCGTCGACCGCGTCCCGCGCGACGCGGAGGTTGTCCACGAAGTAGCGCGAGCCCAAGGCCTTCAGCCGGGCCGGCGCCATGCGCTCCGCGAACAGCATCACGGAGGCCGGTCCCGGGATCGGCGTCACCGTCCAGTCGGCGCCGGTGGAGATCGCCGCGGCGGAGACGATCGCCGGATCGCCCCCGATCGTCAGCAGCCCCGGGGTCGTGACGGTCGTGTTGGTCCCGGCGGCTTGGCGCGCGCGCGCGATGAGGTCGGCGACCGAGGGGCCGAAGGTGTCCTCGACGGTGGAGGAGCTCAGCGCCCCGTCGACGAGCGCGTACCGGGTCTCTCCCGAGGGCCCCACCACGAAGACATGCGTGAACCCCAGCCGGTTGAACACGGTGTCGCCGAGGTTGGCCTGGGCGTAGGCCCAGTCGATGTCCACCCGCACATGCAGGTTGGCGTAGGCGGCGCCCCAGGCGGCGTAGTCCTCGAGCGTCGTCGCGAGCAGGTCCCGCCGCCCCTGCCAGGCGTGGTTCTCGAGCGCGACCGATCGGGCTTCGGCGATGACGTCCTGGTCGTCGGCGATCCAGGTCAGCAGGGCGAACGCCACAACGAAGGCGAACACGATCGCCCCCACAAGCGCCGCCATGGCGCGGCGTCCCAGCGCTGCCGCCGCAGCGGCGTCCTGATCATGTGACATTTTCGCTTCGCCCCCGATGCGAAGGGCACCTTGGCGCCAAAGCCTAAACACTTCGGCGCCGCGACCACGGCCTCCGACCGGTTTTCGCCGGACTTGGAGGGCTCGCCGCCCCCTCGCCTCGCAGATTGCGCGGGCGCCCGGCAGAAAGTGCCGGGCCGGTTAACCCGTCGTTAACCACGGAAGCGTCAACTCGGGTGGCAACGCTTCGTTAACCCTCCTGATTCCGGGACCGCTCGTGTCGCAAGCCGCTCTCCAGATTGTGCCGAAGCCGGCCGACGCCGCCTCCGAGACCGCCGCCAAGCGGCGTCCCATCCGCTTCCGCGGGCGCTCCTTCATGGCGCTGGTGCTCGCCCCCGAGCAGCCGCTCGACGAGTGGTACGCCGAGCTCGACGGCCTGACCGCGGGCTCGCCCGGCTTCTTCGGCGAGCGCCCGGTGGTGCTCGACGTCTCTGGCATCAAGCTGTCCCCACGCCTGCTCGCCGCCCTTTTGGGCGAGCTCGACATCCGCAAGGTGCGGATCATCGGCGTCGAGGGCTGCGACCCGAAATTCCTCGACGGCCCCAACGCCCGGCTCGCCATGCCGGTCGGCGGGCGGGCGGCCGGCGAGATTTCCGCCAAGGAAGCGGCCGCCGCCTCCACCACCTCGCTGGTGATCGACCACCCCGTGCGGTCAGGCCAGAGCGTCTCGTTCCAGGGCGACGTCACCATCTGCGGATCGGTCGCCTCGGGCGCCGAGATCGTCGCGGGCGGCTCCATCCACGTCTACGGCGCCCTCCGCGGCCGGGCGATCGCGGGCTCGGCCGGCGACGGCAAGGCCCGCATCTTCTGCCGCAAGCTCGACGCCGAACTGCTGGCGATCGACGGCGTCTACATGACCACCGACGAACTGGACAAGACGCTCCGCGGCAAGCCCGTCCGCGCGCAGCTCGACGGCGAAATCCTGCGCGTCCACGCGCTCGACTGATCTTTCGATGAACGAACGACACAACGATTTTGGAGAGAAGTCACATGGCTGAGGTTCTGGTCGTCACGTCGGGCAAGGGAGGCGTCGGCAAGACGACGTCGACCGCAGCCCTCGGCGCGGCTCTCGCCCAGACCGGGCAGAGCGTCGTCGTCATCGATTTCGACGTCGGGCTGCGCAACCTCGACCTCGTCATGGGGGCCGAGCGCCGGGTCGTCTACGACCTCATCAACGTGGTCCAGGGCGACGCCAACCTCAACCAGGCGCTGATCAAGGACAAGCGGGTGGAGAGCCTCTCGCTCCTCCCCGCCTCCCAGACGCGCGACAAGGACGCGCTGACGGCCGAGGGCGTCGAGCGCGTGATCAACGAGCTCAAGGGCAAGTTCGACTGGATCATCTGCGACAGCCCCGCCGGCATCGAGCGCGGCGCCTACTTCGCGATGCGCCACGCCGACCTCGCGGTCATCGTGACCAACCCTGAAGTCTCCTCGGTCCGCGACAGCGACCGCATCATCGGCCTGCTTGACTCCAAGACCGAGAAGGCCGAGCGCGGCGAGACCATGGAGAAGCTGCTTCTCCTCACCCGCTACGACCCCGTGCGCGCCGAGCGCGGCGACATGCTCAAGGTCGACGACGTGCTCGAGATCCTCTCGATCCCGCTGCTCGGCATCATCCCTGAGAGCCCCGAAGTGCTGAAGGCCTCGAACCTCGGCTCGCCGGTCACGCTGGCGAACCCGATCTCGGCCCCCTCGCGCGCCTACCTCGATGCGGCCCGGCGTCTCCGCGGCGAGACCATCGAGATGACCGTGCCGAGCGAGAAGAAGCGCTTCTTCGGAAACCTGTTCGGTCGGAGGGCGGCATGAGCGTTCTCAAGTTCTTCACCCGCCGCTCCTCGGCGCCCGCCGCCCGCGAGCGTCTTCAGCTCCTGCTGGCCCACGAGCGCGCCGTGTTCGGCCGCACCGATCTCGTCGCCCAGCTCAAGGACGAAATCCTGGCCGTCATCGCGAAGCACATCGCGATCGACCCGGAGAAGGTTCGGATCAAGACCGACACCCGCGACACGCTGGCGACCCTCGAGGTCGACATCGAGATCCGCACCCCGAACGGCGGGCTCAAGCTCGCGGGCTGACCCCCAAGAAAAAGCGGCGCGCTCCTCGGGGCGCGCCGTTTTTCCATTCTGCCGAGTGTCTCGGACGATGGTCCTACGACTTGACGAAACTCGGTCCGCTTATCCGAGCGTCGCGAGCCCCGGAAACGTCTCCAGCAGCCAGAACGACGCCGTGGTGGTGAAGCCGGTGAGGAAGGCGACGCCCGTCAGCACCAGCAATCCGCCCATGACCTTCTCGACCGTTCCAAGATGCGAGCGGAAGCGGCGGAGGAAGCCGACGAAGGGCTTCATCGCGAGCGCCGCGATCAGGAACGGCACGCCGAGCCCAAGCGCGTAGACCCCGAGCAGCCCCGCGCCGGCGGCCACGGTGGTCTCGGAGGCCGCGACCGAGAGGATCGCCGCCAGCACGGGCCCGATGCAGGGCGTCCAGCCGAAGGCGAAGGCGAGGCCCATGACGTAGGCCCCCCAGAGCCCGACGGGCTTCTGCACCTCCATGCGCGTATCGCGCATCAAGAACGGAATGCGGAACAGTCCCAGGAAGTGCAGCCCCATCACGATGATGGCGAGGCCCGCGATGGTGGCGAGCAGCGGCGCGTTCTGAAGCAGCAGCCGGCCGAGCAGCGACGCGGTCGCGCCGAGCGCCACGAAGACGGTGGAGAAGCCCGCGACGAACAGGGCCGCGGCCGCCAGCGCCCGGCCGGTGGCGGCCTTGGGCGCGTCGTCGGCCGTGAGCTTGTCGAGCGTCGTGCCGGCGAGAAAGCACAGGTAGGGCGGCACCAGCGGCAGCACGCAAGGGCTTAAGAAGCTGATGGCCCCGGCCGCGAAGGCGGCGGGAATGGTGACGGCGCCGATCATCTCACGCTCCGGTCGCGCGAGGCCTTTCGCGCCTCCCTGCCCTAGCCCGGCTTCAGGCTAAGCGAAAGGCGCCCGTGCGGCGCGGCGCGCGAACGTGAAGGGAGCGCCGTTCGCAGATCCCTGACGCTACGAGGTCCCGAACCGATCCCGCCACGCGCCTTGCGCGCCCGGCAGTGGCAGCGCTGTCGCCTCGTACACGCCGCGGGCCACGGCGCGCGCCAGCGTGAGCGCCGCAACGTGGCCAAGCGCGGTCAGGGCCGCCACGCGATCCCCCTCGAGCTGGCGCAGACCGGTCGCGGCCGAGAACACCACGTCTCCGTCGAGCGGCGAGTGACAGGGCACGAGGGCGCGCGCCAGGCCGTCTTGCGCCATGACGGCGAGCGCCTTCGCCTCCGCCTTGGTCAGCCGCGCGTCGGTCACGACGACGGCGAGCGTCGTGTGCGCGCCCGGCTGGGGTTTCGCGGGCGGGAACAGCGCCTCGGGCGGAACCACGGGCGTCGGCCCGCGCCCGCCGAACTCACTCCCGATCTCGAACGGCGCGGCCCAGAAATGCGCGCCATCCCCGATCGTTGCGGACCCCAGCGCGTTGACGGCGGCCAGCGCGCCCACCGTGACGCCTAGGTCCTCGACGATCGCCGAGGCCGAGCCGAGCCCGCCCTTCAGCGTCGCGGTGCGGGCGCCGAGCCCCGCGCCGACCGAGCCAAGCCCAAAATCCTCGCCCGCCGACACCGTCGCGCAATAGCCGAGGTCGCGATAGGGCGGATAGCGGCCCCAGTCCTTGTCGCCGCCGTTGGTCAGGTCGAACAGGATCGCGCCCGGCACGATCGGGACCCGGGCCGGTCCGACGGCGAAGCCACGGCCGGCTTCCGCCAGCGCCGCCATGACGCCCGCCGCGGCGTCGAGGCCAAAGGCGGAGCCGCCGGATAGGACCAGGGCGTCGATCGCCTGCACCGTGCGTTCAGGCGCGAGCAGCTCGGTCTCGCGGACGCCCGGCCCGCCGCCGCGCACATCGACGGAGGCGACGGCAGGCGTGTCGAACACGATCGCGGTGACGCCGGAGGCGAGCCCGACGTCGTCGGCGTGGCCCACGCGGACGCCCGCGACGTCCGTCAGCAGGTTCCGCAGCCCCGTGCGGAGCCTCACGCGTCGCCCGGCTGGGGCGCGTGCCAGCGCACCCGGTAGAAGATGTGGCGGCCGATCTTGTCGAGCTTGACCATGTCGCGGATCCAGCGCGGGCGGACGTAGGTCGCGTGATAATGCGTCGAAGAGCCGACCTCGGGAAGCCAAGCGCCGCCCTCGGTCACGTCGCGGGCGATGCGGGTCGCCAGCCGCCACGCGTAGACGTTGTTCACCCGGTCCGGGATGCGGTCGCAGGCGAAGGAGAACTGGCACGCGTTGCGCCAGTTTTTGTTCTGATAGACGACGCCGCAGACCGTGTTCGGATAGTAGCCGGAGCGCGCGCGGTTCATGACGACCTGCGCCACCGCATACTGGCCCTCGACCGGCTCGCCGCGGGCCTCGAAGTAGATCGCCTCCGCAAGGCACTTTTCCGACGAGGCGAGCTGGGCCTCGGGGATGAACAGCCGGCGGGACATCCGCGTCTGGATGACGCCGTCGAGGCCGCCGCGGAGCGCCGCGGTCTCGGCTTCGGAGGGCGCGCCCTTGCGCAAGGGGGCGTCGTTGGCGCGCGCGTCGACCTTCGCGAGATGACCGGCGTCGCCCTTCGTCGGCGCGACCGGCATGGCCGCCACCGCCATCGGCGCCTCAGTCGCGGGCGTGGTGGTGCGCGGGATGTGGCCTCCCGACAGAAACGCGACCGAGGGCGTCGAACCGTCATGATTGGCGCCGGCCTCCCGGCGCGTCATCGGCACGCGCGTCACCGCGCCGAGGTCCTGAACCGCCGAGTAGGCGCCCTCCTCGTCGAGGCCGTCGTCCTTCGGCGCGGCGTCCGCAACCTTCTCGGACAGCTCCGCGCGGCTCGGCGTCGGCGGCAGCACGATGGTCGGCGCCGCGCGGCGGCCGTCGCCGACGAGCGGCAGGACGCTCAGCACGCCGCGGCGGTCGGGATGAAGCAGCGCGCCGATCGGGGGCAGGGTCACGAACGCCTCGCCGGAGTCGACGGTCGCCGCGACGGTGGGCGCGGTCTGCTCGGGAGGCGGCAGGATGGCGCTCCGATCGCCCTTCGCGGTGCGATCGAGGAACGCCTCGGGCCCCTCCCCCTTGGCCGCCGCGGCGACGAGGACCTCCGCCTTCGGCTCCTCGGCCTCCTGCAGCACGAGATACTCGCCGGCGCCGAGGAGATCGACCGAGAGCTCCGGCCCGCGGCCCGACGCGAACAGGTCCGCCGCTTCGAGCGAGACGAGATCGGCCGCGCGCCGACGCCCGGCTGCGAGATAGAGCGAGCGATCGCCCTCCTCCGCCCGCACGCGCCCCGACGAGAGGCTGAAAGCGTCCTGCCGCGCGATGGAGGTCGTGGCGAAGGGCAGCGTTGCGGCCGCCAGCGCAAGGCGAAGCGCGAACGGCCCGAGCCGCCGCTCCCGCCGTCGCCCGACGCGCCGCTTCGTCTCCCGTGACGCCATGGAACGCGCACTCCACGCGAGGCCGGGCGAGCATCTCACCCAGCCGAAACCACACACCGGTATGGTTTTCGCGTCTTAACCTTGAGGAGCGGTTAACGAGGGCGCGTCAGGGGGCGGTCAGCCGGGCGGCGAGGCGGTTGGCGACTTCGCGCTCGCGGGCGAAGGCGCCGCCGGAGAGCTCACGGAGAAGCGGGGCCGCGGCGGCGACCCCGGCCGTGCCGAAGCGGGCCTTGAGGGCCGCGTTCAGCCGGGCTTCGGACTGCCGCCCGCGTTGCGGGCCGAGTTGGCCGGTCGCCTTCAGATGGCCGAGGTGCTCATCCACCAGCGCGGCGAGGCTTTCGACGCCCTCGCCGGTCTCCGAGGAGACCAGCGTCACCGGTGGACGCCAGCCGTTCGCGCCCCCGCTCGCAAGCGTCAGCGCGCTTTCGAGGTCGTCGCGCGCGCGCGTGGCGGGAGCGCCGAGGTCCGCCTTGGTGACCGCCACAACGTCCGGCAGCTCCATCACCCCCGCCTTGATGAACTGCAGCGCGTCGCCGGAGGCGGGCTGCACGGCGAGCAGGATGGTGTCAGCCACCAACGCCACGTCCGCCTCCGACTGGCCGACGCCGACCGTCTCGACGATCACCCGGTCGAACAGCGCCCGCATCAGGATGACGACGCCGAAGGCGAGGTCGGACAGGCCGCCCAGCCGGTCGCGCGCGGCGAGCGAGCGGACGAACACGTCCTGGTCGTCGGGGTCGGTCGGGATACGGGCGCGGTCGCCGAGCAGGGCCCCGCCGGAGCGCATGGACGAGGGATCGACCGCCACCACGCCGACCGACAGGCCGCGGCCGCGCAGGCGCCGCACCAGCGCCCCAGTGAGGGTGGACTTGCCGACGCCTGGAGGGCCGGTGAGGCCGATCACGTCGCCCTTCGGCTCGGCCTCCGCGGCGTCGAGCAGGGCCGCGACCTCCAGGCCGCCGGCGCCGCGCTCGAGCCGGGCGAGCGCGCGCGCCAAGCCGGCCTTGCCGGCGCCGCGGAGGGTCTGGAGGTCGGGAAACGGCTGGGCTGTCACGGGACCTGGCGCACCGGGGGCGAGAGAGGCGTCAGCCTCCTCTCGCACGATTCCACGGCGCCCGCGACGGCGCCTTCGTCGGCGCGCCGCGTCGGGGTCAGGGCTTCGGCGCGGCGCCCGGCTGCGCGGGCGCGGTCTTGTAGCGGTCGCATGCGTCCTTGAGCATGCTGTCGGCCTTCTGCAGCGCCACGTTGAACACGCGGGACTTCTCCGGCGGGAACATGGCGCGCTGCGCCTTCGCCTTGTCCACGTCGCCCATCATGTAGTCGTAGAACACCTGCCGCTCGGCGATGTCGTTGATGTGCAGGTTCGCGACCTGAACCACGCAGCCGCAGAGCTCTTTCGACACCCTGGCCGTGCACGCCGCCGTGTAGGCGCTGTCCACCTTTGCGGATTCGGCCGGATCAGCGGTCTGTTGCTGACCCGACGACGGCGCGCCCTGCGCGAAGGCCGCGCCGCCGGCGGCGAGGAGAAGGGCGGCCGCGAGGCCGAAGCGGGCGTGACGCATAGGTGAGGTCCTCCGACGCGGGCGGCGCCGTCTGTCGCGGCGCTCGCCTTCTTATGGCGCGCTTACGTTTGGCACGCCGCGCCCGGATCAGCCACCCCCGCGGGGGGCCGACGATGGGCGAAAGCGTCAGTGCGCCGCGGTGGCGTCGTAAGCGGGCGTGGTGGCGCGGAAGGCGTCGAGCCATTCGACGAGCTTCGGGTGCTCCGCACGCCAGCGGCCTTCGAAACGGAAGTCGAGATAGCCGAGCGCGCAGGCGACCGCGATGGCGCCCACGTCGCCATGCTCGACCGGGGGCGAGGCCTCGAGCGCGCCGAGCGCCCGCGCGACCTTTCCGGCCTGCATCTCGAGCCACTTCGGTTCGATCTTCGCCTCGTCGCGGAAACGCCGCTCATAGATCTGCAGCAGGGCGGCGTCCATCAGCCCGTCCGCCAGCGCCTGCGTCCGCAGCGCGGCGAACCGGGCGGAGGGGTCCGCAGGAATGATCTTTCCGCCGCCGGCGAGGTGGTCGAGATATTCGAGGATCACGCGGCTGTCGAACAGGGTCGCGCCGTTGTCGAACTCGAGCGTCGGGATCTTGCCGAGCGGGTTGACCAAGCGGATCGGATCGTCGGGGTCGGCGGTGTTGGTGGCCACAACCCTGATGCGGTCGGATAGGCCGAGGATCGCGGCCGCGATCTTGACCTTCCGGCCGAATGGCGAGGGGGCGGCGGAACGCAGGATGAGCATGGCGTCTCCCAGAGCACGAGGACCCTCCGGCCCCCCGGCGGCCGCCGGGGGCGTCCCTCAGGATCGCCGTCATCCTGTAGCACGCGGAGACGCGGCGGAAACGCGTGAAGCTCCCGCCGGCTCTTACGGTTCCGGAGATCCCGATGCTCCGGCCGCCGCCGCCTCAGCCGACGGTGAGATTGACCGCCTTGGGACCCTTGCCCTTGCGGTCCGGCTCGACCTCGAACGTCACCAGCTGGCCTTCCTCCAGACCCGGCAGACCCGACCGCGTCACGGCCGAGACATGCACGAAGATGTCGGCGCCGCCGCCGTCCGGCTTGATGAAGCCATACCCCTTCTCGGCGTTGAAGAACTTGACCGTTCCGCTTTGCGCCATGTGGCGCCCCCTTCGCTCGCAAGTGAACTGCCCGCGCCCCCTCCGGCGCGTATCGAACGCCGGCCGCCCGCCTGGGCTGCAAAGACGAAGGTCACACCTGCGCCGCCTCGCCCATCCCGCTCGGCCTCCCCATTTTGGTAACGTTTCGCACCTGCGAAAGGCAAGGCGAAAAGATGGCGCGTTCCAGGGGATCGGCGCCTCAGGAGGGTGCAAAACGGCGTTGCGAACGGCCGAAACCGGTGGTCAGACGCTCAGTTCTTCAACAATCGCGCGTCCGCCTGCGTCCTGTTGAAGAGCTTGGGCGATCTCCGGCAGTCCGGAACGGCAATCGTCGGCGAGCGTCCAAGGTGGGTTTGCGAGGATCAGGCCCGTCCCGTTCAGCAGCCGTGGGTCTTCGCAGCCGCGAACATGGACTTCGACGCGCAGCAGCTTGGGTCGGCCTGAAGCCTTCAAAGGCTGGATCAGCGCCTGAAGATCATGGGGATCCTTCACCGGGTACCAGAGCGCGAAGCCGCCGGTCGGCCAAACGGCGTGCGCCGCGAGAAAGCGCTCCGCCATCCGCGCCAGTTCGCCCGTTTGCTCGTAGGGCGGATCGACCAGCACGAGACCGCGGCGCTCACGCGGCGGCAGCCAGGCGTTCAGCGCGGTCCAGCCGTCGATCTCGACCACCTTCACGCGCTTGTCCCGGCCCATCGCCCGCCCGAGGGCCGCGGCGTCCTTGGGGTGCAGTTCGCACAAGCGGAGCCTGTCGTCGTCCCGCGCGAGCCGGCGGACAATCTCCGGCGAGCCGGGATAGCGCCCCGGCCGCCCACTCCCGTCGTCGAACTCGGCCAACACTCGGCGCCAAGGCGCTAGCAGCCGCTCCGCGGCCTCCCCCAGCTGCCGTCCCGCAAGACGGCCGACGCCGTTCCGCCATTCGGCGGTCCTGCTCGCCTCTTCGCCTTCAAGATCGTAGACGCCGACGCCCGCATGGGTGTCGAGATAGCCCCAAGGCGCGCTCTTCAAGTTGAGGTGTTCGATCACGCGAGCGAGCAGGACGTGCTTGAGCACGTCCGCGAAGTTCCCGGCGTGGAACGCGTGGCGGTAGTTCACTCCCGGCGGCCGGCGTCAGACGTCGTCGGGCGGCGGCGGGAGCATGACCACGAAGTCCTTCTCGCAGGCTTCCACCACCGTCCAGACGCCGACGAAGCCGGGCTCGATGACGATCGCGTCGCCGGCCTCGTAGTCGACGGGCTCGCCGCCGTCCGGCGTCAGCACGCAGCGACCGGACCGCAGACGGCACCACTCCCACTCGTCGTACGCGACGCGCCACGCGCCCGGCGTCGCGGACCAGACGCCGGTGATCAGCCGGCCGTCCGGCGACTCGTAATGCACCGACGTCCGGAAGGTCGGCGCGCCTTCGACGACGAGCTCGGGCGCGGGCGCGCCGTCCTCGAACGCGGCCCCCGGCCCTCCCAAGAGGTGCAAGCGCATGGCGGCATCGACGTCGTCAGTCACGGCCATTCTCCCCGCATCGGCGGAAACGCCACGCGGTCGGCGCGGCAGGCGCGGCGGTCGACCTCGCCGCAGGCGCGGAACTCCAGGTCCTTGGTCATGCAGACTCGCACCTCGCGCAGGTTCCGTCGCGCACAGTCGACCGCGATCATGTCCGCGTTCAAGCCCGGATTGGCCGCGATGAAGGCGCGCTCGACGTCGTCCGGCGAGGTCGTCAGCCAACGGTCGAGCGCGCGGTAGGCCGAAGGGATCGCCATCTTGTCATAGGCCGCCCGGGCTTTCGCGAAGTAGCCGGCCGGATCGAGCCCGGAACATGTCCCATGCTTGCGCCACTGATGCCGCACGAGGCCCGGGCTCGGCATGACGTCGAGCATCCCGTCGACGGTGCGGCGCGAGGGGCCGCGATCATCGCCGCCACAGGACGACGGGAAGCCGCGCTCGTACTGCGGCCAGAGCCCATGCAGCACGAAGGCGAAGGGCCTGGGACCCGCACATTGCATCCGGTCGGCCCGCGCGCCGCGGTCGGCGCAATAGGTCGGGGACCACGACAGCGAGAGCACGTAAAAGTCGAAGTCTCCAGGCTGCCCCCGCTCCTGCGCCGAGGCCGGCGCGACGGCGAGGAGAAGGAGCGCGGCCGCCAGAAGGCGTCGGATCACGGACGAACCATCTTGCAGCCCGGAGCGAAGGCGCGGTGACGGTCGAGGCCGGTGACGCACCAGTTCACGCCCCAGCCCATCCCGGCGAAGCCGTCGCCCTCGATGATCTCGTAGAACACCCGGCGCGGGCGCCGATCCGTGGTGACTGTCTCGGCGGCGCAGAACCGGCGCGGCACGAAGCTCGGCCCCCAGCTGCGGTAGCCGATCTCGCGGGGATGACCGACCGCCTCGAGGGCCAGGTCCGAGCCCCAGTAACCGCGCTCGCGCGCGGCGAAGGCCGAGGTGATGCGGCCGATCACGCCGCTGTCGCCGCAGGCCGGCAGGCGGCCCGAGAACCCGCGGTAGAACGGCGCCGGTTCGACCACCGTCGCCTCGTAGGTCGTCGTCGTCGCATAATCCGCGGCCATGGCTGCGGGCGCCGTGGCGACCGCCGCGAGGATCGCGCAGGCACCTGCAAAGCTCTTCATCCGACCCTCCGCTGCGTCGTCTATGAGCGCGTCCGCGCCCGAAAGCGACATCAAGCGCCTCATTGGTTAAAATCAAGCGTTTGCGCCCGAGATGGTTACGTCCGCCGGCGGGTCTTTGGACCGTCGCGGAGCGGGTGCTACCGTCCAGCCGCCCGACCGCCCCCACAACAGGATACGCCGCGCACGATGCAGAGGTTCGAGACCGCCCATGACGCCGCCCTCGCCCTCCGGCCCGATCAGCCCGTCTACGCGTTCCGGCCGGGCGTCCTGGCGACCGACGCCAAAGCGTTTCTCAGCGCCTTCCGCGGACAGACGGCCTACGCCGTAAAGACCAACGGCGAGCCGTTCGTCCTCGACGAACTGGTGAAGGCGGGGGTGACGGCCTTCGACGTCGCGAGCCCCGCCGAGTTCGCCGCGGCTCGCGCCGCCTCAGCCGACGCCGGCATGTTCTACATGCACCCGGTGAAGGCGCAGTCGGACATCCGGCTCGCGCTCGAGACCTACGGCATCCGCCACGTCGCCCTCGACCACGAGGACGAAATCGCGAAGATCCTTAGGATCGTGCGCGCGCAGGACATCGCGCCGAGCGACGTCACGCTGTTCGTCAGGCTCGCGACCAAGGGGCACGCCGCCTACGAGCTCTCGAAGAAGTTCGGCGCGACCGCCGCCCACGCCGTCGAACTGCTGCAGCGTCTCGACCGCGTGGGCTTCCGTGCGGGCCTGACGTTCCACGTCGGGAGCCAGGTCGAGGATCTCGACACCTATGAGCGAGCGATCGGCACCGCCGCCTGGGTAAAGGGGCGCGCAGGCGTCGACATCACGGCGCTCGACATCGGCGGCGGGTTTCCCGCGCCTTACGGCCGCGACCTGAAGAAGGACGCGCGGCCGACGCCCGAGATCGGAAGCCTCGTCGCCAAGATCGAGCAGGAGATCGACGCCTGGGGGCTCGGCGACCTACCCCTGATCGCGGAGCCCGGCCGGGTCGTGGTCGCGCGCTCGCTCTCGGTGGTGGTGCGGGTGCTGCTGAAGAAGGGCCAGCGGCTCTACATCAACGACGGCGTCTGGAGTTCGCTCTCCGACAGTTGGACCGGCAAGATCACCCTGCCCGCCCGGCTGATCCCGGATCCGGCGCGCCGCCGCGCGCCGCGCTCCTCGGCGCCGAAGCTCGCCCCCTACCGGGTGATGGGCGCGACCTGCGACTCCGTCGACATCCTGTCCCGGCCGTTTTGGCTGCCCGACACGGTGGACACCGGCGACTGGATCGAGATCGGCCACATCGGCGCCTACAGCCTCGCCCTGCGCACCCGGTTCAACGGCTTCTACCCCGACACCTTCGTGGAGGTGGCGACGCCGTATGAAGACGAAGAGGGCCCCGAAGGCGTCGCGACGGTCGAAAGCCGGGGGGCCGTACGCTAAGCGTCAGCGCTCGCCGCGGAACACGATCGGGAACTTGCCGGGCTCGCCGACGCCGTCGCACTCCTCCTTCGACCGATACTCGACCATGCGGAATGCGGCGCCGCCCCACTCCCAGGATCCAACCTGACCGCAATCGCCTTGGGCGCGCCCGCGATCGAAGGCGGTGAGCTCTTTCTTCGCCGGGTCGTAGGCGACATTCGACAACACATCGACGCCAGTCCAGCCGACCGATTCCAGGAAGGCTGCGAACAGCAGCGGCTCGAAGCGCCCCGCCGCGCGCGACGGATCCTCGAGGAAGAGGGCGAAGTCGACATTGGTCGCGCCCGAGGCGCAGACCATCGCCCAAAGGGTGAGGCCGCCGCCGAGATCGGCCGCGAAGGACTCCTCGGCCAGGAACGAGGCGTCGGTTTCGTTGCGGTCCCAGACCGGGCAGTCGCGATCCACCATGATCTGGCGGAGAGCCGGCGGCGCATGTTCGCGGCTCACGTCGCGGACCTGCCCGGAACGCACCGCGGGGGTGTCGCCCCCCACGAGCGCGACCAACGCGTCCGGACGGTCGACACGGCCTTGGGCGCGATCGACCTCGGCGAGCGCGGAGGCGAACCCCGGCAAAGCGAAGTCCGCCGAGAGATCGCGGCGGTCCTCCGCGACGATCTCCGCCGTCAGCACCTTGCCGCGGCGGAGGAAGGGCAGGAGCTTGCGGGTGGCCGCGTCGGAAAAGCGGAGTTCGACGCCGCCGGCAGCCCCCGGGGCGCTTGCGAGATCAGCGCCGGAGGCGAAGCGGATCGGCGGGCCGCCGTCGACCGCGAGCGCCACGCGCGGCCGATTGAGGGCGCCTTCGACGTCGACCGCCAGCACGAGCCGAGGCGCGGTTTCTGGGGCGCCGGCCCGCTGGGCGACAAGCCGAGCCGCGTTCGCGGTCGTCTTCACCGCCGCCGTCTCCATGCGGCAGTCGACGACTTTCACGCCCGTCCCACAGGAGACCCCCCAACCCTCGAATTGCGCGGCGTTCGCCGCGGCGCATGCGGCGGCGATGAGAGCGAGGCTTGCGAGCAAACGGCGCATGGCGGGTCGCGACCTCGAATGCAGCGGACGGCGCGCGACCCTAATCCCGAATCGCGCCGAGACAAATCAGCCGGACGCACAGGCCCTCGACCAGAACGTCACGCAGACGTGAGGCGCCACGCCCTCGCCCGCGAAACTTTCCCCGGGACCGTCGAGTTATCTCCGGTGGGAGAGGCGCAGAACCTGGCGCGCACGCGCGCCCCTTAAAAATCAGGAGCTTCAAAAGATGCGAAAGACGCTCGCAATAGCGATCGCCGCAACGATTGGCCTCACGGGTGTCGTCAGCGCCGAAGCCGCTCCGCTTCGCGCGCCGGAGCCGCGGGCGACGCTGGATCAGGTGCGCGCCCAAGCGCTGACCGACATGCAGACCGGAAACATCCAGACCGTGGATCGACGCCGTTGGCGCGGCGGGCGCGGCTGGGGCGGAGGTCGCCATTATGGCGGCCGCCGGCATTTCTCCAGCCGGCGGTATTATGGCGGACGGAGGTACTACGGCGGACGCCGGTATTATGGCGGGCGCGGGTACTACGGACGGCGCTATTACGGGCGGCGGTACTATCGCGACCGGGACTACGGCGGCTATGCGGCGGCCGGCATCGCGGGTCTCGCGGCCGGCGCTCTGATCGCAGGAGCGGCGAACGGCCGCAGCTATTCGCGCGGCGACAGCTACTGCGCACAGCGGTTCCGCTCGTACAATCCGCGGACCGGCACCTATACGGGCTACGACGGACGTCAGCACCCCTGCCCGTAAGGACCTGCGACGACGGCGCGACCAGCGCCGAGCGTTCCTCCGAAGCCCCGGCGCGCGCCCCGCGCCGGGGCTTTTTCATGACCGCCGTCGAGGAACCGTCGTTCAGGTCGGGCGTTTCCCCTCGTGAACGAAGACAGAACGAGGACACGCTCATGGCCGAAAGTCGCCCGCAGGCTCGCGTCGACGCCCGCCGCGCCGCAGACCCCGATGCGCCTACGCCCGGCGCCCCGGCTCACGACATCCATCCCAATCCGAAGACCGCGCCCGATCCTGAAAGCAACACGGAGAAGGACCCGAGCGATTGGGTGTCAGGCGACGAGCCGATGACCGGGGCCCAGGCCTCCTATCTCAAAACGCTTTCGGAGGAGACCGGGGCGGAGGCCTACAAGCCGGACCTCACCAAGGCTGAAGCCTCGATGGCGATCGACGAGCTCAAGGACGCCCGCAACCGAAAACGCTGATCGGACCGCTCAGTACAGACGGCCGCCGTTCGGAACGGCGGTCGTCGGCGACAGCAGCACGACCTCGCCGTCGGCGTCCGGCACGCCGAGGGTCAGAACTTCGGACATAAACTTGCCAATCTGCCGCGGCGGGAAGTTCACCACCGCAACGACTTGGCGACCGATCAGATCCTCAGGCGCATAGTGCCGTGTGATCTGCGCCGACGATCTCTTCAGGCCGATATCCGAGCCGAAATCGATCTTGAGTTTGATCGCGGGCTTTCGCGCCTCGGGATAGGGCTCGGCTTCGACGACCACGCCGACGCGGACGTCGAGCTTCAGGAAGTCGTCGAAGGTAATGATGGGGGCAGCGGCCTGATCCGTCCCGCTCACGCGGCGCTCGCCACGTCGTCGGCCTCGTCCTTGCGGCTACGGTGGCCGAAGGCGCGGTCGCAGACCTCGCGGAAGGGTGCGGTCAGGCGGAGCGCGTCGTCGGCGCGGCGGGCCCAGCGTTCAGCCTTCCGGAGCTCCTCGTCGAGGGCCTTCATGGTTCGGGCAAGGCCCTGGTCGGCGTCGTTGAGGAAAGTCTCGAACACGCGCGCGTGGACGAGCACCAGCGCCTGAGCGCGCGCCGCTCCCAGAGGACCGGACTCCTGCACTCCGGCCGCGGCCAGCATCCACTGCATCGATGAGACCGCGACCTTGTTCATCTCCGCGGCGCCCAGCGGATCGCGCATCACGCCGCGGCGTGCGGCGCGCAAACCCTCTCGGTAGGGCGCTAGGGCCTCGAAACGCCGCATCAGCACGTCGAAGAGACGCTCGCGCGCCGGCTCGTCCGCCATGTCCTTGACGTCGTGATCGAGCACGTCGAGATCGATCCTGCGGACGAAGCCGGCGAGCACCGCGCCCTTCGAAGGGAACAGGCCACGCAGTTCCGCCAGCCCGACCCCGGCTCGGTCGGCAAGATCGTGCAGACCGATCTCGCTCCAGGGCTTCTCGGCCAGCAGTGAAAACAGGGCGTCGATCACCTTGTCGCGCGGATCGGGTCCGGGCGCGGCCTTTGACGGCTTCGCCGCCGAAGCGTCGCTCGACGATGGATTGCGGGCCATGGCGCGTCTCCTCGCGTGTCTGGGGTGATCGCTCGTCACGCGATTATGGGCACAGAGCGGGTCCGTTCCAAGGCGGCCCGGGCTGCTCAGCCCGCAAGTTCGCGGGAACGCGCTGTCGCCGCCGCCACCGCCCGCTCCAGAAGCGGGTCGAGGCCGTCGGCCGCCATCAGGACGCCGAGCGCCGCGGCCGTCGTCCCGTTTGGCGAGGTCACGTTCTTGCGCAGCGTTTCCGGGGTATCGGCCGAGCGGTGAAGCAATTCGCCCGCGCCCTCGACGGTGGCGCGCGCCAGTTTGGCGGCGAGCTCGGGCGGCAATCCCGCCGCGACGCCGGCGCGGGCGAGCGATTCCGCCATCAGGAACACATAGGCCGGTCCCGACCCGGAGACGCCGGTGACGGCGTCGATCAGCGCCTCGTCGTCGACCCACACGACATCGCCGCACGCCTGCAGCAAGCGGTCCGCAAGAGCCCGTTGCGCCAGGCTGACGCCCTCGCCTGCGACGCAGACCGTGATGCCGCGGCCGACGGAGGCCGGCGTGTTCGGCATGGTTCGCACCACGGCGGCGTTGGCGGGAAGCCCGGCCCGCAGCGTCTTGAGCGTCGTTCCCGCGAGGATCGACACGACCACCGTATCCGGGCCTACGAAATCCGCCACGCTCGGAAGCGCAGCCCCCGCCATCTGCGGCTTGACCGCGAAGAGGATCGCCGCCGGCGGCGGCAGGCTGCCGGGTTCGGGCGCGAGGATGACGCCCTGCGCGGCGAGGCGTTCAGCGGCGGCGGTCGGAAGTCCCGGGTCGACGACGGCGACCAGCGCCGGATCGAGACCGCCCGCCAGCCAGCCGTCCAGGAGGGCGCCGCCCATCTTGCCGGCGCCGACGAGAAGAATCGGGCCGCCCGGAGAGAGCGGCCCGATGGAATGCCCGGTCATGAAAGGCTCAACGCCGTCACGCCTCCCCCGCCGTCTCGAAGGCCACCACCTGCATGGCCTCCTCGGCGCTCTTGCCCGCCCAGACCACGAACTGGAACGCCTGATAGTGACGTTCGCAGGCTTCGAGGGCCCCTTGCAGCAGGGCTTCGCATTGGGGGGCGCTCGCCTCCGCCCCGCCGGTCAGCAGGAGCGAGTGCCGGTAGACCACCACGCCCTCCTTGCTCCACAGATCGAAGTGGCCCAGCCACATCTGCTCGTTGACGAGCGTCAGCAGCTGGAGAATTTCCACCTTGCGGCGGTCAGGAACCTTGAGGTCAAAGGCGCAGGCGAGGTGAAGGGACTCCAGATCGTCCATCCACGTGAGAGACACGTGGTAATCGGACCAGGATCCATCGACGGAAATCGTAATCTCGTCGTCGTCGGACCGGTCGAAAGACCAGTCGTTCAACGTCGCGATGCGTTCGATCATGTCGACAGGGTGGCCGTGACGCTCGGCGTCCACGTCGATGAGAGCCATGAGCTCCTCCCCAGGTGAAGGCCCTGCTCGAGGGCGTGGGAACGACGTCGCGCGTGACCTGCGGACCAAGGGCGGCCCGCCGACCGAGGCTCCGGATCGCGTGGCGTAACGCCAGCGATTCGAGCCCCCTCAGACAGTATATGGCGCCCGTTTCGGCGCTGCACACATGCTGTCGTACTTGGATGAACGGATCCGCCCGTCAGATCGCGACTGTGTCTTCCGGACCGCTGCCGCCCTGCGGCGTCGAGGTCGCGCCGGCGAGCTTCGCTTCCAGCGCCTCCAGCCGCGCGGAAAGCGCCTCGTTCTCCTCGCGCGCCTTTACGGCCATCGCGCGCACGGCCTCGAACTCGTCGCGGCGGACGAGGTCGAGATCCGCGAGGATCTTGCTGGCCTGAGCCCGCACGACCGTCTCGACCTCCCGCTTCACCCCGGAAGCGGCGCCGGCGGCGTCGGTCATCAGGCGTCCGATCTCGTCGAACACGCGGCCGCGGGTCTCGGTCATGGAGTGAGGCCTTTCACAGGGAAAACGCTCGTCACACATGGCCCGTCGCCGCCCTCCCCGCAAGATCGGCGGTTCACGAGGCTTGCGGCTTCCGCGCCACGAGGAAGGCGTCGACGTCCGGAGCGCCCTTCGGAACCGGCTTGAAGCGCACGGCCAAGAGCGCCAGCGCGTAGGCGAGGACGAGGCTGACGTGCCAGGACCACCGGTGGCCGACATAGCGGGCGTTTGGCGGGGGCGTCGTCCGGCGGGCGAGCAGACGCCACAGCCAAAGAATGACGCCCTGATGGGGCGAGACCGGCAGCGTCTCGAGAGCGACGACCTCAAGGCCCAGTTCCGTAGCAAGCGCGCGGAACGCGCCCGCGTTCCACCACGTCACGTGATGCGGCGGGAGATTGAGCGGAAAATTCGGAATGTCCGTCAGCGGCGACGGGTGCAGCGGCGCCGCGAGGATCAGCAGGCCGCCGGGCTTCAGCAGCTTCGCCATCAGCCTGGCGTGACCGAGCGGATCGGACACGTGCTCAATCACGTGGAACGCCGTCGCGACGTCATAGGCGGAGGGGTTTGTCTCCGCATGATGCTCCAGCGTCTCGCGGATCACCGCCTCGTCGGCGCCAGGGCCGGCGTAGGGGTCGAGCCCGACGAACCGGGCGTGCGGCAGGTGGCGCCGGAACAAGCCGGGGCCGCAGCCGATGTCGATCACCGTGGCGCCTTTGGGCACGGAACGGGCGGCGCGACGGAAATCGACGCGGCGGTCGACCTCCTCCGTCAGCCCCTTCTGGATGTCCCACTTGGCGTAGAACCGGGCGTAGAAGGCCGCGTCTCCGACGATCGGCGGATCGAAGAACATGAGGCCCGACGGACTTTCGTACAGCGTCAGCCGCTTCACGCCCTCGAACAGGCGCGCCACGTCGACGCCCTGCCCGAACCGCCAGAAGTGCCGCAGGAACGCCGTCGAGACGCTCTGGACCGCGCGGGCGGGCTTGCCGGTGATGGGGCAGGTCGGCCCGACGGCCTCGGACGTGTCGGCGGATGGCATCATGATGTGCGCCACCGACGGGCGCCCTTACGCAACTGCGGGAGGACCTGTATCGCCCGCGCGGCGGTCGACGTCCACGGAAAGCCTGGGAGAGTGGCGCTCCGAGTTCAGGTTTGGCACGCCGCCACGACCGCAGGCCGAAGGCGATCGAGCCGCAGGCTGAAGGCCGCGACGGCGAGCCCTGCGAAGGTGATCGCGGCGGCCACGAGAGGCACCGACCAGAGGCCCGGCCCGTAGTCGATGGTCGCGCCGCCGGCCCAGGCGCCGATGGCGTTGCCGAGGTTGAAGGCCGCGATGTTGAGGCTGGAGGCGAGGTTGCGGCCGTCCGCGCCGGCCTTTTCCATCACCCGCATCTGCAGCGGGGCGACGGTGGCGAAGCTCGCCGCGCCAAGCAGGCCCAGGATCGCGACCATCGCGATCTTGTCGTAGGCGGCGACGGTCGTCAGCGCGAGCGTAAGGCTGAGCGCGCCCAGGGTGCCCACCAGCGCCAGCCCGACGTTGCGGTCCGCGAAGCGGCCGCCGGCGAGATTGCCGACCGCGAGGCCCGCGCCGAACACCAGCAGGATCGGGGAGACGGCGGCCTCCGAGAAGCCGGTCAGCTCGGTCAGCAGCGGCTGCACATAGGTGAAGGCGGCGAACACGCCCGCGAAGCCGAGCACCGTCATGAGGAAGCCAAGCTGCAGCTGCGGGTTCTTCAGGCTCGAGAGCTCGCGCTTCAGCGGCGGGGCGGGCTCGGAGGCGACGTCGCGGGGCACCGCGAGCGCAATGATCGCGAAGGCGACGACGCCGATCACGGCGACCGCCCAGAACGTCGAGCGCCAGCCGAACGCGAGGCCGAGCCAGGCGCCGGCGGGCACGCCCAGCAGGGTCGCGGCCGTGAGGCCGGTGAACATCACAGCGATCGCCGAGGCCTTGCGCTCCTGCGGCACCAGTCCGGTGGCGACCACCGAGCCGACGCCGAAGAAGGTGCCGTGGGCGAGCGAGGTGATCACGCGCGCCGCCATGAGCCAGCCGTAGTCCGGGGCGAGCGCGCAGGCGAGATTGCCCAGGACAAACACGCCCATCAGCGCGAGCAGCACGGTCTTCCGCGGCAGCTGACGGCTCGCGATCGTGAGGACGGGGGCGCCGACGAACACCCCGAGCGCGTAGCCCGAGATCAGCAGTCCGGCGGCGGGAATCGAGACGCCGAGGTCCCCGGAGACCTGCATCAGCAGGCCCATGATGACGAACTCGGTGGTGCCGATGCCGAAGGCGCCGGCGGCGAGCGCATAGACCGCGAGGGGCATGGAGTCGCTCCAGAACGCATGGATTGGAATGATTGGAGCCAAGCTAGCCGCAAGGCAGGCCACAGATTAGTCTTCACAAGATCCAACAACTTGTGACCTAAAGGCACGAATGAGCCGATCCGAACCTAACCGCGCCGCCGAGATGGAGACGTTCGTCCGCGTCGTGGAGCGGGGCGATTTCTCGGCGGCGGCGCGCGAGCTCCGACAATCGCCGTCCGCGATCAGCAAGCTGGTCGCCCGGCTTGAGGCGCGGCTCGGCGCCCAGCTCATGACCCGCACCACGCGCAGGCTTCAGCTCACGGCGGAGGGCGAAGCGTTCTACGAGCGAGCGACGCGCATCCTCGCCGATCTCGACGAGGCCGAACGGGAGGCCGCCGGCGGCGCGGCGCCACGCGGCCGCGTGCGGGTGAACTGCAGCGTGTCGTTCGGACAGATGTACGTGCTGCCGCTCGTGCCGGCGTTCCTCGCCCGCTTCCCAGAGGTGACGCTCGACATCGTGCTGACCGACCAGGTCGTCGATCTCGTGGAGCAGCGCGCGGACGTCGCGATCCGCATCGGGCCGCTCGCCTCCTCCCGGCTCGTCGCGCGCAAGCTCGGCCAGAGCCGTATGGCGGTCGTCGCCTCGCCGGAGCATCTCGCGCGCCACGGCGTGCCGCGGACGGTCGAAGATCTGGAGCGCCAGCCCCGGATCGGCTTCAACTTCACCCGCACCGTGCGCGGCTGGCCGTTCCTCGTCGAGGGGCGGACGGTGACCGTTTCCCCCAATGGCCCGGTCCAGGTCGGCGACGGCGAGACGTCGCGGCTGCTGGCGCTCGCCGGGGTCGGCCTCGCGCGGCATGCGCTGTTCCACATCGGCCCGGACATCGCGGCGGGAACGCTGGTCCCCGTGCTCGAAGAGCTGAACCCAGGCGACATCGAGGAGATCCACGCCGTGTTCGTGGGCCGTCCGGGCCGCCTCCCCGCCCGCACTCGAGCCTTTCTCGATTTCCTGGCTGAGGCTGCGGGAGAAATGAACCGAAGCGGCTGGACCACGCCGCCTTGACGCTGCGCGTCGCCACGTCCATCACCGCGCCGACCCTGGAGCGCGCATGCCGCTGTTCGCAATTCCGTTTCCGATGATCGATCCGATCGCGGTGTCCGTGGGCCCGCTCGCGATCCGCTGGTACGCGCTCGCCTATGTCGCGGGGCTGCTGATCGGCTGGTGGCTCGCCAAGCGGATCGCCGCCAACGACGCCCTTTGGGGCGCGACGCGGCGCCCGACGCCGCTCGAAGTCGACGACCTCATTCTGTGGGTCGCCTTCGGCGTGATCCTCGGCGGCCGCATCGGCTATGTGCTGTTCTACAATCCGCTGTATTATCTCGATAATCCCCTGGAGGCGCTGCAGGTCTGGCACGGCGGCATGAGCTTCCACGGCGGCCTCGCCGGCGCGGCGCTGGGAATCATCCTGTTCGCCCGGTCGCGCACCTTGCCGGCGCTGCCGATCTTCGACCTCTGCTCGGCGGTCGCGCCCATCGGCCTGTTCTTCGGCCGCGTCGCGAACTTCATCAACGGCGAGCTGTTCGGCCGCGTGACGGACGTCCCTTGGGCGATGGTGTTTCCCACCGCGGACGGCCAGCCGAGGCACCCGAGCCAGCTCTATCAGGCCGCGCTCGAAGGCATTGCGCTGTTCGTGCTGGTTCAGGTCCTCGTGCGCGCCGGCGCGCTGAAGCGCCCCGGCCTCGTCGGCGGCGCCTTCCTGGCGGGCTACGCCGTCTGCCGCATCATCGGCGAGGAGTTCCGCGAGCCGGACGCACAGATCGGCTTCCTGCCGGGCGGCCTGACGATGGGGATGGCGCTGTCGCTGCCCATGCTGGCGCTCGGCGCGGTCGTCGTCGTCCTCGCTCTGAAGCGCGCCCGGCGGGCATGACCCCGCTCGGCCGCGAGATCGCCGAGACGATCGCGCAGGACGGGCCGATCACGGTTGAGCGCTACATGGCGCTCTGCCTCGGCCACCCCTCTCACGGCTACTACGCGACCCGCGATCCCTTCGGGGCGAGCGGCGACTTCGTCACCGCGCCGGAGATCACCCAGATGTTCGGCGAACTCATCGGCCTGTGGTGCGCCGAGGTCTGGCGGCGCATGGGGGAGCCCGCGCGCGTGGCGCTGATCGAGCTCGGCCCCGGCCGAGGCACGCTTATGGCCGACGCGCTCCGGGCGGCCAGGGCTGTTCCCGGCTTTCGCGACGCGCTCGACGTGACGCTGGTGGAGACCAGCCCGACGCTTCGGCAGATCCAGCAAGAGAACCTGGCCGCGACGGGCGTGCCGCTCCGCTGGGCCCTGACGATCGAAGAGGCCCTCGGCGCGCGTCCCATCCTCCTTCTCGCCAACGAGTTCTTCGACGCCCTGCCCATACGCCAGTTCGTACGCACCGAGGCGGGCTGGCGCGAGCGCATGGTCGGGCTCATCGACGGCGCTCTCGCCTTTGGTCTCGCCGCCGAACCGCCCGCGGACCTGCGCCTCCCGTCCCGTCCGATCGGCTTCGTCCTCGAGCTCAATCCGCAGGGGGTGGCGATCGCGGCCCGGATCGGCGCCCATCTCGCGGCCCATGGCGGCGCGGCGCTCGCGCTCGACTACGGCGAGGCCTACAGCGCCGGCGACACGCTGCAGGCCATGCGCCGCCACGGCTTCGTCGATCCGCTGGCGGAGCCGGGCGAGGCCGATCTGACGGCCCAGGTCGATTTCGGCGCGCTCGCTCGCGCGGGTCGCGCGGCCGGGGCGGCCCCCATGGCGCTGCTGCCGCAAGCCGATCTGCTCGAGCGGCTCGGCCTCCACGCCCGGGCGGCGCAGCTCGCGCGAAACGCGACGCCCGCCCAGACGGACGCCATCGCGGCCGCCGTGCGGCGGTTGACCGACCGCTCCGCTTCCGGCATGGGCGCGCTGTTCAAGGCGTTCGCCATCGGCCATCCAGCCCTGGGGCCCCTGCCCGGCTTCGAACCCGACGGAGATTCCCGATGACCCTCCCCGTCCCGACCGTTCAGTCCGAGGCTCTCGCCGCGCTTCCGGGCGTGCGCCACGCCTTCTTCACCCGCCAGGGCGGCGTCTCGACAGGCGTGCTGTCGAGCCTTAACGGCGGGCTCGGCGCCAAGGACGATCCGGCGAACGTGCACGAGAACCGTCGTCGCATGGCCGCGACGCTGGGCCTTCAGGCCGGACGGATCGCCTTGCCCTGGCAGGTGCATTCGGCGGAGGTCGCGGTCGCGACCGATCCCTGGACGCGCGAGACCGCGCCGCATGTGGACGCCGTCGTGGTGGCGAGCCCCGGTCTCGCCGCCGGCGTCACCATCGCCGACTGCGGGCCGATCCTGTTCGCGGACGCGGAGGCTCGCGTGGTCGCCGCCGCTCACGCCGGCTGGCAGGGCGCGTTCAAGGGAGTGGCGGAGGCGACGCTCGCCAAAATGGAGGAGCTGGGCGCGCGCCGCGAGCGCGTCGTCGCCGTGCTCGGCCCCTGCATCCGGCAGGCGAGCTACGAGGTCGGCCCAGAGTTCGCCGCCCGCTTCGCCGCGGCCGACGCCTCGAACGCACGCTTCTTCGCGCCCTCGGCGAAGCCCGGCCACGCGCTGTTCGACCTTGGCGGCTATGTGGTCGCCCGGCTGAAAGCGGCCGGCGTCGGCACGGTCGAGGACGTCGGCCTCGACACCTACGCCGACGAGGAGCGCTTCTTCAGCTACCGCCGCATGACCCACCGCGGCGAGGACGACTACGGCCGGCTGGTGGCAGCGATCGCGCTCGATCCGTAAAGGCTTCTGTGACCCTTCTGCGACGAAGGTGCGCAACCGCCTCACGGTCGGTTGAGGGCGGTTGGAATAGTTGTTAAGAGCCGCACGCCTTTCCTCGGCGCCACGGTCGTGGACAGCACAACGGCGCCGCGGGGCGCGCACGAAGGTCGTTCAGCATGAAGGTCGTCGCCGGCAACTCCAACCGCGGGCTCGCCGAAGCCATCGCGGCCTATCTCGCCACGCCGCTCACCCGCTGCAACGTGCGCCGCTTCGCGGACATGGAGGTGTTCGTCGAAATCCTTGAGAACGTGCGCGGCGAGGACGTCTTCGTCGTCCAGTCGACCTCGTTCCCCGCGAACGACCACCTGATGGAGCTGCTGATCATCATCGACGCGCTGCGCCGCTCCTCGGCGCGCCGCATCACGGCCGTCATGCCCTACTTCGGCTATGCTCGGCAGGACCGCCGCGCCTCGGGCCGGACGCCGATCTCGGCGAAGCTGGTCGCCAACATGATCACCCAGGCCGGCGCCGACCGCGTGATGACGCTCGACCTGCACGCCGGCCAGATCCAGGGCTTCTTCGACATTCCGACCGACAACCTGTTCGCGGCGCCCGTGATGGTGCGGGACATCAAGGACCGGCTGCCGACCGACAACGTCATGGTCGTCTCGCCGGACGTCGGCGGCGTGGTGCGCGCCCGCGCCATCGCCAAGCGCATCGACGCCCAGCTCGCCATCGTCGACAAGCGCCGCGAGCGCCCCGGCGAGTCCGAAGTGATGAACGTCATCGGCGACGTCGAAGGCCGCTCATGCATCCTGGTCGACGACATCGTGGACTCCGGAGGCACGCTGGTGAACGCCGCCGACGCGCTGCTCGCGAAGGGCGCGAAGGATGTCTACGCCTACCTCACGCATGGCGTGCTGTCGGGCGGCGCGGTCGCCCGCGTCACGGCCTCGAAGATCAAGGAAATGGTGATCACCGACTCGATCCAGCCCACCGAGGCGGTGCGCGTCGCGAAGAACATCCGCGTGATCTCGATCGCGACGCTGATCGGCGAGGCCATCGCGCGCACGTCCAGCGAAGAATCGGTGTCGAGCCTCTTCGACTGAGCCGATCAGCGCCGCGCGGGTACCGCCGGACGGTCGTCGTCCGGCGCGTCTCGACGACAGCTGGCTCGTAGCCGGGAACGTCCGCCTCGACCCACATGCCTCGCACCTGCTGGGGGAGTCGCCGGGACGTCAGGACCGGTTCGAACAGCCCGAAGAAATCGTCCTCCAGCAGCACGCGCGGCCCCCGCTCAACGACCACCTGCCGCGCAGCGTCCCGCAGAGGCAATTGCGGGCCGTAATAGCGCTCGGCGGCGCTCGTCCGGTACGTGCGCTCTACGGACCGGGTGACGACGACGCGCTCCGCCGGATCGGCCGCCGCGGCGGAGCCTGAGCCAAGGGCTAGTAGAACGAGGACCAAGCCTCCGACGCGCGTCATGTCGATCTCCCCGGGGAACCGCCGTAGGAGATGGAGCGCGCCGATCGGCCGTCGAGGCCGGACACGTTGCGCCGGAACAGCGTTTCTGCTAGCTCACGCGCGCGGCGTCCCACACCCCTGGAGGGGTTCGCCGCCTGAGGCCGTCCGCATCGGGCGGCCAATTCATTTCGGAGAACTGATATGTCCGCGACCAAGCCGCTCAAGGCCGAAGCGCGCGAGAAGGCCGGTAAGGGGGCCGCCCGCGCACTTCGCCGTCAAGGTAAGATTCCCGCCGTCATCTACGGCGGCAAGAAGCCCGCCGTCAGCATCGCGCTCGACGGCCACGAGGCGTTCAAGCTGCTGCACGCCGGTGGCTTCAAGACCACGATTTTCGAGATCGACACCGGCAAGGGCAAGGAGCGCGTCATCCCGCGCGACTACCAGCGCGACGTCGTGACCGACACCCTGCTGCACGTCGACTTCTTCCGCGTCACCGCGTCGTCGGTCGTGGACGTCGAGGTGCCCGTGCACTTCCTCAACGACGAGGCCTCCCCCGGCCTTAAGCGCGGCGGCGTGCTCAACGTCGTGCTGCACACCGTGCACGTGAAGGCGGGCGTCGACGACATCCCGACCGCGATCGAAGTCGACCTCAAGGGTCTCGAGATCGGCGACATCATTCACGCCAACGCGGTGAAGCTGCCGAAGGGCGTCGAGTTCGCGGCCGAGAACCTCGACGAGCTGACCATCGCCACCATCGCCGCGCCGACCGTGGTCGCGGAAGAGGTGGCCGAGGAGCAGGCCGAGGCGGCCGCCGAGAACCGCGGCGAGACCGTGGAGCCGGAAGAGGGCGCAGAAGGCGAGACCGCCGAGGGCGAGACCTCCGACGAGAAGAAGTCCGAAGACTGATCTCGGCCAAGCGGGAGCGACCGACATGCTGCTCCTGGTCGGCCTCGGCAATCCGGGGCCGAAGTACGAGAAGAACCGGCACAACATCGGCTTCATGGCCGTTGACCGGATCGCGTCCCGCCACGGCTTCGGCCCGTGGCGGGCGCGCTTCCAGGGCGAGACGGCGGAGGGCGCGATCGGCGGCGTGAAGACGCTGCTGCTCAAGCCGCGCACCTACATGAACGAGAGCGGCCGCGCGGTCGCCGAAGCCGCCCGGTTCTTCAAGATCGCCCTGCCCGACATCGTAGCGCTGCACGACGAGCTCGACCTCGCGCCGGGCAAGCTGCGCGTGAAGATCGGCGGCGGCAACGCCGGCCACAACGGCCTGCGCTCGATCACCGCCCACATGGGCAATGATTACAAGCGCGTGCGTCTGGGGATCGGCCACCCCGGCAAGGACGCGGTGCTGTCCTACGTGCTGAACGACTTCGGCAAGGGCGAGATGGGCTGGGTCGACGTGCTGACCGAAGCCGTCGCCGACGCCGCGGACCTGCTGGCGAGCGCGCAGGACGCGAGCTTCCAGAACAAGGTGCACCTCAGGATGGAGGCCGCAGGCTTTGGCGAGGTCGAGAAGCTCGGCGCCGCGAGGCCCTGACGCGGAACGGCTTGATCCGGGGACACGAAAACACGAAGTTCGTGTCGAGGAGCTTTGGTCAAATGAAGAACGTTACGATTTCGATGGACGACGAGGTCTTGAGCTGGGTGCGGGTGGAGGCCGCGAAGCGCGGCGAAAGCGTTTCGCGCTACTTTGCGGCCCTCGCTCTGGAGCGGAAGCAGCAGGATGCGCGTGTGAGCCAGCGGGAGAGCCTGGAGCGTTTCCTGTCCTACCCGACGCGGGATCTGACGCGCGCCGACGGGACGCTGCCGAGCCGCGAAGAGATCTACGACGATGCGGTGCTTCATCGATACGAACATCCTGGTCTATCTCAGGGACCGGCGAAGCCCGGCGAAGACTGAGCAGGCGACCGTATGGGTGGGTGAGCTGTCGGACCACGAAGGCCTCGTCGTCAGCCCGCAGGTGATCAACGAGTTCACGGCCGTGCTGACCCGGAAGCTCAAGATGTTCAGCCTCGCCGAAGTGGAGCCGATGGTCGCCGAGATCGGCCGCTGGTGCGACGCGCCGCTGACGTTCGAGACGTCGACCTTGGCCTTCGGGGTTCACGAACGGTTCGGTTTCGCCTGGTGGGACAGCCTGATCGTCGCCTCCGCGCTCCAGTCGAACTGCGACCTCCTGCTGTCCGAAGACATGAGCCACGGCCAGCGCATGGGCCCGCTCATGACCATCAATCCCTTCCTCGTCCGACCGGACGAGATCCTCTCTCAAGACTGATCGGTTCCTCCCCATGGGCTTCAAATGCGGCATCGTCGGCCTGCCGAACGTCGGCAAGTCGACCCTCTTCAACGCGCTGACGCAGACCGCCGCCGCCCAGGCCGCGAACTATCCGTTCTGCACGATCGAACCGAATGTCGGCGAAGTCGCGGTGCCCGATCCGCGGCTGCAAAAGCTCGCCGCTATCGCCGGCTCCAAGGAAATCATCCCGACGCGCCTGACCTTCGTGGACATCGCGGGCCTCGTGCGCGGCGCGTCGAAGGGCGAAGGCCTCGGCAACCAGTTCCTCGCCCACATCCGCGAGGTCGACGCGATCGCCTATGTCCTCCGCTGCTTCGAGGACGACGACATCACCCATGTCGAAGGCAAGATCGATCCGCTGTCCGACGCCGATACGGTCGAGACCGAGCTGATGATCGCCGACCTTGAGAGCCTCGAGAAGCGGGTGGTCGCGCTCGAGAAGCGCGCGCGCTCGAACGACAAGGAGGCGAAGGAGCAGCTTGAGCTCGTCAACCGTGTGCTCCCGCTGCTGCGGGACGGCAAGCCCGCCCGCCTCGCCAAGATCGCGGACGACGAGCGTGCCGCCTTCGACGCATTGAACCTGCTGACCTCGAAGCCGGTGCTCTACGTCGCCAACGTGGACGAAGACTCGGCCGTCGGCGGCAACGCCTACTCGGCGCGAGTCGAGGAGCTGGCGAAGGCCGAAGGCGCCGTCGCGGTCGCGATCTCCGCCCGGATCGAGAGCGAGATCGCGGTGCTGCCCGAGGACGAGCGGACCGAGTATCTGGAGGCGCTCGGCCTGCACGAGCCCGGCCTCGACCGTCTCATCAACGCCGGCTACCAGCTTCTCGGGCTTGTCACCTACTTCACGGTCGGCCCCAAGGAGACCCGCGCCTGGACGATCGAGCGGGGCACCAAGGCGCCTGCGGCGGCGGGCGTGATTCACTCCGACTTCGAGAAGGGCTTCATCCGCTCCGAGACCATCGCCTACGACGATTACGTCACGCTGAAGGGCGAGACGGGGGCGAAGGACGCTGGCAAGATGCGGCTCGAAGGCAAGGAGTACGTCGTCGCCGACGGCGACGTGCTGCACTTCCGCTTCGCGAACTGAGCGGGCGGAAGCGGAGCGCGCGCGGCCTGCCCGCACCGTCGTTGCTCAAAGGATGACGTCCATGCCGGACCCCCGCTACGCCTTCGAGGATTTCGCGCCGGGCGACAGGGCGGAGTACGGCGGCGTCGTCGTCGACCGCGACGACATGGTGGCCTTCGCCGAGGAGTACGATCCGCAACCGATGCATCTGTCGGAGCATGCGGCGCGTTCAAGCATGCTCGGCGAGTTGATCGCGTCCGGTTGGTACACCGCGGCGCTGCTGATGCGGATGAACTGCGACCGCTGGCTTGTCGACAGCACCTCGATGGGCTCGCCGGGCGTCGATAGCGTCGAGTGGCGCGCCCCGGTGCGCGCGGGCGACCGGCTGACGGTGCGCAGCGAGGTCCTAGCCGCCCGCGCCTCCCGCAGTCGGCCGGAGATGGGCGTGGTCTCCTTCGCTTTCGACGTGCTGAATCAGGACGGCGTCGTCGTGATGCGGCAGGTCAACGCCGTGATGTTCGGCCGTCGCAGTCCGGGAGCGGTCTGATGCACCTTGAGGACTACGCCCCGGGCGATCGCGCGGAGATCGGCTCGCACCTCTTCACGGCCGACGAAATCCTTCGGTTCGCGCGGAAGTACGACACCCAGGCCTTTCATCTGTCCGAGGAGGCCGGGCTCGCCGGCCCATTCAAGGGCTTGGCCGCCTCCGGCTGGCACACCTGCGCGGTGTGGATGAAGCTGATGATCGCGTTCCAGACCCGTATGGCGAAGGAGCGGATGGCGGCGGGCCTGCCGGTCGGCCGCGTCGGCCCCTCGCCCGGCTTCCGCGATCTGCGCTGGACGGCGCCGGTCATGGCGGGCGACACGCTGACCTACTTCTCAGAGGTGCTGGAGACCCGGCCGAGCGCGTCCCGCCCCGGCTGGGGCGTGCTCACCGCCCGCAACACGGCGACGAACCAGCGCGGCGTCGAGGTTTTCGCCTTCACGAGCGCGGTGTTCGTCGGCGTGCGGCCGGCGGACTGAACCGCAGCCTCAGCCGCGGAGCACCCGGCCGGCTACCGCGTCGAGCTTCGCCAGCAGCTGCGGATCGCGGCGCTCCGGCGCGGTGACGATGGCGTACTCCAGCGCCCGGTCCGATCCGAGCGGGCACGGCTCGTGCTCCTCCGGAAAATCGGCGGCGAGCCGCGCCACCAAGCGACGCGCCTTGTCGCCGTTGGCGTGCATCACGGCGAGAACGTCGGCGACGTCGACGCCGGCCTCGTGTGGGCGCCAGGCGTCGTAGTCCGTCACCATGCCGACGGTGGCGTAGGAGAGCTCCGCCTCACGCGCGAGCTTCGCCTCCGGCATGTTCGTCATGCCGACGATCGACGCGCCCATGGCCTTGTAGGCGATGGATTCGGCGCGCGTCGAAAACTGCGGGCCTTCCATGCAGACATAGGCGCCGCCGACCACGTGCGGCACGCCTTCGGCCGCCGCGGCCCGGGCGATCCGCGCCACGAGGTTCGGCGCGACGGGGTCCGAAAAGGCGACGTGCGCCACGCAGCCGGGGCCGAAGAAGGTCGTCTGGCGGCGGAAGGTGCGGTCGATGAACTGGTCCGCCAGCACGAAGGTCCCGGGCGGAAGCTCCTCGCGGTAGGACCCGCACGCCGACAGTGAGACAAGGTCCGTGACGCCGGCGCGCTTCAGGACGTCGATGTTGGCGCGATAGTCGATATCCGACGGCGACAGCCGGTGGCCGGCGCCGTGGCGGGGCAGGAAGACGATCGTGGTCGCGCCGATCCGGCCCCGCTTCGGCTTGGCGGACGGCAGCCCCCAAGGGCTTACGAGATCGAGCTCCTCGACGCCTTCGAGGCCGGGCAGATCGTAGATCCCCGACCCGCCGATCACGCCCAGAACGGCCTTCGCCATCGTTCGCTCCCTGACAATGAAAAACGGCGGGCCCGAAGGCCCGCCGCTCTATAGCACGGGGTCGTCCGCGAGGATCAGGCGATCGGCTTCGGCTTCGCGCCGGCCCAGATGCGCTTCTTGACCAGATAGACCAGCGACCCGAACACCAGCAGCCAGATCAGCACCACGAAGCCCGTCGCCTTGCGGGCCGCGAGGTGCGGCTCGGCCGCCCACATCATGAAGGCCGCGACGTCCTTGCCGTACTGGTCGACGGTGGTCGGCGTGCCGTCGGTGTACTCCACCTGTCCGTCCTGGATGGGCTTCGCCATGGCGATCCAGTGATTGGGGAAGTACTTGTTGTAGTGCAGGTTCGCGGCGGCCGGCGTCGCGCCCGCCGGCGGCTCCTCGTAGCCCACCAGCAGGGCGTGGATGTAGTCCGGGCCCTGCTCCTGGTACTGGGCGAAGATGTCCCACAGGAACCACGGGAAACCGCGCTCGTAGGTGCGGGCCTTGGCGAGCAGCGAGAAATCCGGCGGATAGGCGCCGCCGTTCGCCGCGCGGGCCGCCTGCTCGTTGGGGAACGCCTTCGGGAAAGCGTCCGACAGCCGGGCCTTGCGGGTGAACATCTCGCCCTGGTCGTTCGGGCCGTCCTGGACCTCGTACTCGTTGGCGATCGCCCGCGCCTGGCCCTCATTGAAGCCAAGGCCGCCCGGCTCCATCAGGTTGCGGAACGAGACCAGCGAGAGCGAGTGGCAGCTCGAGCAGACCTCCTTGTAGATCTTGAAGCCGCGCTGCAGCTGCGCCGGATCGAACTTCCCGAACGGACCCCAGAAGGTCCACTTCTGCATCGGCGGCTGCGGCGTGTGGTGGGCGCCGCCTTCCTGCGCGCCCTCCCCGCCGGCCGCGAGCGCCCCGCCGGCGCCGGCCAGCGCGCCGAGGCCGATGACGGCCGCCGCGGCGACGGCGCGAAGAGAACGCAGGCTCATGGTCTTGCCTTCGAAACGCAGGGTCATGGGCCCGATCATCCCTTCGTCTCGGGCGACGCCGCGGCGCCGGCCGGGAAGCTGTGGCCGCCGGAGGGACCGAGGACCGATTCTGCGATCGAAGCCGGCAGCGGCTTGGTCTTCTCGATCCTGCCCAGGACGGGAATGACGATCAGGAAGTGGATGAAGTACCAAGCCGTCGCGATGCGGGCGTAGGTGATGTAGGGCTCCTCCGCCGGCTTCGAGCCAAGCCAGCCGAGGATCACGGCGTCCGCGACGAAGATCCAGAAGAAGATCTTGAACATCGGCCGGTACTTGGCGGAGCGCACCTTTGAGGTGTCGAGCCAGGGCAGCACGAACAGCACCGCGATGGCGCCGAACATGAACAGCACGCCGCCGAGCTTGGAGGGGATCGCGCGCAGGATCGCGTAGAACGGCAGGAAGTACCACTCCGGCACGATGTGCGCCGGCGTCACCAGCGGGTTCGCCTCGATGTAGTTGTCCGCATGGCCGAGGTAGTTCGGGATGTAGAACACGAACCATGCGAAGAACGCGATGAAGCAAACGAGCGCAAAGCCGTCCTTGATGGTCGCGTAGGGCGTGAACGGCAGCGTGTCCTTGCGGAAATCCTTCACCTCGACGCCGGTGGGGTTGTTCTGGCCGACGTGGTGCAGCGCCCAGATGTGCAGCACGACCACGCCCGCGATCATGAACGGCAGCAGGTAATGCAGCGCGAAGAAGCGGTTCAGCGTCGGGTTGTCGACGGAGAAGCCGCCCCACAGCCAGGTCACCACCGCCTGACCCACGCCCGGGATCGCCGAGAACAGGTTGGTGATCACGGTGGCGCCCCAGAACGACATCTGGCCCCAAGGCAGCACGTAGCCCATGAAGGCCGTCGCCATCATCAGCAGGAAGATCAGCACGCCGAGGATCCACAGGATCTCACGCGGCGCCTTGTACGAGCCGTAGTACATGCCGCGGAAGATGTGGATGTACACGGCGATGAAGAACATCGAGGCGCCGTTGGCGTGCAGGTAGCGCAGCAGCCAGCCGTAGTTCACGTCCCGCATGATCTTCTCGACCGAAGCGAAGGCTTTGGTCGCTTCGGGCGTGTAGTGCATCGCAAGCACCACGCCGGTCAGGATCTGGGCGACCAGCATGAACACCAGGATGCCGCCGAAGGTCCAGAAGTAGTTCAGGTTGCGCGGAACCGGGTAGGCCACCGCGCTGGAGTGCACCAGGCCGACGATCGGCAGGCGGCTCTCGAACCATTTGGCGAGGCCGCTTTTGGGCTGGTAGGTCGAATGTCCTTGCATCGAATTCACCTCGTCGCGCCGCGCGGGCGTGAACCTGCGGGGCGGCCTCAGCCGATGGTGATCTTGGTGTCGCTGTCGAAAGCGTAGGGCGGGATGTGGAGATTCTCCGGCGCCGGCCCTTTTCGGATGCGTCCCGCGCTGTCGTAGTGCGACCCGTGGCAGGGGCAGAGCCAGCCGTCGAACTCGCCCGACTTCGACGTCGGAACGCAGCCGAGATGGGTGCAGATGCCCGTGACGATCAGCCAGTTCTCCTTGCCCTTCGCCGCGCGGTTCTCGTCGGTCGCCTCAGCGTCGGGAGCCAGGTTTTCGTTGCGCGCGTTGCGGTCGGGCAGTTGGCTGAGTTCGACGGCCTTCGCCTCTTCGACGTCCTTCGCCGTGCGGTTCCACACGAACACCGGCTTGCCGCGCCATTTGACGGTGATGATCTGGCCTTCGGCGATCTGACTGATGTCGACTTCGCTGGTGGCCAGCGCGAGCGCCGACGCGTCAGGGTTCATCTGAGCCACGAACGGCCACACGGTGAACCCGGCCCCGACGGCGGCCGCGGCCCCCGTCGCCAGATACAGAAAGTCGCGACGGGTCGGCTCGGCGGCGTCGTGCGTGGCTGCCACGATCAGTCTCTCCCAAAAGCTTCCTCAGTGCGGCGGAACGGCAGGCGAAGCTCGTCGGTCCAACGCGCGGCCGTCCTTTGGAACGGCTCTTATCTCTTGCGCGCTTTGTCGCACCCGATGTCGCGGCCTGTCCAGCCCGCCTAAGACTTTAGGACACAGTGTCGCATCTTAACCACCGGGATTCCGCCACGATTCCGTTATCGGAGGGAAATTTCCGTTTGCGTCTCGCGCTTTACCAACCCGAGATCCCCCAAAACGCCGGGACGCTGCTGCGACTCGCGGCGTGCCTTGGGGTCGCGGTCGACATCATCGAACCGGCGGGATTCCCCGTGTCCGATCGGGCTTTTCGTCGCGCCGGCCTCGACTACCTCGACCATGTGGAGGTGGTCCGTCACGTCTCGTTCGAGGCGTTCGAGCAGGCTCGCCGAGCGGCGGGCCGGCGGCTCGTGCTTCTGACCACCCGAGGCGCGGTCGCTCATGTCGACGCCGCCTTCCGGGCCGACGACGCGCTAATGCTCGGCCGCGAATCGGCCGGCGTCCCGGACGCCGTGCACGCCGCCGCGGATCTGCGGGTGGTGGTGCCCATCCGTCCCGAACTCCGTTCGCTCAACGTCGCGGTCGCCGGGGCGATCGCCCTCGGCGAAGCGCTGCGCCAGACCGCGGGGTTTCCCTCCCGGGCCTCGCCACCCTAAATGCCCGCCTCCCGCCCTCGCACCTGCGGATCGGTCGCCATGCCCTCGCCTCTCGTCGATGTCGACGCCCGCAAAACCCGGGTCCGCTCTTGGTTCGAGTCGCTCCGCGACCAGATCCACGCCTCGTTCGAGGCGCTCGAGGACGAAGCGCCGGGCGACGGGCCCGCCGGCCGGTTCGAGCGCACGCCCTGGTCGCGCAAGGACCACACCGGGGCCGACGGCGGGGGCGGCGTGATGGGCATCATGAAGGGCCGGCTGTTCGAGAAGGTCGGCGTCCACTGCTCGACCGTGTTCGGGGAGTTCGCGCCCGAGTTCCGCAAGGACATCCCTGGAGCGATGGAGGCGCCCGGCTTCTGGGCCTCGGGCATCTCCCTGATCGCGCACCCCCTGAACCCAAACGTGCCGACCGTGCACATGAACACCCGCTTCGTGGTGACGAGCCGCGCCTGGTTCGGCGGCGGCGCCGACCTCACGCCCGTGCTCGACCGGCGGCGCACGCAGGACGATCCCGACACCATCGCCTTCCACGCGGCCTTCGAGCGCGCCTGCGAAGGCCATGCGGTGGCCGACTACGACCGTTACAAGGCGTGGTGCGACGAGTACTTCTTCCTCAAGCATCGCAACGAGCCGCGCGGGATCGGCGGCGTCTTCTACGACTGGCTGGACAGCGGCGACTTCGAGGCCGATTTCGCCTTCACCCGCTCGATCGGAGAGCGCTTCGCCGAGGTCTATCCGGAGATCGTCCGGCGCAACGTCGCCAAGGAGTGGACTGAAGCCGACCGCGCGGAGCAGCTGGTGCGCCGCGGCCGCTACGTCGAGTTCAACCTGCTGCACGACCGCGGCACGATCTTCGGCCTGAAGACCGGCGGCAACGTCGCCTCCATCCTGTCCTCGCTGCCGCCCGTCGCCGCCTGGCCCTGAGGCCTGAACTTCACAGCCCCGTTATCAGGCTGGAAAAATGACAGGTCGTGTCGCGGCGGCACTGGCGCGGCGGACGTCGTCGCTTAGTTCGCTCGGGCAACACGCACCCTGGGGGCCGCCGTCATCGCCGCACGTCAACTGACCCGCCTTGCGGCGCTCGGGCTCGTCGCCCTTTGGCTCGGCGCCTGCTCCGGCGTACAGTCCACGCTGGACCCCGCAGGCCGCGAGGCCCGCGATGTCGCGGACCTGTTCTGGGTCATGCTGATCGGCGCGGGCGTCGTATGGACGATCGTGCTTGGCGTCGCCGTCTACGCTACGCGCGTGAAGACCGACGCCCATGAGGAGCACGTCGGCAAACGGCTGATTTTCTGGGGCGGGGTCGTGTTTCCCGTCGTCGTGCTGGCCGCGCTGCTGGTCTACGGGCTGCGGCTGATGCCGGAACTGCGCCAGCCCGGCGAAGGCCTGCGGATCGACGTCGCCGGCGAGCAGTTCTGGTGGCGCGTGCGCTACAGGCCGCAGAACGGCCCGGAGGTCGTGACCGCCAACGAGATTCGCATGCCCGTCGGCGAGCGCGTCGAGTTCGCGCTGACGAGCCCGCATGTGATTCACGCCTTCTGGATACCAACGCTTGGCGGCAAGGTGGACATGATCCCCGGCCGCGAGAACCGACTGGTGCTGGAGGCGGAAAAGCCGGGAACCTACCGCGGCGTCTGCGCCGAGTTCTGCGGCGCGAGCCACGCGCTGATGGCCTTCGACGTCGTCGTGATGGAGAAGCCAGCCTTCGACGCCTGGCTGGCGGCCCAGGCCGCGCCGCTTCCCACTGCTACCGGCGATCTCGCGCGTGGCCGCGACTTGTTCCTGCAGAACGGCTGCGGCGCCTGCCATGCGGTGGCCGGAATCGAGGCCAGGGGCGAGGTCGGGCCAAACCTCAGCCGCTTCGGCGCCCGCAAGACGCTGGGCGCGGGCGCGCTGCCCAACACCGCCGAGAACGTCGTCCGCTTCATCGCCGAGACTGACAAGGTCAAGCCGCGCGTGACCATGCCCTCCTACCCCGCCTTGCCGCGCGACGACCTGACGGCGATCGCGGCCTATCTGGGGAGCCTGAAGTGAAGGGGGTTCTGGGTGTTTCTCTCGTCCACCCTGCCCTCTCCGAGGGAGGGAGAAGAGCATGACCGACGCCGCGCTCGCCTCGCCTCAGGACGATCCGGAGGTCCGCAAGGGCCAGGAGGAACGGCTCGAGAAGGTCTGGGAGACGCCGAAAGGCGTGCGCTACTGGTCGGCCGTGAACAATTCCGAGGTCGGGATCTGGTACACGGGGACTGCGCTGTTCTTCTTCCTGTTCGCGGGTGTGCTGGGGCTGCTTATCCGCGCGCAGCTCGCCGTCCCCGACAACGATTTCCTCTCCGCCACCTTCTACAACCAGGTCTTCACGCTGCACGGCACGGCGATGATGTTCCTGTTCGCGATCCCGATCTTCGAGGCGGTCGCGATCCTGATCCTCCCCGAGATGCTGGGCGCGCGCGACCTGCCGTTCCCCCGGCTGTCCGCCTTCGGCTACTGGAGCTTCCTGCTCGGCGGCGTGTTCGTCTGCGGGTCGATCTTCTTTAACGCGGCGCCCGACGGCGGCTGGTTCATGTACCCGCCGCTGACCACCGACGAGAAGCAGACGGGCATCGGCGCCGACGTCTGGCTGCTGGGGCTGTCGTTCATCGAAGTCGCGTCCATCGCAGCCGCGGTGGAGCTCATCGTCGGCACGTTGAAATGCCGGCCGCCGGGCATGCGCATCAACCTGATGCCGCTCTACGCCTGGTACGTGCTGGTCGTCGCCGGCATGATCCTGTTCGCCTTCCCGCCGCTGATCGCTGGCGACATCCTGTTCGAACTCGAGCGGATGTTCGGCTGGCCGTTCTTCGATCCCGCCAAGGGCGGCGACCCGCTGCTGTGGCAGCACCTGTTCTGGATCTTCGGCCACCCCGAGGTCTACATCATCTTCCTGCCCGCGATCGCGCTGCTCGCGATGATCGTGCCGACCTTCGCGCAGCGCCCGATCCTCGGCTATTCGTGGATCGTGCTGGCCGCCGTGGGCACCGGCTTCCTGTCGTTCGGCCTGTGGGTCCACCACATGTTCACGACCGGGTTGCCCGCGATCTCGCTGGCCTTTTTCTCGGCGGCGTCCGAGGCGGTCGCCATTCCGACCGGCGTGCAGATCTTCGTGTTCCTGGCGACGCTGCTCGCGGGACGGGTGATCTACTCCGTGCCGATGCTCTACGCCGTCGGCGCGCTCGCGATCTTTGTGTTCGGCGGCCTCACCGGGGTCATGGTCGCGCTCGCGCCGTTCGATTGGCAGGCGCACGACAGCCACTTCGTGGTGGCCCACCTGCACTACACGCTGATCGGCGGCATGTTCTTCCCGCTGATCGCGGGCATCTACTACTACTACCCCTTCGTGATGGACCGCCGGCTGTCGGACCGGCTCGGCAAGATTGGCTTCTGGCTGCTGTTCGTCGGCTTCAACGTCACCTTCCTGCCGATGCACATCACGGGCCTGCGCGGCATGCCCCGCCGCGTGTTCACCTACGCCGAGGGCCTCGGCTTCGAAACGCTGAACATGGTGTCGACCGTCGGCTCCTTCGTCTTCGCAGCCGGCGTGCTGGTGGTGGGCTGGGACATCCTGCGGCCGAAGTCGAAGGAGCCCTACGCGCCGCGCAACATGTGGAACGCCGGCACGCTGGAGTGGCTGTCGGAAAACCCTGGCAAGGAATGGGGCGTGCGGACGGTGCCGGTCGTCACCACGCGCTACCCGCTCTGGGACCAGCCGAACTTCATGCGCGACTATGACGAGGGTCGGTTCTACCTGCCCGACGCCGAGGAGGGGAAACGCGAGACGCTCATCACCTCGGTGCTCGACGCCCGGCCGATCCAGTGCCTCCGCGTGCCGGGCAACACCTTCATCACCATGGGCGCGGCCTTCCTCACCGGCGGCGCCTTCATCGCCGCAACCTTCTACGCCTGGACGTTGACGATCGGCTTCTCGATCGCGGCGCTGATCGCGATCCTGATCTGGCTCTGGACCGGCACCGCGATCATCCCGGAGAAGAAGGAGAAGGACGTCGGACTCGGGTTGAAGCTCCCGCTCTATGTCTCCGGCCCGGACTCGGTCGGCTGGTGGGCGATGTTCATCACGATGATCGGCGACATGTCGGCCTTCGCGAGCCTGATCTTCGGCTATTTCTTCTACTGGACAATCCACGCCAGCGGCTTCCCGCCGTCCGACGCCGCCGGGCCGGGCCTGCTGTGGCCGTTCACGGCGCTGGGGCTGACGGTCGCGGCTTGGGGCGCGATGCTGCTCGGGCGCCGGGCGAACGCCGCCGACCGGCCGCTGTCGCTCCGTCTGTGGCTGAGCGTCTCTGGGATCCTCGCGGTCGGCGGCGGCGCGGCGCTGCTGTGGGGCCCGCACACGACCGGCCTCGACCCAACCTCCCATGTGTACCCGGCGACCGTGTGGGTCATCGCGATCTGGACCGCGGTCCATGTTGGCGTCGGCGTAATCATGACGCTCTACTGTCTGGCGCGCTCGGTCGGCTCCAAGCTGACGACGGAGCACGACATCGACATCCACAACGTCGTGCTGTTCTGGCACTTCGTCCTGATCACCATGGCGGTCAGCGTCGCGACCATCGCCCTGTTCCCGCTGGTGGCGCGATGATCGCCTCGACCCGCGCGAACCTGATCACCCTCGTCACCGCGCCCACCGTGTGGGCGCTGCACTTCCTCGTCTCCTACACCGCGGCCGCCGGCTACTGCGCCAAGACCATGGCGGACGCGCGGGTGATGACCGGCGCGGCATGGCCGGACATCACCATCGCTCGCCTTGTGATCCTCGTCGCGACCGTGGTCGCCGTCGCGATCATCGCGCTCTGCACGCGGCAGGCCTGGGGCCACTGGCGGAGCGGCGACGTGGACCCGCCGTTCGACGAGCCGAGCTTCGAGGGCCGGCAGGGCTTCCTCGGCTTCGCCACGCTGCTGCTGTGCGGGCTTTCGGTCGTGGGCGTGATCTTCGTCGCGCTGCCGGCGGTGTTCATCGGAGACTGCCGATGAACCGCAAGCTTCTCCTCGGGACTGGTATCGCCGTGCTCGCGCTCGCCTGGGCGCCGCAGACCAGCGCGCTGATCGGCCACGGCTTCACCGGCCACATGATCCGGCACATGGGCGTGGTCGCGCTCGCCTCGCCGCTGATCGCGCTCAGCGTCGCGGGCTCCCGCTACGATCTCTCGGCCCGCCACTCGCTGCTGTTCGCGGCCGTTCCGGCCTCGCTGGTCGAGTTGGTCGTGGTGTGGGGCTGGCATACGCCGGCCGCCCACGATCTCGCCCGGGAAAGCGCCCTCGCCTATGTCGGCGAGCAAGCCTCGTTCCTGCTTTCCGGCCTCTGGGTCTGGCTCGCCTGCTTCGGCTACGGCGCGGCGACGAAAACGGGCCGCACCGCCGCGGGGGTCGTGGCGATGTTGCTCACTTCGATCCACATGACGCTGCTCGGCGCGCTCCTCGCCATGAGCGTCCGGCCGCTCTACGCCGCGCATCACCAGGTGAGCGAGGCGCTTACCCTGCTCACCCCCCTCGACGACCAGCAGCTCGGCGGCGTGATGATGCTGCTGATCGGCGGCGCGGCCTATCTCGCCGGCGGCGTCGCTTTGGTCGGCCGGCTGCTCTCCGACGATCGCGCCCCATCGGCGCTCACCCGCGGAGGCCGGCCATGAGCGGGTTTCTCAATCGCGGCGTAGACATCCGCGTGACCCCGAAGCGCGCCGGTCTCGCGGGGATCGCGGTGGTGGCGGCGGGCCTCGCCTTCGGCTGGTCCGGGCTGTTCAACATCTCGGCGAGCACCAAGCACTGGCCGGTGACCGACTGGTTCCTGCACTGGGTGATGATCAACTCAGTGGAGACCTGGTCGATCGGCGTCGAGGTCCCGGACAACCTCGACGATCGCGCGCTGATCGCCCGCGGCGCCGGGCATTACGCAACGGGCTGCGCCTCCTGCCACGGCGCGCCCGGCCGGCCGCGATCCCCGCTCACCGACGTCATGAGCCCGCCGCCGCCTGACCTCGACGCCAAGGTCCCGACCTGGGAGACCGCTCAGCTCTTCACCATCGTGAAACACGGCGTGAAGTTCTCGGGCATGCCGGCCTGGGTCTCGTTCGACGAGCGGGAGGACGAGGTCTGGTCGGTCGTCGCCTTTCTAAAGAAGCTGCCGGGCATGACGCCGGACGAGTACAAGGCGCTCGCCATGGGCGCCGAGACCGATGGCGCGGTGGGCGGGCTGGTGGCGATCGCGCATGGCCCGCAAGGCCGCGGCCCGCGCGAGGACGTGCTGGCCGACTGCGCCCGCTGCCACGGCCGCGACGGCCTCGGCCGGGACGGCGACGCCTTTCCCGTGATCGCCGGCCAGTCGGAGGACTACCTGTTCGACGCGCTGTCGGCCTACGCCGTCGGCAAACGCCACAGCGGCATCATGCAGCCCGCCGCCGCGCGGCTGCCTTATTCCGAGCTCGCGGCGCTCGCCGAGCATTACGCCAACCAGCCCGCCGCCCGCCCGAAGGACGCGCCGACGCCCGATCCGGCCCTGGTGGCCGCGGGCGAGAAGATCGCGCGCGATGGCGTGCGAGCCACCGGCACGCCCGCTTGCCAGTCCTGCCACGGGCCGTCCGCCTCGGCGCGCAACCCCGCTTACCCGTCGCTTAACGGGCAGCACGCGTCTTATCTGGAGACCCAGCTCCACCTCTGGGAGAAGGAGCACGACTCCCGCGGCGGCGGGCCGTTCCGCGAGATCATGCGCAAGGTCGCCTTCCGCATGACGCCGGAGGAGATCCGCGCCGTCGCCGCCTACTACGCTTCTCTCCCGCCGGGGAAGTGAGGGGGTGCGTCGGCGTCCAGCTGACCACGTCGACCCACCGCCGTCATGCTCGGCAAGGCCGGGCATCCACGACTTTCTAAAGATCGTCGAGCTCGACCCCAAAGCCGTAGATACCCGCAAAGACGCGTGCATGACGGTGCGGTTGTGAGCGACGCCGCGTTTATGTCGTAGCGCTTCCGCCTCAAGGCTTCCGATACGACGTCGCCCGGATCGTTAGCTCCGCTCCCGCCGGATCGCGCACGAACACCACGCCGGCCTGCTTCGACGACTTGCGCGCCACGTAGTCGAGGGTGACCTCGGCGCTTTCAAGCACCTCGTCGCCCTGCTTCAGCTCGGCGAGCATCAGGATCTCAGCCGCGGTCGAGGCGCCCTCGTTCTTCGCGGTGAAGCGGACGACATAGCCGCCGGAGCCACGGCTGACGTCGTCGACCGTCGCGACGATCGCGGGCGGGCCGTCCTCGTAGGTCAGCGCCTCGTGCGTAAGGACGCCCAGCACGCCCACCACGATGGCCGCGCCGAGCCCGGCGACGCCCCACTCCAGCCATCCAATTTCGCGCGGGCCTTCCTCAGCCATGTCGGTTCCTTAAACGATGAGCCGCGCGAATGCGGCGCCCACGGCGGCCGGGAAGCCCAGCGTCACGCACAGCCGCAGCGCGGCCTCGACCCCGAGATCGTCGAAGCGGCCGAACGTCCACATCAGGGCGAAGCACACCAGCAACGACAGCGCGTAGCCGACGACGGTGTAGCGCGCGAACAGGCTCCAGAAGCCGGCGCCCTCCGGGTCGACGGGCTCCTGGCCGGCGTACTGCAGCACGTAGACCACCGAGTGCATGGCGGCGAGGGAGACCAGAACGAGAGCGATGGCGTGGAACGGCGTCATCTCCGCGGAGATCAGGTCGACCTCCTCGGTCGGCGCGACGCTGAAGCAGAGGTAGATGGCGCCGGCCGCCATAAACAGCAGCTCGGCCCAATACCCCGCCTCGCGGGCGTGCCGCTCGTCGCTCTCGTCCGCCTTGCCGAACTGGCCCTGCGCGACCACGGCCCCCAGGCTCGCCGGCACGCTCTCGATCACGATCGCGCCCATGATCTCGTCGAACGACATCCGCGGTTCGATCAGGCCGAACAGGCTGAGGATCACCGCGGAAGTGACCACGCCGACCGCGAAGGCCACCAGCGCGTCGCGGATGTCGTCGCGCCAGCACGTCGTCTCCTCGAAGCCGATGAAGCGCGACAGGCCGACGAGCAGCGGGATCAGACCTGCGACGAGCGCGAGCAGCCGCCATCGGTCGAGGCTTGCTCCCAGCGACCACATCTCCATGGTCATCAGCACGGGCAGCGAAAACACCGCCGCGCCGCCGACGGCCCGGCCCACGCCCGCGAGGAAGTCAAGCTCGACGTCGCGGCGGGACGGGGTTTGCGCTGGCGCCATAAGATGCAGATTCCGGAGAGCCGCCCACGGACGCGGGCGTCGCCGCTAGATCGCGCGGGCGTGGCCGGCGTCAAGCGGCGAAGCGGCGGGCGGCTTGGATGAGCTCGCGGGTGTAATCCTCGCGCGGGGCCGAAAGAACGGCGCGGCAGGCGCCCTCCTCGACCACCCGGCCGCGGCGCATCACCACCACCCGGTCGCACAGCGCCTCGACCACCGCGAGGTCGTGACTGACGAAGACGAGGCTCAACCCGCCCCCGGCCCGCAGCTCCCTGAGCAGCGCCAACACCTGCGCCTGCACGGAGACGTCGAGCGCCGAGACCGGCTCGTCGAGCACGACGATGCGCGGATCCGCCGAGAGGGCGCGGGCGATGCCGATGCGCTGCAGCTGACCGCCGGAGAACTCGTGCGGGTGGCGGGCGGCGTGCTCCGGCGCGAGGCCGACGCGCGCGAACAGCTCCGCCACGCGCGCCTTTCGCCGGGGCGCGTCCCAGCCCTTCAGCCCGATCATCGGCGCCTCGACGCTGGCCCCCACCGTCTTGCGGGGGTTCATGGCGCTCGCCGGATCCTGGAAGACCATCTGGGCGCGCCGCTGCAGCCGGCGGCGATCTGCCCCGCGGCCGAGATCGAGCGCCTCGCCGTCGAGCGCGAGGTCACCGGCGCTCGGCTGCAGCAGCCCGACCAGCATGCGCGCGAGCGTGGATTTGCCGGAGCCGCTCTCGCCGACGATCCCCAGCGTCTCGCCCGGCCCCAGCGGCAGACTGACGTTGTCGACAGCGACCAGCGCCGGACGTTTCGTCCCGAACCATCCGCCGCCTCCGAAGCGGCGCGTGACGGCGCGGGCCTCCAGCAGCGGCGACGACGCAGCGCGGGCTTCGACACGCCGTCCTCCCTTCGGCTCCTCAGCATGAGGAGGTGGGGAGTCGCCCGGGAGCCTCACCGCGAAACCTCCTCATGCTGAGGAGGCCCGCAGCGCCGTGTCGAAGCACGCACCCCGTCCCCGAACCCTTCCCTCATGCCGCCTCTCCTGAAAGCTCGCGCCAGCGAATGCAGCGCACGCGGCGCCCCTCCATGGCCTCCTCAAGCCCGATCGGGCCGGCGCGGCAGGCGGCCACGGCGTGGTCGCATCGGGGGGCGAAGGCGCAGCCGTCGGGTCGGGCGTCGATCGCGGGCGGGGCGCCGGGGATCGGCGCGAGCGACTTGTCCGGCTGCCCAAGCCGCGGCGCGCAAGCGATCAGGCGGGCGGCGTAGGGGTGCAGCGGCCGCGCGGCGACGACGCGCGCGGGCCCCTCCTCCACGATCTCACCGGCGTACATCACCACGATCCGGTCGCAGAGGCAGGCGACGACGCCGACGTCGTGGCTGACGAAGATCAGCGCGGCGCCGCGCTCGCGGCGAATTCGGGCGAACAGCTCCAGAATTCGTCCTTGCGTCGTGGCGTCGAGCGCCGTCGTCGGCTCGTCCGCGACCAGCACGTCCGGGGCGTTCGCGAGCGCCATGGCGACGCCGACGCGCTGGCGCTGGCCGCCCGAGAGCTCGTGCGGGTAGGCTCGAGCGATCCGCTCGGGGTCCGGCAGGCCCACGTCCGCCATCAGCGCGCTCGCCCGCGTGCGGACCGCCTTCGCCCCTTCACCAGGCGCGGGGCGTATCGCCTCCACGATCTGCGCCTCGATCCGCATCAGCGGGTTCAGCGTCGTCAGCGGATCCTGAAACACATAGGCGATCCGGTCGCCCCTGAGCCGCCGGAGTCTGTCGAGGCCCAGACCCAGCACGTCGGCGCCGCCGATCCGCACCTCGCCGGACACGATCGTCCCCGGCGGCGTCGGCGCGAGGCGCGCCAGCGACAGAGCCGTCACCGACTTGCCTGAGCCGCTTTCGCCCACAATCCCCAACGCCTCGCCGGCCTGAAGCGTGAAGGAGACGTCGCGGATTGCCGGGAAGCTCCCGCGGGGCGTGGCGAAGGCGGTGGTCAGCGCGCGGACGTCGAGGACCGCCGCGGAGTCGTTTGGGCCCGAGCCCGCCCCGGTCATGCCCCGCTCCACCCGCGTCGCCGGCTGCGGGGCGCCGCTCTCGACGCCTTTCATGCGCGGGTCGAGCGCGTCGCGCAGGCCGTCGCCCAGCAGGTTGAGGCCGACAACCAGCACGAACACCACGACGCCCGGCGCGGCCGCGACATGGGGGGCGGCGACCACCACCTTGTGGCCGTCGCCCAGCATGGAGCCGAGGTCGGCCTGCGGCGGCTGCGCGCCGAGGCCGAGAAAGGAGAGGCCCGCGGTCTCAAGGATCATCCAGCCGATCGTCGTGGCGGCGGTGACGATGAGCAGCGGGGCGACGTTCGGCAGCACCTCGCTGAGGAGGATGCGGAGGTCCGAGAATCCGGCGAGGCGGGCCGCGGCCACGTAGTCCTGGCGCACGATCCCGAGCGCCTGCCCCCGAACCGCGCGAGCGAAGAACGGGACGTTTACGATGGCGATGGCGAGCGCGGCGTTGGTCAAGCCCGGCCCAAGCGCCGCGACCACGGCGAGCGCGAGCAAAAGGTAGGGAAAGGCCATCAGTACGTCGACGAGCCGCATGAGGAGGCCGTCGACCCAACGGCCGTAGAAGGCGGCGACGAGGCCGACGGTCCCGCCGACCAGCGCCGCGGCGAGGGTCGCCGCGACGCCGACCGCGAGGCTGACGCGGAGCCCGAAGATCAGCCGCGCGAGGACGTCGCGGCCGAGCTGGTCCGTGCCCAGCAGGTGCCCCGCCGCGCCAAGGGCAGCCAGCCGGTTCGCGGGCTCGGTCGCGTCGGGGTCGGGAAGCGGAAGCAAGGGCGCCGCCAGCGCCAGCGCGGCGAAGACCGCCACCAGGGCGAGGCCCGCAAGCGCGAAGGGCTGGCGCGCGAGCCTCACGAGGACGCTCACGCCTCGAGCCTCGGGTCGAGCGCCGCCTGGGCGAGATCGGCGACGACGTTGATCGCGACATAGAGCGTGGCGAGCGCGAGCACGCCGCCCTGCACCAGCAGGATGTCGCGCCGGCCGATCGCCTCCACCAGCATGCGGCCCACGCCCGGCCACTGGAACACGGTCTCGACATAGACCGCGCCGCCGAGCACGTAGCCCGCCTGCAGTCCGATGACGGGGACGACCGCCACCAGCGCGCTCTTCAGCGCATGGACCGAGATCACCCGGTCCTCCTCGACCCCTTTGGCGCGGGCGGTGCGCACGAAATCCTGCCGCAGCACCTCGAGCATGGCGGCGCGGGTGAGCCGGCCGAGAATCGCCGTCGCGACCACCGCCAGCGTCACGGCCGGGAGCACGAGGTGGCGCAGCAGATCGACGACGCCTCCGCCGCCGAACAGCGCGGACATGCCGCCGGTCGGGAACCAGCCGAGCCCGACCGCGAGCCAGAGGATGAGCAGAAGCCCCAGGAAGAACGAGGGCGTCGAGACGCCGAGCAGCAAAGCGAGGCCGATCGTGCGGTCGACCCAGCCGTTCTGCCGCACGGCGGAGGCGACGCCCGCGGCGAGGCCGAAAAGGACGCTCAGGGTCAGCGCCGCCGCGGCGAGGATCAGCGTGGGGCCGAGCCGCTCCAGCACCTCGTCGAGCACCGGCCGGTCGAGCGCGTAGGAGCGCCCGAGGTCGCCCGTGAGCGCGGCCCCGACCCAGGCGAGGTAGCGGGCGGGCAGCGACCGGTCGAGGCCGAGCTCCGCGTTCAGCCGGGCGACGCTCTCGGGCGTCGCGTAGGAGCCGAGGATGGCGAGCGCGGGATCGCCGGGCACGAGCGCGATGACGAGGAACACGACGACGGTGACGCCGAACAGCACGGGGACCGCGAGCGCGAGGCGGCGGAGCGCATAAGCCGTCATCGCTTCGCCATGCCCTTCAGCTCCAGCAACGAGGACGGCTCCAGCGTCAGGCCCTCGACGCCTCTCGCCGTCACCGCCGTCTGCTTGGCGGAGGCGACGAAGGCCCAGGGCGCGGCGTCGTGCGTCAGACGGTCGATCCGGCGGTAGAGGCCGGCGCGGGCCTCCGCGTCGGTCTCCCCGCGTGCGGCGTCGATCAGCCGGTCGAGCTCCGGGTCGGAGAAGCCGCCGGCGTTGAAGCCGCCCTTGTCGGCGGCCGCCTCCGAACGCAGCGCGAGATAGGGCAGCGTGTCGGGATCGTTGGTGGACCAAGCCATCTCCGCCATCGCGGCGCCCTTCAGGCCGCCGTTGACGCGCGCGAGATAGGCGTTCCACTCGAAGGTCTCGATCGCGACCTTCAGCCCGACGCGCGCGAGATCCGCCTGGATCGCGGTCGCCATGGCGAGCGGCTCCAGCATGCCGGAGCCGCCCTCGGCCGCGAGCAGGGTGAGAGTCGCACCCTGGGCGCCCGCCTCGCGGATCAGCGCGCGGGCGCGCTCCGGGTCATGCGGATAGGGCTCGAGCGCGGGATCGTGCGCGGCGCCGAAGGCGGGCGAGATCGGGCCGGAGGGCACGGTCGCGGCGTTCGACAGCACGTTCTCGACGATCGTCCGCTTGTCGATCGCGAGGTTCACCGCCCGGCGCACACGCACGTCCCGGAGCGGACCCTCGACCGCGTTCAGGATGAGAAACCAGAGGTGGGGCGCCGGGGCCTCGTGGAGAGCGAAGCGCGCGGGGTCGCGGAAGCTTCCGAGCTGATCCGGCGGGACCTCCACCATCAGGTCGATCCCGCCCGCCAGCATCTCGCTCGCGCGGGCGTTGGCGTCCGGGATCGGTCGGAAGGCGATCCGGGCGAGCGACGGCTTGTCGCCCCAGTAGGCCTCGTTGCGCACGAGCGCCACCTGCCGGCCGCTCTCCCAGCGCTCGAACCGGAACGGCCCGGTGCCGACCGGCGCGCGGCCGAACGCCTTGCCCGCGGCCTTCGCCGCGGCCGGCGAGACCATGTAGCCGATAGGGTAAGCGAGATGCGCAAGCAGCGGCGCGTAGGGCTCGTCGAGCCTCAGCCGCACGGTCAGCGGGTCGAGGACCTCCACCGCCATCACCGGCGCGAGGAAGAAGGCCAGCGGGAACGGCCCGGCGTCCGCGCTTGGATGCTTCGGGTCGAGCAGGCGGTCGAGGTTGAACCGGACGGCCTCCGCGTCGAAGGGAGTCCCGTCGTGGAAGCGCACGTCCGGGCGGAGATGGAAGGTGTAGGCCCGCCCGTCGTCGGAAATCTCCCAGCGTGCGGCCAAGGCCGGGGCGGGCTCCAGCGATCCGGGGCGGAAGCGAGTCAGCCCCTCGAACAGGTTGGCGAGGATGCGAAAATCGTTCGCGGCGGTGACCGCCGCCGGATCGAGCGACTTGGGCTCCGCCATCTGCCCCACGACCAGCGTGTCCCTCGGCGTCGCCGTCCGCCCCGGCCCCGTGGCGACGAGCGCGACGACACCGAGCGCGAGGCCGAGAACGCAGATCGTGAAGCCGGTCGCGGCGCGGCCCATGTCCCCTCCCCGTTCGCCTGCACGCCTCCGTTATAGGCCCCGTCGTCCGCTCGTCAGCGGCGCGAGCCGCCGACGGTTTCTCAGGCGGTCCGGAGAGCGACGGCGCCTTGTTCGTCTGGCGGCGACGCGGAGGAGCGACGGCGGACGCCACCTGGGGCCGTCGCTCGGGCCGCAACCCAGCTCGGCCGCACCCCCAAGACGCTCAGTCCCTCCGCACCGGCCTCGGCGGCTGCGTTCCGCGCCGGTAGCCGAGCGATCCGGAGCTCTCGGCCTCACGCCGCGCGCGTTCGACCTCCGCGAGTTGCACGAGCAGCGCGCCGACCGCGGCGCGCGGGTCGCCGTGGGCCTGCGCGATCACCGCCTCGATCTCCGCCGCTTGGCCCGCAAGAATTTCGTCCTGAAACAGCTCCGCCGTCGACGGGGCCTCCACCTGTCTCGCCATGATCTCGCTCCGTGCCGGTCTGAGGAATGGATTCCAGACGTCCGCCCGTGGCGCAAGAACAAAAAAGAACATCACCCTTTGGCTGGGGAGAACGGGCGCAAGCGGGAGCCTGACGAGGCGGTGGTCGCCAAAGCGCCCAGCCGCTGAGCTCGGCGGCTGGCCTTGCCGGCGTCAGATGCGCTGACCAGCCAGCTCAGGAAGTGAGCACAGGGGGCGCGGCTGAGTGTCCGTGGTGTCGATGGCGCGAGAAGAAGGCGTTCTACACGTACGTCGACGTTCCAATCCGAGCGGGCCTTCGACTAGGCAGGCGCGCCGCCCCTAAACCTCAGGAACGTCCGCGGCTCGCCGTCTCCGAACGCCATCACGTCGTAAGTCTCCGCCTCGCGTCCTTCGAGCTCCATGCCGGGCGACCCGATCGGCATCCCGGCGACGGCCAGCCCACGGACCTTTGGACGCTCGGCCAGCAGGCGGTCGATCGCGGAGGCAGGCACATGGCCTTCCAACACGTAGCCGTCGATCTCGGCCGTGTGGCAGGATCGGAGGGCGACAGGCACGCCGAGCTTAGCTTTCACCGCGATGATGGCGTCGGTCTCCACAGTTTCCGCCGGGTAGCCGGCCGCACGGACATGGTCGACCCAGGCCTCGCAGCAGCCGCAGGACGGGTCCTTGTGGACCACCATTCGCGGCTTGCCCCCGGCGCGAGCGTGGCCGACGGCGGCGGCGGCCGCTATCAGCGAAAGCGCGATCCTTCGAGTAATCCGATGCATCATCTCTCCGTCCTCGGGTCTGGATGCGTGGGACGGGCGGCGTTGTCTGCGGACGTGCGGATCAACGCAAGACCATCCAGACGGCCATGCCGACCATCATGAGGTTCTCGGTCAGAGAGACGAAGCCGAGCGGCACGTTGCTCGAGCCGCCGACGCAGGCGCATTTGAGTTCGCGCTTGTCCACGTAGACCGCCTTGAACACCGATATCGCGCCGATCGAGCCGATGAACAGCGCGACCGGGATCGACACCCAGTGCAGCGCGCCCGCGGTCATGAGCACGCCAGCCAGCGCCTCTGCGTACGGGTAGACGTAGCCGTAGCGAACCCAGCGCTTCGCCAGAAGGTCGTAGTTCAGGAACATGGTCGAGAAGCTCTCGACGTCCTGCAGCTTCAGCAGCGCGAGCACGCACATGCTGATCGATACGAACCACTCCGCGGCTTGGACCGTGAAGGGCGTGCCGAACGCGGCGTGGCTCGCCGCAAGCGCGACCAGAGCGGCCATAGCGAACACGGCGACGACGGGCCTGTAGCTGGTTTCGCCGGGCTTCGGGACGTGCAGGCCGAAATGGCGGCGGAGGTCGTCGTAACCGCCGATGCGCCGCCCGTCGATGAAGATCTGCGGGGTGGTCTTCACCCCGTATCGCTCCTTAAACGCGTCGGTCTCGTTACGCGTCTTGAGCCAGTGGTCATCGACCTCGAAGCCATTGCGCCTAAGGAGGTCAACCGCCTTCGTCCCGTAGGGACAGACGTGCGACGGCATCACCATGCGGTGGATCGACGCCGTCGGGCGCGTGGTCGTGCTCATGTCGTCTCCCGAGCGCCGGGCGCCGCCGCGACGACCGCTTCCGACGCTTCACGTGTGGTCATCACTTGGCCCGGGCGTTCGCCCAGCTCTCAAACTGGGCGATCTGCTTCTCCTGGTCGGCGATGATCGCCTTCGCCCACGACTTGGCCTGTTCGTCCTTGCCGTGCTGGAGCTCGATCGTGCTCATCGCCACCGCGCCGCGATGGTGGGCGATCATCCCGCAGACGAAGGCGAGGTCCGGATCCTTGATCCCATGCGCCGCCCTCATCGCCCGGTTCATCTCGTGCATCGCCTTCATGGAGGCCGTCTGCGGCCCGCGCATGTCGAACATCGAATGGGCCGCCATGTCGCCCATCTCCATGGCCTTGCCAGTCACGCCCTGCCCCGGCGAGGCGGCCTGACATGCTTTGGGGAGGCTCTCCGCGCCCTCTGGGGCCTGCTTGGCGTCCTGCGCCATCGCGGTCAAGCACGTCGCGGCCAAGGCCGCGGAAGCCAGAATGAACTTGTTCACGTCAGATCTCCTGATCAGATGTCGGCAGACGCGCGGCGCGCCCAAGCTCTCGAGGTCATTTCTTACGGATCTTGGTCACGGTGATCTGGCCGTTCACGCGCTCGGCTTCGAACGTCACCTTGTCGCCCGCCTTGACGGACTTGAGCATCGCGGGGTCGGCCGCCTTGAAGACCATCGTCATCGGATCCTCCATGTCGAGGCTCTTGATCGGGCCGTGGTCGAGCGTGATCTTGCCGGCCGCCTCATCGATCTTCTTCACCGTTCCGTCCGCTGCGAGCGCGACGGATGCGGAGAACAGCGCAGCTGACAGAATGGCGCCGGCGGAGACGAACTTTTTCATCTGGATCTTCCTTGGTTCGCGGCTCACTTGACGGCGACCGCGCCGTCCATGCCGGCCTCGCGGTGGCCGGGGATGAGGCAGGCGAAGTTGAACTCCCCGGCATTGGTGAACTTCCAGACGATCTCGCCGGACTTGCCGGGAGAGACGCGTCGCCCGTTCGGATCGTCGTGCTCCATGTCTGGGTTCTTGCGCATTGCGATCGCGTGGCGGTCGTTCTCGGCTCGGGTCGCGAGCATGAACTCGTGGTCGACCTGGCCCTCGTTCTTGAGGACGAAGCGCACCTGCTCGCCGCGCTTGGCGGTCAGGGAGCCGGGTTCGAACAGCATCTTGCCGTCGTCGGTCTCCTTCATGACGACCTCGACGGTGCGGGCGGGCTTGGCCGGATCTCCCGGCTCGCCATAGGCGCGCGTCTTGCCGTCATGGCCGGGGTCAGCGAGCGCGGCGGCCGGCGCGAGGACCGCTGCGAGCGCGGCGGTGACGATGAGCTTCCTCATGGGGCTTCCTCTCGTGGGTCGGTGGCGTCAGTGGTTCGCGTGCCCGCCGCCGCCCTTGCCGGCGGCCTTGGGCTTGACGACGTTCATCTCGACGGAGCCGGGCTTGGCGGGTTCGGCAGCGGCCTTGGGAGCCGCGGGGGCCTCGCCCTTCCACTCGAAGGCGACGGTTCCCTGCGGGTGCTCGAACCATCCGGGATCGCGGTAGTCCTCGCGCGCGAGCCCCTTGCGGACCTTCACGACCGAAAACATCCCGCCCATCTCGATCGCGCCGAACGGGCCGAAGCCGGTCATCATCGGCAGCGTGTTGTCCGGGAGCGGCATCTCCATCTCGCCCATGTCGGCCATGCCCGCCTGTCCCATCGGCATGTAGCCGGGGGCGAGCTTCCGGATGCGCTTGGCCAAGTCCTTCTTGTTCACGCCGATGAAGTTCTGGAGCCCGTGGCCCATGGCGTTCATGGTGTGGTGCGACTTGTGGCAGTGGATCGCCCAGTCGCCCGGGGCGTCGGCGATGAAGTCGAAGGCGCGCATTTGCCCGACCGCGCAGTCGACCGTGACCTCGGGCCAAGCGGCGGCCTCCGGCACCCAGCCGCCGTCCGTGCACGAGACCTTGAAGTCGTAGCCGTGCATGTGGATCGGGTGGTTCGTCATGGTGAGGTTGCCGAACCGCACCCGGACCCGATCGCCCTTCGCCGCCACGAGGTGGTCGATGCCTGGGAACACACGGGTGTTCCAGGTCCAGAGGTTGAAGTCCGTCATCTCGGCGACGCGCGGCACATAGGCGCCGGGCTCGATGTCGTAGGCCGACATCAGGAAGACGAAGTCGCGGTCGACGCGCCGGAATGCCGGGTCCTTCGGGTGCACCACGAAGAAGCCCATCATGCCCATGGCCATCTGGACCATCTCGTCGGCGTGCGGGTGATACATGAAGGTCCCGCTCTTCTTCAGCTGGAACTCGTAGACGAAGGTTTTTCCCGGCTTGATGTGCGGCTGGGTCAGCCCGCCGACGCCGTCCATCCCCGAGGGCAAGAGCTGCCCGTGCCAGTGCACCGTGGTGTGCTCCGGCAGCCGGTTGGTGACGAAGATGCGGACCTTGTCGCCCTCCACCGCCTCGATGGTCGGTCCCGGCGACTGGCCGTTGTAGCCCCAGAGGTGGGCGACCATGCCGGGCGCGAGCTCCCGCACCACGGGCTCGGCGACGAGGTGGAACTCCTTCCAGTCGCGGTTCATGCGCCAGGGCGCGGTCCAGCCGTTCAGCGTGACCACGGGGTTGTAGTCGGGGCCGGTGGTAGGCGTCAGCGGAGGCTGCATTGTCGCCTCCGACATGGTGGCGGCCTCCGGGATCGAGGCGGCTTGGACGCGGCCGGAGACGGCGCTCGCCGCGACCAGCGTGGTGGCTCCCGCCGCGGAGGCGGACAGGAAGGATCGGCGCGACACGGCCATGGTCTGTCTTCCGGTCAATGGGGCGAGGCCGCGGATGCGGACGGAGCAGACGCGACGGCGGCCGAGGGCGCGAACGACGCTGGCGCGCCGCCCCAGATCAGGGCCGCCTGGAAGTCGACGTCGGCGATGAAGAAGTCGCGCTTGGCGCGGATCGCCGCGACGTTGCTCGCGACGTTCTCTCGGGCGTTGGTCAGGAGCTCGAAGGCGTCGACCAGCATGCCGTTGTAGCGGAGCAGCGACTCCTCGGTGATGATCTTGCGGAGCGGCAGGACCCTCGCTTGGTAGGAGCGCGCGATGTCGTGGCGGCCGCGCCATGTCTGGTAGGCTTCGCGGGCCTCCGAGCGCGCGTTGACGGCCTTCTCCAGCAGGCGGTTGACCGCGCCCATGTAGGTCTCGCGTGCTCTCGCCGATCGCGCCTTTCCGAAGTCGAAGATCGGGATCTGGACGGCGACCTCGAAGCCCTTCGGGTTCGCCTTCTCGCCCTCGGCTGAGCGGGCTCGGTTGGCGACGCCTGTGACCTCCAGCAGGGAGATCGCCCGGGTCTGCTCGGTCAGCCCGTAGTGTTGCGCGAGCGCGTCGAGTTCGAGGCGGTCGGCGATGATGTCGACGCGGCGGGTGAGCGCCACGGCCTCGACGTCGCCCTGAGGCTTCAGCGTCGGGAAGCCGGGCAGCCGGTCCGGCAGCTTGAACTCCGTGTCCCGCCCCCAGAGTCCAAGCTTCCGCGTAAGCGCCTCGCGCTCCTTGGAGGCCTCGAGACGCGCCTCGGCCAGCTCGGTCGAGACCTCGGCGTAGAGGGCGGCCGAGCGCGCTTGGTTGAGCTTCGTGGCCGCCCCCGTTTCGCCGAGCTTGCGTGTGAGCTCGGCCGCCGCGCCCGCCGAGGCCCTTGCGGTCGCGAGGAAGCCGACGGTCTCCCGCGCAGCGACGGCTCGGATCCAGCCTCGGCGCGCCTCGGCGGCCGTTTGGAACGTCGCAGCGATCGCTTTCTGTTGCGCCGCTCGGAACTCCGTCTCGGCGATCCTGGCGCGTCGAGGCAGCGTCAGGAGTTGAAGCAGATCGGCGATCAGCCTCCGCTCGACGTCGAGGTCTCCCGACCCGGCCACGCGCTCGAGCGACACGGTCGGCGACGGGGGAAGGCTAGCTTCGACGTATGCGGCCTCGGAGACGCCGAGCGCGTTGTATTCGGCCTGAAGGCCGCGGTTGTTCAGCAGCGCGATCTGGACGGCGCCGTCGGCGGTGAGCGGCCGGGTCAAAAGCGAGCGGACACGGCCCTGCGCCGCTTCTGCGTCCGCCGGGGTGACGATCTTCGCGGCGTTCTTGCCGAGTTCCAGCGAAACCCGAGAGACGACAGGGGCCATGCCGCCGTCGGGCGATAGGGAGGCGCAGGCGGCGAGCGTGGCCGCGGCGGCCGCGACCAGCGTCGCCCTTGCGAGGCCCCGGGATCGGGTCGCGACCATCACATGCCTCCCGGCGTCTTCGGAGCGACGCCCCGGTTCTGCTCGGCCCACGGCTTCGGCGGCACGGGTCGGTGGTCGGCCGTGCCCGCCGTGACGGAGGCGTAGCGGGCGGGCGCCGCCCGGACCGTCGGATCAGATGGATCGCGCCCGGCCACCGGAGGTGGCGGGAGCGTGGAGCAGCCGGCCAGCAGCGACGCTGCGGCGGCCGTGAGAAGCGGCTTCATGTGAACCCCGGGATCTGAACGAGCGGGCGCGGGCGGCGCGGGAAGCGCGCCGCATGACGCGGTCGGTCAGGTCTCACGGGCGCGCGCCGAGCGCGGGAAGCGCGCGCGGAACGTCAGCGAGGCTCAGCCGACCGTGGCGGCCAGCGGTCTCGGAGGTCGCTTGACGTTGATCGCGGGGCCGCTGTGGGCGGTCGGCTCCGGCAGGGACGGCCCCGAGGTCGCCTCGATCGGCAAGGGCGTCAGAACGCCAAGCTCCTCGGACAGCACGGCGTGGCAGACGCTGCTGCAGCAGCGCGTCTTGTCGGCCGGCCCATGGCCTCCGCAGTCCGCGTTGGCGCCTGACGCGGCGACGTCAGCCGCCCGGTCTTCCGCCGCGGCTCCACTGGACACGTCCCCGACCGAAGACGGCGGCCGAGACTGCTCCGCGGCGGGCGGAGCGCCGTGCCCGGCGTGCGCCTCGCTGGGAGTCGCCCAAGCGGAAGCCACGAAGACGGCGAACACGACGGCGGCGAGCAGGCGGAGGATGGCGCTCATCCGCGCACCCTCCCGAGCACGTTTACGAGCTCCGCCACCTTCTGGCGCTGCTCGTCCTTGTCGCCGGACTGGATGGCGTTCTCGACGCAATGGCCGACGTGATCCTTGAGGATCTCCTCCTCGACCCGCTTGAGGGCGGCCCGGACGGCGGAGATCTGCGTGACGACGTCGATGCAGTACCGGTCCTCCTCGAGCATGCGCGCGATGCCGCGGACCTGGCCCTCAATCCGGCCCAGCCGCTTCGCGCAGGAGGTCTTGGCGCAGCACTGCATCGGACCAGGCTACCCCGAGGGGGTATGTTCGGCAAGTTGCGGTCGGACGGTTCGGAGGCCGTCAACGACTTCTATTCTGGCCCGGCGCCACGTCGATTGCTCATGCCGCCTGACGATGCGCTCGAACCGCCAGCCGGCTGCGGCTCCCACCCGAAGGTGCTGCGCCCGCCGTAGCTATGGGACATGTCTCGTTCGTCCTGCAGCGCCGCGTCGAACGACGGCCCGTCCACCACGGTCTCAAGCCTCCGGGATTCCCTGTCGAGCCGCGCGAGGGCTTCAAGTCTGTCGTCCCGACCCAGCTTCGCGTTCGAAACGGCGGTCTTCAGAACGCGGATCGTCTCGTCGTAGACGAGGGTCGGCACGGGGAAGGGATGCCGATCCTTGCCGCCATGGGCGAACGAGAAGCGCGCGGGATCGCTGAAGCGGCACGGCGCGCCGTGCACGACCTCCGCGACCAGCGCGAGCGCCCGGACCGTGCGGGCCCCGACGCCGGGCGTCGCCAGCACGTCCGCGAAGTCCTCCGGCCCTCTTTCGGCCGCCGCGGCGATCGCCCCCTGGAGACGGCGCGCGATCACGTCACCGGCGCGCACCTCGTGATGCGCGGGCAGGACGAGGTGCGGCAGCGTCATCTGGTCGGATGGTTTGGCTGGAGCCTCTCGAGGCGGCTCGAGCGCCATCGCGTCGGCCGCGATTCTGTCCGGCGACGTGGTCCGCAAAAGATCGAGTTGAGCGTCCCGGGAAGCTGCGGCGCGCCGGTCGGCGAGGTTGACGATCGCGCCGCCGGTTTCGCCGTCGATCGCGGCGTGCGGATCGTCGACGAAGCTCGTAAGACCCTCGGACAGCCAGTGGTAACGGCGGGCTTGGCGAAGATCGCCGTTCATGCCCTGCTGCACGACCGCCCAGCGACCATCGTCCGTTACGATGAAGCTGTGCAGGTAGAGATCGAAGCCGTCCTGCACGGCGGCGCTGTCGACCTTGGCGATCAGTCGGCTGGCCGCGGCGAGCGCCGTTGCGTCGAAGCCCACGCGCGCCCCGGCTGCGATCAGTTCGTCAGGGGTCTGTCTCGACTGTTTGCCCCGGCCGCCACAGACGTGGATGCCGAGTTCGCCGGCGCGCGGCGTCAGCCCGCGCTTCAGTGCGCCGACGACGCTCGTCGTGACGCCGGACGAATGCCAGTCCATCCCCATGACCGCCCCGAAGGACTGGAACCAGAAGGGATGCGACAGCCGCCGCAGAAACTCGTCGCGACCGTAGTGGTGGACGATCGCTTCGGTGATGATGACGCCGAGCTGCGTCATGCGCTGGCCAAGCCAAGCCGGAACGCGGCCGCCGTGCAGTGGAAGGTCCGCGCTGCCGGCCCGTCGCGTCATCGCTCTTTATCTCAGGTCTGATCGCGCACGACTTTACCCGCGGAGGACCCGCGGCGCGCAAGGACGTATAGCAGGCCGCGCCTCCCGAGGCAGGACCGCACCTTTCCCTTCCCCCAGGCTTGTCACGCGGCCCATGCGTTCGCTCGCCATGTCTTTGGAACAGCGACGGCCCGCTGGGCGCAATGGGCGGTAACATGCTTGGCCGGTGGAGCTGACGCTCGCGAAGCGTCAGGCGCACGCGTCCGATGTCGATCAGGCGACCGCCTGAACCTGCGCCTTCGCGGCGCGCGCGCTCCGCACGGGCGGCGCGCCGAACAGTCGCCCGTATTCGCGCGTGAACTGCGACACGCTTTCGTAGCCGACCGCATAGGCGGCGCTGCTGGCGCTCGCCTCCTCGGACAGCATCAGCCGCCGCGCCTCGATCAGGCGCAGCTGCTTCTGGAACTGCAGCGGCGACAACGAGGTCACGTTGCGAAAATGCTCGTGGAACGAGGACGGGCTCATGCCCGCCGTCTCGGCGAGCCGCTCGACCCGTAACGGCCGCGCGAACTCGGCGCGCAGAAGAGCGACCGCCCGGGCCACGCGCCGCACATGCCCCTCAGGCCAGCCCAAGAGGCGAATCGCGGCGCCGTGGCGTCCCGCGAGCAGCCAGTAGTGCATCTCGCGCACGAGCTGCGGCCCGAGCACGGGCACGGAGGATGGACGCTCGAACAGCCGCATCAGGCGGAGCGCCGCGTCCGTCACCTCCGCGTCTGTCGGGTGCACGCGCACCGGCGCGGGGTCGCGGACCCCGTCCTCCGGCATCTGGGCCGTCAGGTCGGCGATGACGGCCGGATCGAGCTCCAGCACCAGCGAATAGTATGGGGCCGTAGGGCTCGCGAGGGTGACCTGGCTCAGCGTCGGCACGTCGGCGGTGATGAGCAGACTGTCGCCGGCGGAGAAGTCGAACGCCGTCGCGCCCATCGCGACGTGCTTCGATCCCTGCAGCACCAGCGCCGCCAGCGGGCGCGGGATCTGGTGGACGATTTCGCTTGGGGCGGTCGCGCGAACCAGCGTCAGGCCCGCGACGGGCGTGTCGAACACGCCGTCGCCGGTCCCTTGGGAGTCCACATGCGCGCGGACGGCGTCGAACAGGGCGGTCATGGCCCAAAGCTAAATCAGGCGCGCGACGTTTGCACGCCGCTTCGGAGGAATAGGCAAAAACCGTCGAGCTTCGGGAAACAAGCCGAGACGCTGGGCGACGATGTTCAGCCCGTCCCCAACACGGAGCCCGAACATGACCACCATCTCACTCGTGACCGGCGCCAGCCGCGGCCTCGGCCGCAACACGGCCCTCAGCATCGCCCGCGGCGGCGGCGACGTCGTCATCACCTATTACAGCCGCTCCGACGAGGCCGAAAAGGTCGTTGCGGAGATCGAGGCCATGGGCCGCAAGGCGCTGGCTTTCCGGCTGGACTCCGGCTCGGTCCCCGCGTTCAAGCCCTTCGCGCAAGAGCTCAAGGCGGCGCTCAGCCAGACCTGGGACCGGGAGACCTTCGACCATCTCGTCAACAACGCCGGGCATGGCGACTACGCGCTGATCGCGGACGCGACCGAGGCGCAGTTCGACCGGCTGGTCGACGTGGACTTCAAGGGCATGTTCTTCCTGACCCAGGCGCTGTTGCCGCTGATCGCCGACGGCGGTCGGATCGTGAACCTGTCGTCGGGCCTCACCCGCATGTCCTATCCGGGCTACGGCGCTTACGCCGCGGTCAAGGGCGCGGTCGAGACGCTCACGCTCTACATGGCGAAGGAGCTCGGCTCCCGCGGCATCGCGGTCAACACCGTGGCGCCCGGCGCGATCGAGACCGACTTCGGGGGCGGCGCGGTGCGCGACGATGAGAGCCTCAACAAGGCCTTCGCCGACATGACCGCGCTCGGCCGCGTCGGCGTGCCGGACGACATCGGCCCGATGATCGCAAACCTGCTCGCCCCCGCCAACCGCTGGGTCAACGCGCAGCGGATCGAGGTCTCGGGCGGCCAGATCATCTGACCGCCGCATGTCGACGGCGGAGCCCCACACGCTCCGCCGTCGGCCAGCGCGGAGACCCGCATTCTCTAGATCAACAAAAAGAGTCGAAGCTGCCTCCGACTCTCTTCTAGTTCAGCGACCTTTTGTTCTAGCGGCCCACTTCCGTCGTCGACTTGACAGGCTTACTGCCCGGCTCGTGCGACATGGTCTTGGTGCGGGACTGGACCCCGTCCTCGCCGACGGTCGTTTTTGTTTGCGACTTCGAGAACGTGCCGCCGTCGTGGGACATGGCCTTCGACTGGCCCTTCAGGTCGCCTGAGCCGGTCTCATGGCTCTTGGAGCGGCTCGAGTTCTTTGTGCCGCCCGCCGCGGCGCCGCCGGTGGCGAGCGACGATCCCCGCGAGCCGTCAGCGTCCGTCGACGTGCCTCCCGTTCCCAGCGTGGTCGCGGATGTGCCTCCGGCGGCCGCAGAGCCCCCGGTTCCGCCGGTCGAGCTGCTCTGGGCGAACGCCGGAGCCGTCATGAGCGCTCCGGCGAAAACGCACGCTGCGAACTGGCGGGAGATTCTGGCGTTGGTGCTGGTGTACCGATTGATCATGGCGGTGTTCCTACTTCTGCCCGGGCGGGACGGTCACGACGCAGTCGCCGTCGCTGCTGGTCGCCACGCCCTGTCCGTTCGATGACGAGGAAGACGACGAAGACGAAGAGGAGCCGCCCCTCGACGCTCCGGCGCTCGGGCCGGTGGTCGATGCAGTCACGCCATTTGGTCCGGCGGTGACTTCGCTCGACATCTGGCCCGCGCGGGCCTGTGACGACGCGCCGGGAGGCGCTTCCACCGTGCGGCAGGGCTTTCCGTCAGGCCCGGTGGTGACGGTCTTGCCGTCCGGTCCCGTGCTCGTCGACACAGAGCCGCCTGGACCCGAACTCGACGAGGACGAACTTGACGCCGCGTACGCGACGCCGATCGTGGCCACGGCCATTGCGGCCGCAGCGCACATCACGATTGATGAGCGGGGCATGGGGTGAGCCTTCAGTGATAGTGAACGAGCGGCCCCGGCGATGCCGGGGCCGCTGCGGATCACTTGCTCTTGTTGCGACCCGGCGCGTTCTCGCTGTTGCCGGGGCCGGACGCGTCATGTCCGGCCGCGCCGGCCGAGGAGCCGCCGGTTCCGACCGAGGAGCTCGAACCGCTGCCGCCGCCAGCGGTCGAACCGCCCGTGCCCAACGTCGAAGAGCTGCCCGAACCCGAGCCGCCCGCCGAAGAGCCGCCAGTGCCGACCGTCGAGTTCGAGTCGCCGCCGCCGGCGGAGGACCCGCCCGTGCCGACAGTCGAGGAGCTGCCCGAACCCGAACCGCCGGACGACGAGCCGCCGGTGCCGACCGTTGAACTGGACTCGCCGCCGCCAGCGGAGGATCCACCCGTCCCCACAGTCGAGCTCGACTGCGCATGTGCAGCGATCGCAGTGCCCGCGAAAAGGGCGCCGGCGAGTGCGAAGGTTCTGAAAGCCTGGAAATTCATAGGATGTCTCCCTGCGCACCGACGGTCGTCGCTGCACAAAAGTTGATCCGCCCTCGCACAGCAAACGTGCACTGGAGGCAGGCGTTCCTCGCCCACGTCTCGATTTTTTGGAAGGGATCGACGTTGCTAGAGGCTGGGAGGTACTTCGGAGGTCGACCTCCACATCCCGCGACCGGCCACGATGTCTGCCCCTCGACACCCTGTCCGGCGTCGGTCAGCAGACCGGGGGGATTTCCCCTCCCCGGCTGTCACGCCGCCCCAGTTCGCTCGCCATTTCTCCGAGCGCCTGATGGGCGCGAGAGATGGAGCGTCGCATGACCATCGTCGTCATCAGCGGAAGCTGAGGGAGCCCCGCCCAGGCCCGGTAAGGCGGACGGGGTCCGCACGCTCCCGCCTGCAGTGCGGATCAGACCAGGACGCCGCCACCGTCGACCACGAGCGTCTGGCCCGTGCCGTAGGTCTGAGCCATGAGGTAGACGTAGGCCTCAGCCACCTCATCGGGCTCGCCCACGTGTCTGACCGGCAGACGATCCGCCTGGTCGGCGTAGAAGGCGCTCCGAACCTCGTCGTCCATGCCGCGCCAGAGCGGCGAGCGTACGACGCCCGGCGAGACGATGTTGACGCGCAGAGGCGCCAGCTCGACGGCGAGCGCGCGGGTGAGCCCTTCCATAGCCGAACAAATGCTCGCCGCCACGGACCAGCCCGGAGCAGGCCTTGCGCCCGCGATCCCGGAGGTGAAGATGATGGAGCCGCCGGGCCGCAGCTTGCCGTGAGCCGCCTTCGCCGCTCCCAGGGCGCCCCAGTAGCGCAGCTCGAAGAATGTCCGCGCCTCGTCCAAACTCATCGAGGCCAAGGGGGACAGCTTCAGCCCTTCGCCGGCCGTGTAGACCAGATGGTCGAACGCGCCGACGGTTTCAAAGAACCTGGCGATCGCGTCGGCGTCCAGAAGGTCGACGACCGTCCCGGTGGAGCCGGCGGGCAGCGCAGCCAGCGCTTCGTCGACGCGGCCTGGGTTGCTCGAAGCGATGACCGCCTCGGCGCCCTCCGCCGTTGCGGCCTGCGCGACGGCCAAGCCGATGCCCGAGGTGCCTCCCAGGAGGACGACCTTCTTTCCTTGCAGTTTCATTGCGACGCTCCTTGTTCGGAGCCGGATTTTCGTCCTTGAAATCAGTTGCCTCCAGAGCAACTTCAGACACTCTATGATGACGAGGAATCATCATGGGTCTTGATGCGCGGCTACTGTCCGGAATTGGCGTGATGATCGCGGTCGTCGACCAGGGAGGCTTCGCCCGTGCGGGAGACGAGCTCGGGCTGACGCCCTCGGGCGTGAGCCGCGCGATCGCACGCCTCGAAGCCCAGTTGCGAGTTCGCTTGTTTCATCGGACCCCACGTCGTGTGGAGCTGACCGAGGAAGGCCGCCGCTTCCACGCGGAGGTCTCGCCGCTGCTGGCGGCGATCCGCGACGCTGCGGAGGACGTGGGCGAGGCGACCGCCAGCGTGAGGGGGCGATTAAAGGTCAACAGCGATCCCTGGTTCGCCCGGGTGATCCTGGCGCCTCGCCTTCCCGATCTCCTGCGATTGCATCCCGAGCTTCAGATCGAGTTTGTGGTCAGCAACCACCGCGAGGAGATGATGTACGGCGGCGTCGACGTGGCGGTGCGGTTCGGATCGCCGCCTGACGCCGCGATGATCGCCCGGAAGCTTCTGGAGACACGGATCGTTACCTGCGCTGCGCCGGCGTACCTCGCGCGGAGAGGCGCCCCGCAAAGCCCGGAGGACGTCGCGCAACACGATGTTCTGCTGTTCCGCAATCCGGAAACCGGCCGGCCCTTCCCTTGGGAGTTCCATAGGGCTGGCTCGGTGGTCGAAACCAGGGTCGCGGGACGGGTCGTCATGGACGACCCGTCCGCCGCCCTGGCGGCCTGCGAGGCCGGGGGCGGTCTCTTCCAGAGCTTCGAACTGGGTCTTGCGCCGTGGCTTCGCGATGGGCGTCTGACACAGGTGCTGACGGATTGGGCCGAGGAACGCTTTCCGCTTTATTCCTTCTACCCGTCCCGGCGTCAGACGCCGGCGAAGGTGCGCGCCTTCCTCGATTTCGTGGACCGCATCTGCAGGATGGAAGCCGCGACAGCGTGATGAGATGTCGCCAGTCGGGCCATCGTCGACTGCAAAGGGGCGACAGGCTTCGTGCAGCGAAGAGGCGCTGCTCCCGCCTGACATGGGCGGTGGGTAGCCGCCGATAAGCCGCGGGGGCGCCGCTCAATGTCGTCGCAGCGTCCGTCGGCTACCGGAGCGCTTAGAACCTGCGCGTGATGCTGGAGAAGACGATTGGCGCCCAGCGCCGGCCTGCTTGAGGCGGCCACATCGGGCGCGGACAGCCGCAGACCGGGGAACACGGCGTCGGGGTCGGACGTTGTTGGGGCTCCTGCAACTAGGGAGGCGCCATCATGGCCGACAAAGGACTCGAGAAGCTCTTCCACGAGACGCTGAAGGACATCTACTACGCCGAGCGCCAGATTCTGAAGGCGCTTCCCAAGCTCGCGCGAGGGGCCCAGGCGCCGCAGCTGAAGGCCGCTTTCGAGAAGCACAAGGAAGAGACGCAGGGCCAGATCGAACGGCTGCAGCAGGTCTTCGAGATCATCGGCAAGCCAGCCCGCGGCAAGACCTGCGACGCGATCGAGGGGATCATCTCCGAAGGCGAGGAGATCCTCGACGAGTTCAAGGGCGACCCGGCCCTGGACGCCGGGCTGGTCGCAGCCGCTCAAGCCGTCGAGCATTACGAGATCGCGCGCTACGGCACGCTGAAGACCTGGGCTGAGCAGCTCGGCCTCTCCGAGGCGGTGAAGCTCTTCGACGAAACCTTGAGCGAAGAGAAGAAGACGGACGCCGACCTGACCAAGCTCGGCGTCTCGGCTGCGAACGTCACTGCGAAGAAGGCGGCTTAATCCTAGTCGCGCTCTGCGACCGCCATTTGAACGGCCCGCCGCAGCGTCTGCGTGCGGGCCGTTCTTTATCCAAGGGCCCCGCGACGACCTTTCTCCGCTCGCGCATGACGACGATCTCGCGGCGGAAGCCGGCGGTCCACTTGGCCTCCGGGCCTCGGCATGGCGATACTGGCGGCTTGTTCGCCGCGAACGTCATGCTCAGCCGCGTTTCGCCGCCTATACCGCTGCAGCAACGCTGAGGCGAACACGCGCCGGTCAGGAAAGCGCCTGATCTGGAGTGGTAGGCCCGGCCGGACTTGAACCGACAACCAGACCGTTATGAGCGGTCGGCTCTAACCAATTGAGCTACGGGCCCCCGGCGCAGACATACGCCAGAGCGGGACGCTTTGTCATCGGCGCGATGCGAAGGTCCGGCCAAACGCTCACAACGCCGCCACGCCACGCGTCGCCACATCGATTTGTTGTTTGATGTGGATTTACGTTGACTTCACCGCCGCGTCACGTGAGGAACGTCGACGTGCGCCGCGGCGGGCGGCGCGCGAGACCTTTCCACGACAGGGCGCGCGCATGGCGGATTTCCCGACTCAGGCTCAGATCGTCATTGTCGGCGGCGGCATCATCGGGGCCTCGACGGCCTACCATCTGGCGAAGCTCGGCCTGAAGGACGTCGTGCTGCTGGAGCGGCACAAGCTGACCTCCGGCTCGACCTTCCACGCGGCCGGCCTCGTGGGGCAACTGCGCTCAAACGCCAACATCACGCAGCTGCTCGGCGAGAGCGTGAAGCTCTACCGGACGCTGGAGCAGGAGACCGGGCTCGCCACCGGCTGGAAGATGAACGGCGGCCTGCGCCTCGCCTGCACCGAGGAGCGCTGGACCGAGGTGAAGCGGCAGGCGACCACCGCCCGCTCCTTTGGGCTCGAGATGCACCTGCTGACCCCGAAGGAGGCGCAGGATCTTTGGCCGCTGATGGACGTCTCCGACGTGATCGGCGCGGCCTTCCTGCCGACGGACGGCCAGGCCAACCCCTCCGACATCACAGGCTCTCTCGCCAAGGGGGCGCGCATGCATGGAGCGCGGATCGTCGAGGACACGGAGGTCACGGGCTTCCGTATCGAAAAAGGGCGAGTGACCGTGGTCGAAACCGACCGTGGCCCGATCGCCTGCGAGATCGTCGTGAACTGCGCGGGCCAGTGGGCGCGCGAGGTCGGCCGCATGGCGGGCGTCAACGTGCCGCTCGTTTCGGTCGAGCACCAGTACATGATCACCGACCGGATCGAGGGCGTGACCTCCTCCCTGCCGACGCTGCGCGATCCCGACCGCCTCACCTACTACAAGGAGGAGGTCGGCGGCCTCGTCATGGGCGGCTACGAGCCGAACCCGATCGCATGGGGCGTCGACAGCTTCCCCAAGGCGTTCAACTTCCAGCTGCTTCCGTCGAACTTCGATCATTTCGAGCAGCTGATGGAGCTCGCGCTCGGCCGCGTGCCGGCGCTGGAGACGGCGGGCGTCAAGGAGTTGATCAACGGGCCGGAGAGCTTCACGCCGGACGGCAACTTCATCCTCGGCCAGGCGCCGGAACTGACAGGCTTCTTCGTGGGCGCAGGTTTCAACGCCTTCGGCATCGCGTCGGGCGGCGGCGCCGGCAAGGCGCTCGCGGAGTGGATCGCCGGCGGTCGCGCGCCCTACGACCTCGCGCCCGTCGACATCCTGCGCTTCGGCCGCAACCACCAGGACGTCGCCTGGGTGCGGGAGCGCACGCTGGAGGCCTATGGCAAGCACTACACCATCGCCTGGCCGCATGAGGAGCACGCGAGCGGCCGCCCGCTGCGGCGCTCGCCGCTCTACGACCGGCTGAAGGCGCAGGGCGCAGTGTTCGGCGAGAAGCTTGGGTGGGAGCGGCCGAACTGGTTCTCCCAGCCCGGCGAGGAGGCCCAGGACCGCTACACCTTCGGCCGGCCGAACTGGACCGACGCGGTGGCGCGCGAGCACCGCGCGGTGCGCGAGGCGGTTGGCCTGTTCGACCAGACCTCCTTCGCCAAGTTCCGCATGGTGGGCCGCGACGCCGAGGCGGCGCTGTCCTGGCTCAGCGCCGCCGACCTCGCCGGGGCGCCCGGCGCCGTCGTCGTCGCGCCCATGCTGAACGTCAAAGGCGGAGTCGAGTGCGACCTCACCGCGGTGCGGGTCGCGCCCGACGACTACTACCTGATCGCCGGCACCGCGGCCGCCACCAAGGACTTCGACTGGCTCCGCCGCAACATCCCCGAAGGCCTCGACGCCCACCTGATCGACGTGTCCTCCGCCTACGGCGTGCTCAGTCTGATGGGCCCCAACGCGCGGAGGACGCTGGAGCGCGTCTGCTCCGACGACCTGTCGAACGACGGCTTTCCCTTCGGCTCCGCCCGCAGGATCAACGTCGCGGGCGCCCCGACTCTCGCGCTCCGCGTGACTTACGTCGGCGAACTCGGCTTCGAGCTCCACCTGCCGGTCGAATTCACCGCCACCGTCTATGACGCGCTGATGGCGGCGGGCGCGGATCTCGGGATCGCGAACGCCGGCTACCGGGCGATCGAGACGCTGCGGCTGGAGAAGGGTTACTGGGCGTCGGGCGCCGACGTCGGGCCGGACCATACGCCGTTCGAGGCGGGCTTCGGCTGGGCCGTAGCTCTGGACAAGGCGGCCGACTTCCTTGGCCGCAACGCGCTGCGCGCCGCGCAGGGGCGGCGCATCAAGAAACGGCTCGCTGGCTTCACCGTCGACGATCCGTCGATCGTGCTGCTCGGCCGCGAGACAATCTACCGGAACGGCGAGCGCGTCGGCTGGCTCTCCAGCGGCGGGTTCGGGCACACCGTCGGCAAGCCCATCGGCTACGGCTACGTGCGCCAGCCCGAGGGCGGCCTGGATGACGCTTTCGTCCTGTCCGGCGCGTACGAGCTCGACGTCGCCACCCTCCGCGTGCCGGCGAAGGTCCATCTCGCGCCGCTGTACGACCCGGAGATGCGGCGCGTGCTCGCGTAACAGGCGCGTGATCAGCCGAGGCGCCGCAGGACGAGGCGCCCCAGGCCAAATTGCCCCGAGCGCGAAGTTTTTTCTTGGGAGGAAAGCCTCGAACGCCAACAGAATGCCTCGTCCTGTGTGGATTTCTATCCGCTGGCATCGAACCTGCATTACGATGCCCGCCAGCCCCGGCGTCCTGAGGAGGACCGACATGCGACGCATTCTGACGAGCTTGATCGCGGCCAGCGCCTTGGCGCTCGGCTCCGCCGCGGTGGTCGCCGCCGCGCCCGAGTCAAAGGACCCGATCAAGATCACCCTGAACGACTGGACCGGCCAGCTCCTCACCGCGCACATCATGGGCGGCGTGCTCGAGAAGGCCGGATACACCGTGCAGTACGTGCCGGCGGACTATCTCGCGCAGTTCGCAGGGATGCGCACCGGCGACCTAACGGTCGCGATGGAGGTCTGGGCGACCACCGCCAAGGAGGCGATGGACGCCGCGATCGACGCCGGCGGCGTGGAGAACGTGGGCGAGACCGGCATGCAGGCGCGCGAGGACTGGTGGTACCCGTCCTACATGAAGGAGAAGTGCCCCGGCCTGCCGGACTGGAAGGCGCTGAAGGAGTGCGCCGAGGCCTTCTCGACGCCGGAGACCGCGCCGAAGGGCCGCTACCTCGGCGGCCCGGTGACCTGGGGCGGCTATGACGAGGAGCGCATCCAGGCGCTCGACCTGCCGTTCGAGGTGGTGCACGCCGGCACCGACGCGGCCCTCTTCGCCGAGCTGAAGAGCGCCTACGAGCGCAAGGCCCCCGTGCTGCTGTGGATCTACGCGCCGCACTGGGCCCCCATCAAGTACGAGGGCGAGTGGGTCGAGTTCCCGAAGTACGAGAAGGCCTGCTACGAGGACCCGGCGTGGGGCTCCAACAAAGAGGCCAAGTACGACTGCGCCAAGCCTGTCGGCCCGATCTACAAGGCGGTCTGGACCGGCATGAAGGACAAGTGGCCGACGGCCTACAAGGCGGTGAAGGCCTACACCTTCGACAACAAGGGCATCGGCGAGCTCGCAGCCCGCGTCGACATCGACGGCGAGAAGGTCGAGGCTGTCGCGGCGGACTGGGTGGCCAAGAACGAGGCCGTCTGGAGCGCTTGGCTGAAGTAGGCTCTTCGCCTCGATCGTAACGCGTGTCCCGCCCGGCGTCGCAGGATCCGGGCGGGACGGGTCAGCAGCCGTCGCCCGGAGCTGTCGATGAGCCACCCCATCCTCGCCTGCAGAGGCGTCGCCAAGCTCTACGGAGCCAGGGCCTCGCGCTTCGTTCGCGACGGGCGTTTCGCAGGCGCTCCGGAGGAGCTTGCGGCCGCCGGCGTCGTCGCCGCCGTCCGCGACGTCGACCTTGAGATCGCGCGCGGCGAAACCTTCGTGATCATGGGGCTGTCGGGCTCGGGCAAGTCCACCCTCGTCCGCTGCCTCTCCGCCCTGACGCCCCCGAGCGCCGGCGAGGTGCTGTTCGAGGGCCGGAACCTCAGCACCATGGCCGAGGGCGACCTCCTGCAGATCCGCCGGCACCAGATGGGCATGGTGTTCCAGAACTTCGCCCTGCTGCCGCATCTCACCGTGCTGGGCAACGTGGCCTTCCCGCTTGACGTGCAGGGCGTCAAGAAGACCGAGCGCGAGGCCAAGGCGCTGGAGATGATCCGGCTCGTCGGCCTGTCGGGACGCGAGGGCCGCTTCCCGCGTGAGCTCTCCGGCGGCCAGCAGCAGCGCGTCGGCATCGCCCGCTCGCTCGCGGTGAAGCCCGACCTCTGGTTCCTCGACGAGCCGTTCTCGGCGCTCGACCCGCTGATCCGCCGCGAGATGCAGGACGAAGTGCTGCGGCTGCAGGGGTTGCTGAAGAAGACCATCGTCTTCATCACTCACGACTTCGACGAGGCGGTGCGGATCGCGGATCGCATCGCCATCATGAAGGACGGCCGCATCGAGCAAATCGGCACGGCCGAGGAGCTCCTGCTGCGCCCCGCGACCGACTACGTCCGCGCCTTCACCCAGGAAGCGCCGCGGGCCAAGATCCTGACCGCGCGCGCCGTGATGGCGCCCGCGCCGTCCGGCGCCGAGTTCGCCGGCCGCGTCGACGCCCGCGCGCGCGTCGCCTCCTTCGCCCACGAGGTCGAGGCGGCCGAGCGGCCCTTCGCGGTGGTCGACGGCGGCGCGGTGATCGGCGTGGTCGACCGGCTCGCAATGATCGACGTCCTGGTCGGCCGCGAGCGGAAGGCCGTCGCGGCATGAGCGTCGCAGCCGCGACGCATCCGCCGGCGGCGACGCGAACGGGCGTCCCTCTGCTGCGCTTCGCCGTCCCCCTGGCGCTCGTCCTCGTCACGGCGGTTCTCGTCTCGTTGCCGACGAGCGCGCTGCCGGCCTGGGCGTGGAAATACCCTCTCGCCTGGCAGGCGCCGCTCCCGGCGTGGATCTCGGCCTTCATGAAGTGGCTGATGGAGACCGCGTCGCTCGGCCTGTTCACCGTGCGCGACCTCACCCGCGGCGTCGCGAGCGCGCTGGACGCGGTGCTGTTCGTGGCGAAGGCGGTGCTTGCGACGGGCGTCGCGCAGGGCGCGGGCGCAAGCGCGACGACCCTCGTGCCTCCCATCCCATGGTTCGCGATGATCCTGGCGAGCTCCGCCGCGGCCTACGCCGTCGGCGGGCGAAGGCTCGCCTTGGGCATGGCGGCGGGGCTGCTCTATCTCGCCGTCTTCGGCCAATGGGCAAGCGCGATGATCACGCTCGCGTCCGTGCTGGTCGCGAGCGTGATCGGGGCGGCCGGAGGCCTGCTGATCGGCCTCGCCTGCGTCCGCTGGCGAACGCTCGAGCGGCTGATGTCGCCGCTGCTCGACATGGCCCAGACCATGCCGGTCTTCGCCTACCTGTTGCCGATGCTGATCCTGTTCGGCTTCGGGCCCGCCTCCGCGATGGTCGCGACGGTGATCTACGCCCTGCCTCCCATGGTGCGGGTGACGATCGTCGCAATCCGCGCCGTGCCGGAGGAAATCCGCGAGCTTGGCGTGATGTCCGGCTGCACCCGGCGGCAGATCACCTGGAAAATGCTCGTCCCGAGCGCGCTGCCGGCGCTGATGGTGGGCGTGAACCAGGTGATCATGCTGTCCCTCAACGTCGTCATCATCGCCTCGATGATCGGCGCCGGCGGTCTCGGCTGGGACGTGTTGGCGGCGCTGCGGCGGCTCGACATCGGCGGCGGGCTGGAGGCGGGCCTCGCCATCACTGTGCTCGCGGTGCTGCTCGACCGTTTCGCGCAAGCGATGGCGCAGCGCACCGAGCGTGTGGCGAAGGAAGACGTCGCGGGAGCGGCCGGCCGGCGTCTCGCCGTGCGCGTGGCCCTCGTCTGGGCGCTCGGTCTCTGGATCGCCGCGGCGGTCTGGCCCGAGATCGCGCTCTACCCCAACGACTGGAAGCTCTCGACAGCGCCGTACTGGAGCCAGCTCGTCAGCTGGATCAACGTCAATTTCTTCAGCGTGCTCGACGCGATCCGCACCGCGGCTCTGCTCAACGTCCTGACGCCCGTGAAGCGCTTCATGCTCGCCCTGCCCTGGCCGTGGGTGGTGGCGCTGGTCATGCTGGCCGGCTGGCGGCTCGGTGGCCTCCGGCTGGCGCTGACCACCGGCGCGATGACGCTGTTCCTGGCGGTCGTCGGCCTGTGGCAGACCTCGATGCTGACCGTCTACCTCTGCGGGGTCGCGGTGCTCATCTCGGTCGTGATCGGCGTGCCGATCGGCGTCGCCGCCGCCAACCGCCCCCGGCTGTGGCGGGTGGTCGAGGCCGTCATCGACACGCTCCAGACGCTGCCGGCCTTCATCTACCTGATCCCGATCGTGATGCTGTTCCGGGTCGGCGACTTCACCGCGCTGATCGCGATCGTGCTCTACGCCGTCGCGCCGGCGATCCGCTACACTGCGCACGGCGTGCGCCGCGTCCCCGCCACGCTGATCGAGGCGGGTCAGATGACCGGCTGCAGCCGCCGGCAGCTGCTCACACGCATCCGCCTCCCGCTGGCGACGCCCGACATCCTTCTCGGCCTCAACCAGACGATCATGCTCGCCCTCTCCATGCTCGTGATCACCGCGCTCGTGGGCACGCGCGACCTGGGCCAGGAGACTTACATGGCGCTGTCGAAGGCCGACGTCGGCCGCGGGCTGGTCGCCGGCGTCTGCGTCGCCTTCATCGGGATGGTGGCCGATCGGCTGATCTCGGCGGCCGCCGAACGGCTGCGGCGGCGCACCGGGCTCGCGGCGTGACGGCGAACGCGCTCGACCGCATCCGCGCGCTGCCGCTCTGGACGGGCAAGGTCGAGCCGCAGCCGCTCGCGGGCGGCATCACCAACAGCAACTTCCTGGTGGAGGACGGCGGAGCGCGCTTCGTGGTGCGGCTCGGCGAGGACATCCCCGCGCACAACGTCATGCGCTTCAACGAGCGGGCGGCGGCGCTGGCGGCCGAGCGCGCCGGCGTGTCGCCCGCGCTGCGCCATTTCGAGCCCGGCCTGATCGTCATCGACTACATCGAGGCCCGCACCTTCACCGAACAGGACGTGCGGGACCACCTGCCGCGGGTCGCCGAGCTGATCAGCCGCGCCCACCGCGAGGTCACCCGCGAGATCCGCGGGCCGGCGCTGGCCTTCTGGACCTTTCACATCCTGCGCTCCTACGTGCACGCCTTGCGCGAGCGCGGCCATCGGCTGGCCGGCGACCTGCCCCGCTACGCGCGCGTCGCCGAGCGGCTGGAGGCGAGCCTCGGGCCGACCGAGATCGTCTTCGGCCACAACGACCTGCTGCCCGGCAACTTCCTCGACGACGGCGATCGCCTCTGGCTGATCGACTGGGACTACGGCGGCTTCAACACGCCGCTGTTCGATCTCGGCGGCCTCGCCTCGAACAACGGCTTCAGCCCGGCCCAACGGGACGAACTGCTCGCGCTCTACTACGAGCGCGCGCCGGACGACGGCCTGCGGCTGCGGCTTCAGGCGATGCTCGTGGCCTCGCTGCTGCGCGAGGCGCTGTGGAGCATGGTCTCCGAGAGCGAGTCGACGATCGACTTCGACTACCAGGCCTACACCGCCGAAAATCTGGCGCGGTTCGAGCGTGCGCTCGCCGAGTTCGAGGTCATGGCGGGCTGAACCAGCGCATCGCCACGCAATCCGGCGCCTGACATGACGTTTTGACTGTCGGCGACGAGGTTTTGCGCCTAGGTTCTGGGGACAGCGTCGCCCCGCCCAGAGCCCCGCGAGACCCGCAATGTCGCTGAAGCGCCAGAACGACATCCTGCAGGCCGTCCGGGCGAACGGCAGCTTCAGCATCGCCGAGCTCGCCACGCGGCTCGCGGTCTCGACCGAGACGATCCGGCGCAACGTCCAGCCCCTGATCGACGACGGCGCGCTGCTGCGCTTCCACGGCGGCGTCATGTTGCCGGAGGCGGTGGACGAGCCGCCGTTCCAGCGCCGCATGCAGGTGAACCACGAGGCCAAGTGGGCGCTCGCCGGCATCGTGCGCGATCAGGTCCGCGACGGCGACAGCCTGATCCTCGACAACGGCACCACCTCCGCCTACGTCGCCGACGCGCTCGCCTCGCACTCGCGCCTGACCGTCGTCACCCACTCCGTCCAGATCGCATATCGCCTCGCCTCGCGGAACGGCAATCGCGTGTTCTTCGCCGGCGGCGAGCTCTCAAGCGAGGACGGATCGGCGATCGGTCCCTCCGCGATCGAGTTCGTGCGGCAGTTCCAGGTGCGCTACGCGTTCATCTCGGTCGGCGGCATCACCCTCGGCGGCGAGCTCGGCGATTTTCATCTGTTCGAGGCCGAGTTCGCCCGCGCGGCCCTCCAGCAGGCGCAGGAGACCTGGATCATCGCGGACGCGACCAAGTTCGGCCGCGAGGCTCCGGTGAAGGTGTGCCAGCTCTCGGCGGTCGACGCGATCGTGTCCGACGGCGCGCCGCCGGCGGAGTTCGCGGCCAAGTGCCGGGCCGGCGGCGTGCGCGTGCTCACCCCTCAGACGCTGAAGCAGGACCGCCCCGCAGCCGGGCGTCCGCAGGCCTGATCCCGACCTCTGGTCCCGCCGTCGGTGCGCCCCACTTCGGTCGGCGACTCCGAATCTTGTTCGAGGACCCGACGATGGCCGCACTCATCCCCACTCCGTCGCGCCGCGAGGCCGAGATCGCCTCCACGGCGCTCGGCTGGCTCACGCTCGCCCTCGCGGCGGTGGAGTTGGCGGCGCCGGGACGGCTCTCCCGGTCGCTCGGCCTGTCGGCTAACCACCAGTTCCTGAAGGGCTTCGGCGCGCGGGAGATGGCGACCGGCGCGGGCCTGTTCGGGTGGCGAAGGGGCCGCGGACGGACGTTATGGATCTGGGCGCGCGTCGCCGGCGACGCGATGGACATCGCCACGATCGCGCCGGCGCTGAGCCGCGACAACCCGAAGCGCAAGGCGGCGTTCGCGGCCTTCGCGGTCATCGTCGGCGTCACTCTCGTGGACGTGCTCTGCGCCCGCGCGCTCGACGACCGCGACTAACGCCGGCTCGGCCGCCTCGCGCGGAAAGCCGGGTCACCGCAGGAACCGGCCGAGCCGCTCCAGCGCCGCGTCGAGCACCGCGTCGTCCTTGGCGAAGCAGAAGCGCGCGACCGTCGTCACCTTGTCCTCGGCGTAGAATGCGGACACGGGGATCGCGACGACCCCTCCCTCTCGCGCCAGCTGCGTGCAGAAGGCGACGTCGTCGGTCACGCCGAGCGGCCCAAGGTCAATGTTGAGGAAGTAGGTTCCCCGCGTCGGAAGAACCGTGAAACCGGCGCCCGCGAGGCCCTCAGCGAACCGATCGCGTTTGCCCTGCAGGCCCGCCCGCATGGCGTGGAACCACGCCTCTTCCTTTCCCAGTCCATAGGCCACCGCGGACTGCAGGTTGGGCGGGGTGGTGAAGGTGAGATACTGGTGCGCCTTTGACAGCGCGCCCATCAGGGACGGCGGCGCGCAGACGAGCCCGACCTTCCAGCCCGTCATCGCGAAGATCTTGCCCGCAGAGCCGATCTTGACCGTGCGGCGCTCGAGCCCTTTGACGGCCAGCGCGGAGACGTGGGCCGCCCCGTCGAAGGTGACGTGCTCCCAGACCTCGTCCGAGATCACCACGACGTCCGTGCCCTCCACCGCGCGGGCCACCGCCTCCAGCGTCTCGCGGCCGTACACGGCGCCCGCGGGGTTCAGCGGGTTGTTCAGCAGCACCGCCTTGGTGCGCGGGCCGATGGCGGCTTTCAACGCCGCCTCGTCCAGCCGCCAGTCCGGCGGAGAAAGCTTCACGAAGCGGGGCGTCGCGCCGGCCCGCAGCGCGAGCGGCAGATAGGCGTCGTACATCGGCTGCAGCAGCACGACCTCGTCCCCGGGCTCGACCAGGGCGAACAGCGCGCCGGCGAGCGCTTCAGTGGCGCCCGAGGTCACCATCACCTCCGCATCGGGGTCGAGATCGAGCCCCTGCCAGCGGGCGTAGTGGGCGGCGGCGGCCGCGCGCAGCTCGGCCAGGCCCATCATCGGCGGGTACTGGTTCCAGCCGTCGACCACGGCCTCCGCCGCCTTGGCCCGCACGTCGGCGGGACCGGGGGCGTCGGGAAAGCCCTGGCCGAGATTGATCGCGCCAGTTTCCCTCGCGAGCCGGGACATGGTCTCGAACACGGTGACGGGCAGGTCGGCGAAGACAGGATTGAAGCGGGGCGACATGCTTAGAACAGACACGGGGAATCTGGGAGTTCGAGAGCGACGCCGACTTGTAAGGCTCAGGCCGTCGACGGCGTCGCTGCGTCTCAATGAGAAACCCAAGGGGTCTAACGCCAAACTCAAAATGATCATAGTTACAATCTATAAATTCGATAGTATTTTCAATTGACCCCCTTCGACGCTTCAAGCATGGTGCCTTCGTCCGGCGGGAGGCGGCGAAAGCGTCGCCCTCGGGGCGGCACGTCGCGCCGGTTCCGGAGGCTTCCGGACGACGATAGAGGACACGCCGATGACGACACCGTCGAAACGCGGACGCTGTTGACGCTTACGTCGTAAGGCGCGCTCGCCGCGCGCCGCGTCTCCTCTAAGATTGCACTATCGCCGGCGCCGTCGTCGGCCTCGAGGCCCGCTATGAACGTTCCTCTCCGCGCTGCGCCGCTGGCCGCGGCCCCCACCCCATCGGTCCCTTCGGACCACCTCCTTTTCGAGGACGTGCGCCTGGCCTACCGCGCCAGCGACGGCGGAGAGATCGTTGCGCTCGACGGCGTCAGCTTCTCAGTGCCGCGCGGCGGCGTGGTCGCGGTCATCGGCCCGTCGGGCGCCGGCAAGTCGTCGCTGCTTCGGCTGGCCGAGGGGCGCGAGCGCCCGACCGCCGGCCGCGTCGAGATCACCGCTTGGGGCGGAGCGGCGCCGTCCGTCGGCGTGCTTGCGCCGCACGCCGCGCTCGATCCCAATTTGACGCTCACCGAAAACCTGGCCGCGCCGCTCCGGCGCTCCGGACGGCCGGAGCCGGAGATCGCGCGCGAGATCGAACAGGCGCTGCACTACGCGGGCCTCGACGCCGAGCGGAACCGGCGTCCGGGGGAACTCGCCACCGGCGAACGCCGGCGCGCGGCGCTCGCGCGCGCGCTGTCCGGCGGGCGCGACGTGCTGCTGCTCGACGAGCCGACCTCTGCGCTCGATCCCGACAGCGCCCAGGAACTGCTCGCCGCGGTGACGCGCGCGAGCGAGGAGCGCGGCGCGACCGTGCTGCTCGCGACCCACGACATGGCGGCCGTGACGACGCTCGCCCGCACCGTCGTCGTCATCGACCAGGGCCGGGTGGTGGAGACCGGCCGCACCTCCCGCATCTTCTCGCGGCCCGAACACAGAGTGACGCGCCGGTTCGCGGCCGCCGCGCCCGGCGCCGCTCTCCCGCCGTTCCTGCGCGGAAAGCTCAAACCGACGCCCTCCCCTCAGGGCAAGGCGCTGCTCCGGCTGGGCTTCGAAGGCCTCGCCGCGACGCGGCCCGTGCTGACCCATGTCGCGCGCGAGCTCGGCTTCGACCTCGGCATCGTCGCGGGCTCGATGGGAGCGCTGAGCGGGGATCCCTTCGGCGTGCTGATCGTGGCGGCCCCCTCCGACGAGCCGTATTTCACGGCGGCCTTGGAGCGGCTCGAGGACAACGGGCTCGCTGTCGAAACGCTGGGCTTCGTGAGCTGACGCCGCCTCAGGCGACCCGCCCCGCCCCGCCGAAAAACCGCCAGGTGCCGCGGCCCGCGTTCTTCGCGGTGTAAAGCGCGCGGTCGGCTCGGACGACGAGGTCGTCGTCCACCTGCGCCCCGACGCCCGCGACCGCCACGCCGATCGAGACGCTCGGCGTCACCTCGAAGCCGCCGCCGAAGACGGGCTCCGCCAGCACCGCGCAGAGGCGTTCCGCAAGCGAGTCGAACTCCGCCGCCGTCTGGCCGGACGCGATGATCGCGAACTCGTCGCCGCCGAGGCGCGCGACGAGGTCGTCCGCGCGAGCTGCCGTGCGCAAGCGGATCGCGGTCTCCTGAAGCAGCGCGTCGCCGGCGGCGTGGCCAAAAGTGTCGTTCACCTGCTTGAAGTGGTCGAGGTCGATCAGCACCACCGCGATGCGGCCACCCATGCGGTCGAGCCGCGCGGCCGCGCGCAGAAGCCCGCGTTCGAACACGCCGCGGTTGGCGAGGCCGGTAAGCGGGTCATGGGTCGCGAGATGCTCGAGCGCCTGCTCCAGGTTCTTGCGCTGGGAGATGTCCGTGAGTGTGCCGACCGCGCGCACCGCGTAGCCTTGCTCGTCGCGCTCGACGATCTTGCCGCGATCGAGGACCCAGACCCAGTCGCCGTTCTTGTGGCGGCACCGCATCTCGGCTTCGTAGAACGCCGTCCGACCCTCCGCATGGGCGTCGAACGCCGCCCGCGCTTTCGCCAGATCCTCGGGGTGGACCAGCGCGTCCCATGCGCTCGTGCCGTTGAACTCGTCCGGCTCGTACCCGAACATCCGGCACGCCCGGGGACTGAAGAACCCCTCCCCGGTCGGTACGTGCCAATCCCACAAACCGTCGTTCGCGCCTTCGAGCGCGAAGGACAGGCGCCGGGCGTCCCTGTCCAGCGCCGCGAGTTCGCGGCGACGCTCCGACATAATGACGGCGACCAGCAGCGCCGGGACGGTGGTGAGCGCCAGCATGGCCTGAAGCGGCAGCAGGACCGAGGCGCGGTTCTGGTCCGTTGTGTCGGGCCAGAATCCGAAGAACGCCGCCCCGGTGACGCAGATGGCGAAAATGGATGTGGTGAGCGCGGTCGCGAAGACGCCAAAGCGGAGCGCGAACCACAGCAGCACGGTCGCGCTGAGTTCGATCAACGCCAAGGTGCCCGTGATCGGAACGAGGACGCCGGCGACGGCGAGCGCGAGACAGGCGGCGCCGAGCTCCAGCCTGCGCAGGCGGCGGCGCCGGGTGTCGTTCCGCCGGGTCTCCCACCCGCCGGACCGCGCGGCGAGCCGCTCCCGCCGGATGCGCCAGAACAGGAACGGCGGGACCAGAAGGATGAAATTCACCGCCTCGACCAGCCACCAGGCCACCGTGGCGTGGAAGGGATCGGCGGCGACCTGGACCGAGGCCGTCGCCGCGCCGCCGATCAGCGCCCCGGGGATCGGCGCGGCGGCGGCCACGAGGAACAGGCGCACGACCTTGCGCACCGTGGAAGGCGCCCCGGTCCCGACCTCCGTCCAGGCGAGCCCGAGGCAGGTCGTCAGCACCGTCAGCGCGTTCGCGACGCCGAGGACAGCCGAGAGCGCCAGCTCCCCGTCCAGCGCGTAATGGGCGGCCGCGTTGGCGAGGCCGATCGCGGCGACCTCCGGCCACGGGCGGAGGCGGCCCCAAACGATGAGCACGCCGATGGCGATCGCCGTCGCGGGCCACACCACGACGACGCCCGTATGGCGTCCGAACACCAACGTGGCGTAGGCGAGGCCGCCGTAGACGCACCCGAGCGCCACGACATCGACCGCGCGTTTAGCCCCGTATCCCGTCATGGGCCAAGCGACCTTCTGCGACAAAGCTGCGGCAGGATAGCCTGAACGCTCTTAGGATTTGTTGACTGATCACTTCAAAACAGCGCGCGACCCGATCATACCTCGTTCATTGAGCGCGAAACGACGGTCCCGCGGCAAGCGGCGGCGCGCATCCGCCGACGCCCCTGCTCACGAGCTCCTCTAACCTGCGGTCACCCCCGATTGACGTCGAAGGCGGAGAACGCCTGCTGCGTCGGCATGACCTGCAGCCGATTGATGTTGACGTGGCGCGGCAGCGTCGTCGTCCAGAAGATCGTCTCGGCGATGTCATCCGCGGTCATGCCCTCCATCCCGGCGTAGACGTTCGACGCCTTGTCGGCGTCGCCCTTGAACCGGGTGAGCGAAAATTCGGTCTCGACCATGCCGGGCTCGATGTTGGTGACGCGCACTTTCTTGCCCTGGACGTCGGAGCGCAGCGCGAGCGCGAACTGCTTCACGAAGGCCTTGGTGCCGGCGTAGACATTGCCGCCGGGATAGGGATAGTCGCCCGCGACCGAGCCGATCGTGACGATGTGGCCGCCGCCGCGCGCGATCAGACCCGGCAACGCGGCACGCACCGTGTGCACGAAGCCGGTGACGTTGGTGTCGATCATCGTGTGCCAGTCCGAGATGTCCGCGGTCTGCGCCGGCCCAAGGCCGAGCGCGAGGCCGGCGTTGGCGATCACGACGTTCACGTTCTTGAACGCGTCCGGCAGGCCTTCGAGCAGCGCCTCGGTCGCCGGCAGATCACGGACGTCGAGGGCCGCCACATGGAGGGCGTCGCCGAGTTCCGCCTTGAGCGCATCGAGCCGCTCGACGCGCCGTCCGGTCGCCACCACCTTCGCGCCCTCCGCCACGTAACGCCGCGCCAGCGCCTCGCCGAAGCCGGAGGTCGCCCCCGTGATGAGGACGACGAGGGTCTTGGGATCGATCATGGCGTAGGACATCGGCGGGCGTCTCCAGACAGCGGCCGGCCGCGCGCGTGCGCCGCCGGCTCCAAACGACCGCCGAGATAGCGCAGCGGGAGCCCAGCGCCAACGCGCGGCGCGCGATGCGACGCGTGATTTCTACTGACGGCCGAGATCTTCGGGCGTAGCCTGCGATCCAAAGGGAGTTCGCGGCGCGTTCGTGACTTCTGGTTAACTGTCACGTTCGGCTTGCTTACACGCGGCGGCTCCCACAACATCTGGGAGGATACGAACATGGCCGGAGCCATCCGAAATCCCCTGCAATGGGGCGTCGACGGACTGGGCGAAAGCGTCGAGGCCTTCGGGGCCGCCAACCATAGCCTGCGGCGGCCGGCGACGGAGTACGAGACCACGCGGCCGCGCGTGCGCAGAATCGGCCTTGGCGATCTCGGGATCGCGCTGCGCCTTGGAATCGACGACTTTCTCGCCGCCCGCACCGATGTGCTGTTCATCGGCCTGATCTACCCGCTCGCGGGCCTCATCCTCTGGGCGATGACGCTGCACGAGAACATGATCCCGCTGCTGTTCCCGCTGACCGCCGGCTTCGCGCTGATGGGGCCGTTCCTCGCGCTCGGCCTCTACGAGCTCAGCCGGCGCCGCGAGGCGGGCGAGATCGCCACATGGGAAGCGGCGATGGGCGCCTTCGCCACGCCGTCGGGCGGCGCGATCCTCAGGCTCGGGCTGATCCTCACCGCGCTGTTCGCGGCCTGGCTGCTGACGGCGATGGCGATCTACGGCAGCATCTACGGCTGGGAGACGCCGACCTCGCTCCGCGCCTTCGCGGAAGACGTGCTCGGCACCCGCCGCGGCGGGGAGCTGATCCTCTACGGCTGCGGCGCAGGCTTTCTCTTCGCGCTCGTGGCGCTGTCCATCAGCGTGATCTCGTTCCCGCTGCTGCTTGATCGCAAGCTCCGCGTGCGCACCGCGGTCGCCGCCTCGGTGCGCGCGGTGGCGAAGAACCCGGTTCCGATGCTCGCCTGGGGCGCGCTCGTGGCGGCCCTGCTCGTGCTCGGGTCGCTGCCGCTGCTGATGGGGCTGATCCTGGTGCTCCCGATCCTCGGGCACTCGACCTGGCACCTCTACCGCCGGGTCATCGTCTGACGGAGACCTGGACGGAAGAAGGCCGCGCGTCCAGCGTGACGCGCGGCCTTCAGAAGAGAGAGCTCCAGAAGCCCAGCGTTTAGCGGGAGGCGGTCGCCGCTCCAGCCGTCACGCGCCAGACTTTGTTCCCGACGTCGTCCGACACCAGAAGCGCGCCGGTCTTGTCGAAGGCGACGCCGACCGGCCGGCCCCAGGCCGTGCCGTCCGTCATGAACCCTGTCAGCACGTCCTTGGGTTCGCCGGCGGGCTTGCCGCCCGAGAACGGCACGAAGATCACCTTGTAGCCCGACGGCGGGTTCCGGTTCCACGACCCGTGCTGGCCGACGAAGGCGCCGTTGCGGAAGGCCTCCGGAAGAGCTGTCCCCTCCGAGAAGGCGAGGCCGAGCGAGGCGGTGTGCGGCCCGAGCGCGTAATCCGGCTTGATCGCCTTCGCGACCAGCGCCGGCTGCTGCGGCTGCACGCGCTCGTCCACATGCTGGCCGAACCAGCTGTACGGCCAGCCGTAGAAACCGCCCTCCTGCACCGAGGTCATGTAGTCCGGAACGAGGTCGGAGCCGATCTCGTCGCGCTCGTTGACGGCTGTCCAGAGGCGGCCGTCCTCCGGATTCCAGGCGAGACCGTTGGGGTTCCGCAGACCGGAGGCGAACAGACGTGAGGTCGTCGCCGCGGGATCGACCTCGAGGATCGCCGCGCGGTTGGTCTCGTGCTCCATGCCGTTTTCGGCGACGTTCGAGTTGGAGCCGACCGTCACGTAGAGCTTCGCGCCGTCCTTGGAGGCGATGACGTTCTTAGTCCAATGGTGGTTGATCGGGCCGCCCGGCAGGTCGACGACCTTCTCTGGCTTGGCCGTGATCTCGGTCGCGCCTTCGGGATACTGCACCGCCACCAAAGCGTCGGCGTTCGCGACGTAGAGCCGGTCGCCGACCAGCACCATGCCGAAGGGCGACATGAGGTCCTTCATGAAGACCGTCTTGACCTCGGCCTTGCCGTCGCCGTCAGCGTCGCGCAGCAGCATGATCTTGTTGGGGCTCTCGACGCCCGCCCCAGCCTGTTTCTTAACAAGGCCGGCGACCGCATCCTTCGCCCGCGCAAACAGGCTCTTCTGCCCGGCGCCCTCATCCTTCGGCGGCGCGTTCGACTCCGCGACCAGCACGTCGCCGTTCGGCAGCTTGTAGAGCCAGCGCGGGTGGTCGAGCCCGTCGGCGAAGGCCGTCACGGTCAGGCCTGGCGCCGCCTTGGGCGTCTTGCCCTCGGGCCACCCCTTGGCGTCCGCCACCTTCACGGTCGGGATCCAGCTCTGCTTCGGCTGCGAGAGCACCGGGTTGGGCCCGTAGGTCTTCTCCAGCGGAACCGACGCTTCCTCCCCGCAGGCCGCAAGCGACAGGCACGCGGCGGACATCAGAAGAGCTTTGGAATGGGGAAGCATGACAGGGGCCTTTCACGGCGCGCGACGGCGTATCCCCGACGCGACGCAAGGGGAACTCGAGGCGAGAACGTAGGCGACCGGCGGAGGTTCCGCGCATGCACGACGCCGTGATCCTCGCTCGGCGTCGAAACACGCGCGCTTCGTTAATGCACGTTCCTTACTATGCCGCCGATCTCACGCCAGAACCTCTTCGACCGCATGTTTCCGACGCCCGACTTCAACACGCTCCGCCTTTGCAGTCTTGTCGCAAGCCTGGCCTACGCCGGGGTGTTTCTCTCGCTTTGGCGTGGTCGCGCCGGCGAAAGTCATCTGCTGTATTGGGCCATGAGTTCCGCGGTGTACGGCGGCGTGCTGATGACCTTCCCGGCTGTGGACGATCTTGCATCGCCCCTGCCCGGCGCGGCGTTGTTCGCCCTCGTCGCGTTCAGCAACACCCTCCTGCACGCCGGCGCCCGGCGGTTCGACGGCCGGACGCCCTTCGTGTGGTGGATGGCGCTGCCGCCGCCGCTCGCCGCCATCGGCTACGCAAGCCCAGCGTTTCTCGGTCCGATCCCGGGCGTGACCGCGACGGCCGCGATGGAGACCGGCGCCGCGTTGGGACTGACGGTCAGCGTGGCGATGACCGGCCTCGCTTTGCTGTTCGAGCGCCAGACGACGCCCATGCTCGGGCGCCGCATCGCTGCGATTGCGATCCTCGCCTACCTTCCAAGCTACGTCGTCGGCATGGCGGCGCAGTTCTACGCGGGCTGGTTCGAGAAGGCCTCCGCCGTGCTGGCGTTGCTGTCGGATCAGGCCCTGCTGGTGGCCATGTACGTCGGCCTGCTCGCCATGTCCGGCGAGCGCGCGCAGCGGGCGCTGCGGGAGGCGGCGCTGCGCGATCCGCTCACCGGCGCCTGGAACCGCGCCGCTCTCGACGCCCGCCGCTCGGCGCTGGCGGCGGCTCAGTCCGCCGTCATCCTCATCGACGTCGATCAGTTCAAGGCGATCAACGACCAGCACGGCCACGCCGCCGGCGACGCGGTGCTGACGGCCTTCGCCGCGGCGGTGATGGCGCTGAGCGTCGCCTCCCGGGGCGCGACGCTGGTCCGGCTCGGCGGCGACGAGTTCATGGCGGTGCTGCCGCGGGCGACTCCGCTGCGCACGCAGCGGTTCGCGGAGCAGGTGCTGGCTGCGGCGAAGGCGGGCTCGCCCGGCCTTCCGGCCTGGACCGTGAGCGTCGGCGTCAGCGCTGTCGACGTCCACGAAACCGATCTTGCGCCGGCGATGGCCCGCGCCGACCTCGCGCTCTACCGGGCGAAAGCCCGCGGCCGCAACTGCATGGCGGCCTGACGCCCGAGCTTCACGCCCAAAGCCTCACGCCGCGGCGCGCGAGAGCCCGCCGGCCTCCGCGATGAACTGCAGCACCCGGTCGAGCCCCTGCCCGCTCTTCATGTTGGCGAACACAAAGGGCTTGCCCCGCCGCTGGGCGGTCGCGTCGCGGTCCATCACCTCGAGGCTGGCGCCGACCATGGGCGCGAGGTCGATCTTGTTGATCACCAGCAGGTCGGAGCGCGTCACGCCCGGACCGCCCTTGCGCGGGATCTTGTCGCCGGCCGAGACGTCGATGACGTAGATGGTGAGGTCGGCGAGCTCCGGCGAGAAGGTCGCCGCGAGGTTGTCGCCGCCGCTCTCGATCAGGATCAGCTCCAGCCCGGGAAATCGCGCGACGAGGTCATCGACCGCCGCGAGGTTGATCGAGGCGTCCTCGCGGATCGCCGTGTGCGGACAGCCGCCGGTCTCGACGCCGAGGATGCGCTCCGGAACGAGCGCGCCCGAGCGGGTGAGGAACTCGGCGTCCTCCTTGGTGTAGATGTCGTTGGTGATCGCCGCGAGGTTCACCCGGTCGCGAAGGGCCTTGCAGAGCGCGTCCATCAGCGCGGTCTTTCCGGAGCCGACTGGGCCGCCGACGCCGACCCGCAGGGGGCCGTGGGGAGATGCGGTCATGTGCGAAACAACCTCGTGCGTTGGGTTTCGTGGCGCATGGACGCGATGTCGGACCGGAACGCCGCGCCGGACACGTCGTCGAGCGGCGTGGCCGCCGCGCGCGCGGCGGCCACGAGCACGGCCGGCTCCAGCGCCGCGAGCGCCTTGAGCCCGTCGGTCTGGCCGAGCGGCACCAGCCGCACGGCGGCGGAGATCAGGTTCGCGACGCCCGCGTGCAGGAAGGCGGCAAGCGCGGGACCGCGCGGCAGGCCGTGGCCGGCGCTCGCGAGAGCCACCGCGACGGGATAGGCGACCGGCCCCTCCCAGCTCCCGGCGAGATCGAGCGCTGAGGTCGGCGCCGAGGCGCGGATCGCGGTGAGGAACGCGCTCCCTTGCGCGAAGCTTTCAAGGCGCCGTTCGCGCGACGGCTGGAACGCCGCGGCGAGCTCGGCCACGGCGGCGAACATTGCGGCGTCGCCCTCGCAGACCGCGTCGTGGGCGCGTGCGAAGAAGACGGCGTCGGACCCAAGCCCGCCGTGCGCGAGCAGCGCGTCGAGCCAATCGACCAGCGCCGGGCGACTCGTGACGTCGCCGATCTCCACGGCCCACTCCAGCCCGTGGCTGTAGGAAAAGGCGCCGATCGGAAAGGCCGGCGACAGCCAGGTGAGCAGTTTCAGGAGGCCTGCTTCGGCCGCGTCGATCCGGGCCAGCATCTAACCGTGGCCGTGGGCGTGATAGGCGCCGCGTTCCGGCGTGAAGGGACGCGTGACCTCCGTCACCGTCGCGCCGAGCCCGCGCGCCATCTCGGCCAGCACGTGGTCCGGCTCGATGTAGATCGCGTCCTCGCGGATCTCCGCCGGCGTATGGCGGTTGCCGACGTGCCAGGCGAGCCGCGCGAGGCGGAGCGGCGACGCGGCGGTGATCGCGAGCAGCGGCTGGGCCGCGGCCCTCACCAGCACGAGCCGGCCGTCCTCGAGCGTCAACGCGTCGCCGTCTTCGAGAGCCATCGGCTTCTCGAGGTCGAGCAGCACGTCGAGCCCGCCCTCGCAGGCGAGCGCGATGCGGCGCCTCTGCCGGCCGTCGTGATCGAGCGTCACGACGTCCACGGTCCGCTCGGGGCGCACGGCGGCGCGGCGAAGAACGGAGACGGCGCGGATCATCGGAAGTCTCGATCAGGAACGCGATGCGGGAGGGCGCGACTATGGCGGAGCAGGCGTCGGCCTGTCCACGGCGCAGACAGCGCGGATGACAGGCGGGACCCGCCTACAATTTAGGCGCCAGCCGCCGGTTAGGTCAGTCCGCTCCCGCCTTGGCGGCCGCGCGGCGCCGGAATGCGAGGCTTCCGCAATCGAGAGACGAAGGTTTCCGCGCCGTCGAAGTCCCAGCGTTTCCGGTCGCGCGCCGACGGCGCGGACGGAACGGAGCGCGTTTCCGCTTGCCCATGGCACGCGCCTTGCTGCAGGTTGCCCGTGCAGTGCGTCTAGGGTTCCGGCCGTCCGATCAGGGCGGCGCTGGTCCGAGAGACGCACTCTCCGCTGAGCATGCGGGGAGACACGGCGGGGCAAAATCCCGGGAGGTCACTGCACGGGTTCGTCGCCGCGAACCGACCTCCATTGCTTTCGTGCGCGGCGGACTCCGAGGACACCACGGCTCATATGGCCGACCGAGGAGCGTTCCGCATGCTACGCAGGCTCATCGCCGCTCTTGCTCTCTCCGCGACCGTCTTCGCGCCCTCCGCCGAAGCCGCCCCGAAGAAATCCTTTGAGATCGCCTGGACCATCTACGTCGGCTGGATGCCGTGGCCCTACGCGGCCGACAGCGGCATCGTGAAGAAGTGGGCGGACAAGTACGGCATCGACATCAAGGTCACCCAGATCAACGACTACGTGGAGTCGATCAACCAATACACCGCCGGCAAGTTCGACGGCGTCACGCTGACCAACATGGACGCGCTGACGATCCCGGCCGCCGGCGGCGTCGACACGACGGCGGTGATCGTCGGCGACTTCTCCAACGGCAATGACGGCATCGTCTCCAAAACGGCGAAGTCCGTCGCGGACCTGAAGGGCGAGAGCATCAACCTCGTCGAACTTTCGGTCTCGCACTACCTGCTCGCCCGGGCGCTGGAAGGCGCGGGCCTGTCGGAGAAGGACGTCAAGGTCGTCAACACCTCCGACGCCGACATGGTGGCCGCCTTCAAGGCCCCGGACGTGAAGACCGTGGTCACCTGGAACCCGCTGCTGGCCGAAGTGAAGGCCGAGCCGAACGTGACCCCGCTGTTCGACAGCGCAAAAATTCCCGGCGAGATCATCGACGTGCTCGCCGTCAACACCGAGACGCTGAAGGACAACCCGGACTTCGGCAAGGCGCTGGCCGGCATCTGGTACGAGACGCTCGCGCTGGTCACGGACCCCGGCGAGAAGGGCAAGGAAGCCCGCGCCGCCATGGGTAAGCAGTCCGGCACCGACCTCGCGGGCTTCGACTCGCAACTCGAGGCCACCAAGCTCTTCGCCAAGCCCGCGGACGCCGTTTCGTTCACGGAGAGCGCCGAGATCGTGAAGACCATGGACCTCGTGCGCACCTTCTCCTTCGACCATGGACTGCTCGGCGAGGGCGCCAAGTCGAAGGACGCGGTCGGCATCGGCTTCGCCGGCGGCAAGACGCTGGGCGACGCGGGCAACGTGAAGCTGCGCTTTGACCCCACCTTCATGAAGATGGCCGCCGACGGGAAACTGTGACGGGCGCCGCGCCTCCGCGCCTTATGCGTCGAACGATCCCGGATCGGCCGTAGGCCGTCCGGGATAACGGCCTATCCACACGGAGTCCTCATGCGTCGCGCCATGAACATCCGTCCGAACCCGGGCGGCCGCCTGCTGCTCGCGATCATCCCCTTCGTGCTGCTGGCGCTCGTCTACGTGCTGGGATCGGCGGAGCGTCGGGCGGTCAACCCCAACGACAAGCTGCTGCCGCCGTTCTCCGAGATGGCGACCACGGCGACGCGCATGGCGACCGAGCCCGACAAACGGACCGGCGAGATCACGATGGTCGCCGACACGGCCGCCAGCCTCCAGCGGCTCGCGCTGGGGCTCGGCCTCGCCACGCTGATCGGTCTCTCGCTCGGCGTCGCGATCGGCATCCTGCCGGTCGCCGACGCGAGCGGCGGGCCGCTGGTCGGCGTGCTGTCGATGATCCCGCCGATGGCGATCCTGCCCATCCTGTTCATCGTCTTCGGGCTGGGCGAAGTCTCGAAGGTGGTGCTGATCGTGATCGGCGTCGCGCCCTGCATCGTGCGCGACATCGCGATGACCGTTCAGGCGATCCCGGTCGAGCAACTGGTGAAGGCCCAGACGCTCGGCGCCTCCACCTGGCAGACCGTGCTGCGGGTCGTCCTGCCGCAGGCGCTGCCGCGGTTGATCGAGGTGGTGCGGCTGCAGATCGGGCCAGCGTTCCTGTTCCTGATCGCGGCGGAGGCGATCGCGGCGGACTCCGGGCTCGGCTACCGTATCTTCCTCGTCCGCCGCTACCTCGCGATGGACGTGATCCTGCCCTACGTCGCGTGGATCACGCTGCTCGCCTTCGTCATGGACTGGGCGCTCGCGAAGCTGTCGCGCTCCGCCTTCCCCTGGGCCTATGCGGGGGAGCGCCGATGAGCGCGATCTCCGTCCGCGACGTCTGGGTTGAGTTCGGCGACCAGATCGTCATCGAGAACCTCAACCTCGACATCGCCTCGGGCTCCTTCGTCTCGGTCGTCGGCCCCTCCGGCTGCGGCAAGAGCACCTTCCTGCGCATGGTGCTCGGCCAGGACCGCCCGACGCGCGGAACCCTGACGCTCGACGGCAAGCCGCTGCCAGACGAGCCGGGCGCCGACCGCGGCGTGGTTTTCCAGCGCTACTCGGTGTTCCCGCACCTCACCGTTCTCGGCAACGTGCTCGCGGGCTACGAGTTCGCGCAGGCGCCGCTGCTCGGAAAGCTGTTCGGCGCCGAGCGCCGGGCCGCGATCGCGAAGGCCGAGGAGCTGATCGACGCGGTCGGCCTCGGGGCGCACCGCGACAAGTACCCAAGCGCTCTGTCCGGCGGCATGCAGCAGCGTCTCGCCATCGCCCAGGCGCTCGCGAAGGATCCGAAAGTGCTGCTGCTCGACGAGCCGTTCGGCGCGCTCGACCCCGGCACCCGCGTCCAGATGCACGGGCTGCTCAAGCCGCTGTGGTCGCGGCTCGGGATGACCGTGATCATGGTCACCCACGACCTCAAGGAGGCCTTCACCCTCGGCACCCGGGTGATCGCCTTCGACAAGACCCGCCACGATCCGCAGGCCCCCGGCCGCTTCGGCGCCCGCATCACCTACGACCTCGACCTCACGCGCGATGTCGCGGTGCCGGTGCTTGGCTTTTCGAAGCCTCCGCTCGAAGCGAGGGCCGCGCAGTGAGCGCCGCTCGCGGGTCCCGCCTCGTCATGCCCCGGACAGGCCGGGGGATCACGTTCAGTTTTCGTCACTACCCGCTGATGACGTTCCCGAGCCTCGGGAAGACGGCCAGCCTTACCCAAGGAGAAGCCGAATGACCTCGTCGCCCATCCATCGCCGCCGCCTCGCAGGACTGGCCGCCTCGCGCGAACGCCTGCGCCGCCACCATCCCGACTTCAGCAAGATGGACACCCAGGGCTGGAAGGCGCTCGACGCGGAAAGCCGCCTGCCGGAGACCATGTGGCGCAAGGAGCAGCAGTGGGCGCTCGACATGGGCCTGCCCGGCGCGGACAGCATCACCGATAAGTCGATCCCGACCTTCGCCCGCGGCGAGCTTCCCCACTTCGCCGGCATCAACACCTTCATGAAGGCGCCCTACGTCGAGAACGTCCGCGACGTCGGGAACTACGACGCCGCCGTGATCGGCATTCCGTTCGACTCCGGCACCACCTATCGCCCGGGCACCCGCTTCGGGCCGCAGGGCGTGCGCCGCATCTCGGCGCTCTACACCCCCTACAACTACGAGATGGGCATCGACCTGCGCGAGCAGATGACGCTGTGCGACGCCGGCGACGTGTTCACGATCCCCGCGAACCTCGAAAAGAGCTTCGACCAGATCACCCGCGGGGTCAGCCACATCGCCTCCTCCGGCGCGCTGCCGGTCATGATCGGCGGCGACCACTCCATCGGCTTCCCCTGCGTCCGCGGTATCGCCGACGTCACCTCCAAGCGCATCGGCATCATCCACTTCGACCGGCACATCGACATCCAGGAGAAGGACCTCGACGAGCGCATGCACACGACGCCCTGGTTCTGGGCGACGAACCTGCCGAACGTGAGCCCGAAGAACCTCGTGCAGCTCGGCATCGGCGGATGGCAGGTGCCGCGCTACGGCGTCAGCGAGGCGCGCAAGCGCGACACCAACGTGCTGACGATCGACGACATCGAGAAGTTCGGCCTGGAGAAAACCGCCGAGATCGCGCTCGAACTCGCCTGGAAGGACGCCGACGCGGTCTACATTTCCTTCGACGTGGACTCGATCGACTGCGGCTTCGTGCCGGGCACCGGCTGGCCGGAGCCGGGCGGCTTCCTGCCGCGCGAGGCGCTGAAGATCCTCGGGCTCGTCACCGCGCCGGGCATTTGCGGGCTCGAGGTGGTCGAGGTCTCCCCGCCCTACGACACCTCCGACATCACCGCGCTGTTCGGCACCCGCGTGATCGTGGAGGCGCTGGGCTCGATGGTCGCCCACGGCACGCTCGGCAAGCACAAGTCGATCATCGACAAGCCGGTGAGCTTCTGAGGCGGCCATGCACGACGGACACGACCATCCCCACGAGCACATGGGCAGCCATTTCCACGGCCACGCCCATCCCGGCCATGCGCATACCCGCCCCGGCCCCGGCCACAACGCCGGCCCGAAGCGGAACGCGCAGTGGCAGACGCCGCACCTGCCGCACGGCCATGCGCCGCAGCCGGAAGACCCGAGGACGACCGATCTCGACCTCGTGGAGGCGGCCTTCGTGGAGGCCTTTTCCGCGGCCTCAGACCCGACGAGCTTTCTGCGCGTCGCCGGCATTCCCTTCGTCGGCGAGGATGAGGCGGGGCGGCGGTTCCACCTGCTGCGCGTCGAGGTGGAGGACCGCGTCGACGTCGGCGCCGTCGCTCCGCTTCTGGGCGGCGCGGGCGTGCGCTACGATCCGCTGCCGGCTAAGATGACCTCGCGCCGCCGGGCGCTCGCCTTCCTGTTCCACGACGGCCGCGCCGTCGTCCGCCTCGACTTCGCCGCCGCGCGCGCGCTCAGCGACCGCAGCCAAGCCTCACGCTTCGACACGCCCTCGGCATGATGCCTTCCGGAGACAGATCCATGCGCCGTTCCCTCCTCCGCGCCGCGCTCGCCGGCGCATCCGCTCTCGCCCCCACCCTCGCGCTCGCCCATCCGGGCCACGGCGAGGCCTTCGGCTTCGCCGCGGGCGTCGGCCACCCCGTCGGCGGCCTCGACCACGTGCTCGCGATGGTGATGGTCGGCGTGTTCGCCGCCCAGCTCGGCGGTCGCGCGCTCTGGGCCGTGCCGGCGACCTTTGTCGCGGTGATGGCGCTGGGCGGCGGGCTGGGCATGGCGGGCGTCGCGCTGCCTTTCGTGGAGACCGGCATCGCGCTCTCCATCGTCGTGCTCGGCGTCGCGGTGGCTCTCGGCGTCAAGGCGCCGGTCGCCGCCGCCATGGCGCTGGTCGGGGTGTTCGCCACCTTCCACGGCTACGCCCACGGCGCCGAAGCGCCCGAGACCGCGAGCGGCGCGGCCTACGCCGCGGGCTTCCTGCTCGCGACCGCGGCGCTGCACGCGGCGGGCGTCGGCTTCGGCCTGCTCACCGCGAAGCTCTCCGCTGCGAACGGCGGCCTGGTCGCGCGCGCGGCCGGCGGCCTCGCTGCGCTTGCGGGCGTCGTGATCCTGCTGGGCTGAGGCTCAGGAGAAGCCAATCCCGGACGGCGCACGTATCGTTCGGGGAACCTCTACGCCGTCATGGTCCGGCTTGACCGGACCATCCATCTCAGACGACGCGCTCGATGGGTCCTCCGGTCAAGCCGGAGGACGACGGCGCAGTTTAACAAAGGCGGCCCCAAGCAGGGCCGCCCTCACCCGCCTTGGGCCGCCAAAGCCTGGAGCACCTCGAGCGTGGGGTAGCCGTCGGCGGCGAGGCCGAGCTTGGCTTGCGCCTTACGCGTCGCCTTGCGCGTGTCGCCGCCAAGTTTGCCGTCGGGCGCGCCTGCGAGAAAACCGTCCTTCGCCAGCAGGCGCTGCAGCTCGTGCAGCTCGTCCGTGGTCAGCGGCCGCACCGGCGCAGCGCCGATCGAGACCTCCGGCGCGCCGTCGAAGCGGGTGGCGAGATAGGCCGCGGTCGTCGCGTAGATGAACGACTGGTTCCACTTCCGGTAGACGTCGAAGTTATCGTAAGCGAGGAACGCCGGCCCGTTGCGGCCCATGGGCAGCAGCAGAGCGGCCTTGGCCTCGTCCGGCGGCAGCGCGCCGTTGCGCGGCTTCACGCCCCAGTCCGCCCACTGGCCTACAGGGTGCTTCACGTCGATGTCGGCCTCGACCCACGGCATCTCGGCCGGGACAACGACCTCCTGCAGCCATGGCTCGTCGCGCTTCCAGCCCATGTCGGAGAGGTATTTGCCAGCCGACATGATGGCGTCAGGCACGCTGCGCATCAGGTCGCGCTTGCCGTCGCCGTCGCCGTCGACCGCGTCACGGAGGTAGTCGACCGGCATCATCTGGGTGTGGCCAAGTTCGCCCGCCCAGGCGCCGCGCATCTCGGAGGGCGCAAGATCGCCGCGATCGACGATCTTGAGCGCCGCGATGAGTTGCGGACGGAAGAAGTCCGGCCGGCGGCAGTCGTGGGAGAGCGTCGCCAGAGCATTCCGGGTGTCGAACTTGCCAAGGTTGGCGCCGTAGTCGGTCTCCAGCCCCCAGAACGCGGTGATGACCGAGGCTGGCACGCCGTAGTCGGCCTTCACCCTGTCGAACAGCGCCGCGTTCTGCCTGATGACCTGAGGCCCCTTCGTCAGCCGCTGCCCCGCCACCATACGGCTCGCGAACTGCAGGAAGGTCTGCTGGAACACGGCCTGGCCGCGGTCGAGGGCCAGCACCTTGGGGTCGATCACGACGCCCGCGAGCCCGTCCGCGATGGCCCGCTCCGAAACCCCTTGCGCGCGGGCCTCGGCGCGGACGCCGTCGAGCCAGGCTGGGAACTCGCCCCCGCAAGGGGCTGTCTGGACCGGCGCGGTCTGGGCGAAGGCGGCGCCGCCGCAGGCAACGATCATGGCGAGTGCGCAGGCGCTGCGAAGAAGGTGCGTCATCGGCTCGTCGGCTTCGGCTTTGAATGCCGACACATCGACCGGAAGCCGCGCGCGGGTCAAGCCGAAGTGATGGGCGGCGCGCTCAGCCGCCCGACTTCATGCGCCGCACCAGCCGGGCGAGCGCCGTCTCCGCCTTGCGGAGGCCGGGCTTCGCCCGCGCGCCCTCATAGGCCTTCTTCAGCGCCCCGGAGGCGAAGGCCTCGACAACCACGGCGTGGACGTAGGACTTGCGCACCACCGCCGGCGTGTTGGCGAGCCGGTCCGACACGGCGCGCATCACGGCCGCGAGCTGCCGCCGGCGGCCGGTTTCGCTCTGGGCGGGAGCGACCTCGAACAGCTGCTCGGCTGCGGCGGCGCTCGCGCCGAGCATCCGAAGGTCCTTCGCCGTCACCGGCAGGCCCGTGACCTCGCGCAGGTAGGCGTTGACGTCGACCGAGGTGATCCGCCGGACCTTGCCGTCGTCGCCGCGGTACTGGAACAAGCGCTTGCCTGGCAGCGAACCGACCCGGCCGAGGGCGCGGGCGAGCCGTCCGGAGCGGATGCGCGCCGCGACGTCCTTGCCGCCCTTGCCGCGGAAGGCGAGCTCGACGGTCTCGCCCGTCACGGTCACATGGCGCTTCAGCAGCGTGGAGGCGCCGTGGGCCTTGTTGGAGCGGACGTAGGATTCCGAGCCGACACGGATGTGCGTCTCGTCGATCAGCGCCACGGCGCTCGCGAGCGCCTTGGTCTTGCTCAGCTTCGGGCTCGCCATGTCGCGGGCCACGGCGCGGCGCAGCTTCGGCAAGGCCTCGATCACCTTGTCGAGGCGCTCCACCTTGCGCGTCTCGCGCACGACGTCCCAGTCGGGGTGGTAGCGGTATTGCGTCCGCCCCGCCTCGTCGCGGCCCACCGCCTGAAGGTGCCGGTTCGCCTGCGCCGCGATGCGCACGTCCTCATAGGCCGGCGGGATCGCGAGCGACCGGATCCGGGCGAGCGTCGCTTCGTCCGTCACGCGCTTGCCTCGGCCGTCGAGATAGGCGAACCCCGTGCCGGCGCGGCGACGGACGATCGACAGATCGCGCGACGCCGTCAGCTTGAGGCCGGCTTCCTTGGCGAGCGTTTCGAGCGCGACCTCGTCGTCGGCCATCAGTGCGACCGCAGCGCGTGGATGAGATCGCCCTTGGACGCCTTCGACAGGCCCGAGAGCCCAATCTCCTTGACCTTGCCGTAGAGCTCGTCCCGGCTCCACTCCTCGTACTCCGGCGCCTTGCCGCCCTTGTGCGACGGCGCGTTCGGGCCCTTGTCGCCGTACTTCGCCTGCGCGTTAGCGATGCGCGCCGCCTTCTCCTTGCTGGCGCCCTGCTCGCGCAGCGCCTCGTAAACCTCTGCGTTCTTGATGGAGGGGTTTTTCGCCGCCTCCGGCCGTGCGTTCTTTGCAGGCATGTTTGCCTCCTCGCTCTGAGCCAGGAGAACGAGGGCGCGGGAGGCAAAGTTCCGGCAGCGGGCGACGCAGAAGCTTCAACCAGCGCGGCGTTCGCGCAGCACTGCGCAAGCGGTCAGGAGACGCTGATCCGCAAGTGCGCGGTCCTCAACGGTCGTAGGCATCTGGAGCTTTGCGCGATTTTCAGTGAACGTCTGTTCGGTTGGAAGATAATCGGGCTGGGCCGCCTTCGCGTAGCGGACGGTGATCTCCGACTTCGGTAAGGAATTTATCGGTCTCGGATCATAATAACTCCTGTAGTCGCAACTTAGACTTCCATCTCGACCTATTATCTTGAAATACGGGAACCCGTTCGTGCTTCCGATCTCCGCTGCGCGGGTTTCAGCGATCAGATCCATACGGCTAGGCTCCGTCGTCGCCGTACCAAAGACACGCACCTTCCAAGTCTGGTCGTCGATGCGTTCCTCCGAAAATCCATTCCGATGTAAGCCCAGACTCCAAAAGCCAGGGTCGGGCTTGTATTCGGTTGTGGGAACGACCTCCGCACGGTCGGGCAGAGCACACCCGCCTAAAAGCAGCGTCACAAGAGGGATGGCGGCGAAGGCGCTGCGGTCAATCATCTCAGCTACCCTCTTGGCCCCAGCGCCGACGAGCGCGGTCTCCGCCCAATCTTAGGTGCGCTTCCGTGATCGCCGCCAATCGAAAACAGTCTCTACTCTGAATAGTTGTGAATCACGCCCGCGGGCCTCGAATGGTCCGCGCATCTTCCGAAAGGGTCCTTATGACCGCTTCCGCTTTGCTCGCCGAGGTGACGCGCGGCGTCGCCGTGGAGAGCCGTCATTTCGGCGCCCTCGCCGTGTCCGACTCCTCCGGCCGTCTGCTGCTGGCGCTTGGCGACGTCGAACGGCCCGTGTTCGGGCGGTCTGCGGTGAAGGCGTTGCAGGCGCTTCCGCTGGTGGAGAGCGGCGGGGCGGAGCGGTTCGGCTTCAGCGACCGTGAACTGGCGCTGGCCTGCGCCTCCCATGGCGGCGAGCCCGAGCACGTGGAGACGGCGGCGGGCGCCCTCGCGCGCCTTGGTCTCGGCGCGGAGGCGCTGGAGTGCGGCGCGCACTGGCCGATGAACGACGCCGCGGCGCGGGCGCTGGCCGCGAGCGGCGCGGGGCCCAGCGCGCTCCACAACAACTGCTCCGGCAAGCACGCGGGCTTCCTCTGCCTCGCCTGCGCGATGGAGACGGACCCCACGGGCTATGTCGGCGCGGAGCATCCGGTGCAGCGGGAGGTGACCGCGGCGCTGGAGGGCGCGCTCGGGCTGTCGCTGGCGGACGCCGCGGTCGGCATCGACGGCTGCGGCATCCCCACCTACGCCGCGCCGCTCGCGTCCATCGCGCGCGCCTTCGCCCGCTTCGGGTCTGGCGAGGGATTCGCGCCCGAGCGCGCCCGGGCGGCGCAGCGGCTCCAGCAGGCGGGATGGTCCGCGCCTTTTGAGATCGCGGGCACGGGCCGCTTCGACACCGAGGCGATGCAGGTGCTGAACGGACGGGCCTTCGTGAAGATGGGCGCCGAGGGCGTGCACACCGGCGCGCTGCCCGAACTCGGGCTTGGCGTCGCGATCAAGATCGACGATGGCGCGATCCGCGGCGCCGAAGCCGCGATGTCGGCCGTGCTCGCGCGCTTTCTCAGACCGGAGGGCGACGCTGGAGCTTGGCTGGCGTCCCGCGTGCGCCGCTCGCTCCGGAACTGGGCCGGCGCCGAGGTCGGCGAGGTCCGCGCAGCCGGCGAGCTGGCCGGCGGCTGACGGAACGCTTTCTGACGTCCTCGCTCCGCCGGCGGATCCGAACGGCGAGCAACCGAACGTAGCGGCGCAAACGAAAACGGGGAGCGCCAAGGCGCTCCCCGTTCCGAACAGTCCTAAAGGACCGAAGACGTCGCTCAGTACTTGGTGACGAGCGGGGTCATCGGAGCTTCGGGGGTCCACAGCGGCACGATCAGGCGGAACCAGCCGCGCGTGTCGTCGGAGGAGTTCTTGGAGTAGATGCTGGTCGTCAGAGCGGCCTGAGCGATCACCGGTCCGAAGTTGTAGCCGACGAGCGGGCCGACGGCGAAGCCTTCGACCTTGCCGCCGTTCAGACGGCGGTCACGACGGGAGACGTCGTACTGGGTCGAGCCGAAGCCGATCGCGCCGATTTCCCACTTGCCGAAAGTCTTGGTGGCCGTCAGGTCAAGGTTGAAGCCGTCGCGAACGTTGTTGTCCTTGAGGCCCCAGATCAGGTTGGCGGTCAGGTTCCAGCCGTCGGCCGTGTAGCTGATCGCGAAGTCCTGACGCCAGGTGGTGGCGTGAACGCGGATGTTCTTTTCGCCGGCGTTGAAGTAGACGCCCGAGAGGTAGCTGACGCCGAAGCCGTTGCCGAGGTCGAAGGCGACCTTAGCGGCGAGGAACGGGTTGTAGAGGCCAGCGTCGTCAAAGGCGCCGCCGGGGCCGTCCGCGTGGATCATCGGGAGCGCGCCGAGCAGCTGGAAGTTCGCGCCCAGCGGATGCCACGGGGTCGACCATGCGATGACCGGAATGTCGACGCCGGTGCGGGTGTCGCCGCCCGGGGTGTCCGTGACGCCCCAGTCGAGCGTGTTCACGAAGTACACGCCTTCCGGGAGGGGGGCGCCCATCGCGAGGCCAGCAGTCTCGCCCGGCTGAGCCGTGGCGTTCGCGTACGCCGCAGTGGCGGAGGCGCTCAGCGCGAGAGCGCCGGCGGCCGCAATTTTGATCACGTTCTTCATTTCGATCTTTTCCTCCGATCGACGCGTTGCTCACGCGTCGCCCTACCCGAGCTCTTTCGTTTGCGCTTTCGACTGGGTTTCTAAACGTCCCGAAATCGAAACCCGCCGAAAGTCGATACTTGAAGCGGAACGGCGCCGGTGAGTCGACGCTGTCAGCAGCAGAGGACAGTTTTTCCTCGGCGAATGCTAGAGGAACCGCGGCCCTCGACGCTGATCTGCAGGCGGTGTCTCCGAAATGTCGCATCCTCGCCACGAGCCGCCACGATTCACCTTCGGCGATGCCGCATTGCGGCGAACAACGCGCTTTCTGAGCAAATTATAAAAACTTCAAACGGTTACGTGATCGGGCGCCCGGATTTCGGGCGCCGCCGACGGCCAACCGGGCCTGCGAAGGTAAACGTAAGGTTAACGGATAGTGTTCTGCGCAACCGTCAGCGCCGGCAGGCCGCCAGACCCTCCGACGCCAAGTTCCGGCGTCGCGATCTCAGTCCAGCGGTAACCTAGAACCGCGCCGCGCCGCGATCCGGTGATCGTATTGCCGACGATGGTCGCCGCGCCCACGCCGTCGACCACCGAGACGCCGATTCCCACGTCGCAGCCGCGCACCACATTGCCGCTGATGCTGACGTCGCGAAGGTAGGGCCCCCACCCCGCGTGGATCCCGAAACTGGGCGCGCCTTCGATCACGTTGCCCGTGACGGCCACGTCGGCCTCGACGCCGATGCCCTGGCCGTAGCTGTCGCCGGGTCCGTCGAGCTTCTTGCGACGAAAGAGGTTGCGCACGACGTTGCCGACGATCGCGCCGAGGCGGCCGCCCTCGTTGAAGTTCGCGACCGAGATGCCGTTCGCCGCGCCGTCCACGAGGTTGCCGGAAATGACGGCGCCGGCGAAGCCGAACTCCGCGTAGAGCCCGGTCTCCCCGCAGTCGAGGCACATGTTGTCGGCGATCTGCACGTCGTCGGATTCGTGCGCCCGCACGGCGGTGAAGGCCGATCGCCGGATGGCGTTCCCGGAGACGATGACGCCGCTGGCTTTGGAAAGGTTCACCGCGTTTCCGTTCCAGCCGAGCCCGCCGTCGAGAGCGCCCGTGCCTTCGATCCGGTTCCGCGACACGATCGAGCCGTCCTCGCCCTTGGCCGAGCGGCGGATCACCACCCCGTTGTTCCGGCAGCCGCGGATCAGGTTGTCGGTCACCGTGAGCCCTCGGCCGTCCAAGGAGAACAGAGCCGCGTGCCGGGCGTTCTCGACGCGGCTCGCGCGGACGACGCCGCCCGAGCGCAGCATGACGACTCCGGAGCCGCCGGCGTCGACCACCGCGACCTCGTCCAGAAGCGCGGCGGCGACGTCTTCGAACTGGATGACGCCGAGCTGGGACCCGCCAGGAATGTTCGCGCCGTCGAGCACCAGCCCGCGCAGCGCGACCCGAGCGGCGCCCCGCGCGACGAGCAGCGGTCCGGGCTCGCTCAGTTCGAGCCGGGTCGCCTCGGGCGCTCCGATCAAGACCGCGCCGTCGGGCAGCGCGAGCCGCGCTGCGCGGTATACGCCAGGCCCCAAGGCGAGCGGGCGCCCCTCCCGGGCCGCCCGCTCCAACGCCCGGGTCAAAGCGCGCGTCTGGTCGCCGTCGCCGGGCTTCACGCCCACTGTCGCCGCGTCGAGCGCGCCCGGCAGGGCGTCGGCGAAGCCTGGCGCGAGGCCGACTGCCGCCGCGCCGGCGATCCCCCCGAGGACCCGGCGTCGATCGACCCGGCGCTCGGTGGGAGCGAAACCTCCTGTCGGCATGCGGCCTCTCCTGGGCGTCGAGCGTACGGTTTGCCTCTTGATGCCGGCGGCGGCGTTAAACTCGCGTGTCGTGCGGGCGCGGCTTTGCTAAAGACTTCGCCGATGCCCCCATCGTCCTCCGCTTCTCCCCGTCGCCGCGCCGACCTGCTTCTGGTCGAGCGCGGCCTGTTCGAAAGCCGTGCGAAGGCGCAGGCGGCGATCGCGGCCGGCGGCGTGACGGCGGACGGCGCCCCCGTCGCCCGCGCGTCGGACATGCTGCCGCGCGACGCGACGATCGCGGCGGAGCCTGCGCACCCCTACGTCTCGCGCGGCGGGGTGAAGCTCGCCCATGCGCTCGACATCTTCGCGATCGACGTCGACGGCCTCCACGCGCTCGACGTCGGCGCTTCGACCGGAGGGTTTTCTGAGGTGTTGCTCGCCCGGGGGGCGGCGCACGTCGCCGCCGTCGACGTCGGCCGCGACCAGTTGCACCCCCGGTTGCAGGGGCATCCTCGGCTGACGAGCTTCGAGAGCGTCGACATCCGCGCGCTCGACCCGAGCGCTCTGCCGCAGCCGCCGGAGCTCGTTGTGATGGACGTGAGCTTCGCTCCGCTAGCCGTGGTCCTGCCGGCGGCGCTCGCGCTCGCGGCCCCGGCGATGACGCTGGTTGCGCTGGTGAAGCCGCAGTTCGAGGCAGGGAAGAAGGACATCGGCAAGGGCGGCGTCGTGAAGGATGAGGCCGCGCGGCGCCGCGTGGTCGAGGCCGCCGAGGACCTCGTGCGCGCGGCTGGGCTTAAGGTGCGCGGCGTCGTCCCCTCCCCGATCGCCGGCGGCGACGGCAATGTGGAGTACCTGCTGGCGGCGGACCGGGCGGGCGGCGCCCGAGGGCCCGACCATGGGTGAGCCCGCCGTAATCCAGACCCTCGCCGTCGCTCGCCTCGGCCACCGCGGCGACGGCGTGGCGGACACGCCCGAGGGCGCGGTGTTCGTCGGCCGCGCGCTCGGCGGCGAAACCGTCGAGGTCGAGCGCCGCGGCGAGCGCGCCCGGCTGCTGCGCGTGATCGAGGCCTCGCCGGACCGCGTCGCGGCCTACTGCCCCGAGGTTCCGCGCTGCGGCGGCTGCGCGATCCAGGAATTCGCCCAGCCGGCCGCTCTCGCCTGGAAGCGCGGGCTGCTGATCGACGCGTTCCTGCGCGAAGGGCTCGACGTCGCGGACCGGGTCAACCCGACTCTCGACGCCCATGGCGCCGGGCGCCGCCGCGCCACCTTCCACGCCCGCGCCGACGCCACGGGCCGGATCCATGTCGGCTTCGCGGAAGCGCGCAGTCACGCGATCGCCCCGATCGCGGCCTGCCCGCTGCTCGCGCCCTCGCTCGCCCGCGCGCTGCCGGTCGCCCGCGCGGTCGCGGCCGCGCTGTCGTCTCGGAAGAAGCCGCTCGACATCGTGACCACGGGCACGGGCGGCGGGCTCGACGTCGACGTCCGCGGTTCCGGCTCGCCGCCCGAGGCGCTGCGGCTCAAGCTCGTCGCCCTGGCCGAGAGCCTCGACCTGGCGCGGCTCGCGATCCACGGCGACGTGGTGGTCGAGCGGCGGCGTCCAGAAATCGCGATGGGACGCGCGCTGGTCGCGCCGCCGCCGGGCGCCTTCCTACAGGCGACCGCGGAGGGAGAGGCCGTCCTGGCCGCGCTCGTGACGGAGGCGATCGGCAAGGCGAAGCGGGTGGCCGACCTGTTCTCGGGCGTCGGCACCTTCGCCCTGCGGCTTAGCGAGACCGCCGAGGTCCACGCCGTCGAAAGCGGCCGCGAGGCGATCGCCGCCCTGGATACCGCGGCGCGCCGCGCGTCCGGGCTGAAGCGGGTCACGACCGAGGCGCGCGACCTGTTCCGGCGCCCTCTGCTGGCGGCGGAGCTCGCCCGCTTCGACGCCGTCGCGTTCGATCCGCCGCGGGCGGGCGCGGAGGCCCAGGCGCGGATGCTGGCCGAGTCGAACGTGAAAAAGGTGATTGCGGTGTCCTGCAGCGCGGCGACGCTCGCCCGCGACGCGGCGATCCTGACGCGCGGCGGCTACGCGCTGGAGCGCGTCACGCCCGTCGACCAGTTCAGGCATTCGGCCCACGTCGAGGCGGTGGCGGTCTTTGCGCGCCGTTAGGCGCCATGAAAAAGGGCCGAAACGCGTCAGCGCCGGCCCTCTTCAGTCGCGTCGTCGGTGGTGCGGATCCCGGCGCTTCGGCATCGGATCCGTCGCGGCCTAATTCGGCCTCACCCCTTTTGAGTCCCGGATCGCTTCGTCGTGATACCAGGCGCCGGTCTGCACCACGGGCGCCTGGACGGCGGCGCGGATCTCGGCGGCGAACTGCGCCTTTCGGCGCGCGTCCGCAGCCGCGATGCGGTTCTGCGGGAACGAATAGATCTTGGCCGTGGGCTGGGGGCTGTGAGCCGAAGTCATCGCATCAACCTTTCCTCTACGTCGCGAGCCTCAGGGCCCGGCTACTCGTGATATGGGAAGTGTGCGTAGTTTTTGATCTGTTTGCCTAGTAAAAAAGCAGAAGTTGGCTAAACTATCAGCATGCTCGGTTCCGCCGCGCATTTCGCGGCCCGTTGCGCGTCCCGCGCGCATGCACATTAGGCAGGCGCTCGTCATGCAGCGCCGAGGGTTGACAGCGATCTCTAACAGCGATCAGGCCTTCCGGCGCCTGAACCCCGGCGCGCAGACGCGGCCCTCATGGGGCGCTGCTTAAGCGACTGATTTCAGGTCGGGTTCGGCAAGCGGCACGAAGCCTCGGCCACGCGGGAGGCCGTCATCGTCCTTTCCGACATAGGGCCCGCACGCGATCGGACCAGGGGCCGGCGCCTCCGGCGCCCCGCCAACTGGCATGTTTACTGCTTTGGGAGGGTGCGGTCGTCGACGCTCGCGTCGGCGGGCGACCGGCCGCGCCGAGATTCTGGACCCCTCGCGTCATACGCTTTCTGAGAGGCTCGAAATGACGAAGTTTAAGCTCGAGTACATCTGGCTCGACGGCTACGCCCCGGTGCCGAACCTCCGCGGCAAGACCCAGATCAAGGAGTTCGACTCCTTTCCGTCTCTCGAGCAGCTGCCGCTTTGGGGCTTCGACGGCTCGTCCACGATGCAGGCCGAGGGCCACAGCTCCGACTGCGTGCTGAAGCCCGTCGCGGTCTATCCGGATCCGGCCCGCACCAACGGCGCGCTCGTGCTGTGCGAAGTCATGATGCCGGACGGCGTCACCCCGCACTCCACCAACAAGCGCGCCACCATCCTGGACGACGAAGGCGCCTGGTTCGGCTTCGAGCAGGAGTACTTCTTCTACCAGAACGGCCGCCCGCTCGGCTTCCCCGAGCAGGGCTACCCCGCCCCGCAGGGCCCGTACTACTGCGGCGTCGGCTACGCGGCCGCCGGCGGCATCGCGCGCGAGATCGTCGAGGAGCATCTCGACCAGTGCCTCGCGGCCGGCATCAACCACGAAGGCATCAACGCGGAAGTCGCGAAGGGCCAGTGGGAGTTCCAGATCTTCGGCAAGGGCTCCAAGAAGGCCGCTGACGAGATGTGGATGGCGCGCTACCTGCTGCAGCGCCTGACCGAGAAGTACGAGATCGACATCGAGTATCACTGCAAGCCGCTGGGCGACACCGACTGGAACGGCTCCGGCATGCACTGCAACTTCTCGACCGAGTACATGCGCACGGTCGGCGGCAAGGACTACTTCGAGGCCCTAATGGCGGCCTTCGACAAGAACCTGATGGACCACATCGCCGTCTACGGCCCGGACAACGACAAGCGTCTGACCGGCAAGCACGAGACCGCGCCGTGGAACAAGTTCTCCTACGGCGTCGCTGACCGCGGCGCTTCGATCCGCGTGCCGCACTCCTTCGTCAAGAACGACTACAAGGGCTATCTCGAGGATCGCCGCCCGAACTCGCAGGGCGACCCCTACGCGATCGCCTCGCAGGTCCTCAAGACGATCTCGGAAGTTCCGACCGAGAAGGCCGCCGCCGCGGCCTGATCAGAATTGGGCCGGGACGTCGCTGTCTCGGCCCGACCTTCCGCTCTCCAGAACGCCGACGGGCCCCGCCCGTCGGCGTTCGTCGTTCCAGTAGCGCTCAGGTCGGCGGCTATGCGCTTCAGCCGATTCGAAGTGCTTGAAGAGCAAACCGCGCTAAAGAACGTCCAACAACAGGCTCACCAACGTTCCGGGCAATTGCGAAGATTTACTGTGCAATCCATAATAGGCCGTCTGATTCACCGCACTCTACGAATGGGGGAAGAGCGCATGAAGTTTGTTGGAGCGGCGGGCATCGCCGCTTGCGTCGTGTTGTTAGGGGGATGCGCAGCGGCCGTCGATCCTAAAACGTTCGCGGCGGGACGCGAGGTCTTGATCGGAAGTCCTGCGGCCATGCGACATGTCACGGCCGAGTGCGCCGCCAAGGTACGCCGCAACCCGCAGCTCCATCAATCCATCAACCTTTTGGTGAATTTGCCATCAGAGCGCTCGCCTGATGTTTTCTGCGAACGCTTCATAAAGGCCTACCGCGACGGCAGGATCAGTTATGAAAAATACTTGGAAAGTTCGAAAAAGATTGTGGACCCAGATTTAGTCCGGATAGCGCAGGGCCGTTAGTCGCCCGCGTTCAGATTCCGCTCCGCTTAGGATCAATGACGACGGCATGGCCGCGACTTAGCCCCAATCCCAAGTCCTTGAGACCCGGCTTGCGGGAATGACGCCGCCGCCGCGCCTTACGACGTCCAGCGCCAGCCGGCGTCGTCAAACACGATCGCGCGGCCCTGCACGATCGCCATGTCGGGGACGGCGGCGCGATCGACGCCGCCGCGCAGCGTCAGCAGCACGCGCGAGACGCCGCCGTGGGCGACGAGCACCGTCGGCCCGTCGAGCGCCTCCACCGCCTCGCTCACCCTGAGCGACAGGTCGGCGTAGCTCTCGCCTTGGGGCGGCCGGAAATCCCAAATGGTCCTGGCGCGGCGGGCGACGCTCGCCGGATCGCGGCGCTTGAGCTCGCGGAACGTCGAGCCCTCCCAGGCTCCGAAGGACAGCTCCTTCAGGCGGGGATCGCGGTCGAAGGCGTCGGGGTCGAGCCCGAGAACCGCGCGCAGGCGCCGCATGGTCTCGGAGGCGCGCGACAGCGGGCTCGCGACGAAACGGTAGCCGGCGGCGTCGCCGAGCGCCGCCTTCAGCGTGCGGCCCACGGCGTCCGCCTGGTCGCGGCCGCGCCCATTCAGCGGAATGTCGGTCTGGCCCTGCAGCCGCCCCTCGGCGTTCCAGTCGGTCTCGCCGTGGCGAACGACGACCAGCGGAGCCGTCACCCCGCGACCGACATGTCCGGCGCGTCGGGGTTCTTCATGCCGACGATGTGGTAGCCCGCGTCCACATGGTGCACCTCGCCGGTGACGCCGCGGCCCATGTCGGACAGCAGGTAGAGCGCCGAGTCGCCGACCTCCTCGATCGAGACCGTGCGGCGCAGCGGGGCGTTGTACTCGTTCCACTTCAGGATGTAGCGGAAGTCGCCGATGCCTGAGGCCGCCAGCGTCTTGATCGGGCCGGCCGAGATTGCGTTGACGCGGATGCCGCCCGGGCCGAGGTCGGCCGCGAGGTAGCGCACGGAGGCCTCAAGCGCGGCCTTCGCGACGCCCATGACGTTGTAGTGCGGCATCCACTTCTCGGCGCCGTAGTAGGTCAGCGTCAGGATCGAGCCGCCGTTCCCCATCAGCTTCTCCGCCCGCTGCGCGACGGCGGTGAGCGAATAGCAGGAGATGAACATGGTCTTGTGGAAGTTCTCGGCGGTCGTCTCGACGTAACGGCCGTCGAGCTGGTCCTTGTCCGAGAAGGCGACGGCGTGGACGACGAAGTCGAGCCCGCCCATCAGCTCGCCGGTCTTGTCAAAAACCGCGTCGATGCTTGCGGGATCGGTCACGTCGCAGTGGCCGACGACATGGGCGTCCAGCTCCGCCGCGAGGGGCTCCACGCGCTTCTTCAGGGCGTCGCCCTGATAGGTGAAAGCGAGCTTGGCGCCGGCTTTCGCCGCGGCTCTGGCGATCCCCCAGGCGATGGATCGGTTGTTCGCGACGCCCATCACAAGGCCCCGCTTGCCGGCCATCAAGCCCTGGACATCGGTCATCAAAACACCCTCACAGCGCGCGTTATCGCGGAATTGGCCCGCTATGGCATAGGGCCTCAAGGCCTTCAAGCCGCCGCGGTCCCCCGTTCATCACAGCACGTTTCATTCCACCCCAAGGGCGTGGCCACAGACGCGTTGACGGACGCTCGGGCCCATGGTGCGCTGCACTCCATACGCATTCAACCGCCGGGGAGATCCAATGAGCGACACGCGTCCGCCGCTGCCGCCGTTCACCTTCGAAACCGCGACCCTCAAGGCCCGCAAGGCCGAAGACGCCTGGAACACCCACGATCCAGAGAAGGTCTCGCTCGCCTACACCGAGGACAGCACCTGGCGGAACCGCTCGGAGTTCTTCACCGGTCGACCCGCCATCGTGGCGTTCCTCACCCGCAAGTGGGCGAAGGAGCTGGATTACCGCCTCATCAAGGAGCTCTGGGCCTTCCACGACAACCGCATCGCGGTCCGCTTCCAGTACGAGTGGCACGACGCCGCGGGCGACTGGTTCCGCTCCTACGGCAACGAACAGTGGGAGTTCGACGAGCGCGGCCTGATGCGCCGCCGCGAGGCGAGCATCAACGACGTCGTGATCAGGGAAAGCGAGCGCAAGTTCCTGTGGCCCAAGGGACCCCGCCCGGACGACTTTCCCGGGCTCACGGAGCTCGGGCTGTAAGCCGGCTTGCGGCGGCTCCGGAGCCGCCGTTCGCCTTCCCGCGGGTCTCAGCCGCGCGGGTCGTAAGGCGCCTCGTCGCGCAGCCGCTTGGCGAGCTCTTCAAGCTTCGGGTCGCCGCCCGGCGGAAGCGCGATGCGGAGCTCCACCAGAAGATCGCCTGCGGATCCTTCGGCGCCGATGCCCTTGCCGCGCAGGCGCAGCGTGCGGCCGCCGTCGGAGCCCGCGGGGACCTTGAGCTCCACCGCGCCGTCGAGCGTCGGCACGCGCACCTTAGCGCCCAGCACCGCCTCGTAGAGCGCAACCGGAACCTCGACGCGCACGTCCCGGCCCTCGGCGCGGAACTGCGGGTCGGGCGCAACGCGCACCCGGACCAGCGCGTCGCCCGGCGCGCCGCCGAAGCCGCTCGCCTGGCCCTGCCCCTTGAGCCGGATCGACTTGCCCTCCTCGATGCCGGCCGGCACCGAAACCTCGAGCTCCTTGCCCGTGGGAAGCCGCACGCGGCGCTTCGCGCCCCGGGCCCATTCGCGGAACGGCACGGCGATCTCCGCCGTCACGTCCTCGCCGCGCGGCGGCTCGCCGCCGAAACCGGCGCCGCCGCGGGGGCGGCGGCCGCCGAAGGCGCCGAGAATGTCCTCGAAGATGTCCTCACCGCCCCCTCCGCCGCCGAAGCCACGGCGCGCGCCGCCGAACGGGGAGCCGCCCAGGTCGAACTCGAAATGGGAGCCGCGGGCCCCGGCGCCAGGACGTGCGGAGGCGCCCTCGAAGCCGCGGAACCGCGGCTTGCCCTCGGCGTCGATCTCGCCGCGGTCGAACTGGCCGCGCTTGTTCTCGTCGGACAGCAGCTCGTAGGCCGAGCTGATCTCGGCGAAGCGCTCCTTCGCCTTGGGATCGTCGGGCCGCTGGTCCGGATGCCAGGCCTTGGCGAGTTTGCGGAAGGCCTTCTTGATGTCGGCGGACGTCGCCGAGCGCGTCACGCCGAGCACGTCATAGGGATCGCGCATCGGGTCGTTCGTCACCGTCATTGATGTTGGGCGCGCCCCCGGGCAGAGGCGCGACGCGTGTCGCCGTCAATGTGGATCGGCTGTGACTGGAATGCAACAGTCAGCGCGTAGGATCAGAGTGAGCGGCTTGCAGTGGTGCGGATCGCCACCGCCTCCCAGTAGCCCGCGGCCGTGCGGCAGGCCGTGCCCTCGAGCCGCTGCTCGCGGCCGCTCGCGCTGTGGCTCGCGACGAAGGGCCGGCAGGTGGCGCCGTTGGCGTTGCTGACCGCGGCTGAGGCCACGAACGAGCCGTAGGAGCCGCTGTCCGGATTGGCCCAGGGCACGGAGGCGTTGACGGCGTCCGCCGTCATGGCGAGGCCGAGCGCGCCGCGGGCGTAGCCCCAGTCGGAGGCGGTCAGTCCCGGAGGAGGCGCTGCGGGCTCGCCGGCGGGTGCGGCGGGCGCATAGGCCGCAGGCTTGGGCGCCTCCGACGGCGCGGCCGAGGCGACGCCCGGCGGCGGCGCGAGCGGGGCCGAGGTGACGGCGCTCTTCGTCTCGCCTTCGTACTTGAAATCGTCCGCCTGCCGCTCGGCGGCGGGGCGGCGAATGCTCCCCGTCTTCAGCTCGTCCGCGTCCGAGCCGAACAACGGATAGGACACGCTGCAGCCGCCGGCGAGCAGGGCCAGCCCGAGAGCCGCGACGAGCCCGCCCCCGCGGCGGAGCGCCGCTCGCGAGGGGCCGGCCGCTCGTGTAGACCGTTCGCTGTCGGACAAACGCTGATACAGGCTACGCATCCGCACTCGTAAACTCCGTGATTACGGTACGAACTGAACGGCAGGAGCGGTTAATGTCGAGTGACTTCCACGCCACAGACGATCCTTTCCAAGCGTTCGACGCGTGGATGGCGGAGGCCGTCGCGGCGGAGATCAACGATCCCAACGCCATGGCGCTCGCGACCGTCGACGCGGACGGCTTGCCGGACGTGCGGGTGGTGTTGCTGAACGGCCTCGATCGGCGCGGCTTCGTGTTCTACACCAATGTCGGCAGCGCCAAGGGCCGCGAGCTCACGGCGCAGCCGAAGGCGGCGGCGGTGTTCCACTGGAAGTCGCTGCGGCGGCAGATTCGCATCCGCGGGCCGGTCGAGCGGGTGACCGAGGCCGAGGCCGACGCCTACTTCGCCACAAGGCCGCGGCTGAGCCGGATCGGCGCCTGGGCGTCCCGTCAGTCGGCCCCGCTCGAGTCCCGCCGGGAGCTCGAAGACGCGGTCGCGGCCTTCGAGACGCGGTTCGAGGGCGAGGAGCCGCCGCGGCCGCCGCACTGGACGGGCTTCCGCATCATCCCCATTTCGATCGAGTTCTGGCAGGATATGCCGTTCCGCCTGCACGACCGCGCGACCTTCGCGGTCCAGCCGGACGGCTCCTGGACCCGCACCCGCCTCTATCCGTGACCTCCCGCGCAGGATCAGCGATGAGCCCGACCGAGCCGAAGCCGCAAGCGGCGCCCGGCGTCTGCCCGATGACCGGCGCGCGCCCCGGCGACCCGGCCCCGATCGCCGCCGCGCCCACGGCGACGCACGCCGCTGCGCCGACCGCCTCCCCCGCGCCGCGCCCTCGGGCGTCGGGCTCCAACGAGCCGCGCAAGACTCTGCTGCTGACCGGCGCGAGCCGCGGCATCGGCCACGCCACGGTGAAGCGATTCTCCGCCGCGGGGTGGCGAGTCATCACCTGCTCCCGGCACCATTTTCCCGAGGAGTGCCCCTGGGGCGCAGGGCCCGAAGACCATGTCCAGGTCGACTTGTCCGACGTGGACGACACGGTCCGCGCGATCGACGAAATCAAAAGCCGGCTCGACGGCGGCTTGATCCACGCCCTGGTCAACAACGCCGGCATCTCCCCCAAGGCCCCCGGCGGCGGCCGTCTGAACGGGCTCGAGACGGCGCTCGACGACTGGAAGACCGTGTTCCAGGTCAATTTCTTCGCGCCGATCATGCTGGCCCGCGGGCTGTCCGCCGAGCTCACGGCGGCCAAGGGCTCGATCGTGAACGTCACCTCGATCGCCGGCAGCCGGGTCCACCCCTTCGCGGGCGCGGCCTACGCCACGTCAAAGGCGGCGCTCGCGTCGCTCACCCGCGAGATGGCGGCGGACTTCGGGCCGCTCGGCGTGCGCGTCAACGCCATCGCGCCGGGCGAGATCGACACGGCGATTCTCTCTCCCGGCACCGACAGGATCGTGGCGCAGATCCCGCTCCGCCGGCTCGGCACGCCGGACGAGGTCGCGAAGACGATCTACTTCCTCTGCACGGAGAACTCGTCCTACGTGACGGGCGCCGAGATCCACATCAACGGCGGCCAGCACGTCTGAGCGCGCGGCCGGCGCCGTCCGGGCTCAGCGGGTCGCGAAGGCTCGGTTCCGGGTCATAAAGCCGTCGAACGACACCACGGGGCTCGGGCGCCCGATCAGATAGCCCTGGATCTCCTCGCAGTTCAGCTCCGCCAGGAAGGCGCGCTGCTCGGCGGTCTCCACGCCCTCGGCGGTGATCGGCATGTCGAGGCTCTCGCCGAGCGCCACGACCGCGCGCACGATGGCCTTGGCCTGCGGGCTGGTCGAAAGCTGCCGGATGAACGAGGCGTCGATCTTGATGCGGTCGAACGGGAACGACTGCAGGTAGGACAGCGACGAGTAGCCGGTGCCGAAATCGTCCATGGCGATCTGGACGCCGAGCGCCTTCAGCCGCCGCAGCGTGTGGAGCGCGCTCGACAGGTTGTCGAGCAGAACCCCCTCGGTGATCTCGAGCTCGAGGCGTTTCGCCGGCAATCCGGTCTCGACCAGGATGCCGTGGACCAGCTCGACGATGTCGCCGTGCTGGAACTGCACCGGCGAGAGGTTCACCGCGACCTTGCCGGGCTTGATCCAGCCGACCGCATCCTGGCAGGCGCGGCGCAGCACCCACTCGCCGATCGGCACGATCGCCGCCGTCTCCTCCGCCACGGGGATGAACTGGGCGGGCGACACCACGCCGCGCGTCGGGTGCTTCCAGCGGAGCAGCGCCTCGAAGCCGACGATCTCGCCGGTCCGCGTGTTCGCCTGCGGCATCCAGTGCAGGAACATCTCGTCGCGCGAGATCGCGGTGGCGAGGTCCTGCTGCAGGGCCCGGCGCTCGCGCAGCGCGAGGTCCATCTCGGGCTCGAAGCCGCGCGCCAAGCCCCGCCCCTCGGCCTTCGCCCGGTAGAGCGCGCTGTCGGCGTTGGCGAAAAGGGCGTCGGTCGTGGAGCCGTGATGGGGATAGACGGCGTAGCCGACGCTCGCGCCGCAGCGGATGGTCTTGCCCGCGATCACGGTTTCGGTGTTGAGGCGCTCGGTCAGCCGCGCCGCGAGCTTGTCGGCGTCGCCGGCGTCGGGGCCGGTGCCGATCAGGACGAACTCGTCGCCGCCGAGGCGGAAGGTCATGGCGTCGGGCGCCGCCGAGACGATCCGGCGCGACGCCGTGCGGAGCAGGTCGTCGCCCGCGGCGTGTCCGAAGACGTCGTTGACCTCCTTGAACTTGTCGAGGTCGACGCAGAACAGGGCGACCTCGCCGCCCCGCTTCAGAGCGGCCGCGAGCGCCTCGTTGAAGGCGGCCCGGTTGGCGAGGCCGGTCAGCGGGTCGTGGTAGGCGAGGTGGCGGATGCGATGTTCGTTGCGGCGCTGCTCGGAGAGGTCGCGGAGCGTGTAGACGCGGCGGAGCCGTCCCTCCAGCGCCATGTCGCGGCTCGCGATCTCGACCGGAACGGTCTCGCGGCCGGTGGCCTTCAGCAGGGCCTCCTGCGGCTTGGCGAAGCTCGCCGACAGCAGCCGATCAGGATCCGGCGCCGCGAGGAAGTCGCGCAGCGCGCGGCCTCGCAGCACCGCGGGATCGAGCCCGATCAAACGGGCCGCCGCCAGGTTGACGTCGACGATGCGCTGGTCCTCGCAGATCACCAGGCCTTCGTTGGTCAGGTCGGCGAAGGCGCGGTCGCGGGCGTTCTGCTGGCTGCCGCCGGCCCCGAAGCGCCCGTCGGCCATGACGCCGACGAAGGCGGCGATCAGCGAAACCACGCTGACGGCGGCGGCGACGAAGGCAAGCTGCATGCCGTCGATCGCGTTGGGGAAGGTCAGGAGCCGGGCGTTCGGGCGCACGACGGCGTCAAAGGTCGAGAGCGCGTGAAAGGCGAACAACGCCATTCCGAGGGCTGCGGCCGCGAGCGCGTATCCGTGGATCGTCTTCAATCTCGCGGCCAACGCGAAGGCGCCCGCGGCCCCGACGACGACGACGAGCGTCGCAAGGGAAAACGCGGCCATGTCGAGCGACGCGCGTCCCGGGGCGCGCAGCGCGGTGACTCCGATAAAGGCCGCCAGCGCCGCGGCCGATCCGAAGAGCGCGCCGCCGATCGCCGCCTTCACGACCGCGCCGGCGGTCAAGGCGGCGCCCGTGACATAGACCGCGGTCACGGCGACGACCAGCGCGATCACCAGCGACGCTCCGACGATGCGGAAATCATAGGCCGCTCCCTCGACGCCGCCGAGCGCGAGCAGGGCGAGCGCATGGCCGACCCACGCCGACAGCCCCAGCGCCGCGCCGGCGAGCCCGGCGCGCCAGATCCGCCCGTCCTCGGACGCCTCGTCCATGCGCGCCAGCGACACGATCGCAAGCGACCCGGTCAGGCAGCACGCAAGCAGCAGCGTGGCCAAACCGGGGAGCGGCAGATCGATCGAAGCTGCGGGAGACCAGGGCATCTGCGGGAGCCGGTGCGGGATCAGTCGTCAGGCGACGACTAAACACGCGCCGGGATAATAAGTGATGAAATTTCAACCAGCGCCGGACGGCATTTTGGGCGGCCGGACGGGCCCGGGCGCGCCGTCACGCGCCTGCGTCGCCCGGGAGCCGCCACTCGCCAACCCGACTAAGGGCCTCGCGGGCCCCTGGTACCCGCGTCAGAGCGGGGGTGTGACGGCGTAATTGCTCTGAACCGCTCACGCCCTAGAGCCAGCGCCGCCATTTGAAGACGATGTAAGGCACGATCGCGCTGATCAGCATGAGGCCGAGCGCCATCGGATAGCCGAAGCGCCACTGGAGCTCCGGCATCGTCTCGAAGTTCATGCCGTAGATCGACGCCACCAGGGTCGGCGGCAGGAACACCACCGCCATGACCGAGAACAGCTTGACGATGTCGTTCTGGGCGAGGCTGACCATCCCCAGCATGGCGTCGAGAAGGAAGGTGACCTTGTTGGCGAGGAAGCCGGCGTGTTCGATCAGCGAGGCCACGTCGCGCTGCATGGGGCGAAGCTGCGCCTTGGTTTCCTTCGAGGGCTTCACGCCCTCGATCTCGGCCGAAAGGTAGAGCACCACACGCTGGAGCGTGACGAGGCTTTCGCGCGATTTCGACAGCAGGTCGCCCTTGCGGCCGATCATCTTCAGAAGCTCCTGATACGGCTTGCGGTAGGCCTGGGCCCCCGCGCGCTCGAAGATCAGGTGCGAGAGATCGTCGACGTCGGCCCCCACGCGCTCGAGGATGTCCGCGATGCGGTCGATGACGGCGTCGAAGAGGCCGAGGAGCACCCCCTCGGGCGTACGGATCGGCTGCACGCCGTTCGCCTTGCACGCGCGGGCGGCGAACAGCGAGAACGGTTTCGGATCTTCATAGCGCACCGTCACGAGCGCCTTCGGCGTCAGGATGAAGCTGACGGCGGAGAGCGACGGCATCCGCGTGTCGACGTGGCAAAGCACGGAGGCGGTCATGTAGCGCGCGCCGTTCTCGACGTAGAGACGGCTCGACGGCTCGATCTCCACCATTTCCTCGCGAGTCGGCACGCCGACCCCGATCGTCGCCTCGACAAGCTTGTCTTCGTCGGGGGTCGGCGAGATCAGGTCGATCCACACCAGATCGCTGGGCAGCGGCTCGCCGGGCGAAGGATCGACGCGCTGCAACGCGCCGTCGCGGGCGACGTAGACGATGAGCATGGCGAGCGCTCCGCCGGCGGGAGGGAGTGGGGAGATCAGCGGCAAGGCCGCGGTAGCATGATGGGTCAGCGTTAGCCAGAGAAGCCGGGGTCGACGCTACCCCGGATCGAGCGGCGAGAGGCCTTTCGCCCCGCCATCGGCGCCGACCGAGATGATCTCGACGCGCGCCTCGGCCTTGGCCAGCAGTTCGTCGCAGCGCTTCTTCAGAGCCTCGCCGCGGCGGTAGATCTCGATGGATTCCTCAAGCGGCGCCTGCCCCTGCTCGAGCCGGGCGACGATGCGCTCGAGTTCGGCGAGCGCCGCCTCGAAGGTGAGGGTGGAGACGTCGGTCGCGGTGTCGGTCACTTGCAGGTCTCCTCCCGGCGCGGAGGCCTCACATACGGGCGGATCACCCGCGCATCAAGGCGCGGACATGCGCCGCCGTGGACTGCGCCAGACCCTGCAGGTCGTAGCCGCCCTCCAGCACCGACACCACCCGGCCGTTGGCGTGCTCGTCCGCGACCTCCATCAGGCGCTTGGTCATCCAGCTGTAGTCCTCCTCCACCAGCCACAGCCCGCCGAGCGGGTCCCGCTTGTGGGCGTCGAAGCCGGCCGAGATCACGATCAGGTCCGGCGAGAAGGTTTTCAGCGAGGGGATGATGGCGTCGTCGAAGGCTTCCCGAAATTTGTCGCCGCCGTCGCCGGCGCGCATCGGGCAATTGACGATGTTGCCGACGCCGGTCTCCGACCGTGCGCCGGTGCCCGGAAACAGCGGCATCTGGTGGGTCGAGGCGTACATGATGCTGGGGTCGTCCCAGACGATCGCCTGGGTGCCGTTGCCGTGGTGGACGTCGAAGTCGACGATCGCGACCTTCTCGGCGCCGTAGGTCTTCTGGGCGTGGCGCGCGGCGCAGACGACGAAGTTGAAGAAGCAGAAGCCCATGGCGGTAGTCTGTTCGGCGTGGTGGCCGGGTGGGCGGATGCCGCAGAACGCGTTCTGAGCGCGCGCCCCCATCACCTCGTCGACCGCATGGGTGACGGCGCCGAGCCCGCGAAGCAGAGCCTCCCAGGTGCCGACGCTCATCACGGTGTCGCCGTCGATCCGCACGGAGCCCTCGCGCGGGCGGATGCGGTCGAGCGCCTCGACGAAGGGCTCCGGGTGGGCGAGCGTCGCGACGGAGGCCTCGGCGAGCGGCGCCTCGATGCGGGCGAGGGCCTGGAAGGTCTCGGCCTCCAGCGCCTGCTCGACCGCGCGCATGCGCTCCGGCCGCTCGGGATGGCCGGGCGGCGTCAGGTGATCGGCGAAGGCCGGGTGCGAAACATAGAGCGTGGACATCGCGGCTCCGGCGTTGAATGAGGCTCGCCCGCGGCGCGGCGCCGCAGGCTTCGCACGATATGGCGCTGGCACGCCAGGCGCCAACCCGGCGTCAGGCGCTGAGCGCGGCGTCCACAGCTTCGCCGTCGAGGGCGCCCGCGCCCTCGGTCACCGTGCGGGCGAGGCCGGAGGCCGCGACCGCGAGGTTCTCGGCGAAGAAGCGGGCGAGCGCTACGCGACCCGCCGCACGGTCGTCGGCGCGCAGGCCCGCCAGCGCCTCCTCGGCGAGACCGGCGCCGCCGGCCGCGAGCGCGAACAGCCGGAGGTAGGGCGTCGCGCCGGCCAGCGTCTCGACGGACGTGCGGGCCGCGCCGGTGAGCCACAGCGTCGCGTGCTCCAGCGCGTCGACCGCTTCCGCGAGCCGCACGGCGGTCGCGCCGAAGCCGGGATCGTTGGCCTCCGCGACGCGCCGCACGGTGTCCCTCAGCGACAGGATGAGGCTCCGCGCGGTCTCGCCGCCGCCGAGCGGCAGCTTGCGGGCGACGAGGTCGATCGCCTGGATGCCGTTGGTGCCCTCGTAGATCGGGGTGATGCGCGCGTCGCGCAGGTAGCGCGCGGCGCCGGTCTCCTCGACGTAGCCCATGCCGCCGTGGACCTGGATCCCGAGCGAGGCGACTTCGCAGCCGACGTCGGTGCCGAAGGCCTTCGCGATCGGGATCAGCAGGCTGCCACGCCGCTCCGCCGCTTCGTCGCCTTTCAGCCTCGCCCGGTCGAGCTCGACCGCCGCGCGGAAGCAGATCGCGCGCGCCGCGGCGGTCAGCGCCCGCATGGTGAGCAGCATGCGGCGGACGTCGGGATGGGCCGCGATCGGCGCGGCCCCCTCGACGCCTTCCGCCCGCCCCTGCCGACGCTCCTGCGCGAAGGCGAGCGCGGCCTGCGTCGCGCCCTCCGCCGCCGCCACGCCCTGCAGGCCGACGCCGAGGCGGGCGTTGTTCATCATCGTGAACATGCAGGCGAGGCCACGGTGCTCCTCGCCCACCAGCCAGCCCACCGCCCCGCCTTTGTCGCCATAGGCCATGGTGCAGGTGGGACTCGCGTGGATGCCGAGCTTCTCCTCGACGCCGACGCAGGCGACGTCGTTGCGCTCGCCGCACGGCAGGATCTTCGGAACCAGGAAAAGGGAGATGCCGCGGGTGCCGGCCGGCGCGTCGGGCAGGCGCGCCAGCACGAGATGGACGATGTTCTCCGCCCAGTCGTGCTCGCCGTAGGTGATGTAGATCTTCTGGCCGAAGAGCCGGTAGGTCCCGTCCCCTGCCCGCTCGGCCCGCGAGCGCAGCAGCGCGAGGTCGGAGCCCGCCTGCGGCTCGGTCAGGTTCATGGTCGCCATCCACTCGCCGGAGACGAGCTTTGCGACGTAGGTCGCCTTCAGCTCCTCCGAGGCGTGGGCCTCAAGCGCCTCGAGCGCGCCCTGCGTCAGCATGGGCCCGAGGCCGAAGGCGATCGAGCCCTCGTGCCAGAGCTCGGTCAGCGCGGCCCAGACCGAGAGCGGCAGACCCTGCCCGCCATGGGCCTCGGAGGCGAGCGTCCCGTTCCAGCCGGCCTCGCGCCAGCGGCGGTAGGCCTCGGCCCAGCCCGCCGGCGTCGTGACCTCGCCGTCGGCGAAGCGCGCGCCTTGGCGGTCGCCGGCCTTCGCCAGCGGCTCCAGCACGTCGGCCACGAAGGCGCCGGCCTGGCCGATGACGGCGGCGACCGTCTCCGCGTCAAGGTCGCCGTACACCCCCTCCTCCCGCGCCGCGGCGAAGCCCGCGGCGTCGAGCGCGAACAGGATGTCGGCGACGGGGGCGCGGTAGGCCATGGGCTGAACTCTCCTGAAGCCTCGAAAGCCAAGACGCTCTTGACGGCGCCGAGGGCCTTGGGGCAATGCCGGGCGGCGGCCTAGGGCCGTGCGGGCGAGCTTAGGGCGTGATGACGGCGGATAAAGAGGCAAGCGCGGGCGCAGGGGCAGGCTTTCGTCGCACGGCGCGGCTGACGCCGGCCGAGGCCGCGACCGCCGGCGCGCTGCTCGCTTCGGGTCGGCTCGTCGCCTTCCCGACCGAGACGGTCTACGGCCTCGGCGCCGACGCGACCGACGCCGGCGCGGTCGCCGACCTCTACGCCGCAAAGGGCCGCCCCGCTTTCAACCCGCTGATCTCGCACGTGCCGAGCACGCCGGACGCGATGCGGCTCGGCCGCTTCGACGCCCATGCGCGGGTGCTGGCGGAGGCGTTCTGGCCGGGGCCGCTCACGCTGGTCGTGCCGGTCGCGGACGACTGTCCGGTGTCCGATCTCGCCCGCGCCGGCCTCGCGACCCTCGCCCTGCGGGTGCCGGCGCATCCGCTGGCGCGCGCCGTGCTGGCGGCCGCCGCCCGCCCGATCGCGGCGCCCTCCGCCAACCGCTCGGGCCGCGTCAGCCCGACGACGGCGGCCCATGTGCTCGACGATCTCGCCGGCCGCATCGACGCCGTACTCGACGGCGGCGCGACCGATGTCGGCGTGGAATCCACCATCGTCGCTTGCTTCGGGGGCGAGGTGCGCTTGCTCCGCCCCGGCGGCGTCTCCCGCGCCGAGCTCGAACGCGTCCTTGGGCGTCCGCTCGACGGCGACCTCGCCGACGACGCCGGGCGACCGCTCGCCCCGGGCCGCCTGCTGTCGCACTATGCGCCCGCCGCGCCCGTCCGCCTGGACGCGACGGAGGTCCGCCCCGGCGAGGCGCTGCTCGCCTTCGGTCCGCTCATGCCAGGCGTGGAGAGCGCCGGCGTGGTCGAAAACCTCAGCCCATCGGGCGACCTGCGGGAGGCCGCCGCCAACCTCTTCGCCGCGCTGCGCCGCCTCGACGCGGCCGCACCTGCGGCGATCGCGGTCGCGCCGATCCCGGCCGAGGGCCTCGGCGAGGCCATCCGCGACCGCCTGGAGCGCGCCGCGGCCCCGCGGACGTCGCCGGAGTAAAGGCCCCGAGGCCTTCAACCCTCCGCGGATCCATGCCACATGACGCTCGATCCACGGAGGCTTCCCATGTCGCCCGAGCTCGCCGCCCGCTTCGCAGCCCTGGTCTCCGCCCGCGACGTGCTGGACGCCGACGCCGCGAAACCGAAGCTCTCGGAGCCGCGCGGGCTTTACCGCGGCAAGGCGGCGCTGGTGCTCACGCCCCGCTCGACCGAAGAGGTCGCGGCGATCGTGCGGCTGGCGCATGAGACCGGCACGGTCGTGATCCCCCAGGGCGGCAACACCGGCCTCGTCGGCGGCCAGACGCCGGACGGGAGCGGCGAGGCGATCCTGCTCTCCACCGCCAAGCTCGACCGCATCCGCGAGGTCGACGCCGAAGGCGATCTGATGGTGGTGGAGGCCGGCGTCACGCTCGCCCGCGCCCAGGACGCCGCGGCCGAGGTCGGGCGGCTGTTTCCGCTCAGCCTGGGGTCCGAAGGCACCTGCACGGTCGGCGGCAACGTCGCGACAAACGCCGGCGGCACCGCCGTGCTCGCCTATGGCAATACCCGCGACCTCGTGCTCGGCGTCGAGGCGGTGCTGCCGGACGGACGGATCTGGAACGGTCTTCGCCGCCTGCGGAAGGACAACACCGGCTACGACCTCAAGCACCTGTTCATCGGCTCGGAGGGCTCGCTCGGCGTCGTGACGGCCGTGGTGCTGAAGCTGTTCCCCGCGCCGCGCGAGACCGCGACCGCCTTCGTGGGCCTCGCCTCCCCCCACGCCGCGCTGGAGCTGTTCCGCATCGCACGCGCCCACGCGGGTCCCGCGCTCACCGGCTGCGAGATCATCCCGCGCATCGGGATCGCGTTCGCGCTGAAGCACCTCGACGGCGCGCGCGACCCGCTCGCCGAGCCGCACCCCTGGACCTTGCTGTTGGAGCTGTCCTCGCCTTTGTCGGTCGGCCTCGCCGCGACGATGGAGGCGATCCTCGAGGAGGGTTTTTCGAAGCATCTCCTGCAGGACGCGGCCATCGCCGCCTCCGGCGAGCAGGCCGCCGCCTTCTGGCGCCTCCGCATGGGACTGTCCGAGGTGCAGGGCCACGAGGGCGGCTCGATCAAGCACGACGTGTCGGTTCCGCTCGGCGGCGTCGCCGTCTTCATCGAGGAGGCGACGGCGGCGGTCGAGGCCCATGCGCCGGGCGCCCGCGTGGTGGCCTTCGGCCATCTCGGCGACGGCAACATCCACTTCAACGTCAGCCAGCCCGTGGGCGCCGACAAGGCGACGTTCCTCGCCGGCTGGGACGCCATGAACCAGGTGGTCCACGCGGTCGTCCACGCCCATCACGGCTCGATCGCCGCCGAGCATGGAGTCGGCCGCCTCAAGCGAGGCCTGCTTGTCCAAGTAAAAACCGACGTTGAGCTCGATCTGATGCGTATGGTTAAGAAAACGCTTGATCCAAGGGGACTGTTTAACCCTGGGGTAATACTTGAAGAAACGCGGTCTTAACGCCGACTGAGTCACGACAGGGGCGACGTTTTCTCCGACCGGAGCCGCCCGATGCCGATGACCCGCCTGGCCGGCCGCCTGATGTTCGCGATCGTGCTTCAGATCATCGCGACCAACGGCGTACGCGCGGCCGACGCCCCCCTGTCCTCCGGCTTCTACGCCCATGGCGGCGTCGACGACCGCTGCGGGCCGCCTGAGATCGTCGAGACCAAGTACAAGGAGCAGATCTGCTACGCCGGCGAGAGCGGCTACGGCTACGCCGCCTGCCGCTGGGTCAAGCGCACGTACGCCGTGCGCATCCCGGCCGAATGCGCGCGTCCTCCGGTGTTCGAGGACGCCTACCGCATCGAACGCCCCCGCCACGAGCGCGCGCTCTCGACCAAGGGCTGACGTTCTCAGCGTCCGCCTAGGCAGCCGTATGCGCGCAAACTCGGGCTCGTCATGCCCCGGCTTATCCGGGGCATCCAGGGTTCGGGCAACGCGACGCTTGATGACTAAGCCTGGGTTCCCTGGATAAACCCGGGAATTACCGACGTCGTCGGGCTCGACGAAGATCTAGAACCTACCGCCGCCTCCGGTCATCGCGGTTAGCCTCCTAAAGCTTCACCTCGTTGTCGGCAGGCATCGTCGCGCCGGGCGCCGAAGCGGCGCCTGCGACCGCCCCGCTGATGTCCGGGGACGGAATCGCGAGCTGCAGCGCGTCCGCGGTCTCCTTCCAGACCGACGCCAGCAGGACGGGATCGCCGTTCAGCTTCCGCCCATAGCTCGGGATGATCGCGCGCAGCTTGTCGCCCCACGCGCCCTTGACCTGATCGGGGAACGCCCGCTCCAGCAGGCCAAGCATGACCGCCGGCGAGGTGGAGCCGCCGGGCGAAGCGCCGAGCAGCGCCGCGATCGAGCGGTCCTTGGCCATCACCACCTCGGTGCCGAGCTTCAGCACGCCGCCCTTCTTGGGGTCGTTGTAGATGATCTGGACGCGCTGGCCGGCCTGCCACAGGCGCCAGTCCTCGTCCTTCGCTTCCGGATAGTACCGGCGCAGCTCGGCGAGCTGGGCCTCATGGGATTGCACGAGCTGCCCAGCGAGATAGTTGACGAGAGCGATCTCGTTCCAGCTCACCTGCAGCATCGGCGCGACGTTGCTCAGCGTCACGGAGTCCGGCAGGTCGAAGTAGGAGCCGTGCTTGAGGAACTTGCTCGACCAGGTCGCGAACGGCCCGAACAGCAGGACGCGCTTGCCGTCGAGGACGCGGGCGTCGAGATGCGGCACCGACATGGGCGGCGAGCCGACGTCGGCCTTGCCGTAGACCTTGGCGAGATGCTGGGCCGCGACCTGTTGGTTTTCGGTCACGAGGAACGAGCCGCCCACGGGGAAGCCCGCATAGGCCTTGGCCTCCTCGATGCCGGAGAGCTGCAGCAGCGGCAGCGCGGCGCCGCCGGCGCCGATGAAGACGAAGCGCGCGTCGACCGTCTGGATCTTGGCGTCGTCGGTCATGTCGAAGGCGGAGACGCGCCACGTCCCGCTCGGGTTCCGGGTGATCGAGCGCACCTCGACGCCGGTGGTCAGCTTGAAGGTCGGCTTCGCGGTCAGATGCCCGAAGAACTGCCGCGTGATCTCGCCGAGATTGACGTCGGTGCCGAGCGGCGACCGAGTGGCGACGAGGTTCGCGGTGTCCTTGCGGCCGGCCATGGACAGCGGAATCCATTCGGCGATCTTCGCGGGGTCGGTGGTGATCTCCATGCCGGCGAACAGCGGGCTCGCCTTCAGCGCCTCGACCCGCTTGGTGATGAAGGCCACGTTCTCCGCGCCCCAGCACAGGTTCATGTGCGGCGTCGAGTTGATGAAGGCGCGGGGATTTTCGAGGATGCCGGTCCGGACCTGGTGCGCCCAGAACTGGCGCGAGATCTGGAACTGCTCGTTGATGTCGATCGCGCGGGCGATCTGGACGTTCCCCTTGTCGTCCTCCGGCGTGTAGTTCAGCTCGCACAGCGCCGAATGCCCGGTGCCGGCGTTGTTCCAGCCGTTCGAGCTCTCTTCGGCGACGGCGTTAAGCCGCTCGAAGGTCTCGATCCGCCACTCCGGCTCGAGCTCCGAAAGCATCACGCCGAGCGTCGCGCTCATGACGCCGCCGCCGATCAGAAGGACGTCGACGCTGCGGTCGGCGGTCTCGGCGCGGTACTGACCGCCGGTGGCCCACTTGTAGGCGACGAACGCGGCGCCGGCGCCGAGAGCGGTCCCCAGAAGGCGACGGCGCGTGAGGCCAAGCGGCTTGGCGGCGTCGGAACGCGTGTTTCCAGTGTCGGTCATGGGGGGTGCTCCCGGGGGCTTCTGGCGCCCGCCGGATGCTTGCATGCGACGTCGGCGAACCAATTTCTTGAACTATTCCAACCGCCTATGAGGCGATTAATACTAAAGTACGTATACGCCGGCGCGGGGGGTGTCCAATGCCTGCGGAGGGCGCCAGGGTTGCGCCCGCCCTGGGGTCTGACCGCGGAACGGGATGCTGCGCGGAGGCTTGCCGCGGACGAGCGCGCGCTTCCTCGCTGACCCGAACGTTCGACGGCGCAGCGTCCTGACTCAAGCGATGGAAGCGCGAAGACCGTTCGCGAGTAGTCTCGCGTGTGATGTAGGAAACTGGGCGGCGTGAACCAAACCGAGTCAGATACGCCGGCCATAGGCACGATTTTCAGGCTTGTTCCATCGCTGAGACCGAACCGGCCATCTGCTGCTCAATCAACCCTGAGGCAGCTTCTCGGCGATCCGTTCGAACTCAGCCGCAGTAAAACCGGTCAAAATGGGCATCTCCCAGTCGAAAAAGTGCTTATCGGATATCGCATGAAGGATTAGACTTCTAATTCCCAGCAGCTCTAGATGCGATAATTTTGTATTGGGAACAACAGAGAGAACAGCCTGGGAAATGCGATCCGCGATCGGTTCAATGCTCAACGACATGATTGCTAAATCACCATCACGCTCCAATTCACCGAGCGCCATGGCGACAGTTTCACTCAGTAGTTGGTCTCGCATGTTCACGGCCCAAGTTCACTGACTTGCGGATTTTCGCCATGCATAATAGGCGACTTTCGGCGGCGCGATCTGGGACATACGGCCTGGATTGCGGTCCGCACGGAATGATTGCTGTCGCGCTGAATCCACTCGCCGACTTTGCTGAGATCAGCAGGGTGGGGTCGGGAGCTCGGGAATGCCCTTGTAGCGTCAAGAACCTGCGTTGACCGCGCCCCCGGCCCAAGACGACTCAGATCAGCCGCGGCTGGGCGTCGGCGACGGGTTCGGCGATCGCCGGCGCAGGCTCTTGCACCTCGGGGCCGTCGTTCGTCGCCTGATTGACGCGCGCGCCCACCGTCACCGTTTCGAAGGTTCCGACCGGCGCGGGGTGCAGGCCGCGCAGCGCGAGGCTGCGGCCGTCGACGCGCGTGTCGAGCCAGGCCTCCCACGCCTCCGGCGGCAGCACCGCCGGCATCCGGTCATGCACCACGGCGAGATCGGGACTGGCGGTCACCGTCACGATCGCGACCGACCGCAGCGCCTCGCCGTTCGGCCGCGTCCAGCTTTCCCAGAGCCCGGCGAACATGACGGGCGCCCGGTCCGGCCGGCGGATGAGATAGGGCTGCTTGAAGCGGCCCACCGCGCGCCATTCGTACCAGCCGTCCGCCGGCACGAGGCAGCGGCGTCGCTGCAGCGCGGAGCGGAAGGCCGGCTTCTGCGCCAGCGTCTCGGCCCGGGCGTTGAACATCAGCGGACCCGAGGCGACGTCGGGCGCGAACTCCGGCACGAGGCCCCAGCGATGGAGCGATATGCGCCGCACGCCGTCCTCGACCAGCGCGACCGGAATCATCTGCGTCGGAGCGATGTTGTACCGCGCCGGGAAGTCCGCGTCGGCGGAGGCGCGGAGCAGCGCTTCGAGCGATCCGCGGCTCGTGGTTTGGGCGTAGCGACCACACATGCGTAAAACCCCTGAGGCCCTTGCAGGCCGAGGCTTAACTTGCAGGAAACCGAAACGCCACGATCATCTGGCGTGAAACGCGCGCGAACGACGTCGCGCGCTCCGGAACCGCCGTCTCCATGATCGCCGCCGAGCTTCTTCAGAACGCCCCTGGGTCCGACGCGGATGTCGCGCTGACGCCGGAGGCGTTGAAGGCCGCGAACGTGCATCCCCTGACCGGGCTCGCCACCGACTATCTCAACCATTTCAACGAAGTCGCCATGCTGCTCGATCTGCTGGCCGACATGCCGGAGATGCGCGAGGACGTGTTGGCGTGGCGGCCGGCGAGCTACCGCGAGCATTTCGAGCGCTCCGGCTTCCGCGGGCGCGCGGTCGCCGTCGCCGCCTACGAGGCCGCGCCGAGCCAAATCCGCGCGCCCTTCGACGCCACGGTGGCGGCGATCGACGCCAAGCTGACCGAGGTGCAGCACGCGCTCGAATCGGCCGACGAGGACGCCGCCATGACGCTCGGGCCGACGGCGGCGCTGGAGTTGCGGCCGATGCTGGCGCGCGCCGACGCGCTGATCCACGGCGCCCCCGCGACGTGAGCGACGACGAGGGACGGCTCCGGCCCGCGCGCCCTCTGCTCGCGGCGAGCCTCGCCTGCTTTCGCGACGGCGAGGTGCTGATCGCCCGGCGCGGCAAGCCGCCCGCGATCGGCCTGTGGTCGCTTCCCGGCGGCATGGTGGAGCTCGGGGAAACCGCGGCGGAGGCGGCGGTAAGGGAGGTCCACGAGGAGACAGGGGTTCGCGCAGAGGCGGTCGCGCTCGCGGACGTGGTCGAGGTGATCCTGCGCTCGCCCGAGGGCGTGGTGGAGCGGCACGTGACGATCCTCGCCTACGCCGGGCGTTGGCTCGCCGGCGACGGCTCCGCCGGTCCCGAGGCCACGGAGATCGCCTGGGCGCGCCCCGACCGCCTGGACGCCCTCGAGACGACGCCCGGCCTCGCGGCCGTCGTGGCCCGCGCGGCGGCGCTGCTCGCATGACGCGCTTGCGATCGCCGCGTCCGCGCGCGAGGGTGCGCGCCATGTCGACCGTTCCTCGCGCCGCCCTCGCTGGCCTGCTGCTCGCGACGGCGCCCGCGGCCGCCCAGCCGCGCGAGCCCAAGGCACACAGGGGATA
>NZ_BAUX01000013.1 GCF_002897035.1 Methylopila sp. Yamaguchi
TCAACTTTACGCTCGAGGCCGGGCAGGAGATCGAGCGCCTCTACACGACCAACGACGCCGGCACGGCGGCTCTCAGGCTCACGGGCAACGAGTTCGTCAACGCGCTGAAGGGCAACGCGGGGAGCAATGCCCTGAACGGCGGCGGCGGAGCCGACGTCATGACGGGCCTGGGGGGGAATGACACCTATTACGTCGACGGTGCCGGCGACCGCGCCATCGAGGCCGCTGGGGGCGGGACAGACACGGTCCTGACGAGCGTCGACTACACCCTCGAGACGGGCCAGGAGATCGAGCGGCTCTACACCACCAGCGACGCGGCGACCGGGGAGCTCAAGCTCACGGGCAACGAGTTCGTCAACGCGCTGAAGGGCAATGCGGGAAGCAACACCCTGAACGGCGGCGGCGGCGCGGACACCATGACCGGGCTGGGCGGCGCCGACACGTTCTACGTCAACGTGGCGGGCGACCGGGTGATCGAGGCCGCAGGAGGCGGGACGGACGTGGTCCTGACGAGCGTCGACTACGCGCTCGAAAGCGCCCAGGAGATCGAGCGCCTGCACACCATAAGCGACGCGGGGACTGAGGCGCTCAAGCTCACGGGCAACGAGTTTGCGAACGCCATTAGAGGCAATGCAGGCGCGAACGTGTTGGATGGGGGCCGCGGGAGCGACACTCTGTTTGGACTCGGCGGAAAGGACGTCTTCGTGTTCAGCACGGCTGTCGCGAACAACATCGACAACATCGCGGATTTCCTCGTCGTGGACGACTCGATCCAGCTGTCGCGCAGCATCTTTGGCGCCCTGCAGATCGGGGCGCTCGACCAGAACGCGTTCAAGGACATCGGGATCACGGGCGCAAGCTTCGACGCCAGCGACCGCATCCTCTACAACCGCCAGACTGGAGCGCTGTTCTACGACGCCGACGGTTCCCTGACGGGCTCGGCGGCCATCCAGTTCGCGGCCTTGGACAACAAGGCGCTCATCACCTACGCAGACTTCACCGTGGTGTAGGCGCGCGAGAAGTGGCGCCCGCGGGGGCCGCTTCGGTATCCGGAAGGCGTTGCCGACGGGATTGCTCAGCATAGCAGCGACGGAGAACCGCGAGCTTATCATCTTGGTGTCGCCGAGCTGTTGGGCACGCTCATCAGCGCCCATGGAGGGGTGGTGTCGGCTTTGGGTGAGGGTCGGCGTTCTCGTCGTCCTTTTGGCCCGCCGCCCGCGCAGCGTCAGCGCATAAGGAGCGTTGCCGCGATCTCGGCGCCCCCGGAATCCGGAGGCGAGCGGCCTTGCTCGTCATCGCCTCGGACTGAAGCGAGGGCGCGCGTAACGCCCAGTGCGCGGCTCCACGACCAACGTCGTGGAAAGCGGCTCATCTCATAAGAAAGCCTGCCGGAACATGAGAACGGCTCCATGCTTTTGACCTCCCGCAACAGGGGCGAAAGCCCCCGACGCCACAAGCGCAGCCGCCTGAGGCGACGAGGTCCAGAGCAATAGGATTGCCACTGAGATGAAGACCGGGGCCGATCGAACTGACAGCCGGGTCACCCACAAGACCGCGAACGAAGATCTAAGCCCCGTCCTGGACCGGAACATCGGCACGCTCGAGCGGCGGAAGGAAGAGAGAGACGCTAAGAGCTCTCTGGGTGAAGCGATCGCAGAGAAGATCACGGCTGTGAGCGGCAGCATGGCGTTTGTCTACATTCACGCTGCGGTCGTCATGGCATGGGTGGGCGTCAACACCGGCTCCGTGCCGGGCCTCGCGCCCTTCGACCCAACCTTCGTCATTCTCGCCACCGTGGCGTCGGTGGAGGCGATCTTTCTGTCGACCTTCGTCTTGATCAGTCAAAACCGCGACGCCGCCCAAGCGCTACGCCGGTCGGAGCTGGATCTGCACGTCAACCTACTGACGGAGCGAGAGCTCACAACGCTCATACAGATGGTCCGCGAGATCGCGGATAAGCTTGACATCCCAGTGAGAAATAAAGCGGAAGTCAAGGATGCCGAAAGGAACATTGCGCCCGAGAAGGTTCTCGATCGGCTCGACCGCACATAGGCGGTGCATGCGCGCACCAAGTCCTCAGGTCATCTACCCCGTTCCTCCATCAGACGGGACCGCGAACGGGCCCGGGGAACCCGCGGCTCCAAAGGGGCTAGCGCGCCGATGTAGCACGTGCCGAGTCCGAGCGACTCCGCCGCGAGCAGCGCGTTCTGGGCCGCAAGCGTCGCGTCGCGGTCGGCTACGAGGATCCGAAGACGCCCGCGGCCGTGAAGCCCCGACTGCCACAGGCAGCGGTGCTGCACCGGAACCGATATGCGCTGGACGGCCAAGCAGCTGCGCGAAAGCGAGGCCCTGTTCGCGGCGAAGAGCGGCGCCTTCACGCTGACCCGGTCAACGAGGGAGGCGAAGGCTTCAAGGCGGAGCTCGTCGTGACCGAGAAGCTGTCCAAGATTGGGTTCTACCCGCGCCCCGTCGATTTCCGGACGGTGATCGACGACCGCTACACCGCCCAGATCGAGGCCGGCGACGCCTGGCGCGAGGCCGCTAAGGCCAACTGGGCGATCGCTAACGAATCGCTTCAGCTGTCCAGTAAGCGGCTCCACTCTACGTCCGCTTTGGGTCATCCGCAGGCAGACCTCGGCGACCGCTCGGCGCCAGAAGCGGAAGGTGGCATGCCGCCTGAAAACGGACATTCGGCTTCGCTCCGTTGGGTCCTCCCGACAGCCGTCGCGCGTCCAGAAACGCGAGCATACTAGGTCGACACTCCGGAGCCCGAGCGCGCCGATGACGGCGATCACGTCGTCGGCCATCTCGCGACCGTGTGAGGGGCGGCGCCGCCCGATGCCCCGACGCCGCGGTAGTTGACGGCAAACACGGGCCGCGCCGCGGCGAGGCCCTCGACGATTCGCGGATCGAAATTGTCCAGCGTCGCGCCCCAGTGACTGAGCAGCACGACGGGCGCGTCGCCCTCGGAGCCTAGACGGCGATAGGCGAACGTCTCGCTGGCAGCGGTGATCCGACGGTGGGCGCGGTCTTCCCGGCCTGCGTCGGCGACGTCGCGGTGGCAGCGCTCACCTCACTGTCCTTCCGGCTTAACCGTCACGACGACCTTGCCCTTGGCGCGGCCGGTGTCGACATAGGCCATCGCCTCGTTGAGCCGCCCGAAAGGGAACGTCTTGTCCACGACAACGCTCACCGCGCCGTCCTCGATCAAGGACGTGATCCGGCCGAGCTGCTCGCCGTCGGCGCGCATGAATAGAAACGAATAGTCGATCCCGCGGCCTCGAGCCTTTCTGCGGATGCCGGCGCTTAGGAGGCGCAGGACCAGGCGCACCGGCCAGCCGAGGTTCTGGGACCTTGCGAAGGCGACGTCCGGCGGCCCAGAGATCGAGATCAGCAGTCCGCCAGGCTTGAGCACCGCCAACGATTTCTCAAGCGTCTTGCCGTCGAGGCTGTTGAGGACGACGTCGTAACCCGAAAGGATCTTGTCGAACTCCTCGGTCTTGTAGTCGACCACGACGTCCGCACCGAGCTGCTTCACCAGATCCACGTTCGCCGTACTGGTGGTCGTCGCGACCGTGGCGCCGCGATGCTTGGCGATCTGGATCGCGAAGGCCCCGACGCCGCCAGACCCTGCGTGGATGAGCACCTTCTGCCCGGCCTTCAGCTTCGCCTTCTCCACCAGCGCCTGCCAGGCGGTCAGGGCGACGAGTGGAACGGCCGCAGCCTCCTCCATGCTAAGGTTCGCGGGCTTAAGGGCGACGTCCGCTTCATCGATTGCGATGCGCTCCGCGAACGCGCCGATGCGGCCGTCGCGCGGGCGCGCGTAGACCTCGTCCCCCGGTTTGAAACGCCGCACGGCGGCCCCGACCTGCATGACGGTCCCGGCCACGTCGTGGCCGAGAACGAAGGGCGGACGGTAGGGCAGGATCAGCTTGAACTCGCCGTCGCGGATCTTAGAGTCGAGCGGGTTGATCCCCGCCGCCCTGACCTCGACCAGAACGTCACGATCGCCGACGCCCGGCTCCGGGGTTTCGCCGAGACGAAGCGGCACCTTCTTGTACTGATCGACGATGAAGGCCTTCATGACACTTCGCCTCGTTTTGAATCGGGGGCTTAATCAATTCGTGACGCGTCGGCCCTGCCGCGCCTAGACCCGGGAGCGAAGGGAATTGAGCGGCGGCTGACGGCGCGTCAGCCGCCGATTGCCGGATAGTCGGTGTAGCCGGCGGCTCCGCCACCGTAGAGCGTCGCAGGATTCAGGTGGGCGAGCGGCGCATTGGTCTTCAGCCGGTCTACAAGATCGGGATTGGCGATGAAGGGGCGTCCGAAGGCGAACAGGTCGGCTTTGCCCTCGCCGAGGCTCCGCGTGGCCAGCTCCAGATCGTAGCCGTTGTTCGCGATGTATGCGTTTCTGAAGCGTTTGCGCAGCGAACCGAAGTCGAACGGCGCCGCGTCGCGCGGGCCGCCGGTCGCGCCCTCGACGACATGGATGTAGGCGACACCGAGCGCGTCCAGACCATCGACGATGTGATCGAACTGCGCCTGCGGATCGCTGCTCGAAACGCCGTTGAAGGGAGAGACGGGCGAGATCCGGACGCCAGTGCGCCCGGCACCAATCTCTTCGGCGACTGCGGCCGCGACCTCCAACATCAACCGCGATCGGTTCTCGACCGATCCGCCATAAGCGTCGGTGCGGACATTGGAGCCGTCCTTGGCGAACTGGTCCAGGAGATAGCCGTTGGCCCCGTGGATCTCCACGCCGTCGAAGCCCGCTGAAACGGCGTTCGCCGCGGCCTTCCGGAAGTCATTCACGATGCCCGGGATCTCGTTGAGTTCCAGCGCTCGCGGCTCCGACACGTCGGCGAAGCCGTTGTTGACGAAGGTCTGGGTCTCCGCGCGGATCGCCGAGGGGGCGACCGGAGCGGCGCCGTTTTCCTGCAGATCGACATGGGACACACGGCCGACGTGCCAGAGCTGCAGGAAAATCCTGCCGCCCTTCCCGTGCACCGCGTCGGTGACCTTGCGCCAGCCGTCGATCTGTGCCTGCGAATAGATGCCGGGCGTATCCTGATAGCCTTGGCCCTGCTGGGAGATCTGAGTAGCCTCGGAAACGATTAGGCCCGCTGAGGCGCGCTGCGCATAGTACTCCGCCGCGAGGTCGCCCGGTACGAAGCCGTTTCCGGCCCGATTGCGAGTCAACGGCGCCATGACGACGCGGTTCGCCAGAGTGAGTTCGCCAAGCTTGAACGGCTCGAAGAGAGAATTGCCGGTCATGAGTGGTCCTTTCCGGAACGTTGTGGCGACCCGCTGCGGGGAGGCAGCCGGTTCGGCTCGCGATCAGTTTGCGGCGCGGTAGCGCTCCGCGGCGTGGATCTGAGCGAAACCCGGGATCATCGCCTGTCGCGTGAGCTGGTGAGCGTCCCATTGCCCGGCGTCGTGGAGCGGCGGGATGGTGACGGGCTCGCGCCGGTCGAACCCGACCAGAGCCGCATCCACCAGATCGTCCACCTCCATGACGGCGGGCAGGGTGTTCACGTCCACACCACTGCGCTCCCAGATCTCGGTTCGCGTTGCAGCCGGAAGCACGGCCTGCACATAGACGCCCTTAGGACCCAGCTCGAGGCTGAGCCCCTGGGAGAAGAACAGCGCGAAGGCCTTGGTCGCTCCGTAGACCGTCATGCCGAACTCCGGCGCCAGCCCGACGACCGAACCGACGTTGACGATCGCACCTTCGCCTGCTTCCGCGAACCTCGGCGCGACGGCGCTGGCGAGACGAACAACGGCGGTGGTGTTGAGCGCCACGATCCGCGCCACGTCGTCGGTCGACTGGTCGACGAAGCCGCCGCCCAGGGTCGCGCCGGCGTTGTTGATCAGCACGCCGATGCGACGGTCGTCGCGCAGCCTCGTCTCGACCGCAGCGAGATCCCCCGGCTGGGTCAGGTCCGCCTGCAGCACGTCGACCGTGACGCCTGTCTCGCCACGCAACCGAACGGCAAGGGCGTCGAGGCGAGCCTTGTCGCGCGCGACCAGTACGAGGTCATGACCGCGCCGGGCGAAGCGATCCGCGTAAGTCGCGCCGATGCCGGTGGAGGCGCCGGTGACGAGGACGACTGAGAGAGCGGCCATGACGTTGAAACTTTCTGCTAATGTATCACATACATGATGGTTATCATGATTGATTTCAAATATGATCGCCGTCATGTTTTTGTCAACGGCGTCGCTTGGAGAATTTTGGGATGAGGGTCACGCGCGAGAAGATGGCCGAGAACCGGCGCCGGATCCTGGACGCCGCCAGCGCACTGTTCCGAGCGAAGGGCGTCGAAGCGGTCAGCGTTGCAGAGGTTATGAAGGCCGCGGGGCTCACCCACGGCGGGTTCTACGGGCACTTTGCGTCCAAGGACGATCTCGTCGCGAAGACGCTTGCGCATGCGCTCGTCGTCGAAGCGGCCGAGGGTCTCGATCTCCGCGCTTACGTTTCCGCGTATCTTTCGCCTCGCCACCGCGACAACGCCGCCGGCGGTTGCCCGACCGCAGGGCTCGCAGCGGAGATCCGCCATCACACGCCTGCGTCGCGCGCTGCCATTGCCGACGGCTTCAGATCCCAAATTGATCGCCTGACTGAGGCGTTTCCCGGCGCCGACGGAGCGGCGAAGCGACGTGGGGCCGTCGGATCGTGGGCCGCGATGATCGGCGCCCTGATCCTCGCCCGCGCGGTCGACGACCCGGCGCTGTCGGACGAGATCCTGCAGCAGACCCAAGCTTGGCTCGACGCCCGCATCGGCGACACCGCCGGTTCGACCGACGCTTCCTAACCCGGGGGGCCTCGGCTGCCCGAGGTCCGATGTCTTTTGACAACTGGAGACAGCAAATGACAGAGGCGCACAACCAGAACGCCTTGAGCTCAGAGATTGATCGCCGCCTGTTCCTGTCGGTCGCCGCAGCAGCCGCGACACTTCCCCTTGTCTCACAGGCCTCCGCCCAGCCACAGCCGGGCGTCGGCTCCGGGCCACGACCGGGCTCCGACATGGTCCGGCTGCAGAAGCGAACGCCGCAGATCTGGCGGGTGACGATCTCGAACCCGCCCTTTAACCTCGTCGTTCCCGAACTGGTGTCGGCGCTGCACGCCGTTGTGACGGAGACGGAACGCGACCCGGAGGTGAAGGTCGTGCTCTTCGCGAGCGACATCGAGGGCTACTTCATTAATCACTTCGACCTCTCGAAGGCCCTGGATTTCCCTATGGAGGCGACCAGCCCTCCGACCTCGACCTGGACCGACATGGTCGTGCGCATGACCCGGTCGCCGGCCATCAACATCGCCGTCGTCCGCGGCCGGACGCGCGGCGGCGGCGACGAGTTCGCCCTCGCCTGCGACATGCGCTACGCCAGCCGCGAGAAGGCGTTCTTCGGCCAACCGGAGGTCGGAGCCGGCATCCTGCCGGGCGGCGGCGCCAGCGAGCGGCTGCCTCGGTTGATTGGCCGGGACCGCGCGCTCGAAATCATTTTGAGCAGCCGGGACTACGGGGGCGAAGACGCCGAGCGCCTTGGCCTCGTCACCCGGGCTCTGCCGGACGGCGAACTCGACGCTTTCGTCGACTCGCTGGCGACGCGACTTGGCGGCTTCGATCGACAGGCGCTCGCCGCCGCCAAGGCCCAGGTCAACAGGGCGACGCTGCCGCCCGAGGCCGACCTGCACGCCGCCTACGTCGAGTACGTCGCGTCCCTCGACTGGCCAGGATTCAAAGCGCGCCGGCCGCGAATGGGCAAGCTCGTCTCCGAGTACGGCGCCGACGTCGAGCGTCGCCTCGGCCACTATCTCGGCCTGGCGAACTGAACGGCAGGGAGACGGACAGGAGGACGTGATGACAGATCGTGGGACGCCGCTCTATCTCGAAGACCTTGAGGTTGGCCGTCGGTTCTCGAGCGGTGCCGCCGAAGTGGACCGGGACGCCGTGTTGGATTTCGCCGGGCAGTTCGATCCACAGCCCTTCCATCTCGACGAAAAACTAGCCAAGGCTTCGGTTTTCAGGGGACTTGCGGCAAGTGGCTGGCACACGGCTTCGCTTACCATGGGCCTGATCGTCGGCTCGGTCCCGCTTGCGGGCGGAGTGGTCGGTCTCAGCGTCGACGTGACTTGGCCTGCCGCAACGCGCCCAGGCGACGTTCTGCGCATCGACAGCGAGGTCCTGAAGATCGAGCCGGGAAAGAGGACCGGTGTCGCCGTCTTGAGATCCCTGACCCGAAACCAGCGCGACGAGATCGTCCAGGAGATGACGGCCAGGCTGCTCGTGAGGCGCCGCGATGAGACCATGCGCTGAGACAAGGATCGACGCTGAATAGGCGAAGCTAGGCGGAGGCTTTCGCGCAAAGCGGGCCTTTCGGAAATCCTCTTTGGGTCACCTACGGCCAGCGGCCACCGCCCCTTGGCGCCAGGAACGGTCATTAGCCGACCAACCGGGAGCAGACGTTTACCTCGAAAATCATTTGGCGATCGCGCAATGTCAGGTCGCGGCGCGTAAGCCCGCCTTGGCCAAAACCGCCTCGCTCGAGCGACGGGCGTCCAAGCCTTACTCGCGGAACACTATCGGCTGACCTTCGAACTCGGCGAGGCGAAGGCCGGCGCGGCCCATAACAGGGTGTCCCTTCGGCCAAAGACGACGATCGTTTCTTCGCTGTTTTACAGCACCCAGAGCCGCGGACCGCTCTCGAGATAAGCGAGCACCGCGTCGAACTGGATCCAAGGCGAACGTTGACGAAAACGCCGCCGACAATATTCTCCGGAGCGATAAGCCAATAATGCGGTGAGGCAGCGAGACGGGAGCCGTCCGCAGCACGACCCCGCGACTTCCGGCCTGCGCTCATCCGCTCAGACCGACGCCCTCGATCTCCAGCTCCCTGAGCAGCCACTCCGCGAACAGCCGCACGGTCCGGGGTTGGCGGCCGGTCTGCGGAAACACCAGCCGGTGGCCGACGTAGCGCACGTCCTTCGCCAGGCCCGCCAAGGGGGCGACGAGGCGGCCCGCGGCGAGCTCGCGCTCGGCGAGGCGTGTGGATTCCAGCGCGACGCCCAGGCGGTCGGCGGCGGCGGCGATCGCGAGAAAGCTGCGGTCGAAGCGCATTCCATGCGGCGGCGGCGCGCTCATGCCGTTGCGCTCGAACCAGTCCGGCCAGCGCACCAGCTTGGCGTCGCTCTGGATCAGGACGCAGGCCAACAGGTCTTCCTTGCACCTGATCGACGCCGCGACCTCTGGGGCGCAGAGCGGCGTCACCGTCTCCTCGCCGAGCGGGACCACCGTGACGCTCTCTCCGCGCGGCGGGCCGTAGACGATGTCGGCGTCGAAGTCGCCGTTGGTGAAGCGGGCGTACTCGGTGCTGGACGCCAGTCGGACCTCGATGTCGGGATGGGCCGCGAAGAAGCGGGTGAGGCGCGGGGACAGCCACTGGGCCGCGAAGCTCGGCGCCGCATGCAGCCTGAGCAGCGGCGCGCCGCGGGTCGAGACCGTCTCCATGCCGCGCCGAAGTTCGTCGAAGGCGACGCCGACGTGACGCATCAGCGTTTCGCCGTCCGCGCTGAGGCGGATGTGCCTGCCTTCGCGCTCGAACAGGCGGACGTCCAGGCTCTGCTCGAGCTTCAGCACAGCGTGGCTGATGGCGCTGGGCGACAACTTCAGATCGTTCGCCGCGGCTCGGAACGAGCCGTGGCGCGCGGCCGCCTCGAATGCTCGCACTGTGGTCAGCGACACGTCCTTCAGCATCCAAGCGATGAAGCAGGATCACGGGAGGCTGTAAATCAAACCTTCGATCGCACGGCGATCATCCGGCCGACACTGGCGGCTATAGGCCTGTCGCCGATGCGGCGGCAGAGTCGTCCGTACCGCATGCGTCCGGAATGATGAACTGAGTTCACCGATCGAGGGCGGATATTCGTTTGTGCCCAGTGGCGACCGCATTCTAGCGTCCTCCTTGAAACCGACACCCCGCGCCGGGCGCCTCTCCTCAGGACGCGCACGAGAATGCCGGGGGCCGTAGGGAGACGACCCAACGTGCTCGACCAAAAGATTTGCGTCATCACGGGCGCGGCTTCCGCGCGGGGCATCGGCCGCGCGACGGCGGAACTGTTCGCAAAGAACGGCGGCCGCGTGGTAATCCTCGACCTCGACGCGGGGCAAGCCGCGGCAGCCGCCGCCGCCATCGGCCCAGATCACCTCGGCCTTGCCTGCGACGTCACCGACAAGCCGGCCTGCCGGGCGGCGGCGGACCGGATCCTCTCCGAACTCGGCCGGATCGACGTGCTGGTGAACAACGCCGGCATCACCCAGCCGCTGAAGTTCATGGACATCGAGGCCGCGAACTATGAGGCGGTGACCGACGTCTCGCTGCGCGGCACGCTCTACATGAGCCAGGCCGTCGTGCCGGCCATGCGGGCGCAGAGGTCCGGCGCGATCGTCTGCATGTCCTCGGTCTCGGCACAGCGCGGCGGCGGCATCTTCGGCGGTCCGCATTACTCGGCGGCGAAGGGCGGCGTCCTCGGCCTCGCCCGAGCCATGGCGCGGGAGCTCGGGCCCGACGGCGTTCGGGTGAACTCGATCGCCCCCGGGCTGATCCAGACCGACATCACCGGCGGCATGATGACCGACGCGATCCGCAGCGAGATCCTCAAGGGCATCCCGCTCAATCGGCTGGGCGATGCGCTCGACGTCGCCCGCATCTGCCTTTTCCTGGCCTCGGACCTCTCCTCCTACGTCACCGGCGCCACGATCGACGTCAACGGCGGGATGCTGATCCATTGAGCGCGCCCGCCAACATGAGGTGTTTCGCATGACCCAGATCGGCCACAACGTCTCGCTGGCCGAGCGCGCTTGGCGCATCCGCCGGAACGCGCTGCGCATGGGCGAAGTGCAGGGTCAGGGGTACATCGCCCAGGCGCTCGGCATCTCCGACGTGCTCGCGGTGTCCTACTTCCACGCGCTGAACTACCGCCCCGACGAGCCGGAATGGGAGGGCCGCGACCGCTTTCTTCTGTCGATAGGCCATTACGCGATCGCGCTCTACGCCGCGCTGATTGAGGCGCAAATCCTGCCCGAGGACGAACTCGAGACCTACGGCGGCGACGACAGCCGGCTGCCGATGTCCGGCATGGCCGCCTACACGCCCGGTATGGAGGTGACCGGCGGCTCGCTCGGCCACGGCCTCGGCATCGCCGTGGGGATGGCGCTGGGCCTCAAGAAGAAGAGCTCGAACTCCTTCGTCTACAACCTGTTCTCCGACGGCGAGCTTGACGAAGGCTCGACCTGGGAGGCGGCGATGTCCGCTGGCTCCTACAAGCTCGACAATCTGATCGGCATTGTCGACGTCAACAACATGCAGGCCGACGGCCCCTCGACCCAGCAGCTCAACTTCGAGCCGCTGGTCCCGAAGTTCGAAGCCTTCGGCTGGCACGTGGCCCGGGTCGACGGCAACGACATCCCAACGCTCGTCGCCGCCTTCGACGCCGCCCGCCACACGGACGCGGCCAAGCCCCGCGTCGTGATTTGCGACACCAAGATGGCCAAAGGCGTGCCGTTCCTGGAGGAGCGCGAGCGCAACCACTTCCTGCGCGTCGAGCCCGACGAATGGAGCCAGGCGCTCACCATCCTCGACGCCGGGAGGCCCTCATGAGGCGCTCGAAATACGACCGTCCCACCCATCTGGCCAACAGCGGCGGAGAAGGCGTGCGGCTGAAGACCTCGGCGATGATCGCCTCGATCGCGGGACCCGACCAGCGCACCGCGCCCGCGCCCTTCGGCCATGCGCTGGTGAAGATCGCGACGTCGCGGCCGGACGTGGTCGGCCTTACGGCGGACCTGTCGAAATACACCGACCTCCACGTGTTCGCGAAGGCCTACCCCGAGCGCTTCTACCAGATGGGTATGGCCGAGCAGCTCCTGATGAGCGCCGCCGCAGGCCTTGCCCGCGAGGGCTTCACGCCCTTCGTCACGACCTATGCGGTGTTCGCGTCGCGTCGGGCCTACGACTTCATCTTTATGGCGATCGCGGAGGAGAACCTCGACGTCAAGATCGTCTGCGCCCTGCCTGGCCTCACCACCGGCTACGGCCCCAGCCATCAGGCGACCGAAGACATCGCGATCTTCCGCGGCATGCCGGGCCTAGTGATCGTCGACCCCTGCGACGCCCATGAGATCGCTCAGGCGACGCCTGCGATCGCGGCCCATAAAGGGCCGGTTTACATGCGTCTGCTGCGCGGGAACGTGCCGCTGGTGCTGGACGAGTACGGCTACGAGTTCGAGCTGGGCAAGGCGAAGATGATCCGCGGCGGAAACGACGCGCTCGTGATCTCCTCCGGCTTCATGACCATGCGCGCGCTCGAGACCGCGAAGGCGCTGGCGGCGGACGGCGTCGACGTCGGGGTGCTGCACGTTGGCACGATCAAGCCGCTCGATGAGGCGACCATTATCCGCGAGGCTTCGAAAACCGGCCGCATGGTGATCGTGGCGGAAAACCACACCGTCGTCGGTGGGTTGGGCGAGGCGGTCGCCGGCGCGCTGATGCGGGCTGGCGTGACGCCGGCGGGCTTCCGCCAGATCGCGCTGCCCGACGCCTTCCTTGACGCCGGCGCGCTGCCGACGCTGCACGACCGCTACGGCATTTCGACCGCAGCCATGACGGAGAGCATCAAGAGCTGGCTTTGAAATCCGCCGTCGTCCGCGCGAGGCGCGCCTGGCCCGGAGGATGGGATTTCGCATCCGGAAACGACAAAGCCCGGCCAACGGGCATCGCACGCTGGAGAGGAACGACCCATGAGCCTGATCACCACCCGACGCGCCGTGCTGGCCGGCGTCTGCGCGGCGCCGGCCGTGCTCGCCTTCCCACGCGGCTCCTTCGCCGCCTCGAACCTGACGCTCGGCCACAACGCCGCCCCCGGCAACCCGCGCCAGGTCGCGGCCGAACATTTCGCGAAGCTCGTGGGCGAGAAGACCGGCGGCAAGCTCGCCGTTCGCGTCGCCGGCGCCGAGCAGCTAGGCAACGAGCAATCTCTGCTGACGAGCCTTCGCACCGGCGCGATCGATATGACCGTCAACAGCCAGGGATCGACCTCGGCGCTGCTGCCGGAGCTTGCGGCGCTCGGCCTGCCGTTCCTGTTCGCGGACAGCGCCGCCGCTTTCCGGGTGCTCGAAGGCCAGGTCGGCGCCGACCTCGGCGCCCGCTTCGAGAAGATCGGCATGCTGCCGCTCGGCTGGTGGGACAACGGCATCCGCAACATCACCAACTCCAAGCGTCCGATCCAGAAGCCCGAGGACCTGAAGGGCCTCAAGATCCGCACGCCGCCGGACCCGATGACGATCGACATCTTCCGCGCGCTCGGCGCCGGGACCGAGCAGATCTCGTTCGGCGAGCTCTACATCGCGCTCCAGCAGGGAGTGGTGGACGGCCAGGAGAACCCCCTCACCAACATCGCGAGCTCCAAGCTTTACGAGGTCAACAGGTTCATCAGCCTGTCCGGCCACAAGTGGGAGTCCTCGCCCTTCCTGATGTCGTCGATCAGCGCCAAACGCTACGCCGCCGACATGGTCTCGATCCGCGCCGCGGCGAAGGAGGCGACCGACCTGCAGCGCCGTCTGCTGGCGGAGTCCGAGGCGAAGTTCGCCAAGCAGTTTTCGGAAGACCCGAAGCTCAGCGTCAACAGTTGCGACACGGCGGCGTTCCAGGCGGCCTCCGCCGGCGTGGTCGAGGCGTGGAAGGCGAAGCCCTTCGGCGATTTCGTGCGAAAGCTCGTCGACGCGGCGAAGGCGTGAGGGGATGACCGCCCTCCCGCCGGAACGACCGGAGCCTGCGCGCGGCGGCCCCGCGCTCAGGGCCGCCCATGTGCTCGACGCGATCGTTGGCCACGCCTGCCGGTTCGTGGTGCTTGCGACCGGCACGACGCTGCTCGTGCTGCTGACCTCGAACGTGGTTGCGCGCTACGTGCTCGCCGGCGGCGGGTTCGAATGGGCGCAAGAGCTGCCGGAGCGCATGTTCCCGTGGTTCATCATGGCGGGCGTCGCGCTTGCGGTTCAGAAGGGCGGCCACATGGCGGTTGAGACCTTGCTGCCGCGTCTCGACCGCATGGGCGTCAAGACCGTGCTGCTGCTCGGCCACGCTATCGTCATCGCGTCCTACGTCGTGCTCTGCGCCGAGGCGATCGGCGTCGCCGACATCGTCTCGATCGAGACCAGCCCGGTGCTGGGGATGCCGTCGAGCACGAGCTACTACGCGCTCGCGCTGGGCTGCGTCGCGGTGATCCTCGCCACGCTCGCGATCGCGCTCCGCGTCGGGGTTCTCGGCCCTGAGGCCATGCCGGCCCCGGCCCCGGAGGAGATCGGCGTATGACCCTGCTCCTCGTCGCCGTCTTCGTCGTACTGATGTTCCTCGCGATCCCGGTCGGCCACGCGCTGATCGTCGCGGCCGGCTTCACGCTGTGGTGGCAAGGCGAGCTGCCGCTGATGATCGTCGCCCAGCAGATGTATCAGCAGACCCAGTCCTTCCCGATGCTGGCGCTGCCGTTCTTCATGCTGGCCGGCAGCCTGATGCTCGGCGGCCGGCTTGGCGGCGAACTCCTGGGCTTCGCGAGCAAGGCCATGCAGCGCTGGCGCGGCGGCCCGCTGTCCACCACCGTCGTCGCGTCCGTCGTGTTCGGCGGAGTTTCGGGAAGCGCGGTCGCGAACGCCTCGGCGCTCGGCTCCGTGCTGATCCCCTGGCAGAAGCGGCAGGGCTACCCGGCGCCGCTCTGCGCCGCGAACAACGCGACTTCGGCCGTCATCGACATCCTGATCCCGCCGTCCATCCCGCTGATCCTCTACTCGCTCGTCAGCGGGACCAGCATCTCGGACCTGTTCACAGCCGGTATCCTGCCCGGCCTGATGATGGCGGCCGGCTTCGTGGCCGTGTGCTGGGGGATCGCCAAACGCCGCGGCTACGTCTCCACCGAGCCGCGGGTCGGCTTCCGCGAGCTCGTCCGCCTCGGTCTGCTGTCGAGCCCGGCCCTGATGATGCCGGTGCTGATCCTGTTCGGCCTGCGCTTCGGGATCGCGACGCCGACCGAGATCGCCGTGCTTGCGGTGGTCTACGCGCTGGTGTTGAGCGCCTTTCTCTACCGCGACCTCACCTGGGCCCGGTTCAAGGACAGCATGACGGAGGCCGGGATCGCGACCGGCGTGGTGATGCTGGTGATCATGGGCTCGGCCATCGTCGGATGGATGCTGACCTTCGACCAGGTGCCGCAGCGCTTCGGCGAATGGGTCTCGATGACGATCTCGAATCCGATCCTGATTCTGCTCGCCATGAACCTGCTGCTGCTGCTCGTCGGCATGCCGCTCGACCTGCCCCCTGCGATCCTGCTGCTCGGGCCGATCTTCGTGCCGCTCGCCGCCACCATCGGGCTCGATCCGGTGCAGCTCGGCCTGATCATGGTGCTGAACCTCGGCATCGGGCTCTACACCCCGCCGATCGGGACGACGCTGTTCATCTCCACCTCGATCGCCCGGACGTCGCTCGGCGCCACCACCCGCGAGCTCTGGCCGTTCTTCGCCATGGCGATGCTGGTGCTGGCGCTCGTGACCTACGTGCCTGCGCTAACGATCTACTGAGAAAGGACGGTCCGTGACCCGCATCGGCTTCATCGGTCTCGGCTCCATGGGCCTGCCCATGGCAGCGAACCTCGTGGCGGCTGGCTTCGACGTCCGGGGCTTCGACATGCGGCCGGCAGCAATGGACGCGCTCGGGGCCGCGGGCGGAGAGGGTGCCGGGTCCGCCGCGGACGCCGCCGCCGACGCCGACGCGCTGATGCTGATGGTGGTGAACGCGGCCCAGGCGCGCGCGGCGCTGATCCAGGGCGGGTCGCTGGCCGCGCTGCCGAAGGCTGCGGTCGTCGTCCTGATGGCGACTTGCCCGCCGGCCGCCGCGGCGGCGCTCGGCGCGGAGGTGACCGCCTCGGGCCGCCGCTTCGTCGATGCGCCGGTCTCGGGCGGCGTGGTCGGCGCGCGGAGCGCTTCGCTGACGATCATGGCGGCGGCCCCGAAAGCCGATTACGACGCGGTGGCGCCGGCGCTCGCGGCTATGGGCTCGAAGGTGTTCCATGTCGGCGAGACGCCGGGACAAGGGGCGACCGTCAAGGCGCTGAACCAGTTGCTCTGCGGGGTGCATCTGGCCGCCGCCGCCGAGGCGCTGTCGCTGGCGAAGGCCATGGGAGTCGCCCCCGCGGTCGCGCTCGAAATCCTGGGCGGCTCGGCGGCCGCAAGCTGGATGCTGCGCGACCGCGGTCCCCGCATGCTGGAGGACGCGCCCGAAGTCACCAGCGCGGTCGACATCTTCGTGAAGGACCTCGGCATCGTGCTGGAGGCGGGCCGCGACGCCCGCGCCGCGCTGCCGCTCGCGGCCCTCGCTCACCAGATGTTCCTCTCAGCCTCCGGCCGCGGCGCTGGAGATCGGGACGACAGTCAGGTGATACAGAGCTACGATCTGCTGAACCGCAGGAATTGAGCGCCCGTCCATTTTTCACGGGCTGAGATAGAGCCCGGCGCAGGGCGGTTCTAAGGGTGGTGGTGAGCGGAAACTTGTCGTAGACGTCGCCTCCCTCCGAGGCTCAGTCGGCGAGCGGCAGGATGCGCTCGAACGAAAAAAGAAACTTCACTGACCTGATCGCAGGCGGGACGCTCATTCCCGAAGTGCTCAGTGGCCACCCGCGCTCCGCTTCACCGGGGGCTAAGGGGAGGTCAAAGACATAAACAGCGGCGAGAACCTGCGGGATCGCGACATCACCGCGGCGCGGGGTCGCTGAGGGTGTTCCTCGCAAAAGTACGGCGGTGACTACAAGCGGCTTCCAAGAGCGCGACGATTGGGGCAGCGCCCCTCACACGCTTGAGCTGCTCGCCAAGAAGTGGACGGTTCTGACGTCCGCAATGGGTCAGGTCGGGACCAGCGCTCACGGCTGAGACGCGCCATGAGCGGTCATTCGATGACCGCCGAATATCGGACGCGAAAGGCCCATGGCGGCGGGCTCAGAGTTTGGCCCACCGCCTTCAGGTTATGCATCGAATCCAGTGGCCGCATTGCGATCGCGCCAAGCGTCGAGATCGCGGGCGACCGAGGCAAGCTTCGCCTCGATGTTGCGGTGCGCATCGGGGCCGAGTGGCAGGCGGAGCGGCGCCTCCGGATCGTCCACGGCCTCGATGATGACGCGGGCGGCCTTGGCGGGATCTCCGGCCTGCCTGCCGCTCATCGACGCGCTCATGTCGCGCATGCCGGCGGCGGTGTCATCGTAGATCGGCATCCGGGCCTCGGCGATCGTCATCGAGCGGCCCAGGAACTCAGTGCGGAACTGTCCCAGCTCGACGATCAGTACCCGCACGCCGAATGGCTTTGCCTCCTGCGCCAGCGCCTCGGAGATCGCCTCGACTGCGAACTTCGTCGCGCTGTATAGGCCGAAGCCCGCGCGCGTCGCAATCCCAGAGCCCGACGACAGATTGATGATCGTTCCGCGGCTGCGGCGGAGCGCCGGCAGTGCGGCGCGGGTCGCCTCGATCAGGCCGAAGACGTTGGTCTCGAACATGCGCCGGTATTCTTCCGGCGACACCTCCTCAATTGCGCCGATGACGCCGAAGCCGGCGTTGTTGACGAAGACGTCGAGCGCTCCGAACGCCTCTTCCGTTGCGGCGATCGCGCATTCGACGCTCGACGGATCGGTGACGTCAAGCATGACGGCGTGAGCGGTTTTCGGGAACTGATCGACGAGGCCGGTCAACGTCTCCGGCCTGCGGGCGGTCAGCATCACGCGGTCGCCGCGGGTCAGAGCGGCCTCGGCAAGCGCGGCGCCAAGGCCGGACGAGCAGCCAGTGATCAGCCAGGTTCTCGGTTCATGGGTCATGATGGATCTCTTCGCGGCCTCGCGCTCCGAGGCCACGTTCAGGGTTTCAGAGAGGGCGTCACTTGCCCTTCGGGAAATCGGTCGAGATTGCGAGCTCGCGCCAAGCCGCAAGCTCCTCGGCCACGAAGGCGTTTTTGGCCTCGATCGCCGCGACTGTGTCGGAGCCGAACGGCATGCGGAGCGGCGGGTTCTCAGCGTCGGCGAGCGTCATCAGCGCCTTGGCGAGGCGGGTCGGGTCGCCCGGTTGCTTCAGGCTGACGGCGGCCGCGGTGGTCCGCATTGCACCCGAGGTCTCGGCGTAGTCGTCGATGATCGATGGGCTTGTGGAGAGCGACTGTCCCTCGAGGAAATCGGTGCGGAAATAGCCGGGTTCGACGACCGTAACCTTGATCCCGAGCGGCGCGACCTCTTCGGCGAGCGCCTCAGAAATGCCCTCGACTGCGAACTTGGTCGAGCAGTAGACGCCCCAGCCGATCGAAGCGCGGTAGCCGCCGATCGACGAGATGTTGATAACGTGGCCCGACCGCTCGCGGCGCATGTGCGGGAGCACCGCGCGGGTGACGGACAGCAGGCCGAAGACGTTGGTACGAAAAACCGCCTTGACCTCCCTCGCATTGTTCTCCTCGATCGCGCCGAGCAGACCGAAGCCGGCATTGTTGACCAGCACGTCGATCTGCCCGAAGCGCTGGATCGCGACGGCGACTGCCCCGTAGGCGCTGGCCTCCTCGTTCACGTCGAGGCTGATCGCGAGCAGGTTGGGTCGTTCTCCGAGGGCCTTAGTAACCGCCTCGGGGTTGCGGGCCGTGGCCACGACGTTGTCGCCGCGATCGAGAGCTTCCTTGGCGATCAGAGCGCCAAAACCGCGCGGCGCGCCGGTGATGAACCAGGTCTTCATGGACAAGTTCTCCAGGTGGGAGGCCCGGTCGGTCCGGGCCGCGGTCTGGAGTTAGCCCCGCGGCTATCATTCAGATAAGCGAGCTTGTTTTTCCGATACTGCTGAATGAGCTTCAGCAAATGGGCGACGCGTCACACTCGCATGGCCTGGATAAGCGCGCGTAGGCCCGCCGACATGTATTTGCGTGTCGGATAGTAGAGATGGAGCCAGTCCTCGGGCTGGCACCAGCCGTCGAGGCAGGCGACCAGCGCGCCATCGCGGATCGCGCGGGCAGCTCGCTCTTCCCAAACATATGCGAGGCCAAGCCCGCCGATCGCGGCCTCCACCAGCACTTCGTGGTCGTCGGAAGACAGCGGTCCGGTGGGCTGGAACTCGATCTCTTTTCCGTTCTTCTCGAAGGCCCATGCGTAGCGGCGGCCGCTCGGATAGAGGTTCTGCAGACAGGAGTGGCGTTCGAGATCCGCGGGGGACCGCGGCGTTCCGCGCTCCTCAAAATAACTGGGCGAGCCGACCACCACGAGACGCAGCCGGGGCCTGATCTTCACCGCCGTCATGCCGTCGCTGAGGCTCTCGCCAAGCCTGACGCCAGCGTCGAAACCTTCGTCAACGATGTCGACGAGGCGGTCGGTGGCTACGATCTCGAGCTCGAGGTTGGGGTTCGCAGCGAGCAGAGGTCCGATGACAGGGCCGATCACGAAGGGCGCGATCGAGTTCGGGATGTTGATCCGGACCTTGCCGAACGGGCTGTCGCGGAACTGGTTTACGCCGTCGACAGCCGCGCCGATGTCGTCGAAGGCGGGCGAAAGCCTGGAAAGCAGCATGGCGCCGGCATCTGTCAGCGAGACGCTGCGGGTGGTTCGGTTCAGCAGACGGATTCCCATCCGCGCCTCGAGATTGCTGACCGCGTGGCTCACGGCCGAGGCGGTGACGCCGCGTTCCTCGCCCGCGCGACGAAAACTTCGGTGGCGGGCCACAGCGTCGAAGGCGGCGAGCTCCGAAAGATCCGTCGTCCGCATTGTTGATCCTTACTCAGCAGTGTCTCGATCATTCTCCTTCTAATCTTCGCGTCGGCTTTCCGCAAATAGTCGTCTCACAGGGGCCGCGACGTGGCCCGGTCACCAGACAGGAGACGATGATGAAGACCTCTCTCTATGCGATCGGCGCGATACGGGTGCCGCCGCGCAGTCGGCCGCGGATCGTTCGCCGATGACGGTGTCGCTGCAGCGGATTTTCGAGCGCGAGCCGAGTGACGCTTCGGCCGCAGCCAAGCGCGAGCGCTCAGCCCGTCAGTGGACGGGCAACGAGAACGAGGGCTGATCCCTCCAGCTCACGGCTCGCGATCGAGCCGGCGATCCATCCAGACTTCCAAACGGCCGTCGACGTCATCAGCGTCGGCGGCCGTTTTGCGTTTCGGCCGATGAGGCGTCTGACATTTACTGATTTCTGCTCAGCAGTGTCCCAACAACTTCGGAGCTAATCGCGGCAATCGAGATGCGCAAATCTCTGGTCACCGGCTGAGCCGCACTGACGCTGGCTCGGCGAAACCACCGGAGACAAACAATGCCCGACTTCATTCCTCCCGCGAAAAACGACGCCTCGATTTTCGCCGACATGCGCGGCCACCACGTCGCGGTCCGCACCCCGAACCTCGCCGAGGCCAAGGCGTTCTATGTCGGCAAGCTGGACTTCCGCATCGTCGCCGAATGGGACTACGCCGACGAGCAGCTCGCCTATCTCGCTCCCGCGACCGACGACCGCTTCTATATCGAGGTCTTGGGCGGCGGCGATCCCGAGCCGCGGGAGGTTCGGCCTTACACGGACCTCGGCGACAGCCTGAAGTATCGCGGCTACCATCATTTCTGCATGAACGTCGATAGCGTCGAGGAGACGGTCGAGAAGCTGCGCAGCCGCGGCGTGACGATCGTCACCGAACCCTTCGTGCTGCCGGCGATCAGCCGCAAGCTCGCCTTCTTCGCCGACCCGTTCGGCAACCTGATCGAGCTCGCCGAGGTGCTGCCGTGAGCGCGCTCTTCATCATCGGCGCGGGGCCCGGCATCGGCGAAGCTGCGGCCGAGCGCTTCGGGCGCGATGGCTGGAAAATTGTTGTCTCAAGCCGCAGCCCGAAAAACCTCGATCCGTTGGTCGCGCGCCTCACCGGCAAGGGCATTGAGGCTCACGGCCTCGTGCTCGACGCCACCAACGCCGAGAGCGTCCGCGTCGCGATGCGCATCATCGCCTTGGCGACAATCAGTGTGGGGGTGTTGCATGCTGGTCTGCTCGCTACTGTTTCAGAGCTGAGCGGGATCGCTCCAGACAATCGATGCGGCCAACCCGTCATTCGCGGTCCGCGCCTCACCATCTCGGACTTCTCAAGCGTCCCATCATAAGCGAAGACACCGAGCGGCAGGCGCGGTGGCGCGGGTGATCGTCGTCAGCGACGTCTTCGATCGCGTTGGCCGCCTTCATCGGATCGCCGGACTCGCCTCCCGCGTCGCGGAAAAATGGCGAGGGCACCGGCGGTCTCAGCGTAGTCAGCGATCGCGGAACCGTTCTCCACGGCCTGGCAGGTGCGCTGGCCCGGTCGGAGGTGAATCTGCTCGGTTCCCTAATATCCGCTTTGGCGCTTCGCGATTTCGCGTCTCTGTGCGCGGTATGACCCATTTCAGCCTTTGGCAGCGTCCGGTTGCCGGCGTTCTCGTCGGGCCCTGATCCGCATTTGGCGCGCTTATGCATTGGCCTTCGGCGAGCCCCTGACCTAACAAGATAGTCTTCCGACCGTAAACGACTGGTCATGACTAGCATGCCTGCTCCACTGCCCCATTGCAGAGCAGCGCGCCGATAGTTCGATCATTACCGGGATGACGCGAAAGGACCCCTCAGACGGCGCCGATCTAACACGGCGGTCGGCCGCATTACGTCTCGCGTTCTTGCCGCCCGAGTTGTGCGGGAAGCGGCGTCCGTCGACCGGCCGCGCTCCCGTGGAAGGCGCCCAACTCACTATTTCCCAAAGTGACGGCCCAGCCTAGCATCGCCACGCCGGCGCTGGGCTCGTCGGCTTTGGGGGAAGCATGGCTGTCACTTACGGAACGAACGCGCCAGACTATATCGAGGCGACAGGGCCGGGCACGATTTTCGGTTGGGATCGTTCAAACCTCCCAGGAGATGAAGGGCCGGCCGACGATCACGACAACATCATTGGTTCGGCCGGCAACGATTATATTAACGGCGGAGCGGGAAACGACATTATCGATGAGTGGTCGGTTACGGGCGGCGGAGATGATACGATCCTTGGGGGGGGCGGAAACGACGCTATCTATGCGGAATACTCCGGCATTTATTCAGTCGACGCCGGGAGTGGGGACGACAGCATCGTGGTTGGGGGGCGTGCCTCTGGCAACTTCCGGGGTGGCGAGGGGGCCGACCAATTAAGGATCTCACAATGGGGATTTGATATCTCGAAAATTGAACTCTCCTCAGTCGAGACTCTCGACACGCAATATAATGAAGTGACATTATCTCCAGAGCAGATCAATGCCTTTCACTATATTACGATAGGAACGCAGAACGAAGACGACTGGCTCCAGATCAGACTTTCCCATAGCGGTCGCGTAGATTTTCGCGAGAAAACAGATAATTCGGTTCATATCCGTGGCTCCGCCAGCGACGATATCATTATCGGCACCGATAACGCCGACGAAATCGTCGGCGGGGAAGGAAACGACAGGCTCTATGGCGGAGATGGAGGCGACTGGCTCTTTGATTTCGGCGACGGCGCGGACTTCCTGGACGGCGGCGCCGGAGCGGACGGGATGGAGGGCGGCCGCGGCGACGACACCTATGTCGTCGATGATCTCGAAGACGGGGTGAGCGAGGCCAAGGACGCCGGCTTTGATACGGTCCTCGCGAAGGTGAGTTATTCGCTCTATAAATGGGGCGAAAATGATTACAAATACATTGAGATGCTCAAGTTGCTCGGCAGTGATGCTATCGACGGCACCGGAAACAACATCGCCAACATCATCAGGGGTAACTCGGCGTCCAACGTGCTCGACGGCATGGGTGGAGCCGACACCCTCATCGGGGGCGAAGGCGACGACAGTTACGTGGTCGACGACGCTGGCGACGTCACAAAGGAGTTGTCCGGCGGGGGCGCCGACACCGTTCGGTCATCGCTGACGTGGACGCTGTCGAGCCACGTGGAAAATCTTGTTCTGACAGGGTCTCAAGCGGTCGGGGGCTACGGCAATGCGCTGGCGAACCGGATCATAGGCAATGACGTCGGCAACACGTTAGATGGCAAGGTCGGAGCCGACACCATGGTCGGAGGGCTCGGCGACGACGTCTACTTGGTGGACGACGTGAACGACGTCGTCACTGAACTCAGAGCCGAAGGCCATGATCTCGTGCGCAGTTCGGTGACATACGGACTCGCCCCCGAGGTTGAAGATCTTATCTTGACCGGCGCCGCCGCCATTTCGGGAGCGGGCAACGACCTCGCCAACCGGCTTACTGGCAACAGCGGCGCCAATCGCCTGGACGGCGGCCTGGGAGCCGACACCCTCGCGGGCGGGCTTTGGCGAGACACCTTGCTTGGCGGCGGAGGCGACGACACTTACGTCATCGACGACGCCGGCGACGTGGTGACCGAGTTCGTTGGCGGGGGCGTCGACACCGTTCGAGCGTCCGTCACCCACACTCTGGCGGCGAACGTCGAGAACCTCGTCCTCACCGGCGGCGAGGCCGTCAAGGGCTATGGCAACGCCCTCGCGAACCGTCTTTCAGGCAACGCGGCGGCGAACGTGCTGGACGGACGCGACGGCGCGGACACCATGCGCGGCGGGGCCGGCGACGACACCTATCGCGTCGACGACGCGGGCGACGTCGTCGCCGAAGGCGCGGGCGCCGGGTTCGACACGGTCCGGTCGAGCGTCAGCCACGCGCTATCGGCGAACGTCGAGAAGCTCGTCCTCACCGGCGCCGGCGACCTGTCTGGCGCGGGCAACGCGCTCGCCAACGAACTGTTCGGCGCCGCCGGCGCCAACCGGCTCTCCGGCAAGCTTGGCGCGGACCGGTTGACGGGCGGGAATGGTGAAGACGTGTTCGTGTTGGACACCACGCTTGGCGCGGCCAACGTGGACGCCGTCACCGACTTCGCGTCCGGCGTCGACCGGATCGAGCTGTCGGCCTTCGTCTTCCGGGGCCTCGCGTCCGGTTCTCTCGCGACGGGCGCGTTTGCGCTTGGCCAGACGGCCACAGATCTTGACGACCGCATCCTCTACGATCGCGCGACGGGCGGCCTGTTCTTCGACCGCGACGGCTCGGCCGACGCCTACAGCGCCGTCCAGTTTGCCACTCTGACGAGCCGGCCGGCGATCGAAGCCGCCGACTTCGAGGTGGCCTAACGGCCCATCAGAGCGGCGAGCTCCGCGATGGAGCTCTCCGCTCGCCGGCCGGGTAGGCCGCCTTCGCGGCGGGCTAGCGGCCACGATTGGCGGGAGCCCGCGCCGCGGCGGCGTACGCGCGCTGTTGCCGACAGCTCGAGCACGCTGATCAATCCGTCAGGGCCTCGTGGACAACTTGGCCGTGTCGACTTCGCGCTCCTAGACACGTTCGGTCACCTGCTCTCGCGGGTGCGGTGGACGGCTTTCGTTAACGTTAGACATGCTGGCAGAGCAAAGGTCTGTTCTGGGAAGAGAGTTGCATGTCCGCTGTTGGCGCCGAGCGGCGCTGCGGTGGGCCAGGCATGTGGAGGAGGATGACGCCGACGAACGAGCGGTCACTCGACAAAGACGGCGCTCTCGGCGTCGAGCTAACGACTGATTTCGCGGCGGGGCGAGGGGCTTTGCAATGCCAGCCACAATGGCGCACGTGGCTTAAGAGCCGCTATAGCTATCTGAAACATTTCGCCGCGGCGATAGTCGGCCGCCGCGGCAACTTCTTATTTAAAAGGACGAACGTCTAGTCGTGATGCTCGGGAAGTTCATTGAGCTGGTCTTTGGTCCAAGTGGTGACAGCGTGAACATCGCCGTCTTCATCGCGCATGAAGTCGAGATCGGTTGCGGCGACCGCTACGGGCTTCGCGCCGATCCCCAGGAATCCACCCACATCGATCACGACAGTAGCAGTCGCACCGGAGCCATGGACGTGAGCTACGGAACCAATTTTCTCGTCACCCGGACCATAGATGGTCGCGTCGTCAAGCGTCGCTTCGGTGAGTTCATCGCTCGTCAGCCGCACGTGCTTGCTGTGGTCCATAGCTCTGCTCCTTGGATGCGTTGTCCCCCTCAACCGCTCTGGATCACTTCGCGTTCCTAACCCCTATGAACGGCCTGCGTTCGCAAGCGAAGGCGATGTCAGGTTGGCGATTGCGCCTCTTCCTCATCGTCAGGGCTCGCCTCATCCGGTTTCCCGCCATCGCCGCCTGTCTGCGCTTTGGCTTCGACCTCGGCATTGTCGCCAGGGGTGACGAGATCTTTAATGTCTTCGCCAATAGGAGGCTGGGGTGTCGCGGCGGTCTCGCTCGAAGGCAGGGTCTTCTCGTTGAACTTGGGTTCGACGTCCGAAGACAGATATGGCGTGTCGATCATCGTAAGCTCCTCAGCCGGCGGCTTGACGCCGCTCGATTGATAAGCGCTAGGCAGGCCGGTCCGTTCCCGCCTCCCAAACGTCTCGGCGATCAGCTTTCGATCAACTCAGCAATCGCACGTAAGCGAACAGTCCGATCACCCGTGCAACGGCCAAGGCTATCGACAGCCAGAGCAGCACCCTCACACCGAGCATCGTCGCGCGCCGAAGCATGAGTGAGCACTGGCGCTCGCAGGAGCAGGAGAACTCGGCGGGCCAGAGCCAGAGACGAACATCGCCGCCAATAGGTCCGCTGTCTGCCGCCAACCCGATGTCGGCCTCTGGCGCCCAGACGACGTCACCGGGGGGAGGGTCCGCAGCTGCTTTGCGCGGCGATCGGTCGTTCCGTTACCACCCCCGCCTCTCACTTTGCCCGTAGGGGCGATAAGTTTATGGGTAACCGCTCACGTCTCGCGCGACAGGTGACCGACATTGCCATCGAGGCTGAGCGAAGAAACGCGACGGACGCCGTCGTCCTCACGCGAGACCAAGCTGTCGCGGCGCGAGCCCTTCGCGCATCAAATCGCAACCACGCTGCGCGATCTGATAATTCGTGGCGACTTGCCCGCTGGCGGGCGCATCGTAGAGCGCAGCTTGTGCGAAACGCTGGCTGTCTCCCGGACCCCCCTCCGCGAGGCCCTGAAGCTTCTGGAGCTTGAGGGCTTGGTCGAGCTCTCGCAGAACCGGGGCGCGCGGATCATGTCTTTCACCGCGGAAGAGGCCTCGGATCTGTTCGAGGTCATCGCCGGGCTGGAGAGCCTCGCGGCCGAGATCGCGGCCCTGCGGCTGGAGCCGGCTGATCTCGAAGAGCTCAACGAGATGCACTCCCGCATGATGGCGCACTATCATCGCCGGGAGAAAGACCCGTACTTCGAGCTAAACAGCGCGATCCACGACAGGATCGTGCGCCTGTCCCGCAATCCGGTTCTGGTCGCCACCCACGCCAACCTGATGCTGCGCGCGCGGCGCGGTCGCTATATGGCGATCGTCGATCCGCGGCGGTGGGAGGAGTCTGTGAGCGAACACGAGGCGCTGATGACCGCTTTGCATGCCCGCGACGCCGACGCCGCGCGCCGCGCCTGGAAGCGTCATCTGCTCCGCACTGGCGAAACCGTCTGCGCGGTCCTCACCGCAGCGGTTCGCGAGCCTGCGCCGCTCGGTGCCGGCGTGGACCGGGTGGCGGTCATCTAACGCCCAGCGCGCATCGAAATTCTGTTTCTCGGCTGAAATAACGGGCAGGCGCTGCGCTTCTCCAGCAGCCTCAGCGGCATGCGTCGCGCTTCCACGAGCCGCCAAGGCGCGCGTTGCAAACAGGAAACGGCTGCTCTTTCGCCGCAGCCCGGCCTTGGTTTTTCGCACATACGTCGCGACGGCGCGCAAATGGGCGGGATCCTGCTCAACTTATAAGCGGACGCAGGCTCGATCTTTCCATCTAAGCTGCTGTATATGCTTACGTAAATCAGATGGAATGCAATCTGATCGCTGGTTGGTCCACCGCAACGCGTTGAGATAGAAAGCGAAAGCCATGTCACCCCGCCTTTCGTCCGTCGGCGCCGCGCGGCGCCGCTTCCTGGGTCTGTCCGCCTTGCTCTTCGCGGCGACGGCCCTTTTGCCGCTGACTGGCGCGCCGGTTCGGGCCGAGCCGCTGACGCTGGAGGCGATCAAGACAGCCGGCGTGGTGAAAGTCGGCGTGGAGGCGGCCTACCGGCCCTTCACCTTCCGCGATAAGGGCGAAATTGTCGGTTACGACGTCGACCTCGCCAAGCAGCTGTTCGCCCCGCTGGGCGTCAAGGTGGAGTTCATCGACACGGCCTGGGCCGGCGTCATACCCGCGCTTTACGCCGGAAACTTCGACGTCATCATGACCTCGCTCACCTACTCCAAGGAGCGGGTGGCGAAGGTCGGCTATTCCATCCCCTACACCGAAGCGACGCAGGAGATGCTGATCCGCTCCTCCGACGTCGACACGATCAAGAGCATCGACGGCATGTCCGGGAAGGTGCTCGCCGTGAAGCTCGGCTCTGCGGGCGACACCATGAAAGCCGCGCTCGACGCGAAACTGAAGGCGAGCGCTGGCAAAGGCTTCTCCGAGGTGAAGGCCTATGACGACCATCCGGCCGCCTATCTCGCGCTCGCGCAAGGATCCGTCGACGGCGTCATCAATTCGCTCGCGACGCTCACCCAGGTGCTCAAGGACGCCCCGGGCCGGTACGCCATCGTCCGCGACATCGGCCCGCGCAACTGGGCCGGCATCGGCGCCCGGAAGGAGGACACGGCGCTGATCGGCTTCCTGAACGAGCGCATCGAGGCCCTGAAGGCCAACGGCGAGATCTACAAGCTTCAGGAAAAGTGGTTCGGCACGCAGATGAAGCTGGCCGACAAAGTGCCCGACTTCTCCTAACCGCCCGAAGGTGACGGCGGTGGTGAGCCGCCTGTCCCGCCTCACCCGACGGGCGTCTCCCCGCCAGCCGATCGCGGATGCGATTCAATGACCATAGATTGGGCCGTCGTCGAGATGGCCATCCCCCTACTGGCCGAAGGCACGGTGACGACGCTGAGGATTGCGTCGCTTGCGGCGCTGCTCGGCCTTACCGGAGGCGTAGCGCTCGGCCTCGTCTCGCTCGGCGGATGGCGGTGGACGCGCTGGCTAGTGCTCGCCTATGTGGATTTCATCCGCGGCACGCCCCTGCTCATCCAGATCTTCATCGTGTTCTTCGGGCTGCCGCTCATGGGCTGGCGTCCTGGCGAGTTCTGGTCGGGCGTGATCGCGCTGTCGCTCAATTGCGCCGCCTATGTCGCCGAAGTCGTGCGCGGCACGGTCGGGGCGGTCGAGAAGGGCCAGACCGAAGCCGCCAAGTCGATCGGCATGACGCAGGGCAGGATCCTGCTCTACGTCCTGCTGCCGCAGTCGATCCGGCCCATGATGCCGGCGTTGACGAATGACGTGATCACCCTCCTGAAGAACACGTCGCTGCTGTCGGTCATCTCGGTCTACGAGCTGACGCGCTCGGGGCAGGCGATCATCGCCACGCACTTTGCACCGCTCGAGATCTTCGCCCTTCTCGCCATCTACTATTACGCCATCATCTCCGTGCTTTCGTGGATCTCGCGGGTGATTGAGCGGCGGCTCCCAGCCTGGTGATCGCCATGCCCCTCGAAACGAGAACCGATCCCTCAAGGCTTGCTGGCGAACGGCCGTTGCTCTCGGTGCGGGGACTGCGCAAACGGTACGGCGAGCGCGAGATCCTCAAGGACATCTCGTTCGACGTCATGGCGGGACAGACGATGGTGCTGATCGGGCCTTCCGGCTCCGGCAAGACCACGGTGCTGCGCTGCCTGAACCATCTAGAGATCCCAGACGCAGGCACGATCGAGCTTGCGGGCGAGCCGATCGGCGGCGCCTATGTGGGCGAAGCGGCGCGCTGGACGCCCCTGACCGAGTCCCAGCTCGCTCTTCAGCGGCGCAGGTTCGGCTTTGTTTTCCAGCGCTTCAATCTGTTCCCGCACCTCACCGCGGCGCAGAACGTGGCGATCGGTCCGCGAAAGGTGCTTGGCCTGTCGCGCGAGGCGGCCGAAGCGCGCGCGGCGGAGCAACTCGCCCGCGTGAGCCTCGCCGAGCACATGCACAAGCGCCCCTCGCAGCTCTCAGGCGGCCAGCAGCAGCGCGTTGCGATCGCCCGCGCGCTGGCGATGGACCCGCGCCTGATCCTGTTCGACGAGCCGACCTCGGCGCTCGATCCCGAGCTGGTCCACGAGGTCTTGGACGTGATGGGCGCTCTGGCGCGCGAAGGCATGACCATGATCGTGGTCACCCACGAGATGAGTTTCGCGCGGCGCGCCGCCGACACGCTCATCTTTATGGCCGACGGCCATATCGTCGAGCAGGGCTCGCCGGAGGCCGTGTTCTCCGGTCCGCGCGAGGAGAAGACGCAGCGCTTCCTCTCCCACATTCTGAATCGATAGCGCCATGTCCGAGCCGCTCTATGATCTGGTCGTCACCGGCGCGACAGTCCTCACGGGAGCGCCGGCGTCGTACGCCATCGACGACGCCGTGGTCGCGATCTCGGACGGTCGCTTCGCACGGATCGAAGCCGCGACAACGGACGCCGCGCCGCTCAGCGCCCGCCGCAGCCTTCATCTTCCCGGCCGCGTCGTCACGCCGGGCCTGATCAATGTGCACACGCACGCCAACCTCAGCATGGTGCGCGGCGTCGCGGAGGACCTGGGCTTCGCGCCGGCCTACACGCCCGGTATTCCGCAGGGCCACATGGTCACGCCGGCCGAAGCCTACGCAATCGCACGGCTGGGCGCGCTGGAGGCGCTGCTGTTCGGCTCCACGCTGATCAACGACACCTTCGTGCACGCCGACGTCGTCACGCCCGCCATGGCGGACGTCGGCCTCCGGGTGTGGTCGTGCGGCCGCATTCACGACGTCGATTTCTCCGGCGTCTCGGTGGGGCGCTGGGATCATGTTGAGGCTATCGGCGACAAGACGCTCGGCGAGGCGATCGCGCTGGCGGAGCGCTACGACGGCAAAAGCGGAGGCCGCATCGGAGTGCAACTCGCCGCGCATGCGCCCGACACATGCTCAACGCCCTTCCTGCGGCGCATCGCGCGGGTCGCGGAGGACACCGGGCTTCGGGTGACGACCCATCTCTCGCAGAGCAAGGTTGAACTTGCCCGGATCCGCGAACGTGACGGCATGAGCCCGCCCGAACTGCTTGACGAGGTCGGCCTGCTGAACGACCGGCTCACTGCTGCGCATTGCATCCACGTCAGCGACGGCGACATCGCCCGCATCGGGAGGGCCGGCGTCCATGTCGCCCACATCGCCAAGGGCAACGCGACGGGAGCCACAATCGCGCCGACGCACAGGCTCCGCGCCGCGGGCGCCAAGCTCACGCTCGGCACCGACAACATGCACGCCGACATGGTGGAGGTGATGCGCTGGGCGCTCGCGGTCGGTCGCATCCAGCTCGGCGCGGTCACGCCCGACTGGCAGCCCGAGACCGTGTTCGAAATGGCGACCCTCGCGGGCGCGCGCGCCATGGGGCTCGAGGACGAGATCGGCAGCATCGAGATCGGCAAGCGCGCGGACTTCGTCGCTTTCGATTTCCGTCGCCCGCATCTCACGCCGATGACCAACGCCCTCGGCAACCTCGTCCACGTCGCCCAGGGTCGCGACGTGGAGGTCGTCGCCGTGGACGGCGAATTGATGGTGATGGACGGAAAGCCGACCCGGGTGGACGCCGACGCGGTTCGCCGTGACGCCGCCCTCGCCATCGAGGCGCTGTGGGCCCGGGCGCGCGGGGGCTGAGCGGATGCGTATCCTCCTCATCAATCCCAACACCTCCGTCGCAATGACGGAACGCATGGTTGCGAGCGCCTCCCGTTCCTTGGCGCCGGACGTCGAGCTTGTGGCCCTGACGGCGCCGCAAGGCATGCCCTACATCGCCAGTCGCGCGGAGTCCGTAATCGCCGGCGCAGCGACGCTGGAGATGATCGCCGCGCATCAGAGCGGCGTGGACGCCGTGGTGATCGGGGCGTTCGGCGACCCTGGGCTGATTGCGGCGCGAGAGCTGTTCGACCTCCCCGTGACCGCCATGGCGGAAGCCGCGATGCTCACGGCCTGCATGCTCGCGCAGCGCTTTTCGATCGTGACGTTCTCCCCCACGCTCACCGCCTGGTACGAAGACGCCGTCGCGCTCAGCGGCCTTCAAGCCCGGTGCGCAGGCATCCGCGTGCCGGACGTTTCGTTCGCCTCGATCAACGACGTCCAGAGGGAACTGGAGGCGCAGTTGGTCGAGCTATGTCAGCGCTCGATCGAGACCGACAAGGCGGACGCCGTCATCCTCGCAGGCGCGCCGCTGACCGGCTTCGCGGCCAAAGTCGCGGCGCGCGTTCCCGTTCCGCTGATTGATCCTCTAGACGCCGCGATCGGCCAGGCGACGCTGCTCGCTCGCCTTCAGACGACCCCGGCGCGCGCGGGGCGTTTCGCACGGCCCCCAGCGAAGCCCGGAACAGGATTGACGCGGGCGCTTGGGGCCTGGATCGAGCATCGCTCCGTGTGAGCTTGGCGCGTACGACCGACCGTCACATCGAAGCTGGGGCAACACCTTGGGATCAGGTGTGCCGCAGTCGCTCGCTCAGCGCTTTTCGCGTCAAATCCTCAAGGAAGTTGAGAAAGTCTCGGGCCCGGCCCGAGGCTTTCTCAATCTCTCTATCGGCCGCCGCCGTTAGCGTGGCAGCGTGAAGGCGGGCCGCCTCCTCGAAGACATCCTGATCTTCGATGTAGGCGTACCAGAAGCGGCGCGAAAGCCCGTGCAGGGCGCCTATTGAGCCCGCGAGAATGGCGTTGTGCGCCGCCTGCGCCAGCAGTTCGTGGATCGCGCGGTTGGCGCGCAGGAACGCCCCGCGGTCCCGGTCGGCGGCAGCCGCGGTGATCTCGGCGGCTAGTTCAATCATCCGGTCGCGCTGGCTAACCACCGCGCGATCCGCGGCCAGCCGAACCATCAGGTCCTCCAACGGCCGTCTCACCTCAAGCAGTTCGAACTGGCGAAAGACGTCGATGGTCGAGACCTGCACGCCGCGGCTCGGATGGACTTCGATATAGCCCTCGATCCGCAGGCGCTGCAGCGCCTCGCGAACTGGCGTGCGGCCGCACTGGATCTCGTCCGCCAGTCGCTTCTCGGAGATCATCGCGCCCGGCTTCAACGCGCGGGTGACGATCATCTCCTCGATCCGCTTATAGGCCGTCTCCGCCAGCGACGGCGGCGTTTGTGGGTCATCCGCCATTCCGGTCTCCACCTTCGGGCTCGGCAGCGTTCAAATCGCGGCCGATCCAGCTAGCCGTTGACAGCTCGCCGGCACAAGCGTAAGCCGATGCTCAACCGATATATCGGCAGTGTATCGGATAAGAAGTGAGGGAGGTGCTGCGATGGACGCTCGTCCGCGCTTGCGTCTGGAAACGGATGTGCTGGTCGTCGGCGGAGGCGCGGCGGGAGTTGCGGCGGCCGTGACCGCCGCGCGGCAGGGGCTCGATGTGACCCTGGTCGAGCGCTACGGATTTTGCGGCGGCGGGGCGGTCGCGGGCCTGTCGGGCACCGTGTGTGGCCTCTATGAGGCGACCGACCGGCGCGGCGCGGGGCCGAAGCAGGTGGTGTTCGGCTTCGCCGACGAATTCTGCCGCCGGCTCGAGGCGATGGGCGGGCTCGCCGATCCGGTGGTCTACGGCAAGACCTGGACCCGCGTGCACGACCCGCTGATCTGGCGCGAGGCCGCGGACGCGTTCCTGACGGAGGCGGGCGTCCGGATCATCTTCCATGCGGTGGTGTTCGGCGCGCACATGCAGGGCGACCTCGTCCAGGGTCTCGAGATATGGACGAAGGAAGGCGTCATTGACGCCCGCGCCCCTCTGGTGATCGACGCCAGCGGCGACGCCGACGTGGTCGCGATGGCCGGCTTTCCGTCGGTCGTCGGGGACGACGGCCGGGTTCAGAACCCAACGATGATCTTCCGGATGCTCGGCGTCGACGTGGCGCGGTTTGCGGCCGAGTACGGCGCCGACACGATCATGCCACAGCGGATCTCGGACATGATCCGGGCCCAGCACAACGCCGGCAATTACGACCTGCCGCGGGCCAAGATCTGGCTGTTCCAGACGACCCGCCCAGGCGAGCTTCTGTGCAACTGCACACGGGTGATCGGCGAGGCCGGTCGCGAACTCAACACGCTGTTCTGGCGCGACTTCACCGAGGCGGAGTTGCAGGGCCGCAGGCAAATGCGCGAGTACGCGCGGTTTTTCCGCGACCACGTGGTCGGCTGCGAGAGCGCCTTCGTCAACGACACCGGCGTCCAGGTCGGGGTTCGACAGAGTCGCCAGATTGCGGGCGTCGAGACCCTTCGGAACGCCGATGTCGTCGAGGGCACGAAATTCGTGGATGGGATTGCGCGATCGCCGTGGCCGATCGAACTGCACTCCGGCGACAAGCCGCGGGTCGAATGGCTGCTCGACGATTTCTACGAGGTGCCGTTCGGTTGCTTCGTTCCCGAGCGGGGCGAGGGGCTGCTGGCCGCCGGCCGCTGCCTCTCGGCCCAGCATGAGGCCGTCGCCTCGGCGCGGGTGACCGCCCAGTGCTTCGCCTACGGCCATGCGGTCGGCCTCGCCGCCTCGATCGTCGTCAGGGACAAGGTCGCGCCGCGGTCGATCGCTGGCGTCGATCTTCGACTCCTCCTCAACGCCGACGGCGCGAGGCTCGAGGCATGAGCGCCGGTGAATCGGCCGTGGTTTCGCGCACGGGCGACGGCGCGGTCGCGGTGCTGACGTTGAACCGCCCCGAGCGTCGCAACGCGCTCGGCGTCAACTCCATGCGGGCGCTTCGCGCAGCGCTTCACACCGCCGACCAGGATGCCGACGTCCGCGCGATCGTGCTCACCGGCGCGCCGCCCGCGTTTTGCGCCGGCAGTGACCTGAAGGAGCTCGGCGGCCTGAGCGTCCCGGACATGTGCGCCCACGAGGCGGCGACCGCCGCTGTGGCGCGCGAGATCGGGATGCTCTCGAAGCCGGTGGTCGCGGCCGTCGAAGGCTTCGCGCTCGGCGGCGGGTTCATTCTCGCCGCCTCCTGCGACGCGGTGGTCACCGCCTCGAACGCCCGCTGGCATTTGCCTGAGGTGGCGAACGGCTGGACGCCGCCGTGGGGCCTGGGCGCCCTCATCGCCCGGGTCGGTCCGGTGCGAGCCCGTCTTCTGACTTGGGCCGCCGATCCGATCGACGGCGTCGAGGCCCACCGGCTGGGCGTCGCAGACGAACTCGCCGACGCGGGCCAGGCGCTGACGCGAGCGACCGAGGTCGCGCAAAGGCTCGCCAAACAACCGGCTGACGCGGTCGCGTCGGTCAAACGCTTCTTCGAGCCGTTCGCTTCCGCCGATGGCGAGCGCCTCGATCACGTCGCCTCACGCTTGTTCGCGCACGACTGCGAAAGCGCTGAGGCCAAGGCGACGCTCTCTCGATTCACGGTGAAAGCATGAGCAAGATCGTCGACGCCGCCTACGCGGTCGCAGCCATCCGCGACGGCTCGACCGTCGCCTCGGTCGGGGTCATCGGCTGGATCACTCCCGACGCCGTGCTGAAGGCGCTCGGCGACCGCTTCCGCGACACCGGAGCGCCTCGCGACCTAACGGTGTATCTCCCGGTCGGCACCGGGGACGCCCAAGCCATCAAGGGCATGGATCATCTGGCCCAGGTGGGTCTGATGAAGCGGATCGTTTCGGGCTCCTACATCAACCCGGTCGATCCGGTGACCGGCAAGCGGCCGGAACTCATGCGGCTGATCCGGGAGAACGCCATCGAGGCCTATTCCTGGCCAATCGGCGCCTCCATGCACTGGCTCCGCGAAGTGGCGCGGAACAGCCCGGGCTATCTCACCCGCGTCGGTCTCGGCACCTACATCGATCCTGAGCTCGGCGGCGGAAAGTTCACGGCCCGCGCGACCGAAGACCTTGTCCGCCGCGTCGAGATCGACGGCGAGACGCTGCTCTACTACCCGACCTGGAAGATCGACGTTGCGATCATCCGCGCGTCGAGCGCCGACGAGCACGGCAACCTGTCGTTCGAGGATGAGCCGCTGACGTCCGCCAACATCGGCCTCGCGCTCGCCGCGAAGGCGAGCGGGGGCCGTGTCATCGCGCAGGTTCGGCGGATCATGCCGGCCGACACGCGGGCGGCCAGCGCGGTCGCCATCCCCGGCATGTTCGTCGACGCCGTGGTGGTGGACGCCGAAATGATGATGGCGAGCGAGACGGAGTACGAGCCGGCCTATTTCGGCGGCGCCCGGATGCCCCTCGACCGTCTGCCCCGGCCGGCCATGAGCCCCGACAAGGTGATCGCCGCGCGCGCGGCGCGCGAGGTTCGGAAGCGCGAGCTCTCGATCTTCGGCTTCGGCGCGGCCGCCGACGTCCCGCTCGTGATGGCGGAGCGGGGTCTCTTCGACGGCGGCGCCATGAAGGACTACTGGTTCACGACCGAGCACGGCTCCTACGGCGGCGTGGTGATGTCCGGGTGGCAGTTCTCCGCCAACGTCAACCCCGACGCCATCATCGACGGGCTTTATCAGTTCGACGTCATCGACGGCGGCCTTTGTCCGTTCGCGGCCTTGGCCTTCGCGCAGTTCGACGCGGCCGGCGTGGTCAACGTCAGCAAATTCGGCGCGGCCAATCCCGGGGCGGGCGGTTTTATCGACATCGCCGAAAACGCCAAGCGCCTGGTCTTCACAGGCACCTTCACGACCAATGGCCTGTCCGTGGCGTTCGAGAACGGCCGGCTCAAGATCCTGTCCGAGGGCCGGGTGAAGAAATTCGCGCCCGCGGTCGAGAGCGTGACCTATTCCGTCGCCCGCGGCGTGCGCGAGCGTGGCCAGACCGCCTTGATCGTGACCGAGCGCGCCGTGTTCGAATACCGCAAAGAGGGCCTGACGTTGACGGAGATCGCGCCCGGCGTGGATCTGGATCGCGACGTGCTCGGCCAGATGGATTTCGCTCCGCGCGTTAACCGCGCCGGCCTCCGCGAGATGAGCCGCGAGCTGTTCTCGCAAGCGGAGGATCTGCGCGCCGCAAGCTGACGACCGCACGCCCAAACAATGACTCTGGACCCATCCGGAGCGAGGAGGAACGGTGCCCGAAATCAGACCGACTGACGACGCGACCGGCTCGGCCGGCGGCGAGATCGTGCTGCAGGCCGAAGGCCTGAGCAAAAACTTCGCCGGCTTCAGCGCGGTGAGCGGCGTCGACCTCGCCGTGCGGCGCGGGACCATCCATGCGCTCATCGGGCCCAACGGCGCGGGCAAGACGACCTGCTTCAACCTTCTGACGAAGTTCCTGACGCCCACCGGCGGCGTGATCCGCTACATGGGCCGCGACATTACGCGGATGAAGCCCGCGGACGTCGCGCGGCTCGGACTGGTGCGCTCGTTCCAGATCTCTGCGGTGTTCCCTAACCTCACGGTGAAAGAGAACGTCCGGATCGCTCTCCAGCGCCGGATACGCGGCTCGTCGTTAGATTTCTGGCGGTCGGAAAGCGTCTTGCACGCCCTCGACCAGGACGCGCTCGCGCTGGTCGAGGACGTCGGCCTGTCCGCCTACGCGGAACATCTCGCGGTCGAACTCTCCTATGGGCGAAAGCGGGCGCTCGAGATCGCGACTACGCTCGCGCTGAAGCCCGACATGCTGCTGTTGGACGAGCCCATGGCGGGCATGGGCCATGAGGACATCGACCGCACGGCCGCCCTCATCAAGCGGGTTTCACGCAACCGCACGATCCTGATGGTCGAGCACAACCTGTCGGTGGTCGCCTCGCTGTCCGACCGCATCACGGTGCTCGCCCGCGGCCAGGTCCTGTCCGAAGGCGACTACGCGACGGTCTCCACAAATCCCCGCGTCATCGAAGCCTACATCGGAGCCGGTCATGCCTGAGGCGCTCCTGGCCGAGAGGCCCGTGCCCGCGTCTGCGGCACCCCTGCTCTCCGTCGACGACCTGGAGGGCTGGTACGGCGAAAGCCACGTGCTGCACGGCGTCGGCTTCGACGTGAAGCCCGGAGAAGTCGTCACCCTGCTGGGGCGTAACGGCGCCGGCAAGACCACCACGCTGCGCGCGATCATCGGGATCCTCGGACGGCGTAGGGGCTCGGTGACGGTCAAGGGCGTCGAAGCGATCGCCATGCCGTCCCGCCTGATCGCCCGGCTTGGCGTGGGCTATGTGCCGGAAGAGCGGGGGATCTTCGCCAGCCTGACTGTCGCCGAGAATCTGACGCTTCCGCCCCAGGTGAAGCCGGGCGGTCTCACCCTCAAGCAGATCTATGAGCTGTTCCCGAACCTCGAGGAGCGCGCGGGCAGCCAGGGAACGAAGCTTTCCGGCGGCGAGCAGCAGATGCTCGCCATCGGCCGCATCCTTCGCACCGGCGCGAAGCTTCTGCTGCTCGACGAGCCGACCGAAGGCCTAGCGCCCGTCATCGTCGAGCAGATCGGCCGGACCCTGCGAATGCTGAAGACAGAGGGTTTCACCATCCTCTTGGTCGAGCAGAACTTCCGCTTCGCCCAGACCGTCGCCGACCGCCACGTGGTGATCGAGCAGGGACGCGTCATTGACACCATCCCGAACGCCGACCTCGACGCCAATCTCGGCAAGCTCAAAACCTATCTGGGGGTCTGACCATGGCGACGCTCTTCGGCGTTCCGCTGCAAGCGCTCTCGGGACAGCTTCTTCTGGGCCTGATCAACGGCTCCTTCTACGCGATACTGTCGCTCGGCCTCGCGGTCATCTTCGGCCTGCTGAACATCATCAACTTCGCGCATGGCGCCCAATACATGATGGGCGCCTTCGTCGCCTGGATGCTGTTGAACTACGCCGGCGTCGGTTATTGGCCGGCGCTGCTGATCGCGCCCGTCTTCGTGGGTCTGTCCGGCGTGCTGCTGGAGCGCGTGCTGATCGCGCGTCTCTACAAGCTCGACCACCTCTACGGCCTGCTGCTGACTTTTGGCGTCGCGCTGATCGTTCAGGGGCTGTTCCGCAACCACTTCGGCGCGTCAGGCCTGCCCTACGCGATCCCCGCCGAGCTCTCGGGCGGGCACCGGCTGCCCTTCATGTTCCTGCCCACCTACCGCGGCTGGGTGGTCGTGGCGTCGCTCGCGGTCTGCCTGGCGACGTGGCTCGCGATCGAGAAGACCAAGCTCGGCGCCTATCTCCGCGCCGCCACCGAAAACCCCGCGCTGGTTCAGGCCTTCGGCGTGAACGTGCCGCTGCTGCTGACGCTGACCTACGGCTTCGGCGTGGCGCTCGCGGGCTTCGCCGGCGTGCTCGCGGCCCCGGTACTGTCGGTTAATCCCAACATGGGCGCCGACATCATCATTGTGGTCTTCGCGGTGGTCGTGATCGGCGGCATGGGCTCGATCCTCGGCGCGATCGTCACCGGCTTCGGCCTCGGTGTCGTCGAAGGCCTGGTCAAGGTGTTCTACCCCGAGGGCTCGGCGACCGTGATCTTCGTGATCATGGCCCTGGTGCTGCTCGTCAAACCCGCCGGCCTGTTCGGAAGGACCGCTTAATGGTCGACATCGCAAGCGGCTCCGCCGCTCCGGCTCGCATTCCCGCCACGGGCGGCGCGAGCCGCGACGCCGCCGCGCTCCATCGCGCTATCTTCATCGGGCTCGCGGCGCTGCTCGTCGTGGCGCCCTTCGCGCTCTATCCCGTGTTCCTGATGAAGGTGATGTGTTTCGCGCTGTTTGCGGTCGCCTTCAACCTGCTGCTGGGGTACGGCGGTCTGCTCTCATTCGGGCATGCCGCCTATTTCGGAATGGCGAGCTATGCCGCCGCCTATGCGGCCAAGGTCTGGGGCTTCACGCCCGAGCTCGCAATCCTGCTCGGAACCTTCGTCGGCGGCCTGCTCGGCCTTGTGTTCGGCGCGCTCGCGATCCGACGGCAGGGCATCTATTTCTCGATGATCACGCTGGCGCTGGCGCAGATGGCGTTCTTCTTCTGCCTGCAGGCGCCGTTCACCGGGGGCGAGGACGGAATCCAGGGCGTCCCGCGCGGCAAGCTGTTCGGCCTGATCGACCTGTCCGACGACCGCGCGCTCTATGTCTTCGTCGCCATCGTGTTTCTGGGCGCGCTGGCGCTGGTCTACCGGATCATCCACTCGCCCTTCGGCCAGGCGCTGAAGGCGATCCGGGACAACGAGCCGCGCGCGATCTCGCTCGGCTATCGGGCGTCCCAGTACAAGCTCGCGGTGTTCGTGCTGTCCGCCTCGCTCGCCGGGCTCGCCGGCGCCACCAAGGCCTTCGTCTTCCAGCTCGCTACGCTGACCGACGTGCACTGGTCCATGTCCGGCGAGGTCGTGCTGATGACGCTGGTCGGCGGCATGGGGACGATTTTCGGCCCGCTGGTCGGAGCGCTCGTGACGGTCACGATGCAGAACTACCTCGCCCAGTTCGGCGCCTGGGTGACGATCATCCAGGGCGTCGTGTTCGTCGTCTGCGTGCTGCTGTTCCGGCAGGGCGTCGTGGGGCTGATCGCCAAATTCATCCGCAAGCCTCTGTAATGCCGCCCTCAAGAGCGGCGCCAGGCCGCCGGGCGATCCTCTGCACCATCCCTGGGAGGGAACACAATGATTTCGAAGGCCAGACTGCTCGCCGGCGCCGCCATGCTCGGCCTCGCGGCTCAAGACGCGCCCGCCGCCGCCCAGGTGTCGGGCGACACGATCAAGATCGGCCTGATCACGGACATGTCCGGCATGTACGCCGACGCCGACGGCTCCGGCGGCGCCGAGGCGGTCCGCATGGCGATCGAGGACTTCGGCGGGGAAGTCGCCGGCAACAAGATCGAGTTCGTCGTCGCCGATCATCAGAACAAAGCGGACATCGGCGCGGCGCGGGTCCGGGAATGGATTGACCGCGACGGCGTCGACATGGTGATCGCGGGGCCGAACTCGTCCGTCGGTCTCGCCGTCGCGAAGATCGCGGCGGACAAGAAGAAGCCGTTCATCGCCATCGGCTCGACGTCGTCGCGCCTAACCAACGAGGAATGCACGCCATTCACGATCCACTACGCCTACGACACCGTCTCGCTATCGAAGGGCACAGGCGCGGCGGTCGTCGCCGACGGTGGCAAGAGCTGGTTCTTCCTGACGGCGGACTACGTCTTCGGCGCCTCGATCGAGAAAGACACCCGCGCCGTCATCGCCGCGAAGGGCGGCACGGTGGCGGGCTCGATCAAGCATCCCCTTGGCGCCTCCGACTTCTCCTCCTTCCTTCTCCAGGCGCAAGGGTCCGGCGCCGACGTGCTGGCGCTGGCGAACGCCGGCGCGGACACGATCAACGCCATCAAGGCGGCCGACGAGTTCGGGGTTGGGCAGTCCATGAAGCTGGTCGCCATGAACATGTACCTGACCGACGTGCATGCGCTCGGGCTTCAGGTCGCCAAGGGCCTGTACATGACGGACGGCTGGTATTGGGACCTAAACGACGAGACCCGCGCTTGGGGCAAGAAGTTCTTCGACCGCACCAACAAGATGCCGACGCTGCTGCAGGTCGCGGACTATTCGGCGGTCCGGACCTACCTGGAGGCGGTGAAGGCGACCGGCGCCGACGACGGCGAAACCATCGTCGCCCGGATGAAGGCGACGCCGGTCAACGACGTCTTCGTGAAAGACGGCGTCATCCGGCCGGACGGCCGCATGGTCCACGACATGTACCTGATGCAGGTGAAGACCCCCGAGGAATCCAAGTACCCGTGGGATTACTACAAGCTCGTCAAGGTCATTCCGGGCGAGGACGCCGCCACCTCCAAGGCCGAGTCGCGCTGCACACTCTGGACCAACGCCACGCAGTGATGCGGATCGCGAGAAGGAGATGGCGATGCTGGCCGACCTGAACGAGGACGAACGCGCGCTAAAGCAGGGGCTGGACGCCTTCGCCGAGGGACGCCTTCGCTCCCACATCAAGCCGTTCGTGGACCGCCACGAGTTCCCGGTCGATCTCGTCCGGGAGTTCGCGGCGCTCGGCTACATGGGGGCAGCCTACGATCCCGGGCACGATGGCGGCGGACTCGGAGTGCGCGGCGCCGCCGTCGTCGCCGAGACGCTCGCCGCCGTTGAGCCGGGCTTCGCCGCGATTTACCTCTGCAACAGCGCGCCCATGACCGCCATCGCCCGCTTCGGCTCCGACGCGCTGAAACGACGGTGGCTGGGGCCGCTCTGCCGGGGCGAGATCATCGCCTCCTTCGGCGTCACTGAGACCCACGGCGGATCCGACGTGGCCGGGGTGAAGACGCGCGCCGTGGCGGACGGCGACGACTGGGTGCTGAGCGGCAGCAAGGTGTTCTCCACCAACGCCGGGACCGAGCTGCACGGCCTCTCCACCGTCGTCGCCGTGACCGACCCGGAGCTTGGGCCGAAGGGGCTGTCCACCTTCCTCGTCGCTGTCGGAACGCCGGGCTTCCACGTCGGCAAGGCGAACCGCAAGATCGGCTGGCGTATCGCCCCATCGGCGGAGCTGTTCTTCGACGAGTGCCGCGTGCCGAACAGCGCGATGATCGGCGGACGCGGCGAGGGCCTCAAGCAGATTCTGACGACCCTCAGCCTCGGCCGCATTCTCGTCGCAGCCGCGGCGCTCGGCCTGTCGCGCAAGGCGCTGGCGCTCGCGAGGGACTACGGCGCGACGCGACGGATCGGCGGGCAGCCAATTTTCGCACACCAGGGGCTTACCTTTCCGCTTGCTGACGCGATGACGCACATTCATGCCGCCGAACTGATGGTCCGGAACGCCGCCGTGCTCGCCGACGCGGGTCGTCCGTTCCGGCTTGAAACGTCCATGGCGAAGCTGTTCGCCAGCGAAATGGCGGGGGAGATCGCCGACCTCGCCGTTCAGGTGCATGGCGGCTACGGCGTGTACGACGAGTACGAGGTGTCTGGGCTTTTAGGCGAGGCCAAGGTTCTGCAGATCGTCGAGGGCACAAGCGAGGTGCAACGCTTGATCATTGCTCGGGAGCTGGCATCGTGAACAGACCGATCGAGCTATTTGGGTTGGCGTACGTTACCCGGCGCTGAGCAGGCGGCTCGAGAAAGATAGAGCGCTCAATAAGGTGTAGCGGGCGCATCCACGTCGCCTCGATGCGCCAGCCGGCCCGCCGCCACGTTTGGGCTGGCGAGCGACAGCGGCAGGCGTCGTGCCGATGGGCGGAAGCGAAGGCGCGGCAGCGGCCGCTGCCTGATGATGCGCTGATCGTGTTGCGCGCGGCTCCCGCCGAGACGAACGAGCTGGACGAGATATCGTCGGCGACGTCAACCTACTAGATGGAGCTGCTTGCCGAACGACGACTGAACAGCTCGGCTGCTATCTAGGGTTGAGGTTGGCTCGATTTCTTCACATCACGGATGCTCGTCTGGCGCGCGCGGTGCTGCGAAGCGGTCTGAAGCCTCAAACTTGGGGGACGGAGGCGAACGTCTATTGCGTGCCGGTCGTCCCATATTTCATGATCACCTTCCAGTGGGCTCGGGAACTCCGCCGCAGCGGCTATCGCAGTTCGATTGCCGTCGTGTTCGTGATCCCGGACGGCGAGAACGTGAAGGTTGGTCGCTACAACGACGAGGGCAAATCGGTTTCAGCAGCGGAGGCCGTAGCGGCATTCATGAGCGCACGTCTAACCCAGAGTAACTCCGCACTGCGCGAAGCGCGAGCGCAGGAGGCCCAAAAAGTCGCCGAAATCTCCAGCCTGCAGCGACTGGTGGCGCAGAGTGGTCAATCGGCGCAGGCGGCCCAGAAGCTGGACGACGAGTGGCGTAAGCTCGTCGCGTCGGATGCAATCGTCCAGAGACTGGCCGCTGCAGGCTTGCAGCCTGAGGAGCTTCTGCAGAAGCCGGACGATATTCGCGTCGTCGAGACGCTCATCAGGCAGGGCCTTAGCGGGAACGAAATAGCAGCGTCAGTGAAGGAAGCAGCTGAGCTTCGATCCCAGCTCGTAGGTAAGAGCGTCGCTTTTACGTCCAAAGCAGAGCTCGTCGAATTGGCGGAGCTTGGGCAGGAGGCGAAGCGCAGGGACGGCGGCGAGCATGACTGGCCTCCGATCGTCAATCTGAGCGAAGCGAAGGGCTACAGCTTCGGCACCGGCCGCGCGGAGCTTACATCTGACTTCAAGACGCAGATCGAGACGTCGATCGCCGAGCAGGTCGTCGGCATCATCAAGAAATACAAGGCGAGCGTTGTCGAGGTGATCGGGCACATTGACGAGCAGCCAGTGTCGCCACGGCCCTCAATCTCGACAAGAGCCTCATCCAGGTTCTGTCCGGCAAAGCCTCGGTAGACTCCCTCGTTTCCGGCGACAATTCGGGTTTGGGGATGGCCCGAGTGGTTTCGGTCGCGGGCGTCCTGAGGTCGGATCCGCGGTTCGCTTCCGTGACGGTCCTGCCGCTTTCCGGCGGGCAGATGATTATGCCGGGTGATCGGCTCACAGATGGGCGTTCGCCAGGTGACGCTCGTGAGCGTTGGCGAATCGCAATCCGTGTGCGCCGCCCGGAAGGCGCTGGACAGTGAGCGCATGAACTCCTTCGCGATTTCGAATTCTCGGAGCTGGCGTGCTTTGGTGGCCGTGTTGGCTGTCGTCGGATGCGCGTCCCATGCACAGGCGCAGTCCGTCGTGTCCGGTCACCCGCGGATCGTCGACGGCGACACGGTCGTGATCTACAGCTTGAAGGTCCGGCTCCACGGAATGGACGCTCCAGAGACCGATCAGGTGTATCTGAACGCGTCTGGAAAGAGCTGGGCATGCGGTATCGAAGCGCGTGATCGATTGGCCGCATACACTGGACAGCGGCCGGCGCGTTCAGGCGGCCGGAGATCTGCGCGCGCTCTTTGCCGACAAGCCTCGTCCAAACGGCGACTTTGGATCGTGCCGAGGCGCAGCGTCGCTCCGGCGCGGATCAGCCGGCCGGGACCGGCGTGTTGAGGAGCTGCTGCTCCCAAAGATAGGCGATGCCGCTGCCGCCCAGATGCGCGATGAGGATCTCGGTCAGCGCTTCGACGTGCTCGGTGCGCGCCCAGTCCCGCTGCCAGTCGCCGGCGAGGGCCATCCAGGTCATGACGTTCGCGCCGGCCGCGATCATGCGCTGGATGGCAACCTCGTGAGCCTCGGTCGAGACGCCGCCTGACGCGTCGGTGATCACGGACACGTCCCAGCCCTCGCCGCGGGCCTGAATGACGGGCATCGCGACGCAAACCTCCGTCCACAGGCCGGCGATGATCAGCTGCTTGCGGCCGGTCGCCTTGACCCGATCCACGACCCTCTGGTCTTCCCAGGTGTTGATCCAGGTTCGGTCGATGACGTCTTCGTCCGGAAAGACGTCGGTGATCTGCTTGAACAGGACGCCGCCGCGAGCCGCCAGCACGGATGTTAAAATGGTTGGGACGTTGAAGGCCTTGGCCAGCTTCGCCAGGGCGGTGACGTTGTTGACGACGACCTGCGGATCGTGACTGTTTACATTGGTCAGCTGATAAGGCTGATGATCAATCAGCACGAGGACAGAATCTTCAGGACGAAGAAGCGAAGAAAGTCCGTTTCGAAATGCCACGATTACATTCCTGTCTATTTTTAACTGATCTTGATCTCTTGAAGACAAGCGCCAATTGCCTCGGCGCCTGCCCTGGGCCGGACGTTGTCACCCCCTGTCGTGACGCGGTAGCGCTGGTCTGGGCACAACTGTGTCGCGCAACGGGGAACGCTCGCCTTGGACATCGAAGAGCTGCAGACCTTTGTGGAGGTGGCCGACGCCGGCGGCCTCACGCGCGCCGCTCAGCGGCTCGGGATCGCCAAATCGATCGTCAGCCGCAGGCTGCTGCGGTTGGAAGCTGATCTCGGCGTCCAGCTTCTCGCCCGCACGACACGTGGCGCGGCGCTGACCGAAGCCGGCGCGACGTTTCGGGACCACGCCGCCCGCGTCGTCGCCGAGATCGAAGCGGCGCGCGAGACGATTTCAGCGGAAGGAGAGCTTCGCGGCCTTTTGCGGGTCGCCGCGCCGCTTTCGTTCGGCCCGACGAACCTCGCGCCCATCCTTGCGGAACTGGGGCGGCGCCACCCGCAATTGCGGATCCACGCCAGCTACAGCGACCGCAAGGTCGATCTGATCGGCGAGGGATACGATTGCGCGATCCGGGTCGGCTTCCTCGAGGACTCCAGCCTGGTCGCGAAGCTCGTCGGGCCGATCTGCGGCAAGTGGGTCGCGAGCCCCGAATACATTAAGCTCAATGGGTCGCCCGAAACGCCGGAAGAATTCGTCACGCATGAATGCGTCATGCAAGGCACGGAAACGTGGCGCGTCATCGTCGGCGACAAGATCAAGACGATGAACGTGCAGGGCAGGTTCAAAGCCGACAACGGCACGGCGCTTGTTTCGGCCGCGCTGGCTGGTCTCGGCATCGCAGGTCTTCCGGCCGACCTGATCCTCGATCATCTCGCATCCGGCGCGCTGGTGGAGGTCATGCCGAACTTTCCGCCGCCGGAACTTGGCATCTACGTCATCCGGCCTCCAGGCCAGAACCCTTCGCGGAAGATCCGCGTGCTCACCGACATGCTGATCGAATGCTACGGCCACTACCGACAGACGGCCTGAGGCGGCCCGCGTCGGACGGGCGTTCCCCAAATCGCGACACAGTTGCGCAAACCCCGATGCTACTCGCGGAACAAGCGGCGATGTATGGCTCCGACGAAGGCCAATCATCCAACAAAGGCGAGGAAGCGTTCATGAAGTCGCTGGCAGTGACGGCCGACAAGGCTGCGACCGGATCTTCAGCTGCGTCCGAGGCGGACCGCGCCAAGATCGAGGGAGCGCTGGAAGCCTACGAGGCGGCCTTGAACGCCTCCGACACGGACAAGGTGATGGCGGTCTTCGCGTCCGACGGCGTCTTCATGGCCCCCAACAGCCCTTCGGCGGTCGGCCTCGATGCGGTGCTCGGGGCCTACAACGGGATCTTCCACGCGATCGCGTTCGACACCGAGCTGCATGTCGACGAGATCGTTCAGGTCGCGGCAGATTGGGCGTTCGTCAGGACGCATTCGGCCGGGTTCGTGACCGTGAACGCCACAAATGACCGCGTCGCCGACGCCAACCACGAACTGTTCGTGTTCCGCAAAGACGACGACGCCTGGAAGATCGCGCGTTACAGCTTCTCGTCGACGAACCCGCCGCCCCGATAAAGGCCGCTCCAGGGCCGCTTCGCCGATCCTTCGAACGCCGCGCCGGCGCTGCCGGAGCCGCCCGCAAGGGCTCGAAGATCGCGATCGCCGAGCGCTGTCTCGTGTTCACGCCAGAGCCGCCGTCGGAACTCTTCACCCGGGACGATCTGGCGGTTGAGGCGCAGCTTTCGCCTGAAATTCCAAGACTCAGAAGGAGATTTCCTATGACCCTCTCCCAGTCCGGCGCGGTGAAAGGCACGCCGTGAAGCGGGCCGAGCTCGTCGCCCGCGAGCACGGCGGCCTCAGCGGCCTTCGCCGCTTCGATCGCGCCGCCCGCGACCGTGACGATGGCGTTGATCTTCGGGTCGACAGCCTGGATGCGGTCGAGATGGGCCTTGACCACTTCGACAGGCGATACCTCGCGGGTGCGGATCATGTGGGCGAGCTTAGTGGCGTCAAAAGACGTGAGTTCGTTGGTCATGGCCAAATTCCTATCTAACGTTCGTTAGGGATAGGAGCTACAGCGTGACATTCGTCTCGTCAAGGGCTATCTAACGATCGTTAGGTTGATTGGAGGCGAATGGTGACCACGAACTCTCGCGAGGCGATCCTGGCGGCCGCGACGCGCATCGCGCAAGCGCACGGCTACGACGGAATGAACTTCCGCGATCTCGCGGCGGACGTTGGGATCAAGGCTGCGAGCATCTACCACCACTTCCCGAGTAAGGCCGAACTCGGGGCGGCGGTGGCCAAGCGATACTGGGAGGACTCGGCCGCCGCGCTTGAAAAGATCTCAAACGAGTCGTCGGATCCGCTTGAGGCCCTGCGCCGCTATCCCGAAACCTTCCGCTGGGCGCTCCAAAACGACAATCGGATCTGCTTGTGTAGCTTCATGGCGGCCGAGTTCGACGACCTGCCCGATCCCGTAAAGCGGGAGGTGTTGATCTTCGCAGATGTCAACGTAGCTTGGCTCGATAAATTGATCTCGGCCGCTAAGCTTGCTCCCCCCGGGGAGAGCGAACGGAGAGCGCGCGCCATCTTCGCCGCGGTCTCCGGCGCCCAGCTCATGGCGCGAAGCCGAGCTGACGTCTCGCTGTACGACGCGCTGATCGATGTCTACCGCACTACAGGGCTTCTTCCCGCCTAACTGAGTCGCGGCGTGGCGGCGCCAACGAGCTCGGGACCTTCCCAGTCGAGATGGCTTGGCACGTCCGCTACCGCCGCGACCCAGCCCACCGGTGGCTACGCGCGTTGATCGCGGAGGTGAGAAGGAGGTCGCGGGCGACGTATCTGCAAAGCCTCGACGTTGCGTGCGGTCACCCTCGTAAGGAGAGGGACGTCGGTCTTGTGAGGAGACTGGAGGTCAGCTACTGGCGCTTCGCAGTTGCTCGTTGTCGGCCGAGGTGATTTCGCGCCACCTGCAATAGATGCGCTCTCAATCAGAGCGTGTCCGCAGGCCCAGTTGTGCCGCGCGCCACGCCGACGCCGAAGCGCTGGCGGTATTCTCTGGGCCCGAGCCCCGTGACCTTGAAGAAGACCTTTCGGAACGCGCCTGGATCCTCATACCCGACATCCCAGGCGATTTGCTCGACGGTGCGCGTCGTCGCTTCGAGCGCCTCTCGGGCCTTTCCGACACGCAGGTGCTGGCAGTACTCCGTGGGCTTCAGCCCCGTGGCCTTGTGGAAGCGGCGCAGGAAGGTTCGCGGCTCAAGGCCGGCCGTCTTGGCCATGGCGGCGAGCGTGGCGTCGCGCGCGCCGCTCGCCTGCAGCCAGTGCTGGACCTTGAGCACCGCCTCGTCGCCGTGGCGCAGCTTCGGCGAGAAGACGCTGTAGTGGCGCTGCTCGCGGCCGGGCGGATCGACCAGCAGGAAGCGCGCGGCGTCCAGCATCGCGGTCGGGCCGAGCAGGCGGTCGACGAGCTTCAGGCCGAGATCCGTCCAGGCCATGATCCCGCCGGCCGTGATCAGGTCGCCGTCGTCAATGACCAGCTTGTCGATGTCCATCCGGGCGCCTGGAAACCGCTCGGCGAAGTCCTCGGCGTAGAACCAGTGGGTGGTGGCGGCGCGGTTTTCGAGCAGCCCCGTCTCGCCCAGCAGAAAGGCGCCGGCGCACACCGAGGCGAGGGTGGCGCCGCCGTCATGTCTTTGACGAAGCCAAGCCGCGAGCGGGGCCGCGTCCTCCGCCGTAATGGGCGCGACCACAGCCGGAGGCAGGATAACGAAGTCGGGTTCACCGGGAAGACCAGGATCGCTGTCCAGGACGCGATCAACCTGCCCGCCGTCCGCGCTCGCGCGCCAGTGGCTGTAGCGCAGGCGCGGGGCGCCGTCGCCGAGACGTCGCCGCGTCGTCATGTTGGCGACGGAGAACAGGTCGGTCAGGCCGTGGGCTGCGCCGAGCTGGGCGCCGGGATAGATCAGGACGGCGATTTCGGCCAAGGGAGGGGGCGGGGTCATATGTCAGTTATGGCCCGAATTCTGTCGATCGCGCCAATCCGAAAGCCACTGAGCGCCGGCTATCTCTCCTCACATCGAAACGAACCGGCGGCGAACGGCCCCGGCCCAGCGACAGGAGAGCATCATGGCCTACGTCACCACCTCAGACGGCGTCGACATCTTCTTCAAGGACCTCGGCCCGAGGGACGCGCAGCCGATCGTGTTCCACCACGGCTGGCCACTGTCGTCCGACGACTGGGACGCGCAGGTCCTGTTTTTCCTTCAGAAGGGCTATCGCGTCGTGGCCCACGACCGCCGCGGCCATGGCCGTTCCAGCGAGACCGGGACCGGCCACGACATGGACCATTACGCAGCCGACGTTGCCGCGGTCTCCGACCACCTCGACCTGAGGAACGCCGTCCATATCGGCCACTCGACCGGCGGCGGCGAGGTCGCCCGCTACGTGGCGCGGCACGGCGAACCGAACGGCCGCGTGGCCAGGGCCGTGCTGGTCTCGGCCGTGCCGCCGCTGATGGTGAAGACCGAGAACAATCCCGGCGGTCTGCCGATCGAAGTGTTCGACGGCTTTCGGGCGGCGCTCGCCGCCAACCGGGCGCAGTTCTTCCTCGACGTGCCCTCGGGCCCCTTCTACGGCTACAACCGCGAGGGCGCGAAGGTCGATCAGGGCGTGATCCAGAACTGGTGGCGGCAGGGCATGATGGGCTCAGCCAAGGCGCATTACGACGGCATCAAAGCCTTCTCCGAGACCGACCAGACCCAGGACCTGAAGGCCATCTCGGTCCCGACGCTGGTTCTCCACGGCGAGGACGACCAGATCGTGCCGATCGGCGCGTCCGCGCACCAATCGATCAAGCTGCTGAAGAACGGGACGCTGAAGACCTATCCCGGCTTCGGCCACGGCATGCTCACCGTGAACGCCGACGTTCTGAACGCCGATCTGCTGGCCTTCGTGCAGGGCTGATACCGAAACGAAAAGGGCGCGTCGGAACCGGCGCGCCCTCTCGGCCCGATCTAAGCGCCGTGGCGAGCTCGGAGCCTTCAAGCTTCCCCACCACCGACATTGACCTTCTGCATGGAGATCTGCATACAGATAACCATGCAGAAGAATTCAAGCCGCCCCGACGCACCCCCGACCCGCTACCAGCAGGCCTATGAAACCATCCGCGAGATGGTCGTCTCCGGACGCCTGCGCGGCGGCGACATGATCTCCGAGGTCAAGCTTGCGGAGGAACTCGAGATCAGCCGAACGCCGGTGCGCGAGGCCGTGAAGCGGCTGGTCGCGAACGGTCTTGTGGAGAGCACGCCCCGGGGTCTCCGGGTGTTCCGGCCCAAGCCGCAGGACGTGGCGGAGGTTTACTTCCTACGTGCCGCTATTGAAGGCGCGATGATCCGCGCCGCCTGCGCCCGCATCTCCCCCAACGAGATTTCCGCGCTGCGTAAAATCCATACGAGGACGCTCGAGGCAAACGGCCGGGACGACATCGTCTCGCTGGTGGCTCTCAACGGCGAGTTCCATTCGGTGATCGCAGCCGTGGCGGGGAGCGTCAGGGCCGAGAACACTTTGATGGCGCTCGATCCGCTGGTCGCGACCTACCGAAGGCTGTCGCTCTTGGCGCCCGGCCATCGCGCCGCGTCGATCGACGAGCACGGCCGCCTCATCGACCTGCTGGACGCCCGCGACGGCGAGAAGGCCGAGGCGCTGATGCGCGCCCACATCGCCCGCGCCGGCCGCCGCATCACCGACGCCGTTCTTCAGATCGATCCGGCGCAGGACGACGGCGAGGCGCTGCGGCAGCTCGCCAATCTCGACGGCCTGGACACCGAACAAGCGCGCTGAGCGCGCGAGACAAAGACTGCGCAGGGGAGACGCGTGACATGGACGAGATGACTTTCGACGTGGTGGTGGTTGGCGGCGGCGTCACCGGCGTGGCGGCCGGCATCGCCGCTGCGCGGGCCGGCGCCAGTGTCGTCGTTTTGGAGCCGCGTCCGTTCGTGGGCGGCAACGCGACCACCGGCCTCTGCCTCCACAGCTTCCTGACGCGTGACCGCCGTCAGACCGTCTTCGGCCTGGCGCAAGAAATGGTCGACCGCCTGAAGGCCATTGGCGCTGCGGTCGGCCATATCCCCTATGACGGCTTCGTCAGCGCGGTGACCCCAGTCGACGGAGACTGGTTCCGCATTCTTGCGAGTGAGATGCTGGCCGAGGCCGGCTGCCAGGTGATCTATGGCGCGAGCGTCGTGGGCGTCGAGCGGGACGGCGACGCGATCGATGCGCTGAATGTCGCGATGAAGGGCGGCCTGCGCCGCGTCGTCGCGGATTCCTACATCGACACCAGTGGAGACGCCGACATCGCGGCGCTCGCGGGGGCTCCGACCCGAAAGGGTGAGGAAGGCACCGGGAAGATGCAGCCGGTCTCCATGCTGATGCACTTCCACCGCGTCGACACCCGCCTGATCGCGAAGACGCTCGGCGAGGTCGGGCCCGCGATGGCCGACAAGGCCGGCGAAAGCGAGCCCATCCCCGTCTATTTCAACGGCACGTTCAGCGCGTGGAACGATGTCATTGCAGACGAAAAGATCTTCCCCAATCGCGACCACAAGGTGTTTTTCAACACGGTCTGGCCGGACCGCATCAACGTCAACACCTCGGCGGTCTTCGGGGTCGACGGCACCGATCCGGTTGCGATGTCGCGCGCCTTCCAGGATCTCACGCGGCAATGCGTGAAGGCCGGCAACTTCCTCGTGAAGCACGTTCCGGGGTTTGAGCGAGGCTATTTCGCTCCGCAGGTGGTCGCGGGCGTTCGTGAGAGCCGCAACATCCTCGGGCGCTACGAGATCACGAAAGAGGACGTGCTTGAGGGCCGGAAGTTTGACGACACGGTCGGGCAGATTTGCTTCCCGGTGGACATCCACCATCCGGACACCGGTCAGGCCTATTTCGTGGACGTCGGCGGCGATGGCGCGTTCGACGTGCCTTACCGCTCGCTGTTGCCGCAGGGGATCGACAACCTGATCGTCGCTGGCCGCTGCCTGTCGGCTACTCACTTCGCCCATGGCGCGACGCGCAACATGGCGCCCTGCATAGTGACCGGCCAAGCCGCCGGAACGGCTGCCGCGCTCGCAGCGCGCGGCAACGCTCCAGTCGCTCATCTCGACGTTGCGGACCTGCAGAAGCAACTCGTCGCGGACGGAGCCTTTCTCGGCGGGAGCGAGGAGCCCCGCGAGCGGCGAACAGCCTGACGACCGAACTCAAAAATCAAAAACAAAAGCTGTGCAATGGGAGGTTTGACATGCGGCGTAGGGAGTTTCTCGCCCTCGGCGCCGGCGCGCTTGCGGCGCCAGCGCTTCTAAACAAGGCGTATGCCGGCGGGCCGGATTGGCCCGCCAAGCCGGTCCAGATCACCGTGCCGTTCCCCCCGGGAAGCGCGTCCGACATCCTATCGCGCGCCCTTGGCGCGCCAATGGGCGACATGCTTGGTCAGTCCATCGTCGTCGAGAACAAGCCTGGGGCTGGGGGCGCCATCGGCACGGGATCGGTCGCCGCTGCCCCCGCCGACGGGTATACGCTGCTGATGGCGACCGCCGCTCACACGATCACTGCGGTCACCATGAAGAAGCTCACTTTCGATCCACGCAAGGACTTCATCCCCGTCATCGAGCTTACGACGATGCCTCTGGTGCTCGTGGTGCATCCGGAGGTCAAGGCGAACTCCGTCCAGGAGCTTGTCGCCCTCGCAAAAGAAAAACCTGGCGGCATCACCTTCGCGTCTTCCGGGCCAGGCACCACGCACCAGATGGCGAGCGAGTTCCTTAAGTTGACCGCGGGGATCGACATTGTCCATGTGCCCTATCGCGGCAGCGGGCCGGCGCAGCTCGATCTCACAACCGGTCGGGTCGATATGATGTTCGACAACATCGTCGCCTGCATCGCGAACATACGCGCCGGCAAGCTGCGGCCGCTCGCGGTGAGCTCCAAACAGCGTTCGTCCATCCTGCCGAACGTTCCTACGATGGCCGAGTCCGGCTATCCCGACTTCGATGTCGGGGCATGGTTCGGCATCATGGTGCGGGCTGGCACCCCGCAGCCTATCGTTGACCGCATTGCGACCGTGTCTGGCGACGCCATGCGCCAGCCGAAGGTCTCCGACCTCTTCACCAAGGATGGCGCGGTCGTGACGGCGAAAACCGGCGCGGCGTTCGAAAAGCTGCTCGAGGCTGACTACAGCCGGTGGGAGACGGTGGCGAAGGAAAGCCGGATCCAAATTGAATGAAGGGCCGTGGACGGGGCGAAGGACGCTCCCCGGTCGCTAATGCCGTTGGGTCTCGATCTGAGGACGGCAAAATCCGCTCTCAGAGCGAAAAGTCAGACACGGCCTGAAAACTTGGGACGCGCACGCACCAGGGTGAAGCGCGTCCCAGCTCCGATGTCTCGCCCGTCTCGAGATCAATAATCCCAGAACGCCGGCACCCAGCGGAACGTCTCGCCCTCGGCCGCGACCCGGCCGACGGACGGAAACGGCAGGTGGGTCGCGACCAGCTGTTCGCCGGTCGCCGCAAGCTCTTGCAGAAGTTTCACCCTGACGCGAGCGGCCTCCTCCGGATCGTGCTCGAAGCCGTTGTGCCAATCGGGATGATCGAACCCCACGGTGAAGACGGCGTCGCCGGCGAAGGTCAATCGGTCGCCGCCGGATGCGACGCGCACGATGCTGTGCCCGGGGGTGTGGCCGCCGGTGCGCTGGACAACAACCCCGGGCGCCACTTCATGCTCGTTCTCGAACGTCCGCAGCTGGTCGCGGTATGCGGTGGCGAAGCGCTTTGCGGCGGACCTCAGCGCGTCCGGGAATCCTTGCGGCATGGACGTGAGGGAAAAGTCCGGCGCTTCCCAGAACGCGAGCTCGGCGGCCGCGACGTGGATCCGCAGGTCCGGACGCAGCGCTTCCTTCACCCCGTCCACGAGAAGGCCGCCGACGTGATCCATGTGCATGTGAGTCAGCACCACGTCGGTGACCGACGCGAGATTGATGCCGGCAGCCTCCAGTCGCATGATCAATTGCCCAGCGCGCGGCAGATTGAGGTCGGGGTCGAAGCCGAGGCCCGCGTCGATGAGGATCGTCTGCTCGCCGCTGTGGACCACGACCACGTTCAGCGACCAGTCGAACGCCTCCCGCGGTAGGAACATCTCATCCAGCCAGGCGGCGCGGTCGGCCGGGGCGGCGTTGTGCCCCAGCATCACTGTGGGGAGCGGTAGAACCCCGTCGCTGATCACCAGCACCTCAATTTCGCCGACGCGTACGGCATAGCGTGACGGCACCAGTTCATTAGGCTTCGCAAGAGGAGCCCGGACGTGTGTCCCGATGTCCATTCCAGCTTCCTTCCGAGATTTGATCGTGTTGCCGGATGCGAAGCGGCGACTTACGGCTGAGCGTTCTCCAGCGCGGCGCCGCGGATTTCGCCTCCGGTCGCTCGACGCCGGAGTACGGGCGTCGCGAAAGGAAGACGAGCCGCCCAGCTGCGATGTGACACGCTGGAGGTAAATCGCCTTCTCGAGCCGTCGCGACTATCCGGGGATGGCGTCTTGAAGGCTTCGGTCGTGCCCGCCTTCGCCGTGAACGGGGCGTTCGAGCCTATTTCTCCGGCTCGATGTCACATGCGGCGACGCCTGCTCGTCACAGCCCCGAACATTCCGTTTGGGGACATCTTCATGACCAAGGCGATTCCGACCTTCGCCATCGTGTTTGGCGCGGGCCTTGCGGTGAACGGCATGTACATGCTCGCGGATCCGCAAGCGTGGTACTTTGCGATACCGGGCGTCACCACGACGGGCCCGTTCAACCAGCACTTCCTCCGCGACATCGGGCTGATCTTTGTGTTTCTCGGCTCCGCATTCGCCCTAGGCGCGGCACGGCGCGAGGTCCGCACCCTGCTTTGGGGCGCCGGCGCGGTCTGGCTCTCCGGCCACGCGCTGTTTCACTTCTGGGAGGTCGCCGCCGGGATCTGCGGGCCCGACGCGCTGGCGAGAGACTTTCCGGCGGTGACGACGCCTGCGTTGGTCGCGATCACGCTCACGGTCTGGTCGGCGCGCCGTGCTGAGCGCTGACGAGGCGACAGCCGCGTTTGAGGCGGAGCGGCCGCGGCTCGTCCGGCTCGCCTACCGGATGCTCGGCTCGCTCGGCGAAGCGGAGGACGTGGTCCAGGACGCTTGGATCCGCTGGCGGCAGGTAAACCAAGCAGAGGTCACCTCGCCCGGGGCGTTCCTTTCACGGACGGTCACTCGGCTCTGCCTGGACGTCATGAAGTCCGCCCGCGTCCAGCGTGAGACCTATTTCGGAACCTGGCTGCCGGAACCCATCGCCACGACGCCGGAGGACGACATCGGCGATGACATAACGCTGACCCTGATGCTGGCGCTGGAGCGGCTTTCCCCGCTTGAGCGCGCGGCGTTCATCCTGCATGACGTGTTCGGCGTGCCGCTTGACGAGATCGCCACAACCCTTGACCGCGAGGCTCCGGCCGTCCGGCAGCTCGCCGCACGGGCGCGGAAACACGTGCAGGCCGCCAAACCGCGCTTCCCTCTCGACCGGGATGAAGGCGCAAGGATCGCGAAGGCCTTCTTCGAGGCGTCGGCGTCCGGCGACGTAGCAGCCCTTCGAGCGATGCTTGCGGACTCGGTGGTCGTGCGCTCGGATGGCGGCGGCAAGGCGCATGCCTTCCCACGTCCCATCATCGGCATCGAGCGCGTGTCGCGGATGTTCGAAGGCGTGGCGCGCAAGTCGTGGATACAGCGGGCGCGGAAGCTGCAGGACCTCTGGATCGACGGCCTGCCGGGCTACTTCAGCCTCGAGCCAAGCGGCGCATTCCAGACGGTGGCGCTCGAGATCGAGAACGGCCTGATCGTCGGGATCTACTTCACGCGCAACCCCGACAAGCTGGAGCGTCTCATCGAGCGCTTCGGCCGGGACGCGGCCTGGCGGACGACCCACTAGCGAACTGTCAGCGCCGGGCGATCGCGAGTTCCGCCCGGCAGGCGCTTGAGAAGTCGCACAGCGGGTCGAGGTCGCCTGCGTGTCGGATGTCCGCGAAGGCGGCCAGATCCTTGTTCGGAGAAAAATAGGTTTCGCCGATGCGCTGCATGACGCGCTCGGCCTCCGCAAGCGTATCGGGCTCGCCGAACAGCCGGATCTTATTGACGATGGCGTACAGGCTTACGAGCTTGGCCGGATCTTCGAGCTCATGCCGAAAGGCGTCGCCGAACCGCGTCCGACGCCTCCTGGATGAACTCGCCGTAGAGCGCTTCACGGCGCGCGCGGTCCTGCACCAGCAAGGTCGCACGCTCCTGGGCGTGCTTGGTGAGCCAGGTCGTGTCCAACGACGCAAGCGCGCCGATGGCTGAGCCGGCAAGAGCGGCCAGCGCCGAAATATAGCCCGCGTCCATCGGCTCAGGCCGTCTCAGGAGGTGCGCTTCGACTGGGCTGCGAGCCAGTCGCCGAACCGTTTCTGCGAAATGCGCGCGCCCTCCTCGGGGGTAAGGGAGCGGTCGTCGATCATCGTGCCGAAGTAGCCAACCGCGTCGTCCGTGAGCACGTCCTTCGGCTCGCCAATAGATTCGAAATACCTCCTCACGAGTTCGGCGATCGGCATCTTTTCCGGCCCCGCGATCTCCACCATCCCATTCGACGGCGCCGCCTGCGCCAGCTCGGCGACGAGGGCTGCGACGTCGGCCGATGCGACCGGCTGGATGGCGCGTGACGTGGCGCGCCTCACGCCGTCGACCGTCGCGGCGGCTGCGATGGTGGCGGCGAACTCGAAGAACTGGGTGGCGCGCACAAGCGTCCAAGGGATGCCGGACGAGGCGATCAGCTCTTCCTGCGCGAGCTTGGCCCGGAAGTAGCCGCTGTCGAGCAGGCGTTCAGTTCCGACCACTGAAAGGGCGACGTGGTGCGTGACCCGCGCGGCCTTCTCGGCCGCTGCAAGGTTGCGGCCCGCGCGGACGAAGAACTCCATCGCGGCGTCGTCCGCGAAGGACGGGGAGTTGGCGACGTCGACTACGACAGTCGCGCCCTTTAACGCCTCGGCGAGCCCTTCGCCCGTCACCGCGTTGACGCCGGTGTTGGGGGAGGCCGCAATCGCCTCGTGACCCTCGGTCTTCAACCGCGCAACGACTTGCGAGCCGATCAGCCCCGTTCCGCCGATAACGACGATCTTCATGCGACGCTCCATCTCTCTCGCGCCCCACCAGAGCGCTTTCGGAGACATGACGAGCGAAGGGATGGGCGATGTGACATCCGGCGGAGGGGAAAGTTGCGACCCTGCTCCCGGAGGCGCGATCTAGCCCGGAGGGTGGCCCTCACGTCGCCGACCTCATCGGCGAACGGATCCCGCGTATCTGGGTGCTACTGATACAGATTTGCAGCAGTTCGGCGCGTCGCCAATTGTTGTTGAAATATCGTGATCATTTCACGTCATCTTTAAATCGGAGGTCATCGGCTGATGATCTCCGATATTCCCTAGCTCGGTTGGGTGACTGCAATCGCGGGGGGGAATTCTCGAGCGAGGTGGTCGATGAGCGCGCGGACTGCCGGGGGGAGACCTCGCCGCGTGGTGAAAACAAGGTGGACGATCCCGACCTGCGCATGCCAGCCCGGAAGCACACGAACCAGCTTCCCGATATCCAGCATGGAGCGGCAGACGCGGTCGGGCAACAACGCCACGCCGAGCCCGGCGGCGGCGGCGTTCAGGAGTTGATCCATGTTCGTGCAGCCCAGGCGAGGCTCGACTCGGACAGTCTGTGTTCGTCCATCTGCCGCCTCCAAGCGCCAGTCCGCGACATCGTGGTCGTCCTCCGTCGACAGCGCCGGCAAGGATGCGAGCTGTTCCACCGAGGCGACCTGGCTTGCCAACTGCGGACTTGCGACAAGGATGCGGATGGATTGGCCTAGCGACCGGACGGTGAGCTCCGCGTCGGTCGTCAAGTCTACGCGCACCCGCAGCGCCAGATCGATCCGCTCTTCAATGAGATCAACGGCGCGATCCGCGGCGATGAGTTGCAGCCGCACCCTTGGATACCGCGCGAGAAATGACGTCATCAGGTCGGAGACGGGCGCGATCATGCCGGTCGGGCAGCTAAACCGGATGCGGCCCTGCGGTTCGGCCTGCGCCTCCATCACCAACGCTTCGGCCCGGTCAGCCTCGGCGAGCATCGCGCGGCACCGCTCGTAAAATGCCCGACCGGTCTCGGTCACCTGGAAACGGCGGCTGGAGCGCTCGATCAGGCGTAGCCCGAGCCGCTCTTCCAGCCCAGCGACGCGCCGGCTGAGCTTCGACTTGGGCTCGCGAAGCGCGCGGCCTGCCGCGGCGAAGCCGCCGTGGCTCACCACCTCCGCGAAATAGGCCAAGTCATTCAGGTCGACCCGCATCATCGTTCCTCTCGTGGAACGCTACGTGCCGGAAATGCTGGCTACAGACAACCTCGTCTCGTCTGCATCTTCAATGCGGCGGCGCTTCGCCGCCGAGGATTCAGGAGACGTACAATGACCAATCGGTTCAGCAACAAGGTGGTGGTCGTAACCGGCGGCACCAGCGGTATTGGCCTTGCCACCGCCAAGGCGTTCGTCGCGGAGGGCGCGGCGGTGTTCATCACCGGGCGCCGCCAAGATGTACTGGACGCCGCGGTCAGAGAAGTCGGCGGTCGAGTCACCGGCGTGCGCGCCGACATGTCAAAGCTCGCCGACATCGATCGTGTCTATGATGCTGTTCAGCAGCAGCACTCCCAGATCGACGTCATCATTGCGAACGCGGGCGGCGGCACGATGCTTCCGCTTGGCTCAATCACAGAGGAGCAATATCTGCAGACGTTCGATACGAACGTGAAAGGAACGATCTTCACGGTGCAGAAGGCGTTGCCTCTGCTAAAGGACGGCGCTTCGATCGTCCTCATGAGCTCCAACGCCGGGTCCTCTGGCACGCCCGCATTCAGCGTCTACAGCGCGAGCAAGGCCGCGGTGCGCAATCTGGCCCGCAGTTGGATCCTCGACCTCAGGGATCGCCACATCCGCGTGAACGTCGTCAGCCCGGGACCGACCGAGACGATCGGGCTCACTGACGTGTTTGGCGGCGGCGAGCAGGCGCAGGGCATCAAGGACTATCTCGCGACCCAGATCCCGGTCGGCCGAGTGGGCAAGCCCGAGGAGATCGCCAAGGCCGTACTGTTCTTGGCGTCAGACGATGCCAGCTTCATCAACGGCGCCGAACTTTTCGTCGACGGCGGGGTCACGCAGATCTGAGCGAAGCGATCCGACCGCCCGTGATCTCGGGCGGTCGGCCGAGGCTCGTGCCTTCGGCGATCGCTTCGCCAATCGCTGCCTCATGTCGAGCCAGCTCGCCAATGCGACCTAGCTCCTAGCCCTCGTTCTCATTTCCGTCCCAATGCATCCAGGCATCCGATTGCGGCCCGAACGGCAGGAGGCTCCGCGTCACATGGTTCATCGCGGCTGGGGCTCGCTCTGCCTCAAGCGCGGGTGCCGAAGGCTGCTGGTGTGTGCGCTCGACCCGCGCCTTCATCGGTGCGGGATGCGGCGTCGGGCAGGCGGAGGCCGCTCCTGGCGCGAGTATCGCGAGGGCGGCGGCGGCGAAAACGCTCCGAAAGTTGAAAGCGGTCATTCGAGTCTCCATAGATCTTATTTGATCTATTGGTGAGACGCACCAGATCGATCGAAATTCCACGCCCCTGCTTCTTAATTATTAAGATTAGATTTTGGGGGTCTGATCTCGAATGACATCGGCAAGGGGGTGGATGTCCTTCGGCGCAGCGTCGCCAACAAGGCTGTACCCCATGCCGGCCCGAGCCCAGGCGACCCCGCCGATCCGTCCTATTTCGTGCTCGGACATCGGGGCGTCCCCCGACGACGCCATCGGTCGCATCAGCATGACGAGCCTTTGGCCCCGATCGTCGTCGTACATGAACATGCCTGCGGGGCCGTGCGCCGTGGGAACGATCCGGCCGCCCATGAAGCGGTAGCCCGAGGCTGTCAGGTCGGGCGCCGTCACCTTGGCGTTAAGTCTCTTCGACATCCACGCCACCAGTTCGGCGCTGTCGGCAGCGCGAAGTTCGACCGGGCGACCGTGGTCGGAGGCGTATGTCGTGAAGCTTTGGGACGCCTCCAGCGCGAGGGCCGTCACTCCCGTCGCCGTGGGCTGGGTGAGCCCCCGGCCGATCCAGCCCCCGCCGCCGCCAAGCGCGAGCAGCGCAACAGCCGCCGCCACAGACCGCCATGAGGCGAAGCGGGGTTGCCGCCTCGCCGCGACGATCCTGCCGAGGTTCAACTCCGGTGGGACAGGCTCGCGTAGAACGGGCGCATAGGCCTCGCGAAGCTGGTCGCGTTGCTCCGAAAGGCGACGCACCCGGTCGGCGACGTCGGGGTTGGCCGCGAGATAGGCTGAGACGTATCTACGGCGATCGTCGGGAAGGGCGTCGTCCACATAAGCCTGAAGATCGTCCTCCGAGATTGGGCGGGCGGTCATTTCACGCTCCTGAGGTAAGTGACGGGGTGCGCCGGTTCGTCGGCGGTGATCGAACGTAGAAGTCGTTCGCGACCGCGCGACAGCCGAGACATCACGGTGCCGACGGGAATGTCGAGCACGCGGGCCGCTTCCGCGTAGGACAGGCCCTCGACCGTCACCAGCAGGATCACGTCGCGCTGGTCGTCGGGAAGGGCGTCGAGCCTCGCCACGAGTTCGCGGTGACGCATCCCGTCCTCCTGCGAAGGCGCGCGGGCGAAAGCATCCTCGTTCGCGTCATCGATCGCGACATGCGCGCCGCGGCGCTTCACTTGCCGGAACTGGCTGACGGCAAGGTTGTGGAGGATCGCGAAGAGCCACGACTTCACGTCGCCGTCTGATCGACGCTGGCTCCAGCGCGAGACCACGCGTTCGAGGCAATCCTGCACCAGATCGTCTGCGGAGGAGACATCATGGGTCAGGGCGCGCGCATATCGCCTCAAACCCGGGATCTGCGGTTCGACCGCCGCCATCATGTCCTGCATAGCGGACATATCACTCACGTCCGTTCATTCGAACTGCGCCTGAACCGGCGCGCCGATTCTGTCCGCCGAGCCCGACACAATGACGAGATAGCGGCGTTGCTCCTTCGCGTTCGGCGCGACGATCTGACGGATCGGCCCGACGGCGTTGACGATTGCGGAACCCGCGGGGTTCGTCATGAAGTTCGCGAGCGGCTCCAAGGCTCCGTGGCCATCGGCCTTGTCGGAGAGCGCGAGCAGGTAGGGCGCCTTCGGCTCAAGGCCGGTCACGGCCGCCTGTAGAACCTGCGTCAGGCCCTGCTCGAACAGCGACACGCTTGTGGACGCCACGTCGCCGGCCTTCCCGACCGAGCGCATCTTGAGATGGACAGCGCTGCCCGCAGCCGCGAGCGGCGTGAGACCTGAAGCGCCGTCGCCTTCGGGAACGGCGTTCGGGACGTAAGCAACCGCCTGGGGCGCTTGGCCGATGGGAACATGCGCGACGACTGCGCGGGTCGCAGTGTCGATTGCGATCATCGCGTCCGCGTTCTCCAATCCGACATACATGCGAGACCCGTCGCCCGAGGGCCAGATCCCATGCGGGAGGGCGCCGACCGGGATCGTCTCGACCTGCGAAAAGTCGTCGGTCCGGAACACTTTGACCTCGTTCAGACCGCCGACCGTGACGTAGGCGAAGGTCCCTTCGCGGGTCTTCGCAAAATTGACGTGGTTGGTGATGGGCCCCGTGTCTAGCGACTTCAGCACGGCGAACGGGGGGCGCGCGTCGAACACCATCGTGCGCCCGACGTCCTTCAATGTCAGCCACACCTGCGATCCATCGGGGGTCGCGGCGATGTTTGGACAGAACGGCGATTCCTGCTTCAACCGTCCGACGATCGCATGGTCCGAAACTGATATGACGGCCGTCTCCGCGGTAAAGGACGAGCAGACGTAGCCGTACTTTCCGTCGGGCGAAAAGATCGTCATTCCTGGCCCGGGCGCGACCTTGATGCGCGATTTTTCTTGGTAAGTCGCAGGGTCGAGCACCGAGACGTAATCCTCGCCGCGCACCGTCGCCCAAACCTCACGGCCGTCAGGCGTGAAAAACGCCTCGTGCGGCGAGCGTCCGACATAGGTGGTCGCCTTTACGGCGTTGGTGGCGGTGTCGATGAAGGTCACCGAGTTCGTGCCGATCGAAACGACGACAAGCGTCTTGTGATCAGGGGAAAATCCCATCCCGTGCACCAGAACCTCCCCCCGGTAGAGCGGGCTGAGATTGCCCGGTTGCGGGTCACCCAGGCGAATAACGCCGAGGAGTTTATTGTCGGCGGGATCGGTCACCGAAACGGTGTTGGAGAACTGCTCCGCCGCGTAAACGCGATCGCGATGACTGATCGGCGTGTCGGCGACGCCAGCCGCGCCGGGCGCTTGCCCCGCAAGGGCCGGGCAAAGGGCGGACAGACTTGAACCGGCCAGAACGGAGAGCGTGAGAAGGGTGTGGCGCATCGTAAGGCTCACTTCATGGACATGGAATGATCGTGCGCCATTGCCGCCGCGGGCGGCGGCGCGGCGGGCGATGGACTTGAGGCGACAGGCGGCTCTTTGATCGCGATCCGCATCGCCGCGATCTCCTGCTGCTGGGTGACGATGATCTCCTGCGCGAGGCGCTTGAGCCTCTCGTTGCCGCCATGGCGCAGCAGCGACTTCGCCATGTCGATCGCGCCCTGATGGTGGGACGTCATCATGGCGACGAAGTCGCGGTCGACGTCGCCGGTGAGCGGCGCCGCCATGTCAGCCATCATCTTGTCCATCGCCTGGGCGTTCTCGGCGAGGAAAGCCCCTTCGGGACCGTGGCGATGCGTCGCGCCGGCTGAAGCGCCAGAGGCATCGGCCTCTGCGTGCGCCGGATCTTGAGCGAGCGCAGCGACGGACGGCGCGCTTAGGACGGCGAGAACCACGACGAGCCCGCCGATTCCGCGCAGGCTAGGCACTCGCGCGCCTGAAACGTCGATCCGGATCATGCCTTACTCCTCATGACGTGTGCGGTCATGAGGGTCAGACGCGCCGGCGAGCGCGAAATTCCATTCAGCCAAAAAATTCGTGCGGCGACATCTGCCTGACGCGCCTACGATCAGCGGACGCGACTTCCGCAGCCATTTAGGCGGAGATCTTCGTCAGCGCGATAGAGACATGTTCGTCGTGGTTGTCTCGGGAAACATGGGGATGCTTGATCGGTAGAAAGGTCCAACCCAGGAGATTTGAGAAACCTGACGCGTCGCCGGACTCGCGGGTTAAGTATGTCCTTTCCTGGCGCACGGAGCCACCAGTCCGCTACTGGCGCCGGGCGGCTTGCCGACCTCTGGCCAGAGTTGCCAAAGCGGACGTAGCGTGGAGCCGCCTACTGGCCAGCTGAAGCGACTCGTTAGCGATCGCCGCTCTTCGCAGCGTCAGCGCGAGCGCCAGCCGCCTTCATTTTACGACCAGCCCGGACCATCGGGGCGTCGACCGGACCAGATAAAGGCCGCCTGTGCTTGGTCGTTTTAGCCCCTGATAGAGCCGCGGCGAGCAGCGCCCGCGCCGCCTCTTCGCGCGACATCAGATCAAGGTGAGCAGCGATCCAGCCGTCGAGCTTGGCGAGAAGCTCGAAGTCCGCCGGTATCGTGAGAGTGGCGACGCTGGGGGTCGCCGGTGACAAGTCGTTCTGGATCATTGAGGTAGCCTATCAGCGCCGCAAGTCGGAATAGCGGCCGGGGGGGCGACGAGGCCGTGCCGAAAAGTCGGCTCGAAGGTCGGGCGTCAGGATCCGTCCTTTACTAGGGTGATCGTCAGCTCATGCGCGCGCGCGAAGCGACCGCACGAAAGGCGACCGTTCGGCGATGGCCTGGGTGACGGCGCTTGACTAGGCATGCTTTCCGAGCCGCTCAGCCCCAAGCAATTCCCCATGGACGGCGCAACACCGTCCCAACGAGTCGCCGGAGCCAGCCGAGCCAGGATGTTGCGCGCAATTTCATGCAGACCCGCCCTTTCAGCTACGACCTGTCGGCAGGGCGATCCAATTCGTGCGCCGGCGAAACGACGGCGCGTCAGCTCAATGACTGGCGGAGTTGATCCATCCCGTCATGCAGCGCCACGACCGCGGCGACGACCGAGATCGGGATCAGACGCGCCATGACCCAATTCATCATGGCGAGGTCTCGGGAGCGACGGGTGGGAGACGCAAGGATCGTCATGGCTCGTCCAAGGCCGCGCGGTCCGCGTCGAGAGCCGCGGTCAGATCCGCGGGATCTACGAGATGGAACTGAACCGCGCCGACGCGGACGGCGAGCGCCGGCGTCTGCAGCATCGTAGCGACGCGGCGATAGGCGAGGATCGAGACGCCGAGGATCTCATCCTCATCGACCACGAGCCGGTACGTGCCGGCCGGCTGGGGATTGTCGAGGGCCTTCAGCGTGAACGGCCGAAGGAACGTCACCGTGGATTCCTGGGTCCGGCGCGACATGTCGAACGCCGTCAGGACTTCTTGGACTTCGGCGCGGCGCCCGGTGAGGCGCCGATCTTCAGAGCCGATGTTGGGGCGGGCTCCGCCGCCTTGATCTTCTTCGGCTTCTTGGCTTCCTTGTTTCCGCGCTTCTGTGCTTTGGCCATACGCCGTACTCCGTTGGGCCCGTCGGGGCCGGAAACCAAAAGGCAACCCCGTCGTTTCGAAAGGCGACGGGGTCGAAGACGCTCTCAAGCGCCTCTTTGGATCTGATGCTGCCGCGCCACTGCCAACGAGGTTCGCCAGTACATCCGTGGTCGACCTCGCTCTTCAGGGCGCTTCACCGCGCCGCCCGGAGCGACCAGTGCGGCCGGCGTCGCGATCAGGTCTGCATTTGCAGCCGGTCGGCCGTCATCTTGCCGCTCTTTCGGTCGGAGACGATCTCGTGGGCCACCTTCTGGCCCTCCTGAAGATCGGAGATTCCGGCGGTCTCCCATCGCGCTGATGCGCACGAACGCGGCAACGCCGCCCTCGTCAGGCGCGATGAACCCGAAGGCCTTCAGGACGTTGAACCATTTGACTGTTCCATAAGACACGGGAGATCCTGTTTGCAGGATAGAAGCGCGCGTCTACAAAGAGGCGCACGCCGCAGCGCTGCCTGATGAAACAAAATCCGGCGAGTTCCAAATTTCTGCTTGAACACGCAATATATTAAATCACTTGAACGGCATTGTAAAATGATGTGCACGGCGTCATTTACAATGACGCGTCGGATTTTATTTTTAGGTTATTCATGGGATGGCTGACGCCCATGTCCGCACCCCATCAACCCGAGGAGCGCTTGTGGACGTAATGGTCAAACCGGTCATCGACCGGAAGGAATGGCTGCTGACCGACCTTTTGGGCCGTTCGATGGGGGTGATCCGGACCACCGACAGCGGACAGGTCAGTGTCGAGCCGGACGGCAAGGCGACCATGACCATGACCGGCATGCGCTGCGGTCCGTTTGCCTCGCTCGACGAGGCGCTCGCGATGATCGAAACGCACACCCGAGGCGTCTGCCGCCGCGAGCCTGGCGAGGCTCAGGCTTCTGTAGATGAGACCGCCGCGACGGTCGAGACCTCGACGGCCATGTCCGAGAACGCGTCCCGTGAGCCAAGATAGCTGCCCGAAAGCGGCATGATTTGCCTGATGTCTCGGGCGACCGCGACCGGGATCAGATTGGCGCCGCCGACGCTGCGATTGGTTGGATCGAACGTGATCCAGCCTGCGCCCGGCACATAGACCTCCGCCCAGGCGTGGGTCGAGCCAGACCCGTTCGAGCCGACCCGCCCCACGCCCGGATCATGGAGATAGCCCGACACCACCCGCGCTCCGAAGCCGAGGCTGCGCGTGGTCTCGGCGAATAAGGTCGCGAAGTCGCGGCACGAGCCGCGGCGCCGGTCGAGCGTCTCGAGCGGCGACTGGACGCCTTCGTCTTCACGGATCTCATAAGCGACCTCGACCGCTACGCCAACGTTGACGTCCTTCAGCAGCGACAGCGTGTCGGTCGGCTGGCCATAGACGAACCCCCGTGCCCAGGCGCGGAGCCGACCCGCCGGATCGAGATACTGGTTGAGCGTCAGCGAACCGAGATCCATCCGCTCATCGTCGGAATAGGGAAACGGTACTGGATCGCCGACGCCGCGACGTCGAAGATCGGCCAGGCCGGCGCGTCGAGCTCGATCTTTGCCACGCTCTCGATCGTCAGGAGATCGGTCGCGCTTTCAAAACTTGCGATCGCCACGGCATTGCCGAACACGTCGTAGCTCCAGGACAGCGACGCCGCGGGCGTGATCGTGACGTCGATCGACAGCAGCCTGAGCTCGCGGCTCTCGCGCGGCCGAACCACCATCCTGTGCGGGTTGAGGCGCACGGGACTACGGTAGCGATAGGTCGTCCGGTGCAGGATCGTGATCTCGTCCAATGCGGTCTCCTGCGCTTGCGACGCAGAACGCACGCCTGCGGTCGATCGGCCATGCGACGTCCGGCTCAGGCGTTTCCGGCTCGTGGGTCGTCTGCAAGAAGTTCGTTCTGGACGCAGACGAGCTTTCGCAGCGTCTCGATCATTCTGGCGGCGTCCTGGAGCAATCGCGCGGTCTCGTCCGGCGTCAGGTCGTCCGTCATGACGGCCGCTGCGCGAAGTACGTCGACGAGATCGGGCGTCGGCTTCACTCTTCGAACTCCGTCGGCGTCCGTCCCGCGCGAAACAGCACCACCGGATTTTCGTCCGCCTGCTCCGTATCGACGTCATAGCCTTGGCTAAGCGCGACGACGCCGGCGAACCGGCCCTCCGATCGCTCGGCGCGGCCCTTCGCCTCCGCGGCTGTCTTGAATTTCATTGGAGTTTCGGCCCGCAGCTTGCCTCGCTTGTCGGCGCTCCAGGTCAGCACGATGTGGATTGTCTCGGTCGCCATAAGCCGGGATAGCAGCGCCGGAGACTCCTGTCTCGTGGGGGATGGCAGTAAGCCGATGATCTAGGCTCGATCGAGCAGACCGGAACTCGTCGCTTAAAGCGGACCGGCAATGTCAGGTTCGGCTCGGCAGCCGATGCCCGCAATCGGCGCAAAGCGGAGCAAGCACGGCGCACGACTGCGTGGTCCTTCAATCGGTGGCCATCTAACGCCACATCGCTCGCATCCGGGCCCGGACGTCGACGACCGGGCCGCTCGCCGGGCTGCGCGGCTGCGCAGTCCCCGCGAGCGGCCATGACGCGGCCTCGAACAAGCCGAGCATCGCCTTGGTGATAAACCGGGTGCGGGCCGCATAAACATGGCGGTCGCCGTGGGCGCGCTGCTGATGCACGAAGAACCGCTGCGGCAGCAGAAGCTGCAGGCTGTCCTTGGCGCGGGTCATCGCCACGTAGAGCAGCCGACGCTCCTCTTCGAGCTGCGCCTGCTCGCCCGCGCTCAGATCCGAGGGGATGCAGCCGTCGACCGCGTTGAGGACGAAGACCGACGTCCACTCCTGGCCCTTGGCCGAGTGGATGGTCGAGAGGATGAGACAGTCCTCGTCCAGCGACGGCGTGTCCGCCTCCGCGCTGGTGGCGTCGGGCGGATCGAGCGTCAGCTCGGTCAGGAACCGCTCGCGCGAGGGGTAGCCGGCGGCGATCTGCTCGAGCTGCAGGAGGTCCGCATGGCGCGCGGCGGCGTCCTCCTCATAGCGGCGTTCGAGATGGGGCTCGTACCAGCGGAGCGCGGCGCCGATGTCCGTCGGCCACACGGCTGCGCCGGCGAGTTCCGTCGTCATGTCGACGAAGGCCGTCCAGCCCTCGCACCCCCGCGGCGCCGGCGCCGCGACTAAGGTCTCGAGCGGCGCAGCGCTCGCCGCCAACGCATCCATCACGCGCGCGGCCGACGCCGGCCCGACGCCGGGCATGAGCTGAAGGATCCGAAATCCCGCCACGCGGTCGCGCGGGTTCTCCGCGAACCGCAGCAGCGCGAGAACGTCCTTCACATGCGCGGCGTCCAGAAACTTCAGGCCGCCGAATTTCTTAAACGGGATGTTGCGGCGGACGAGCTCCAGTTCGAGGGGCGCGCTGTGGTGCGACGCGCGGAACAGAACGGCCTGACGCTTGAGCGCCTCGCCTGCCTCGCGGTTCTCGAGCACCGCCTCGGCGATGTAGCGCGCCTGGTCGGTCTCGTCGCGGACGCTGACCAGCCGCGGCTTGGAACCGGACGTCCGCTCGGTCCAGAGGTTCTTCGTGAAGCGTTCGGCGGCGAGCTCGATGACGGCGTTCGCGGCGGCGAGGATCGGCTGCGTCGACCGGTAGTTCCGCGCCAGGGTCACGATCTCGGCGGGCGGCGAGAAACTTGCGGGAAAGTCTAGGATGTTGCGGACGGTCGCGGCGCGGAACGAGTAGATCGACTGGGCGTCGTCGCCGACCACCGTCAGGCCGCGCCCGTCCGGCTTCATCGCGCGCAGGATCGAGGCCTGCAGCCGGTTCGTGTCCTGGTACTCGTCGACCAGCACGTGGTCGAAGCGCTGGCCGAGGTCGGCCGCGATCGTCGGCTCCGACGCCATATGCGCCCAGTAGAGCAGCAGGTCGTCGTAATCGAGCACGTTCTGGCGCTGCTTCGCCTCGACGTAGCAGGCGAAAAGCTCGCCGAGTTCGGCGCTCCACCCTGCGCACCAGGGAAAGGCCTCGCCTAAAATGCGTTCCAGCAGCGTCTCGGCGTTCACGACGCGGGAGTAGATCGCAAGGCACGTGCCCTTGGCGGGGAAACGCTTCGCCGTCTTCGACAGCCCGAGATCATGCCGGGCGAGATTCATCAGGTCGGCCGAGTCCTCGCGGTCATGGATCGTGAACTTTGGATCGAGGCCGATGCTGTCGGCGTAGTCGCGCAGCAGCCGCGCTCCGACGCCATGGAAGGTGCCGGCCCACTGAAGCGCGCCGTCCACGAGGTCGCGGCGGTCGCCGAAGGCTTCGGCGGCGATGCGCTCGGCGCGACGGATCATCTCCGTCGCGGCCCTCCGCGAGAACGTCAGCAGCAGCACCCGACGGGGATCCGCGCCGTTGACGATCAGGTGCGCGACACGATGCGCGAGCGTGTCGGTTTTGCCGGATCCAGCGCCCGCAATGACCAGGAGAGGCCCCCGCGGCGCACCGGCGCCACCGGCCACGCCATGGTCGACCGCACGCAGCTGCTCAGGATTAAGCTTCGACAGATAGGCGGCGGACACCACGATTCATCACCTCGACCTCAGAGGACGAGTGAGCATGGATCACGTTTTGTTCGCAAGCTTCCGAACTTCCCGTCCCACTCGAGAGGCGATGAGGCTTGCGCGTTTCGGATTTCAACTCGCAACCCGTAGCAGGAACGCCCGTGGCGAGCGCGGCCGCCGGGGATGGCGCGGAGCGACCCGGGCAAAGCGCCGCGCGTCGGAGCAAGCCGTCGCGTCTACGGCCGTGATGGATGGCCTCGCAGAAAGCGGCGGAGCACCGGTTCGAAGGCGGACGTCGCCGGGGACATCGCTCGAACGTCGGAGGCCAGGAGATCGATCCGCCCTACGCTGAGCAGCGGGTCCGAGATCGCGACCGTGCACACGTGCTCGCCAGCGGGGGCGGACAGCGGCGCCAGGATCGCGACCGCGTCCGTGCGCGCCGCCAAGGCGACGCGAAGGCCGACCGAGTCGCTCTCCAGCAATACGGAGGGAATGCGCAGATTCGCCCGCCGGGAGGCTTCGTCGATCAGCAGCCGGGTGGGGGACCCCGGAGGCGGCAGGATGGCGGGCCAGTCCGCGAGCGCGGCGAGCGGCCGCGCGCCGTCGCCCGCCAGCGGATGGCCATGGCGAACGACCGCGACCAAAGGCTGATCGATCGAATCGCGGACAAGCACGCCTTCGGTGATCGGCGCGTTGTACGCGACGCCGAGTTCGGCCAGGCCCTCGGCCAACAGGCCGAGGACGTGCGGCGTGTTGCCAACCCGCACGTCGAAGCTGACGCCAGGATACGAGCGGGAGAAGGCGGTGATCGCCTGCGGGAGGATGGCGTCCGCCACGGGGCCGATGGCGGCGACGCGGACCCGGCCTCTGCGGAGGCCCTCGACAGCGGCGATCTCGGCGCGCGCAAGGTCGATATGGCCAAGGCTCGCCCGTGCGTGCCTCAGCACGATCTCGCCGGCGAGCGTAAGTGCGACCCCACGCGGTTTGCGCGTCAGGAGCGTGGCGCCAATCTCGCGTTCCAGCGCTAGGATTTGGCGGCTCAACACCGATTGCACCACGTGCAGATGCTCGGCCGCCGCGCGGAACGAGCCTGCTTCGGTGACCGCGATGAAGCTGCTCAGGGCCGACAGATTCACGATGCCGCCTCCAGCGATGCCAAAATCGCATCACAAAGGCCTGCGGCATGTCATTGCAAGCTTCTTGCGCGCGCCGTTTTGTTGGGCTCTCGCGTCTTGGAGCTCTGCGGTGTCCGTCGTTTTCCGTTCTCTCTCTCGTTGGTCGGCCTGATGCTTGTCGGAGTCGACGTCGGCGGCACCTTCACGGATCTCGTCGCTGCGGACGACGGCGCTCTGCGCTTCGTGAAAACCCCCTCCACCCCGGACGATCCCGCGCGCGGCGTGATGGACGCGCTGGAGCTGCTGGCGTGCGAGACCGGCCAGTCGCTTGAGGATCTGCTGCCCGAGGTCGACGTCTTCATCCACGGGACCACCGTTGCGACCAACGCCCTCGTGGAGCGGAAGGGGGCGAAGCTCGGGCTGATCACGACCAAGGGTTTCCGTGACCTAATCGAGCTGCGCGAGGGGGCGCGCCAGGAGCGCTACGCGCTGCGGACCGACGCGCCCGAGCCGCTGATCGAACGGCCGCTGCGCCTTGAAGTCCGGGAGCGCGTGGACGCCGCCGGGGCTGTCCGGGAGCCTCTGGACGAGGTCGGGCTCGACGCCGCGCTCGCCCAGCTTCGCGCGGCCGGCGCGGAGAGCGTCGTGGTCTGCCTACTTCACGCCCACCGACGGCCCGAGCACGAGCGCGCGGTCCGCGCGGCGATCGATCGCGCAGGCTGGACTCCCTTCATCTCCCTGAGCCACGAGGCGTTGGGACGCGAGGGCGAGTACGACCGCCTGTCGACCGCCGCCGTGAACGCCTACGTGGGCCCGAGCCTAAAGGCCTATCTCGAGCGCCTGTTCGGCGAGCTTTCGGCCCGAGGCGTGCGCACGCCGGTCTTCGTGATGCAATCGACGGGCGGCGTGCTGCCGATCGCCGACGCCGGACAGCGTGCGGTCGGCGCGGTCACCAGCGGGCCGGCGGGCGGAGCCATGGCGGCAGCGCTTTTCGCTCGTACGCTCGGCTTCTCCGACGTAGTGACCTACGACACCGGCGGCACCACCACGGACGTCGCCGTCATTCAGAACGGCGCGCCCGTCGAGCGCGTCCGCACCGACGTGGCGGACCTGCGGATCGCGGCGCCCGCGATCGCCATCGATCCGATCGGGATCGGCGGCGGCAGCATCGCCCGGATTGACGCCGGCGGGGTGCTGGCCGTGGGACCCGAAAGCGCGGGCGCGGCTCCCGGCCCGGCGTGCTTCCTCAAAGGCGGCGTTCGCGCGACCTTGACCGACGCCAATCTGGCGCTCGGGCTGATCTCGCCGGACACCTTTCTCGGCGGCAGGATGCCGCTGTCGGTCGATCTCGCCCGCGACGCCATCGCCCGCGACGTCGCGCAACCCCTCGGTCTTTCCGTCGAGGAGGCCGCCTGGGCCGTGCACGTTCTCGCGACGTCCGGCGTCACGGAAGGGGTGAGGCTCGCGACCGTGCGGCGGGGGCGCGATCCCCGGGACTTCGCGCTGCTGTCGTTCGGAGGCGCCGGCGGCCTCCACGCTCACGCGGCGGCGCGGGAGCTGCGCATCCCTACTGTCGTCGTGCCGCGTATGGCCTCGGTGCTGTCAGCGCTCGGCTTCCTCGCCGCCGACGTCCGCCAGGACCTTCAAGTCAGCGTCGACAAGCCCATCCGCGCGCTCGGACCGTCCGAGCTGCAGACCATCTTCGACGGGATGGAGCGGGAAGGCCGGGTCCGCCTGGCGCGAACCGGGCTTGGCTCCGCGGACGTAACCCTGCGCCGGACGGTCGACTGCCGCTACGATCGGCAGACGCACGCCATCCCCGTCGTGATCGGCGAGGCGGAGCCGGCTGCGCTCGAAGACGCATTCACGGCCGCCTATCGCTCGCTCTACGGGCACGCGCATGACACCGAGCCCGGCGTGGTCGACGTCTGCCGGCTGTCTCTCTTTGGCGCGCTGCCCAAGCTTACCCTGCCGCGCGCCGCCGTTCTGTCGTCGCCGGATCCATCGGCTGCAAAATCGGGCGAACGGGAGGTCTTCCTCGGCCGCTGGACCGTGGCCGGCGTCTACCGCTTCGACGACCTCGCCGCGGGGATGCAGGTCGCGGGCCCCGCGATAATCGAGTCCGCGTCGACGACGGTGCTCGTGCAGGAGGGCGGCGTGGCGTCCGTCGACGAAACCGGAAGCCTCCGGATCGGAGAGCTCGCGTCATGACCAAGGCGCATGCCGCACAAAGCCCTCTGACGCTCGCCGTCGTCCGTCACAAGCTGAAGGCGGTGACGGAGGAGATGGTCGAGACCATGACGCACACCTGTTTCTCGCCGATCCTCAACCAGAACCAGGACTTCTCCGCCGTCCTGCTCGACGCCGACTTCCTCTGCGTGGCGCAAGCGGAGCGGGTCCCGATCCACATGGGCGCGATGCCGCTCGCCGTCCGCCGAATGGCGGAGGCGTTCCGGGACGATGTCGCAGAGGGCGACGTGCTGATGGCGAACGATCCCTATTGGGGCGGCAGTCATCTGCCGGACGTCACGCTCGCCGCGCCCTTCATCCACGGGGGCGAGATCCGCTTCTGGGTCGCGCTTCGCGCCCATCAGGGCGACATCGGCGGCATGTCGGCCGGGGGCTACAGCGCCGGCGCGCGCGAGATCTGGCACGAGGGTCTCCGCATCCCGCCGATCAAGCTCGCCGCTAAGGGCGCGCTTCGGCCGGACGTGCTCCGCCTGGTGGCTGAGAACTCGCGCAAGCCGGAGGACCTGGCGGGCGACCTGACGGCGCAATGGGCCTCCGTCCGCATCGGCCTTGAGCGACTGACGGATCTCTTCGCCCGGTACGCCGCACGCGAGATCGACGGCGCCTCGGCGGCCATTCTCGACGCAGGCGAAGCGGTTACGCGGTCGATGCTGTCGACCTTCGCCCCAGGGGTCTACCGCGGCCTCAGCCATATGGAGTTCGCCTCCGCGCCCGATGGGCTGCTGCCGATCCCCGTCGCGGTGACGATCGAGAACGGCCGGGCCGTCGTCGACCTCACCGAATGCCCGGATCAGGTCGCCGCCTTCATCAACAGCCCCTACGCCAACACGCGGGCCGCCGTGATGGTGGCGTTCCTCTACTTCTGCGGCGACGAGCAAGGGCTCAACGACGGCAGCGCCCGAGCGATCGAGCTCCGCACCCGGGCCGGTAGCCTGCTGGACCCCGTCAGCCCCGCGCCCGTCGGCGCTTGCACGTCCTCGACGGCCTGCGCGGTGATCGAGGCCCTGCTCGACGCGCTTCAGAACGCCGACCCCTCGCGCGCGGTCGGCGGCTTCGCACGGCGCTTCCGCTTTGCGCTGGCGGGACGCGACCGTCAGGGGAGCGCGTTCATCTGGCACTACTTTCTGAACAAGGGCGGGGCCGGCGCAAGCGACGGCCGTGACGGCTGGGTCAACCTCGGCGGCCTTCACAATCCGGGCGGAACGCCCTCCCCAAGCGTCGAGCGCACCGAAGCGGCCTATCCGCTGTTCGTGGAGTCCTACGCGCTTGAAACCGACACCGGCGGCCCCGGGGCTGCGCGCGGCGGCCTCGGCGGCCGGTTGACCCTGCGCTACGAGGGCGCGGCCCCCGCCGTGATCAACGCCTCCGGCGAAGGCGTCGCCGTGCCGCCCTTCGGCGCGCAGGGCGGCTTTCCTGGTCCAGGCCACGCCTACACGGTGGACGGCGAGAGCGGCCAAAGGCCGATCGGCGTGCACGACAGCGGCGTTCCGATCGCGCCGGGCGAGCGCGTGACGTGCGTCTCGGCGGGGGGCGGGGGCTATGGCGATCCCACATTACGCTCCCCCGAAGCGGTGCTCCGCGACGTCAAGTTCGGATACGTCTCTCCCGAGGCGGCCTTCGCCGTCTACGGCGTGAGGGTCTGACGATGGCGCGACGGCCGGCCTCACGCCTCGCGCGGGTTCTGCTGGACCACATAGTTGATGTGGAAGTCCTCCCGGTAGAACGACTCGCCCCTCACCAAAGGTCGGCGATCCGCGCTCAGCAGCACGTAATCGCGGATCAACAGCGGGCTCCCGCGCTTCACGGCGAGTTGGCCCGCGACCGCGCCCTTGGCGATGCCCGCGCGGATGGCGCCCTCGACGCGCAGCACCGGCAGCCGCAGGTCCTCGTCCAGAATTCGGTGGATCGATTTGGTCCGGATCATCTCCTCCGACATGCGACGTCCAAGCTCCCCCGGGATGACGCGGCGCTCGAGGCTCATCCGCTCGCCGCCGACCAGGCGGAGGCGGTCCAGCCGATAGACCTCCTCGCCGTCGTCGAGATGCAACGCTTCGATCTCGATAGGACTGGGCCTGTCGCTCGCGAACCCCAGGACCTCGTAGTCGATCACGGCGCCCTTCGCCGCGAGTTGCTCCTCGAAAGAACGGACCCGGCTCAGGTCGATCGGGGCGCTGATCGGCGGACGGGCGACGAAGGTGCCGCTGCCTGCGCGGCGCACGATCGCCCCCTCATAGACAAGCTGCTGAAAGGCCTTGGCGACCGTCGCCCGCGTGGTCGAAAACTGCGATGCGAGCTCGGGCTCGGAGGGCGTGCGGTCGCCCTCCACCAATCGGCCCGCGGCGATCTCCGCCCTCAGGAAGCGCTGTATGCGGACATAAAGAGGCACGAAGTCCGGCTGCGACAAATCAGGTCCCCACGAATAAAGCTGCATAGTCAACTAGACATCTCAGACCTTCGGCTTATAGGATCGCGGCGCGTCGGGAAAGGTCCCGCAGCGCACCTCCGAGGCGGAGTGCCCATGATCCTAACCTCAGCGAACCCAGCGCGATGACGGACGTGGCCGCGCCCGCCCTGACGGCGAAGCCGATTCGGCGCAAGCAGGCCGGGCGCCGGTCCCACACGCTGCTCTATCTCGCCTCGCTCGTGGTGGGGCTGGCGCTCTGGCACATCGTCGCAAGCGGCTACTCCAGCTTCGTGCTGGCGTCTCCCCTCGGGGTGCTTGTTCGCCTAGGCGAACTGACGTGGAGCCTTGAGCTGCCCCGCGCGCCTGGCGGCGCGCTGCAGCACATGGCGCTCGGTTACGTCATCGCCTGCGCGATCGCGCTTCCGATCGGGATGCTGATGGGTCGCGTCCGGTTCATCAACGACCTGCTCGATCCGATCGTGAACCTCATCTATGCGGTGCCGAGCGTCGCTTGGGCGCCCTTCATCATGATCTGGTGCGGCCTCTACTTCGAAGCGCGGGTCGCGCTCGTCGTGATGATGTGCGCCTTCGATATGATCATCGTCGTGAGCGCGGGCGCGCAGAACGCCGAGAAGCGCCTGCTCGACGTCGGCCGATCCTTCGGAGCGAGCGGCTGGCAACGCTTCCGGCTCATCCTGCTGCCGGAAAGCCTTCCCTTCCTGTTCACCGCCTTGCGCATTGGGGCGGTGCGCGCGGTGAACGCGATGATCACCGCCGAACTGTTCCTCGCAGCCGTCAATCTCGGTTCGATCATGAAGCAGTCCGCGGTGCGGCTCGACAGCGCCGCCGTGCTGGGCGTGCTCGCCGTGCTCTGCCTCCTGGGCCTCGCGCTGCAGGAACTGCTCCTGCTGATCGAGCGCCGGATCTGCGTGTGGCGTCCGGGGAGGACGTCATGAGGGTCCCTCGTCTGGCCGTGAACGCGCTTGGCGTCGGGCTTGCGCTCGCCGGCTGGCAGATCGCCGGAAGCGGACTGGGCGACGCGCTCGTCGCGACGCCGGTGCAGGTGGCGGCGGCGCTGGTCGACACGATCCGCGACGGGTCGCTCTGGCCGGCGCTGTGGTCGATGGGCTGGCAGATGATGGTCGGCTACCTCGCCGCGATGGCGGTGGGGGTTCCGCTCGGCGTCGCCATGGGCCGGTCCGACGTGGTGTTAAGCGTCGTGAAGCCCTGGGCGCAGATGTTCATCGTCGTGTCGGCCGCGGCCATCGTCCCGCTCTTCATCATCCTGATGGGCCGGGGCGTGCTGTTCTGCACGTCGATCGTGTTCGTCGCGACCGTCTGGTACGTGGTGGCGACGATGACGGAGGCCGCGCGCGGGGTCTCCCCGAAGCTGCTCAACGTCGCCCGCTCCTTCGCCGCCAGCGATTTTCAGCGCTTCCGCTACGTCATCCTTCCGGCGCTGCATCCCTTCGTGCTGATCGCCGCCCGCATCGGTCTGGTGCACGCCCTGCGGGCGATGATCACCGCGGAGATGTTCATCAGCGCGGGCTTCGGCGGCCTGCTGAACAACGCCGGCCTCGACCTTTCGACCGCGCCGCTGTTCGGCCTGATCGTGATCCTCATGGCGCTCAGCGTAGGGGCCACGAGCCTGCTGCGTTGGGCCGCCCACCGCTCGGCGCCCTGGTACGCAAGCCGGACCAACGCCTGACCACCCACGGAACGCAGGGGAACTGACGATGTTCGAGAGCATGAACCGCCGTGATCTCCTGAAGGTCGGCGCCGGCGGGCTGAGCGTCCTGGCGCTGGGCGGAGGCGTCGGCGGGGCCTTCGCCGCCGACGCGCGCACGCTGAAGATCAACACGCTGGCCTCCGCCGCGGCCGTCAACGTGCCGATGCAGTCGGCGCTGCGGTCCGGCCTCGGAAAGATCTCCGGCTTCACGGCCGCCGAGGTGCGCCCCACCGCCAAGATCCCGCAGATCGCGCAGGAGGTGATCGCAGGCTCCGCCGATCTCGGCGACGCCGATGTCGCCTCCACGCTCGCCGCCGCCGAAGCGGGCGCAGACCTCAAGATCATCGGCCTCTCTTACAGCAACACGTCGCAAGTCATCGTCGTCAACGCCGACAAGACGAAAAGCTTGCAAGAGGTCGCCAAAGCCGGCGGCACCATCGCCGTCAACAGCATCGGCGACTTCATGTACGTGATGCTGATCGGCGTGCTCCAGAAGCGGAAGATCGATCCGAAGAGCGTCAACTTCATCGAGATGGGTTCGTCCGGCGACCGCGCCCGCGCGCTGCTCGCCGGACGCGTCGACGCCGTGCCGATGCATGTGGAGCAAGCCGCCCAGCTTGCGCAGAAGGGCAACTTCCAAATCCTCGTTCGCCCCTGGCAGGAGTACGACAACTGGTTCAGCGCCGTGGTCATGACGACCGGCGCCTGGCTCAAGGACGACGCGAACAAGGCCGCCGCCGTCGCGGTGCTGAAGTCGATCCTGACCTCGTTCCGCCAGACCGACGACGACTACGCCTGGTACAAAAGCCAAGTCGCCGAATACGCCTCCTCCAAGGAGTTGAAGGGTGCGGACGACGCCTTCCTCAAGCCGGTCTGGAGCACGCTCACGACCGAGATCAAGGCTTTCCCCAAGACGATGGACGAGCTGAACGCCGACCAGTTCGCCAAGGTGATCCCCGCCTACAAGGAGGCGGGCGCGCTCAAGGGCACGGTCGATCTCGGCAAGCTGATCGACCGCGCCTACCTCGAGCAGGCGCTCAAAGAGCTCGGCTGAGATGGCGCGTCTTTCGGTCTCCAACGTTTCAAAGTCGTTTGGGGACGTTCCCGTCCTGATCGATCAGTCGCTCGAGGTGGCGGACGGCGAGTTCGTCGCTCTCCTCGGCCCCTCGGGCTGCGGGAAGTCGACCTTGCTGCAGATCATCAACGGCCTGACGTCGGTCGACTCCGGTCGGGTGGTGCTCGACGGTCAGGACGTCACCGGCAAGTCGGGGTCCGGCCGCGGCATGGTCTTCCAGGGGGCGGATTTGTTCCCCTGGCGCAGCGCCATCGAGAACGTCGCCTTCGGCCTCGAGGTCATGGGAGTCGGCAAGGCGGAGCGCCTTTCCCGCGCGCGGGAGTACCTTCATCTCGTGGGCCTCAAAGGCTTCGAGGACGCCTGGCCGCATCAGCTCTCCGGAGGCATGCAGCAGCGCGTCGGCATCGCGCGGGCCTTCTGCGTCCGCCCGAAGCTGCTGCTCATGGACGAGCCCTTCGGCGCGCTCGACGTCCAGACCCGCGACATCCTTCAGGACGAGTTGGTCCGGATCTGGGAGGCGGAACGCAAGATGGTGCTGTTCGTCACCCACGGCATCGAGGAGGCGCTTTACCTCGCGGACCGCATCCTCGTCTTCAGCAAGCGCCCCGCTCGTGTGCTGAAGGAGATCGTGGTGCCGTTCGATCGGCCGCGCCGCGAGACCATGAAGCTCGCGCCGGAGTTCCTAGAGCTCCGGCGCGAGATTTCCGAACTGCTCCGCCACGACATCACGGCCTGACCCCATGACTTCGACCGCCGCCCCTTCGCTGGGCTGGGAGATCGCGAGCACGCTCGCCGCTCTCCGCTACGACGATCTGCCCGACGATGTGGTCGGCGCGATCAAGCTGTTTACGCTCGACACCCTGGGCGTGATCGGGGGCGCGGCGCGCGCGCCGGGCATGTCCGAACTGCTGGCCGCGCTGACCGAATGGGAGACCTCAGGCAAGGCGACCCTGCTCCTTGACGGGAGGACCGCGAACCCGGCAACGGCCGCGCTCGCGAACGGCGCGGCCGCGCACAGCCTCGACTTCGACGACCAGCACGACCAGGCGCGCATCCATGCCTTCTGCGTGGTGCTTCCGACCGTGCTCGCCGCGATCGAGGCGAAGCGCAACGTCTCAGGGCGGGAGGCGCTGACCGCGCTGACCGTCGGGGTCGAGTTGTTCTGCCGGCTGGGGCTCGCCTGCTACAACTCGCTGGGCAAGGGCTGGCATCCGACGACGGCGCTGGGCTCGATCTCGGCGGCGGCCGCCGCCGCCAAGATCTTCGAGCTCGACGCCGAGAAAACGCTCCACGCGCTCGCCCTCGCGTTCGTGCAGCTGAGCGGCACCACCCAATTCATCGCGGACGGCGCGCTCGCCAAGCGTGTCGGCCCGGGCTTCGCCGCGCGCTCGGGTCTGCTCGCCGCGCAGATGGCGAAGCACGGCGTCACCGGCCCCTACCGGTTCCTCGAAGGCGAAGCCGGCCTGTTCGAGCTCTATGAGCGAGGGGAGGTCCGCCCGGAAGCGCTGACGGAGGGCCTCGGGACGAGCTGGCGCATCCGCGAGCTGAGCATGAAGCCCTATCCATGCTGCCGCTGCACCCACACCGTCATCCAGCTCGCGCTCGACCTTCGTGCGCAAGGGATCAAGCCTGAGGACATCGCGCATGGCGTGATCGAACTCGGCAAGGTCAATCGCCAGATCGTTGGCGCGCGGTTCGACCGCACGCACCGAAATCCCGTCGTCCACGCTCAGTTCAACGCGGCCTACGCCTTCGCCGCGGCTCTGGTGGACGGCAGGGTCGACATCGCGACCTTCACGCCGGACCGCATCCGCGCGGACGACGTGGCTTTCGCGGCGCTGTTCGAGAGTGCTGACGCTTCGGACATGGAGCCGACCGCGGTGCCGCCCGCCCGCGTTCGGCTGCGTCTGAAAAGCGGCCGCGCGGTCGAGGTCGCGCGCTGGACGATGAAGGGCGCTCCGGACGATCCGATGAGCCTCGAGGAGACGATCGCCAAGTTCCGCTCCTGCATGCGCTGGGGCATGAGCGCCGGCGACGCCGACATGAGCGCGTTGGAGCGGGCCGTCATGTCGCTGGACGCCCAGCCCGACGCCGCGGTTCTCATTAGCCTGTTCCGCGGATGCCAGCAGGAGCGCCGGGCGGCATGAGCGAAGCGCCCGCTCTGATCGGCGTGGACGTCGGGGCTCTCGACACGCCGTCGCTGGTCGTCGACCTCGACGTCATGGAGGCGAACCTTGCGCGGATCGCCGCCAGCTGCGCAAAGGGCGGCGTCGCGTGGAGGCCCCACTGCAAGACGCACAAGTCGCCGGAGATCGCAAAGCTCCAGATCGCCGCCGGCGCGGTCGGCGTCACCTGCGCCAAGCTCGCCGAGGCCGAGGTCATGGCGGACGCGGGGATCGCGGACATCCTGGTCGCGAACCAGATCGTCGGCCCGATCAAGATCGAACGGCTGATGGCGCTGAGGGCCCAGGCCCACATCACGGTCGCGGTCGACGGGACCGAAAACGCCGAGGCGCTGTCGGAGGCCGCCGCGCGACGCGGGCTGACGCTCGACGTGGTCATTGAGGTCGACACCGGCGCCCGGCGCGCGGGAGTGCCGCCTGGACTCCCCGTTCTCGAGCTCGCCCGCCGGGTCGCAGCGCTGCCAGGGCTCCGCCTCGCCGGGGTGATGACCTGGGAAGCTCACACGACCAAGATCTCCGACCCCAAGGAGAAGCGCGCCGCGATCGAAGACGCGATCGGAGCGCTGGTGGCCAGCGCCGACCTTTGCCGCGAGAACGGGATCGCGATCGGGATCGTCAGCTGCGGCGGCACCGGCACGTTCGCGACCGCCGCCGCGATCGCCGGCGTCACGGAGATCCAGGCCGGGGGAGGCGTGTTCGGCGACGTGCGCTACCGCACGATCTACAACGTGCCGCTCGCCTACGGCCTTACCGTGCACGCCACCGTGACCAGCCGTCCGACCCCGCGCCGCATCGTCTGCGACGCCGGCAAGAAAGCGATGAGCGTCGATTCCGGGGTTCCGCTCCCGCTCGACCTTCCGCCGGTCGCGTCGGTCTCCTTCTCCGCCGAGCACGGCAAGATCGAACTTCAGTCCGACCAAGCCTCTCCGCGCGTCGGCGACCGCATCCGCTTCGTCGTCGGCTACGCCGACACCACCGTCCATCTGCACGACGCGATCTTCGCGGCGCGCGGCGGGCGCGTGGAACGCATCTGGCCGATCGCGCCCGCCGCCAAGCTGCGGTGACCCGCGGCGCCAATGTCCCCGAACGTCACGATCGCGAGTTCTGACATGTCCGCATCCTATCGCCTTGGCGTCGACATCGGCGGCACGTTCACCGACGTCGTGCTGATGAGCGCCGACGGGGTGATCTACAGCAAGAAGGTTTTGTCGACGCCGCAGGACTACAGCCAGGGCATCGAGTCCGGCGTTTCGGCCCTGCTCGCGGAGCTCGGGATCGACGCGTCGGAGATCGGCGAATTCGTGCACGCGACGACGGTCGCGACCAACACGATCATCGAGCGCAAGGGCGCCAGGTCGGGTCTGCTGACGACGAAGGGCTTCCGTGACGTGTTGGAGATTGCGCGGTTCCGCACGCCGCGGCTCTACGACATTCACTACAAGAAGCAGGACGCTCTGGTGGAGCGCCGCCTACGGCTCGAGGCCGACGAGCGGATCTGCGCGGACGGCTCGGTGGCGCGCCGGCTCGACGAGGCCGACCTTGAGGCGGCGGCCGCCGTATTCGAGGCCGAAGGCGTCGAGGCGGTCTCGGTCGCCTTCATCAACTCCTACGTTAACGGCGACCACGAGCGTCGCGCGGCGGCCTTCCTCTCTCGCCGTCTGCCGAGGGTCCCCGTAACGGCCTCCGTCGATCTCCTGCCGCAGCTCGGCGAGTACGAGCGGACCAGCACGACGGTGGTGAACTCCTACATCCGCCCGGTCGTCGAGCGCTACGTCTCGTCGCTGAAGGCCCGGCTCGACCGCCTCGGGATCAAGGCGCCGATGATGATCATGCAGTCGAGCGGCGGGGTCGCCCCCGGCGACGCCGTCGCCCGCCAGCCGATCGACATCATCGAGAGCGGCCCGGCCGCGGGCGTGCTCGGCGGCCAACGGCTCGGCGAGAAGATCGGCGTGGGCGACATGCTGGTGTTCGACATGGGGGGGACCACCGCCAAGGCCACCGTGATCGAGAACCACGCCTATGCGATCTGTCCGGAGACCGAGGTCGGGGGAGGGGCGGCGCTCGGCGCCCGCATGGTCAAGGGAGCCGGCTATCCTGTGCAGTCGCCGACGATCGACATCGCCGAAGTCGGGGCCGGCGGCGGCAGCATCGCGGCGACCGACGCCGCCGGCGGGCTCACCGTCGGCCCGCGGAGCGCCGGCGCCGAGCCCGGCCCCGTCGCCTACGGCCGCGGCGGGACCCAGCCGACCGTGACCGACGCGAACATCGTGCTCGGCTATCTCAATCCCGGCGCGCTGGTCAGCGGCGAACTGGCGCTGGACGTCGAGGCCGCGACCTCCGCGATCGCCGCACTCGGCGAGAAGGTCGGCCTCTCCGCGACGGACACGGCCTACGGCATCCACGCCATCGCCGACGCCACCATGCTCCGGGCGCTGCGCGGCGTGTCCTCGGAAAAGGGCCGCGACCCGTCGCAGTACGCGATGCTGGCGATCGGCGGTAACGGCTCGGTGCACGCCTGCTCGCTGGCGGAGGCGGCCGGCATGACGCGGATCGTGGCGCCCCCCGTCGCCGGCCTGTTCTCGGCCCTCGGCATGCTGTTCGCCGACGTCGAGCACCAGCTGGTCACGGCCTTCTACCGACGTCTCGACGAGGTCGACGCGGCGGCCCTTGGGGAGGCCGCCGCGCCGTTGATCGACCGCGGTCTCGAAATGCTGCGGGGCGAGGGCTTCCCAACGTCGGAGAGCCAGTCCGTCACCTTGTTCGCAGACCTGCGCTACGTGGGTCAGACGTCCCCCCTGACGCTGCGGATTTCCGAGGGAGACCAGGGGCTTGCGGCGCTGCGCGCGGCCTTCCACGCCGAGCATCAGGCCGTGTTCGGCTACGCCTCGCCGGGGGAGGCCGTCCAGTTCGTGGCGTTGAAGCTCGTCTGTCGCGGCGTGTCGCCGACGCCGCGCATGCCCGACAGCGCCCGGCGCGGCGCAGAGAGGGCGGTCGCTCGCCATGTCCGGCGCGCCTTCTTCGGCGAGGCGGGATGGATCGACACGCCCGTCGGGCCGCGGTCCGACCTCACGGAGACCCCGGTCGCAGGCCCGATGATCGTCGAGGAATATGACACCACCATCGTGGTTCGCCCGGGATGGTCCGCGGCGTGCGACGCCTGGAACAACGTCGTCCTCACGCGCGACGCGGCCTGAAGGAGCTTAGCCGGATGATCACGATCGACCCCGTTCGCCGCGAGCTTCTGAAGAACGCGTTGGTCACCACGGCCGACAACGCGCTGGTCATGGTGATGCGCACGGCCCGCACCTCCAACGTAAAGAACAGCATGGACTTCTCCGCCGCCGTCTGCGACGGCCGCGGGCGGCTGGTGGCGCAGGGCGTCGCCGTGCCGGTCCATCTCGGCGTGGTGATGCCGGCGCTGGAGGCCTGCCTCGCGCATTTCGGCGACGACGTTCGCGAAGGCGACGTGCTGGCGAGCAACGACCCCTATTCGGGCTGCAGCCATCTGAACGACATCTTCACCTTCAAGCCGGTGTTCGTCGACGGCCAGCGGGTGGCCTTCGTCAGCCTGATCCTGCACCACAGCGATCTCGGCGGCCGCGTGCCCGGCGGCAACGCCGCCGACAGCATGGAGATCTTCGAGGAGGGGCTTCGGATCCCCCCGCTGAAGATCGTCGAGGGCGGCGCGATCAACCAGACGCTCATGCGCATCATCGAGTTCAATACGCGCGTGCCGGACCGGGTGATGGGGGATGTGCGGGCGCAGCTCGCGGCGCTCGACCAGTCGGCCGCGGAGGTCGAGAAGCTCGCCCGCTCCTGGCGTCCCGACGTCCTCGCCGCCTATCTCGACGACCTCATCGACTACGCCGAGAAGCTGACCCGGTCCGAGCTGGCGCAGCTGCCGGACGGGGTGGTCGAATTCGAGGAATGGAACGACGACGACGGCGTGGGCAACGGCCCCATCCGAATCCATCTCAAGCTCACCAAGTCCGGCGACACGATCGAGGCGGACTTTTCCGGCACGGACGACGACCTCGGCGGCGCCGTGCACTGCAACCGCGCCTTCACCGTCTCCTGCGCCTACGCCGCCATCCGCACGGTGCTCAGCGCCGGGATCCCGAACAACGCCGGGCTCTACCGCCCCATCACCGTCAAGACCAGGCCGGGCACGTTCGTCGACGTGTCGTTCCCCGCAGCGGTCGGTTCGCGCGGTCAGGTCGGCTTCAGGCTCCGCTCGATCGTGCTCGGAGCGCTCGCGACGCTGCTTCCGGGCAGGCTTCCCGCCTGCGCCGGCGGATCGGAATTCGCGATCGCCGCCTCGGGCCGGGGGAGCGACGGCCGCCGTTTCCTGCACCTCGAGTTCCACAACAACACGGGGCTGGGCGCCAACCCGGACTCGGACGGCCAGGACGCCGGCCCCTATTGCATCGGCAACCTCGCGAACGTGCCGGTGGAGTTGATCGAGGCGGAGACCCCGATCGTGGTCGACGAATACGGATTCCTGCCCGACACCGGCGGCCCTGGCCGCTTCCGCGGCGCCCTAGGGCTCGTGCGGCAGTATCGCTTCCTCACCGACGACGTTCAGGTCCAAGTGCGCGCCGACCGCTTCAAGTCCAGGCCGTGGGGCCTCTTCGGCGGCGGGCCGGGCTCAAGCGCTTCCAACACCTTGAACCCCGGAACCGAGCGCCAGGCGGCCCTGCCTTCAAAGTTCACCCGCCGCTTCAACGCCGGCGACGTGCTGCGCGTGGAGATGGCGGGAGCAGGGGGATACGGAGCGCCCAGCGAACGCGATCCGGAGGCCGTGCGGCTTGATCTTCTGCGAGGCAAGATCAGCCCCGCTCACGCCCGCGAGGTCTATGGACGCGAAGACTGAGCAAGAGACGCGGGCGGGGCCCGGCGAGCGTCGTGGCGGCTGAGCAGACGCGGGCCGCTCGCGCCGGGCTCTTGCCGATCTCGGCCGCTAACGCTTTGTTGGCGCCGGCCTTGGCAGATTGCCGGGCGAACTGATCCACGCGGCGGATATCGGAAGTCATGGCGGACACGGCGACGGGGATCGCGTACCTCAAAAGCGTGAACGACGTCTTCTACGACCAGATCAAGGTCGCCGACCAGAAGGCGACCTACATCCTGTCTCTGATCATCCTTCTGCTGGTCTGGTCGCCGGAGTTCCGGCAGGCGTTTCTTCCCCCGCCGTCGTTGGCCGCCGAACCCGCGCGCGCCGTCTCCGTGCTCGTCGTCGCCGCCCTGGTCGTCGCGCTCATCAGCGCGCTGGCGGTCGTGCTGCCGCGTCGACGGCGCGGCGGGACGGCCCTGTTCTGGGGGGCGTGGCCGGCCGCCCGCTCCGCGGCGCTGGACGTCGCCGCCGCCGCGGACGCCGACGGCGCCACGCTGCTCGCGACCTACGCCGACAACGCGGAGAATCTCGCCGCCATCTGCCGGTCGAAGTATCGGCTCGTCACGGTCGCGATCCTGTCGCTGATCGTCGCGATCGCGCTCCACGTCGTCTCCCTCGCGCTGCGGTGAGGGCGCGTAGCGCGGCCGACATGCAACCCAGTCGACGCCCACCGCGGGATTGGGTAAAGAGCTCGTGGGGACGAGGGGGGCGGTCCGGCCGCCGCGACGATGCGTTCAAGGCTTTTTCGGCCGGCGGCGGCGACCGCTTTCGCGGTGTGCATCAGCGCAGCGGGCGACGCCTGGGCCCAGGAGCCGATCGCGCGGCCGCTCCCTGTGGCCGGAGAGGTGATCGCGGCCAAGGGCGGCGAAGAGCTGCAGTTCAAGTCCGAGGCGGACTGGCGGTCCGTCGTCATCCGGCAGAATGTCATCGGCGGCGACGCCCTCCGGACCCACGCGTTGGGCAATCTTGCGCTGCTGTTTGCGGACCGCACGCAGATCCGGGTCGGCCGAAATTCCACGCTGATCGTGAAGGACGTCGCGCGCGGGCCCAAGGGGGAGACGCAGCTTGCTCTGCCGGAGGGCAGCATTTTCGCCCGCGCCGCTCGGGGCGGGTCGGGCGTCATCGTGGATACGCCCGCCGCGGCGGCGGCCATCCGCGGAACCGACTGGTCGCTCACCGTCCAGGGCGCGAAGACCTCGCTCGTCGTTCTCGAGGGCGTGGTGACGCTGAGCAATCCCCAAGGCTCGGTGACCGTGGGTCAGGGGGAGGCCGCCGAAGCGTTGATCGGACAGACGCCGCGCAAGATCACGCTGGTGAACTTCAAGGGACGCGAGCAGATCCTGCTCTACCGCGAGCTGCGGGACTCCTTCTTCGAACTCTCGCCGTCGGATCAGAACCGGACGGGCGAGCGCGCCGCCCGGGCGCGGGCTTTGGCTGCGCCGGACGTGCGGCGCAGCGCGGCGGACTGGCTCACGCTCGCCGAGACGGGTCTCTACTTCGACGGTCTTGCCGCCGCCCGCCGCGCGCTCGAGCGCGCCGCCGCCATGCCGCTGACGAAACGAGAGGCGGCGCGGGCGGAGCTCGTGCGCGGCTTCATCGCTGCGCGGAACCAGAAATGGCGCGAGGCCGCGGCCGCTTTCCGCCGCGCGCAGCCCGGTCTCGACGCCGGGCGACGCGACACCGGGGCCTATGCGCTGTGGATCGCCGAGACGCTGGCCGACCCGGCCAAGGCTCCCAAGCCGCGACCTGCCGGAGGCGGCCGAGGGACGGCGAAGCAAGCGCTGGGCGAGGCGAGCGTCCAGAGCTTCGTCGAGAACGCCAAGGCCGGAATCGCCGTGCTGGACGACGCCCAGAGGCGCTATCCGGACGACGTCATGATCACAGCGGGCAAGGCCGCCCTGCTGCTCCTCGACAGCGACGATGCTGCGGCCCAGGTCGAGATCGACCGCGCGCTGGCGATCGATCCGGAGGATCCGTTTGCGCTGACGGTGAGCGCGAGGCGTCGCTGGACGGTGACCGGGGATCTCGACGGCGCGCTCGCCGAGCTGACGCGCGCCAGCGAGATCGCGCCGGGCGCCGCCTTCGTCTGGAACGAGCTCGCTCTGGTGCAGGCCGAACGGGACGCGATCCGCGAGGCCGAGGCGGCGCATTTGCAGGCCATCGCGCTCGATCCGGAAAGCCCGCTCGCACATTCGAACTACGCCAACTTCCTGATCGATGAAAACCAGCTGGAACGGGCCGACCAAGCGCTGCGCAAGAGCGAGGCGATCGACCCGTCCGGCTATCTGTCGCTCGTCACGCGCGGCCGGCTGCTGGTCCGTCAGGGTCGGTTGGACGAGGGCACTGAGAAGCTGCTCGCCGCGGCGGCGGTGAACCCGACCTACGCCAGCGGCCAGCTCGAGCTTGCGATGGCCATGTACCGCGCCGGCGATCTCGACCAGGCGCAGCAGGCGCTCGACAACGCCGAGCGGTTCGACGGCGACCTTGCGGTTGCGCCATTGATCCGCTCGGCTATCGCGGTCGACGAGTTTCGCGCCGATGACGCGCTTGCCGAGGCGCGCGAAGCGACCCGCAGACGGGTGGCCAAAGGGGGCGCCTACGCGGAGATCACCTCCAGCCGCCAGGATGGCTCCACGATCGGCAACGCCCTGCGCTTTCTCGAGCTGGACGCTTGGGCGCGGTACTACGGCGACCGGTTCTTCGATCCCTTCTCCTCGACTGGCTACTTCGACCAGGCGATCACGGACCGCACGACCTATTTCACGCAGACCGCGTCCACCGTCGCGCCCGACGAGGCCAGCGGAGCCGCGACCACCGCGTTCTCCTCGCTTATCCAGGGACTTCTGCTGGATCCGCTCGCAGTCTCCGGGCGGCAGCGCCGCACGGACTTCGTCCACGCGCCGTTCGTCGAAGCGACGGTCGGAGGTGGCGTCTCCTCGGAGAAGGGCCATCGCGGCTGGATTGCCGACGCGACCCTCCAGGGCAAGGTGATGGAGCCGACGCCGTTCGGCTATTTCCTCAACGCCAGCGTGCTCCGCCCCGGCAACCGCTTCGACGACGCCGACAGCAAGCTGGAGTCCGGCGTCGCGCTCGTGGGCGTCCAGCCCACGGTCTATGACGACGTGGTGCTGTTTGGAAACTACGGACGGCAGAAGCAGGGTCTCAGGCTCCCCGACCTGCTGTCGCCGCTCGGGGACCTGTCGTCCGCGCGCGCCGGAAATGTTGGGGCGGCGTGGAGCCACGTGTTCGGCGAACGCAACGTGGTTCAGGCCATGGCGGTCGGCTCGCTCAGCGAACAGACGTCGAAAGCGGATTTCCTCGGGCTGGTCGATCAGCGCGATCGGGTCGAGCAGCGGAATTTCGTCGGCGCCGTCAGCCATCTCGTCGGCTTGGGCGACATCGACCTGCGGTACGGCGTGGAGGGGGTCGTCACCCGGATCGACGGGCGCCTGGCGCAGACGGCGCTTCCTGCAGGCCTGACGACCGTGGTTCGCACTAAGGCGACAGGCGAAGCGGGCAGGCTCTACGCGGACGCGCTTTGGGACGTCGGCGGTGGTTTGCAGATCGAAGCGGGGCTGTTCGCGACGACGGCGGCGTTCGACACGCCGCGGGGCGACGCCAGCAGCGACCGGCTCGATCCGCGCGTCGGCGCAGCCCTGGAGCTTCTGCCGGGGCAATGGCTTCGGTCCGCCTACCGCACGGACACCTCGTTCAACACGCCCTTCACGCTGTCCCCTATCGCGACGGTCGGCCTGACGCCGAACCAGGCGCCGCTCACCTTCGGCGGCCGCGTCGAGACCATCGCGGCGCGCTGGGACGCGGAATGGTCTTCGCGGCTGTTCACGTCGGTGGAGTACCAGTCGCAAAATCTGCGCGGGGTGACGATCGGCGTGCCGGAGTCTCTGCTGGAGCTGTCGGCCCCGAAAGCGGAGATCGACCGTCTGTCGATCGCCGCAAACGCTTGGCTCGGCCATAGCGTCGGCGTCTTCGCGAGCTACGCCCGCACATGGTCGGAGACGCGCGACGACATCGTGCTGACCGACGCCTTCGACATCGTCCGCGCGATCCTGCCCGCCGGCAGCCGCGTTCCCTTCACGCCGAAGGACGCCGCGCGGTTCGGCCTGACGTTCGTCCATCCTTCCATGGTGAAGTTCACCGTGGCCGAGAACTACGTGGGCGATCTTGTCGACGAGATCGGCGCGGACATCGACTCGTTCTTCACGACCGACCTGTCGCTCAGCTGGGAAGGCCTCGACAAGCGCCTGCTGATCGATCTTCAGGCGCTCAATATTTTCGACAAGCGGTTCGATCTGGCCGCGGGGGTGCTCGGCCAGGGACGCACCTTCAACGCCACCGCGCGACTTCGTTTCTGATGGCCGTGAGCGGCGCCCGCTCGGAGCCGCGACGACGGCTGGCCGCCCGGGCGGCGGTCGCGGCCGCAGTGGTGCTCACGCTGGCGCTGATCGTCGCTGGGCCGTTCGGGTGGCGGCTCGACGCGCCGGCTTACGATCTGCTGTCGACGATCGCTCCGCCAGCGCCGGCGGACGATATCGTGGTGGTCGCGATCGACGAGCCCTCGTTCGCCGAACTCGGTCGACAGTGGCCCTGGCCTCGTGGCTTGCATGGCCAACTGATCACCGCGCTGAGGGCCGCAGGGGCGCGCGTGGTCGGGCTCGACATCGTGTTCGCCGAAGCCTCGTCGGCGGAGGGAGACCAGGCGCTCGCCGACGCGCTGGGGCCGGACGTCGTGCTCGGCGCGGATCTGACGGTGATCGAGACGCCGCACGCGACGCAGACGATCCGCGTCGATCCCCTGCCGGCGTTCCTTGCCCGCGGAGCGACGACGGGCCTCGTCGCCGTCACGCTCGACCGCGACGGCGTGCTGCGTCGCGTCAGGTCTGTCGAGGACTCCTTCGCTGGGGCCGTCGCCGCCGCATCGGGCGCCTCCTCGGGCCCGTCGCCGGAGCGCGCGCTAATGCGGTTTCGTGGGGGACCCCGGACCTACCGGACGATCTCCTACTATCAGGCGCTCGACCCGGGAACGTTCCTGCCGCCCGAGGCGCTGCGAGGCGCGGTCGTGGTGGTCGGACTGAGCACCCAGACCGCGGCGGACGCCAGCGCCGGCGGAACCGACGCGTTCGCCACCCCCTACACGTCGCGGACAGGCCGGCTCACCTCGGGCGTCGAGATCCAGGCCACGCTGGTGGACGCGCTTCGCTCGCGAGATTTGGTCACGCCCGCGCCCTGGTGGGCGGAGTTTTTGGCGCTGGCCGTCGCGGGCGCCGCGGGCCTCGGTCTGGCGGGCGGCGGCCGCGTCTCCTGGCGCTCCGTCGCGGGGGCGGCGGCGCTTGTCGCAGGCATGATCGCCGCGTGCTGGCTCGCGCTTCAGCACGCAGGGTTCTGGCTCCCTCCTGCGGCGCCTTCGCTCGCCGTGCTGCTGGTGGTGGGCGCGGAGGCCGCTCTTGACTACGGCCGCGAGCGGCGGGCCCGGCGGGAGATTGCGCGCGCCTTCGAGCAGTATCTCGCGCCCGAGGTCGTCAAGCGTCTCGTCCGTGACCCAACCGCGTTGAAGCTCGGCGGCGACAGGCGGACGCTGTCGATCCTGTTCTGCGACGTCCGCGGCTTCACGGAGCTTGCCGAGCGCATGAAGGGGGACCCCGAACGGCTGACCCTGCTGATCAACAGGCTGCTCGGCCCCTTGTCCGAGGCGGTGCTCGCCGAAGGCGGCACAATCGACAAATACATCGGCGATTGCGTCATGGCGTTTTGGAACGCGCCGCTCGACGCGCCGGACCACGCGGAACGCGCCGTCGCCGCCGGCTTGCGCATGCTCGACGCCGTCGAGCGCCTGAACGCGGAGCTCAACGCCGAGGCCGGCCCCGGCGTCGCGCCGCTCGAATTTGCGGTCGGCGTTGGCGTCAACACCGGCGACTGCGTCGTCGGCAACCTCGGCTCCGACAGGCGCTTCGATTACACTGCGGTCGGCGACGCCGTGAACCTCGCGTCGCGTCTCGAAGGCGCGTCCAAGCTTTATGGCGTCCGCATGCTGGTCGCGGACGACACGGCGGCGCACCTTTCCACGCCGCTGATCGAACTGGACCGTATCGCGGTCAAGGGGCGCCGGGACGGCGCGCCGATCCACACGGCGCTGCCGGGCGCCGAGGTATGGGAAGAGCAGGCGGCGTTCCTTGAGGCCTACAGGGCAAGACGCTGGGACGACGCCGAGCAGGCGTTGGCGGCGGTCCGCGCGGCGGAGCCTCGGCTCGCGCTCTACGCCGGCGTCATGGCGGCGCGGATCGCCGGCTACCGCGCCGCGCCCCCGCCGGACGACTGGAACGGCGTCTTCGCAGCAACCGTGAAGTAGCCCCGTTACGACATCGCCGCCGCGGACGTCGCCGCGGCGTTCTCCCGCCTGCGTCGCTCCGCCGTCGCAGCGACCTCGGCCGCGAGGCTGGGATGATCGTCGAGGAAGGCCAGGAACGCGCGCCGCCCGAGCCGCAGCAGCGAGCAATAGGCGATGGCGTCGACGTCCGCCGTGCGAGGGCTGTCGGTCAGGAGCGCGATCTCGCCGAAGATCTCGCCCCGCCCCAGCCGGTATGTGGAGCCGCTGACGCTGGTGACCTCGACCGCGCCGGAGGACACGAAGTAGGCCGCGTCCCCGCGGTCGCCACGGCGGATCAGGCGTTCGCCTGGCCGCACGAACACCGGCTCGATCAGCCGGACCAGCTGCTTCAACGCGTCGTCCGGCAGATCCGCGAACAGCGGCAGCCGGGCGACCAGGGTTTCGGGATCGAGCCCAAGATCGAGCGCCGGCCGCGCGCCGACGCCGCGCCGCCGTCGGCCGACCTCGATCACCAGGTCGCGATGCAATTCCGGGCCGATCAGCCCATCCTCAAGCATCCGGTCGTACTCGCTCTCCTCGATCTGGATCGCGGCGTTGGCGAGCAGGCGGCGCTCCAGCGCCTCGGCATAGCCTGGGTACTGAAGCCGAAGCGCCGCGAGTGCGCGACCGACCGTCTCGCGCCGGCGGCTCAAGGCCGCGGAGGCCGCCGCCGCGGCGTCCGGCCCGAGCACCGGCGCAATGGTCTCGCGGGCGAACGGCTCGAGCCGCGCCACCGCCGCCGAGGTCACGAGCAGCATCTCGAAGCGGTCGGCCATGACGCGGGCGAGCCATCCCGTCCAGCCTGTGGCGCGCGCGATCCTTTGAGCCGCCCGTTCGGCGCCCGAGAACCGCAAGGCGTAAGCGTCCGCCTCGGCGTAGCCCTCGGCGCCTGAGGCGCGGCTGCGGTCGCCCAGCCGTCGGGCGTCCCCGAGCAGCCGGTCCACGAGCTTGAGCGATACGCTGCGTTCGCGGACCCGCTGCAGGATGATCTCGCGCTCCGCGCGGGCGAGCGTCGCCAAAGCGATCGCGACGCGTTCCGCCGGATCCGCCGTCGCGGTGGAGCCATCCGCGCGCGCGGCTTCCGCCCGCGTGCGCTCGGGCGCCGTCAGGCCGTGAGCGCGCGCGGTCTCGTCGACCTTCTCCGCGACGTGCCGACGCGCCGCGGCCAGCACGTCGCGCCGGAGCGCGAGATCGACCGGGGATAGGCGGTCCACGCCGGTGCGGCGCACGAGCGCCCGCAGCGTCGTGCCCTGGACGAGCAGCGTGTAGAACACATAGCCGGTGGCGAGCACGGCCACGAAGCTGCGGATCTCGGGCGAGAGCTCCTCGCGTTCGGTGACGGCGAGCGCCAGAACCAGCGTGGTAGCGCCCCGCAGACCCCCCCAAAGCACCACCCAGCGGAACGGCGCGCTGATCTGCGGACCGATCCTCAGCGTCGACATCGCCGGCATCAGCCCAAACACGATCGCGGCGCGCGCCGCCAGCGACGCGAGGACGACGACGCCTAACAGGACCAGGTCCTGGAGCGTCGCGCCGGCGATGAGCTTCGGTGCCAGGATCGACGACAGCACGAAGATGAGCGAGGCCGCCCACCAGTCGATCTGCTCCCACACCGTCCTGAGATGGCGCCAGACATCTGGCGGCGCTTTCGCCGGGCCGTACATCGCGAAGGTGACGCCGGCGCCCACCACCGCCATCACGCCCGAGACGTGCAGCGTGTGTTCGGCGACGACGAAGGCCACATAGGGCAGCGCGACGCTCACCGACGTCGGGGCCAGAGGGCTCTCGCGGAGCCGTCCGGCCAGCGAAGCCGCGAGACGCCCCGCGACCGCGCCGAGCGCGACGCCGCCAAGAGGCAGCGCCACGGCCTGGACGGCGGTCTGCGCGGGATCGAAGGCCCGGCCGGACACGATGAGATCGAGGAAGAGCGCGAACAGCGTGATGGCTGCGGCGTCGTTGAGCAGGCTTTCGCCTTCGACCAGCCGGACAAGGCGGCCCGGCGCTCCCGCTTCCCGAAAGATGCCGATCACCGCGATTGGGTCCGTGGTCGCGACGATCGCGCCGACCAAGAGGCAGGCGAGGAGCGGCATGGGCGCGAACAGCGCGAGCGCGAAGCCGATCACGAAGGTCGAAACGACGACGGCCACGATCGCAAGCGTGAAGATCGAGCTCGCGTCCTCGGCCAGCTGACGGGCGTCGGTGTTCATCGCGGACTGAAACAGCAGAACGGGCAGGAACAGGAACAGGAACGCGTCCGACCCGAGCGGGAGGTTTGTGACCGCCGCGGCGACGTCCTGGGCCTTCGCGCCGAACGAACCGCTGCGCAGGGCGAGCGCCAACGCCCCGATCGCGACCCCGAAGATCGCGAGCAGCACGCTCGCCGGCAGACGAAGCCGCGCCGCGACGGGCTCCGCAAGACTGACGGCCACCAGCAGAAGAGCGATGATCAGAACGACGAGCGCGACGGACATGACCCCGTTTCTTATCTTTGAGATCAGCTTTCTAGCTGCCATCTCAGCCGTTGTCAGCGTCCGGGCGAGTTGCGCGGGCGCGGCCGTAAGGAGCGGTCGCGAGAGGCTTGCGCGTCGCCTTTTGCGCTCAGCGCACGCGTGAGGTCGCTATCCCAGGCGGACGATGGTGACGGCCAAACTGGCGACCTGCGCCGCGACCGCGAGCGTGTGACGATCGGTCGGGCGCGTCGTCCAGACCGTCCACGCGGCGGCCCCCTCGAGCGCGGGAGCGAGGCGGAACGAGCCGCCGTGGGGTTCGAACGCGGCCTCGGGGAGAGCCAGCGACAGGCCCGCGCCGAGCGCCTTCACGTAGGCTTCCTTGAGCGTCCATAGCTCGTAGAAGCGCAGGCTCCGCTCGGCCGGGGCGAGCCGCTCGATCGCGGCCCATTCGCGCGGCGACAGCGTGAGCGGCGCCAGTTCGGCGACCTCGAGCGGCCGGCTCGTATCCTCCACGTCGATCCCGACGTCGAACCCGTCGCAGATCGCCAAGGCGACCAGGCCGCGCGTGTGCGAGAGATTGAAGCGAAGCGGACGGCCGACGCGGGGCGCCGCGACGCGCGGCTTCCCGTGGGCGCCAAACGCGAAGCGCCAACGGTCCGGCGCGACCTCCGCGTAGGCCGACAGGCTGGTACGGAGAACCCCCCGCCCGACGAGAAACTGCAGCGCGGCGTCGGAGCTGGCGAAGCCGCGCCAGCGTTGGCGTTCCTCCGGCGCGAGCAAGCGCTCGAACGCCTCGAGCCCGGCGGCGTCCAACGCTTCAGTCCCCGCCAGCAAGAGGGTGACCGCTCCCGGCGCGTCGAGAGGCGGCAGATTGCCCGCCCGCGCGCATTCGATCCCGCCATCGACGACAGCGTCAGGCATGTCCACCCCCAATAAAAGTATTATATTATAATAATTCTCAACTGGAACGATGTTATACAGGTTATGAGGCTTTAGATTGTGTCCTATCGGCGACAGCGCCTTAGTACAAGGCGGGCGTCAAGATTATCTATTTGCTTTGTCGCTGCCGGTGCGCTTTGCCTGTCCCGCTGCAGGGAGCAGTTGTTGTGCTGGGGGTTGCGATGACGTTGGGGACGAAGCGCAGGCGGGCGGCGGGTCTACTGGCGGGCGCTTCGCTCGCGGCGCTTTGCGCGGCCTTTGCGGGCGATGCAATCGCGCAGGAGCAGGGCGCTGTGGCGCTACCCGAGATCAGCGTCGAAGGGCGGGGCCAGGGCGAGACGGCCGAAGGCCCCGTCGACGGCTACGTCGCCTCGCGCAGCGCGACCGGCTCCAAGACCGACACCCCCCTTGTCGAGACCCCGCAGTCGATTTCCGTGGTCACCCGCGACGAGTTCGAGGATCGCGGCGCGACCACGCTGCAGGAGGTGCTCGCCTACACGCCGGGCGTGGCCTCGTTCTCGTCCGGCCGCTCGCTCTATCTCGACGAATTCGATATCCGTGGCTTCTCCTCCGAGAACGGCAATCTCGGCCAGCTCCGCGACGGCATGAAGCTGCAGGCCAACGTCTATGACGGCTCGCAGGAGGTCTACGGCCTCGAACGCATCGAGATCCTCAAGGGCCCGGCCTCTATCCTCTACGGCCAGCTTGCGCCGGGCGGCGTGGTCAATTCGATCTCGAAGCGGCCGACCTTCACGCCGCAGGGAGAAGTAAACCTCACCGGCGGCAGCTTCGACACCAAGCAGTTTTCGGGCGACGTCTCCGGCCCGATCGGCGGAGCCGATAGCGACTTCGCCTTCCGTCTCACCGCCCTGGTGCGCGACGCGAACACCTGGATCGACCACGTTCCCGACGACAAGCGCTACATCGCGCCGGCCCTGACCTGGAAGCCGAGCGACGACACGTCGCTGACGGTGCTCGCCTACTATCAGGAAATCCGCACCCGCTTCGTTGCGCCGCTCGACGCCATCGGCACGCTGTTTCCCAACGCCGCCGGCAACAAGATCGATCGCGACTTCTTCATCGGCAACACGGATTTTGACAGGTACAATATCAACTCCGGTGCCGTCGGGTACATTTTCGATCACGCTTTCAACGAAAACGTTTCGTTCAGTTCTCGCGCTCGATATTTCGAGGCGAAGTCTGATTGGGACTATTTGACCTCCCGTGGATTTATAGAAGCTGCAAACCTTAACCGGCTATATCGCGGGCGTAGCGAGCGAAAAGAACATTCCAAGGTCTGGACGACAGACAATCATTTTCAGTTCAATTTTAGGAGCGGTCCAGTCGAGCATACGGCGGTTGCTGGCGTGGATTATGCCCGTCAGAACTATGATACGAGCCGCTTCCGGGACAATTTCGGCGGATGGATCGACATCGAAACCGGCGAAGAACAAGGACCTGAGCAAGGGGGATACGCTTTCAAACGCGGGTTCGACCGTACCATTGATCAGGTCGGCATCTATCTGCAGGAGCAGCTGAAGATCGCCGAAAAACTGGTTTTAGTCGGCGGCGTCCGGCACGACTGGGCCAAGACCCGCCTAGATTATGACGAGCCGCTCGTCTTCGGCGAGTACCCGACGCAGAAGGACGACAAGACGACCTTCCGTTTCGGGGCGGTCTATCTCGCGCCTTACGGCTTCGCGCCCTTCGTGTCCTACAGCGAGTCCTTTGCGCCGGCCGTCGCGAGCGAGCGCACCAGTCCCGACCCGCTGAAGCCCACGACTGGCGAGCAGTACGAAGGCGGCGTCAGGTGGACGTCCCCGGACAACAAGACGCTGCTCACGGCGTCGATCTATCGGATCGAGCAGAAGAATGTGGTGACGGGCCCCGTTGGAGCGCTGCGCCAGTCGGGCCTGGTCCGTTCCAAGGGCTTCGAGTTCGAGGGTAAGACCGAGATCGACGCGCTGCGCTTATCCGCGGCCTATTCCTACACCAACGCAAAGACGATCAAAGACGAAGATCTGACGTTCGTCGGCGAGCAGCTTGCCACCGTGCCGAAGCACCAAGCGTCGCTTTGGGCGCTTTACGACTTCACGTCGATCGGCGGTCGGGGGCTTTCGGTCGGTGCCGGCGCACGCTATTTCGGTAAGACAAACCTACCGGGCGTAAGCAAGAAAATACCTGACTATGTTACTGTCGATGCCGTTGCAAAAGTTGATCTCGGGCAAATAAATCAATCAATGAACGGATTCTACGCCCAGATCAACGCGCAAAATCTTCTCAACAAGAAAACACTGTCCTGCGCCCTTGCTGCCCAGGGCTGCGACTACGGCCAGCCGCGGACCATCCTCGCCACCGTGTCCTACAAGTGGTGAACGCGGGCCGCCGCAGGGCGCTCGCCTTTCTCGCGACGGCCGCCGCCTCGGCGGCCGTCGGCGTTCGGACGCCCGCGCAGGCGGCGACGCCGCGCGTGGTGTCGCTGGAGCTCCAACTCACCGAAATCCTCGTCTCGCTCGGCGCGCCGCCGGTCGCCGCCGCCGACAACCCGCTCTACCGCCGTCTGATCGGCCGGCCGGAGCTGCCGGCCGACGTGCTCGATCTCGGTCCGATTCAGCAGCCCAACCTCGAATTCCTGCAGTATCTCGCGCCGGACCTGATGGTCGTTCCCGCCTGGGAGGCGAACGCGAACCGGGTCACGCTCGCGCGCCTCGCGCCCGTCGAGGTTCTGGGCGACCTCTCGCCCCGGCCGCCGCTCGAGCGCCTGGAGGCCGTCGCCCGCCGGCTCGCCGAGATCGTCGGGCGACAGGCTGAGGCCGGCGTCCTCGTCGCCGCGCTCGGGGCAGCCTGCGCCCGCGCGCGCGAAACGGTCTCGCCGCAGCCGACGCTGCTCTGCCGCTTCTTCGAGGACGGGCGTCACCTCGCGGTGTTCAGCACGAAAAGCGTGCTAGGGGCCGTCGCGGAGCGCTGCGGGGTGGTCAATGCGTGGACGGGCCGGCAGAACGCCTTCGGCACCTCCCTTGCGTCGGTCGAGACGCTCGCCTCCATGCCGTCCGCGCGCATCGTGCATTTCCATCGCGGCCCCGAGACGGAACGCGCGATCGCGCGGCTGGAGCGCAGCCCGCTGTGGCGGGCGCTCCCCACGGTTCGCCGCGGCGAGGTGACGGCCATGCCGGTCGTCCATCCGAACGGCGGCCTCGCCTCCGCCGCGCGCCTCGCCGACCAGCTCCGCACGACGCTCGGTGCTCATGGCTGAGAGCAGAACCGCCAAGATCGGAAGGGGAGGGGCCCGGTTGGCGATCGGCCCCGCCGCCGTCGCGCTCACACTGCTTGCAACGGCGGGGGCGCTCGCGGCGTTCAACCTCTCCTCGGCGCTGCCGTCGGGCCGCTGGTTCGAGGCGCTGTTCGCGCCCAACCCGGACGACATGCGCGAGCTCGTGGTTCATCACAGCGCCCTGCCGCGGATTGGCGTCGCGCTGCTCTGCGGCGCGGGGCTTGGCCTCGCCGGCGCTCTTCTGCAGCAGGTGCTGCGCAATCCCCTCGCCGAACCCGGCACGCTCGGCGTCTTCGCCGGGGCCCGGTTCGCGCTGTTCGCCGCCACCCTCTGGGCGCCCGGCCTGCTCGCCTTCGGCTACGAGCCGCTCGCGCTTGCGGGCGGCGCGATCAGCATGGGGCTCGTGCTCGCGCTGTCGCGGGGCCGGGCGTTCGCGCCCTTCGCGGTGGTGCTCGCCGGAATGATCGTATCGCTCACGCTCGAAGCCGCGAACAAGATGCTTACGATCGGCAATTTCGAGCAGCTCTCGGATCTGCTGATCTGGCAGGCGGGTTCGCTCGCTCAGAACGACTGGTCGGCCGCGGCCGGGCTCGCCCCCCGCATCGTGGCCGCGACTGCGGCCACGGCGCTGCTGGCGAAGCCCCTCGCGTTGCTCGACCTCGATGAGGCGGGGGCGCGAGGCCTGGGGGTTCCGCTCGCCTGGACGCGCTTCGGCGCTGTGGCGATCGCGGTCCTGGTCAGCGCTTCGGTCGTCGGCGCCGTCGGGGCGATCGGCTTCATCGGCCTGGCCGGCCCCGCCGTCGCCCGCGCGGCCGGGGCGCGCCGCCTCGGACCACGGCTCGTCTGGGGCGCCTGTGTCTCGGCCGGCATGCTCACGCTCGTCGACCAGGCGCTCGTGGCGGCGACGGGGGGCACGCTTCCGCCGACGGGCGCCGCGACCGCGCTGCTCGGCGGCCCGCTGCTGCTCTGGCTCGTCTGGCGGTTCCGGCCGACCGGGCTCGGCGAGCGCTTTACGGAGTCCGCCTTCGCGCATGGGGCCGCCGCGGGCTGGCCGCGCGTGCTGCTCATCGCCCCTTTCGCGGCGGCGGCGGTCTGGCTCGCGATGGCGCTAGGGCGGACGCCCGGCGGCTGGCTTTGGGCGACCGGCTCCGAGTTCGACGCGCTCTCGACCTGGCGCGGCCCCCGCGTCGCCGCTTCGCTCGCGGCGGGGTTCATGCTGTCCGTCGCGGGCGGCGTCCTGCAGCGGCTCAGCGGCAATCCCATGGCGAGCCCGGAGCTTCTGGGCGTCTCGGCGGGGGCCGCGCTCGCGCTCCTCGCGGCGACGTTCCTCGCGCCGGGGCTCGGAAGCGGCGGCGCGCTCGCGCTGGCCGCGCTAGGCGCCTTCGCGAGCCTGTCCGTCGTGCTTGCGGTAGGACGCCGATCGGCCTTCTCGCCGATGCGGATGCTGCTCATCGGCGTCGGGCTGACGGCGCTGCTGAACGCGGTGCTCGAGCTCGTGCTGGTGACGGGCGATCCGCGCGTCGCGCAGATCCTCACCTGGCTTTCGGGGTCGACCTACGCGGTCTCCGCGGCGTTGGCGTCCGCGGCCTGCGTTGCCGCCGCGCTCGCCGCCCTCGCGCTGCCGTTCGCCGCGCGCTGGCTCGCGATTCTGCCGCTCGGCGATCCTCCGGCGCAAGCCCTGGGGGTCGCGGTCGGCCGAAGCCGGCTCGCGCTGCTCGTCTTCGTCTCGACGCTCACCGCGGTCTCGACCCTGCTTGTCGGGCCGCTCAGCTTCGTCGGCTTGATGGGCCCGCATCTCGCCCGGCTGTTCGGCGCGCGCACGGCGCTTGCCGAAAGCGTCGCGGCCGGGCTTCTGGGCGCTATGCTGATGGTGCTCGCCGACTGGATCGGACGCAACGCCGCATACCCCTGGCAGATCCCGGCTGGCGTCACCGCGACGGCGATCGGCGGGCTGTATTTCATGTGGCTGATGAAGACGAGGCGATGACGATACCGGCGCTCGCGCCTCTGTTCCGTGGCCCGCTCGAGCCGTTCGCCGACTGCCTCACGCTGGCGCCGGCGGACGGCGCCCGCCGGGCCGCCGATCTGCTCGACCGCGTCGTCCTGCGCGCCGAGATCGACCGGTTGGCGGCGGCCTATGGCGACGGCGATCGGCGGGCGGTCGCTTCAATCTGGTCGAAAAGCCACTTCTCGACGCTAATGCCGGCGGCGCTCGCGGCGAACCTGTTCCTCGACCTCGACCTGCCGGTCGCGCTGCACGAGGTCGCCCTGGCCGCCGACGAGCTCGGACGAACCCAGCGGATCGCTCTGCCGGACGCCGGGGCGCCGCTTGGCCCGGGCGCGGGCGAGGCGCGGTTCGACCGGCTGATCGACGGCCATCTCGAACCTCTGATCGCCGCGCTCGCGGCCGTCAGCGGCGCGTCGCCGAAGGTGTTCTGGAGCAATGCAGGAAACGTGTTCGACTACGTCGTCCGCGGGGCCGGCGCGCTCGGAGCCGGGACGGCCGGCGTCGAGGCCGGCTTGACCCTCATGACCCAGCGCCGCAGGCGCGGCCGCCTGAACCCTCTCTATGCGCCCGTGAGCTACCCGCCGGGCGGCCGGCTGAGGCGCGTCTGTTGCCTGCGCTATCTCGCGCCGAACGTCGGCTATTGCGGCACATGCCCAGTCGCGCCCGAAGGCGCGGCCCCGACGGATGGCGACTGAACGGCCGTCATCCGGCCTGGGCCATGCTTTCCTGCTCGGAGGCGGCCTCGCTGAGGCGGCGGCGCTTGGCCTCCACGAGCGACAGCGCGATTTCCTGCGAGCGGATCGCCAGCACGGAAAGCAGCGTGTCGCTGAGGCCGTGCGTGTCCTCGGACAGCCCCTGGACGTGGATGCGGGGCCGGAAGTCGGGCCTCGTCCGCAGCCGATAGTCGCGCTCGACCTCGAAGTCTTCGAGATAGCCGGCGAGGGGAGCGAGCAAGGGATGGCGGATGTCGCGCTCGTAGCCGGTCGCGAGGACGACGGCGTCATACTGGCGCGAGACGGGCTCGTCTCCGGCCGCGTCGAGGATCGTCATGTGGACGCCGTCCCGGCTCGCGACCGCGTTTGCGATCTTGATCCGGCCTTGGAGGCGCAGGCGGGCGTCGCCGCGCACGCGCTGCTGGTAGACGATCTCGTAGATCCGGCCGAGCAGATCGGCGTCGATCACCGCGTAGTTCGTCTCGCGGAACTGGCCGATGATCTCCCGCCGGCGCTCCTCGGGCTGGGCGAAGACGAAGTCGGTGAACTCGGGATTGAAGATCTCGTTCACGAACGGCGTGTCGTCCGCCGGCTTCAGCGCGACGCCCCGGAACAGCATGTCGATCTTGGCGTCGGCAAAGCGGCCGTGGAGATCGAGCGCGATCTCCGCCGCGCTCTGCCCGGCGCCGACCACGGCGACGTGAAGGCCCGCTCGCGAGGCGAGCTCCGGCTCGGTGATCGCTCGGAGGTAGCGGGAGGAATGAAAGACCCGCGCGTCCGCTCCGAGCGTTGCGAAGGCCGGCGGAACGTGAGGGGCGCCGCCCACCGCGAGGACGAGATCGTGCGTTCGCCGGACGACCTCCCCGCCGCCTTCCGCGCGGGCCCGGACGACCAGCGATCTCACAACACCGTCTGTCGACGTTTCCGGTTCGATCGAAAGCGCCTCCACGCCGTAGTGGCAGCCGTCTTCGAAGCGGACCGCCACCCAGCGGAGATAGTCGTTGAACTCGATCCGGCTCGGGAAGAACGACTTGCGGTTGATGAAGGCCTCCAGCCGCCCCTTCTCATGGAGGTAGTTGACGAACGTGAACGGGCTCGTCGGATCCCGCAGCGTCACCAGATCTTTTATGAACGAAATCTGCATGTCGCTGTCGGGCAGCAGCATGTCGCGGTGCCAGATGAACTGCTCCTGCTTCTCGATGAAGCAGTAGGAGCAGGCCGGTCGCAATCGCTTGTTGTTCTCCGCGATCGCGATCGCGGTCGCGAGGTTGGACGGACCGAAGCCGACGCCGAGGACATCGAAGGGAACGGCCGGTTGTGGCTTCATGCGCGGAGCTCCGGACGGTCTCAGGCGGCGCCGGCGAGGGCGACGGTGGACGGCCTTTGCGCGTCCCGACGGGCGGGCAGCCACAGCTTCTCCGCGAAGAACCGCTCGCGTAGGAGGCTGACGAGCGTCGCCCGCTTGTGCGGGAAGTCGAAGGTCTTGATTTGCGCGAAGCCGGAGCGCTCGAGGTTGCGGATCTGCTGGACATGCGCCGTCGCGGGCTCCCCGACGATGCGTCGGGTGCGCGGATCGTCCAGAAACATGAAGTGCATGAGCGACGGCAGCCAGGCGCCGATGTAGGCTCCGCCTCGGCGGCTTTCCTCTCCCACGGCCACGTGCCAGCCGCGGTCGTAGTCGTCGGCGTCGTAGAACGGCGCGAGGCGGTTCTCCTTCGCCCAGTAGATCTCAAAATACGCGAAAGGGGCGCCGTCGAAGGCGCCGATCATCGGGATCATGTGCGGATCGGCGATCACCGCCTCCAGATAGCGGCGATGCGCGGCGAGATCGCCGGCCTCGGTCCAGAAGGCGGCGACGCGCGGGTCGTTCATCCAGCGATGGAACGTCTCGAGATCGTCACCGACCGTCGCCGCGCGGAAGGTCAGGGTTTCGCCGAGCCAAGGAACGAAGCGGGCGTAGGCGACGCCTTCGGGCTTCGGCCGGCGCAGCGGATGCCGGCGTGAGCCCGAAAGGACGAAGCGCTCGGGGTAGGGCGCCTCTGCTCCTGTCGCGAGCCATGGTTCGGGCCGCTGCATGAGCATGGCGGCGGAAGCCCGCCAGCCTCCGCGCTCCGCCGCCACCACGCCGCGTTCAGCGAGCCAGGCGAGGACATCCGGCCGGCTCTCCAGCGCGACCTCCAGCACGTCGCGCTCCGGCCGCCAGGCGAAGGCCGCCTCGACGGCGGCCAGCACGGCCTCGCCCGCTTCGACGGCGTCCAGCGCCTGCGCGTCGAGCAAGCGCAGCGCTTCCCGCTTCAGACAAAACTCAACGGTCGCCGAAGGCCGGGCGGTCGCCGACACCGTTATCACGCCGCCCCGGTCGGTCACCCGGCGGGGAAGGTCGCCCGCCCCGAAGGCGACGAAGTGCTGCGCCGGCGTAACTCCGCTGTCCTTCATCTCAATCTCCCGGGACCTGTGGCGGGCCGTTCCTTTGAGCCGCGGCGGGACCAGCCGGCGCCGTTCGGACCGGTGCGGGTCGCTCGCCAGCGCGCGGCGCTGTGATAGCGGGCGATCAAAGCAATACGTATGAAGCAAAGTCAAAGTCTAATTGCCGGCACCAACCTTAGAATTCTTCTTAGAACAGTTTCAGTTTCACGTAATCCCCTCATATTTTAGGAATCAGTCACTAGATGATTTGGCTATTGCCTCAAGTTTTGTTGCGTGCTTACGTCCGCGACCTCATCGACAGGCATTTCGGGCGGTTGTCTTATGGCTTTTGATCGTGAGGACGGCGTATTCCACGTGGTTGTTAATCACGAGGAACAGTATTCGATTTGGCCGACGTTCCGCGAGATTCCCGCCGGTTGGCGGGAGGTCGGGAAAACGGGGCCGAAGGCCGAATGCCTCGCCTACATCGAGGAGGTCTGGTCCGACATGCGACCCCTCAGCCTGCGCCGCCATATGGATGGCGAGGCTGTCGACGGGCCGGCTTGAGCGCATGAGCGACGTCGTTCAGCTGTTCTGCCTGCCGCATTCCGGGGCGACCGCGCAGGCCTACCTGCGGTGGACGAAGCTCCTGCCGCGGTCGGTCGAGATACAGCCCGTCGAGCCGCCCGGCCGCGGCGCGCGGACGGGCGAACCCCTGCGGACCGATCTCGTGGGGCTGGCGAGCGACCTTGCGGACGAGCTTTTGCCGAAGGTCCGCGCTCGTTACGCGCTGTTCGGCCACAGCCTCGGCGCGGTGCTCGCTTTCGAGATCGCGCACGCCCTGATCGAGCGGGGCGCGGCGGCGCCGATGCGCCTGTTCGTCTCCGCCTCGGCGGCGCCCGCGTTGCGCGACGACCGAACCAAGGCGAAGCCGCTGACCGATGACGAACTGGTCGACGAATTGCGGCGGCTGCGGGGAACGCCGGAAGGCGCTCTGCTCGATCCCGAGCTGATGGCGCTCGTCCTGCCGGTGCTGCGGGCGGATTTTCTGATGGCCGGCGGCTATCGCTACCGAAGGCGCGCGCCCCTTCCGTGCCCCGTCGCCGCCCTTGCGGGAGCGTCGGACGACGTCCCGGCCGCCGCAATCGGGGCCTGGAGCTCGGAAACCGCCTCGGGTTTCGCCATGAAGCTCTTCGAAGGCGGCCACTTCTTCATCCACGAGCGGGAGCGCGAGGCGCTCGACTTCATCCTCGACGGCCTCGCCGCGGTGACGGCCGGACGCGCCGCGGCCTGAGGCCGAGGGTCCCGACCCGATAGCAGGAGCAATTGACCCATGACCCCTGTTCTGGAACGCGACGCACTGACGGCAAAGCCGCTTGCCCAAGGCGGCTCGCTCCCGCTTGTGGTGGAGGTCGAACCGTCGGCGGGACGGTCATTGATCGACGCTCAGCCGGAGCTCCGTCGGCTCGCCGACCGGCATTTGCCCGTCGAAGGAGGGCTGCTGTTCCGCGGTTTCCGCCTCGACGGCGCAGCCGCCTTCCGTGAGTTCGCGGCGGCCTTCGGCCATCCGCTTCTCAGCTACGAGTTTGGCTCCACGCCGCGCTCGAAGGTCGAGGCTGGGGTCTACACGTCGACCGAATACCCCCAGCACCAGCACATCCCGCTGCACAACGAGCAGTCCTACACGCGGGATTGGCCGATGAAGATCTGGTTCTACTGCGAACAGGCGGCGCCGGAGGGCGGCGAGACCCCGCTCGCGGACAGCCGCCGGGTCTATCGCGACATGCCGGGGGCGATCCGGAAGCGCTTCGCCGAGAAGGAGCTGGCCTACGTCCGCAATTTCGGCAACGGCCTCGACCTCTCGTGGACCGATGTGTTCGGCACCGACGACCGCGCCGAGGTGGAGGCCTTCTGCGCCCCTCGCGGCATCGCCTGCGAATGGAAGGATGACGGCGAACTCCGCACCCGGCAGCGCTGCCAGGCGGTCGCCGCGCATCCCGCGACCGGCGAGATGGTCTGGTTCAACCAGGCGCATCTCTTCCACGTGTCCAACCTTGAACCCGAGGTGCGTGCGACCTTGCTCGACGTCGTCGACGAGGAGGATCTGCCGCGCAACGTCACCTACGGCGACGGTTCGCCGATCGACGACGAGACGCTCGACGTCGTGAGGTCCGTGTTCGACCGGCACACGGTCGCCTTTCCCTGGCGCGGCGGCGACGTCGTCATGCTCGACAACATGCTGGTGGCGCACGGGCGCGCGCCCTTCAAGGGACCGCGCAAGGTGCGGGTGGCCATGGCCGAGGCGCACGGCTCGCGCTGAGGCGCCCGTCTCCGGAGAACACAGCGTGCCGCTGATAGCGACCCTTCTGCGAGCCTCCCCAGCGCTGTTCGCCGCCGCGTTTGCGGCCGCCCTCGTCTGCGGGCTCGGCGGCGCGGCGCTCGTCATGCTGATCAACGCGGCGCTGAACACGCCGCCGGAGCGGCTCGTCGCCACGCTCATCCCCTTCGTCCTGGTCGCTGTCCTCGTGATGACCGCGCAGGCGGGCTCCCGCGCGCTTTTCGCCCATCTCGGACAAAGGTGCCTGGGCCGGATCCGGCGCGAGATCGCGGAGGCGATCCTTCGCGCCCCCTACCAGCGGCTCGAGCGCGTCGGGCAGGCGCGCATGCGCTCCGCGTTCAGCGACGATGCGGTCAACATCGCGAATTTCGGCGTCGGCTTTCCCGTGGTCGTCACCAATCTCGTGGTCGTGCTGGGCGCGCTCGGCTATCTCGCCTGGCTCTCGCTCGGCGTCTTCGCCGTGGCGCTCGTGCTGATCGCGCTCGGCTCGTTCGGCTATCATCTCAGCCATCGCAAGGTGGTGGAGCACCTGCGCCGGGCCGGTTTCAGCCAGGACAGGCTCTACGGGGACTTCGATGCGCTGCTCGGCGGCGCGAAGGAGTTGAAGCTCAACGAAACCAAAGCGCGCCGTTTCCTCGACCGCGACCTCGCCGGCGCCATCGGGGCGGTCGGGACCGACCGCGCCCGAGGGCTCTCCCTGCTCGCGCTTTCGGACGGCTGGGGCCGCTTCCTGTTCATGTTCCTGATCGGCGTCGCTCTCTTCGCGCGGCTCTGGCTGCCCGGCGAGAGCGCAGGGATCGTCACCGGCTACGTCATCGCCTTTCTCTACCTCATGGGACCGCTCGAGGGCGTGCTCGCTCACCTGCCTTACGTCAATCTGGCCCGCGTCGCGATCGGCCGCGTTCAGGGCGTGCTGTCGGATCTCGCCGCTGAGCCTGTGGACCCTTCGGTCCGGATCCCGGAGACGCCGCGCTCGATCACGCTCGAAGGCGTCACGCACGGCTATTTCCGGGAGCGCGAGGAGGACGTTTTCACCCTCGGTCCGATCGATCTGACGCTCGTTCCCGGGGAGGCCACCTTCGTCGTCGGCGGCAACGGATCGGGCAAGACCACCCTCGCCAAGCTCGTCACCGGCCTCTACGCGCCCGAGGGGGGCCGGATTCGGGTCGACGGCGCGGCCGTCGGCGACGCCGGCCGGCAGGCCTACCGGCAGCTGTTTTCCGCGATCTACGCCGATTTCCAGCTGTTCGAGACGCTGCTCGAGGCGCCCAGCGGGCGGCTCGACGCGCGCGCGAACGAATGGCTCGCGAAGCTGCACCTCGATCGCAAGGTGACCGTCAGCGACGGGGCCTTCTCGACCCGGGACCTGTCGCAGGGCCAGCGTAAGCGCCTCGCGCTCGTGGCCGCCTGCGTCGAGGATCGGCCCGTGATGGTGTTCGACGAGTGGGCGGCTGACCAGGATCCCGCGTTCAAGGACGTCTTCTACCGCGAGCTGCTGCCGGAGCTTAAGGCGCGGGGCAAGACGCTCGTCGTCATCACTCACGACGACCGGTACTTCGACCTCGCGGACCGCTTGGTGAAGCTCGAAGGCGGCCGGATCGTCGAGACCGGTCCTTCGCAGCCTCGCGAGCCGATCGATCCCAGCGTCGCCGCGCTTAGACTCGCGGCGGGAGGAGCGTCGGCATGATGTTGGACGTAGAGCCGACGTCGCCGGCGGCCCGCCTCTCCCCGGCGGAACACGCCCGAATCGTCTCCGCCTACGCCGGCGCCGAGACCCTCGCGGACGTGCTGCGCGGCCGGGCCGAAGACGAAGGCGAGCGCGTCGCGCTGCGCTTTCTCGGGACGGACGGAGAGCCGTCCCAGATTTGGGATTACGAGACGCTCGACCGGCGCGCCAGGGTCGTCGCATCCGCCATTGAACGCCTCGCCGCGCCGGGCGATCGGGCGCTGATCCTCCTGCCGAGCGGTCCCGACTACGTCGCGGCCTTCTTTGGCTGCTTCTATGCCGGCGTCATCGCGGTCCCAGCCTATCCGCCGGAAGCGCTCCGGCCTCATCATGTCGCGCGGCTCGGCGGCATGATCGCCGACGCCGGCGCGCGGCTCGCGCTGACCGACGCCGCGTCCCTGGAGGCGGTGGCGACCCTCTGCGCCGAGCACAGCGGCGTTCTCGCCCTCGACGTCGCGGCGATGACGGACCCTCCCCCGGCCGGCTGGACGCCGGCGCCGATCCGCGCCGACGACGTGGCTTTTCTTCAGTACACGTCCGGCTCCACCTCCGCGCCGAAGGGCGTCGAGGTCACGCACGCCAACCTGACCGACAACCAGCTCACCATGGTGCGGGGCTTCGGCATCCGTGCGAACGACGTCGTGGTGAGCTGGCTGCCGCTCTATCACGACATGGGGCTGATCGCCGGGCTCGTGCTCCCGATCTTCTGCGGGATCCCGCTGATCCTCATGCCGCCGGAATTCTTCCTGGCGCGCCCGTCGCGCTGGCTGCAGGCGATCCAGCGTTTCGGCGGCACGGTAAGCGGCGGCCCGGACTTCGCCTACCGGCTCGCCGTCGAGCGGGCGCCGGAAAGCGCGCTGGCGAACCTCGACCTGACGTCCTGGCGCGTCGCTTTCTGCGGAGCCGAGCCAGTGCGCGCTGACACCATGGCCGCGTTCGCCCAGCGGTTCGCCGCGGTCGGCTTCCTGGGCGAGGCGCTGCATCCAAGCTACGGCCTCGCCGAGGCGACCCTGATGGTGAGCGGCGACCGGCGCCTTCGACCCTACCAGACCCTGCGCGTCGATCCGGACGAGCTGGCCCGAGGACGCGTCGTTCCGAGTCCGGTGGGCGTCGAACTGGTGGCGAGCGGCCTTCCGGTCGAGCAGGAGACGGTGCGGATCGTCGATCCGGCGACCTTCCGGATCTGCGGCGACGACGAGATCGGCGAGGTCTGGGTCAGCGGCGCGAGCGTCGCCCGCGGCTATTGGCGCAACCCCGAAGCCACGGCGGCGGCGTTCCTCGACCGCCCGGACGGCCGCTGGCTGAGGACCGGCGATCTCGCGTTCCGCCGCGAGGGCTATCTGTTCATCGCCGGGCGGCGAAAGGACGTCATCATCGTTCGCGGCCAGAACCGCTACCCGCAGGACATCGAGCAGGCGGTTGAGCGTGGGGTGTCCGCCGTACGGAAAGGCCGCGTCTCGGCGTTCCCGGTCCTGCACGACGGTCGCGAGGGAATCGGCGTCGCGGCCGAGATCGGCCGCGTGGCCCGCCGCGCCGCCTCCCCCGGCGAGATCGTCGCCGCGATCGACGCCGTCGTCACGGAGACGCAGCAGGAACCGGCGAGCCTGATCGCGCTGCTTGAGCCCGGCGCGCTGCCGAAGACCACGAGCGGCAAGCTGCAACGTTCGAGCTGCGCCGCAGGCGTCGCGAGCGGCGACGTCGCGGCCTTCGAGGTCTACCATCGGCCGATTCTCGCGACGCCAGAGCTCTCGGACGGCGCCTCTTCGCCCTCAACGGAAACCGAGCGGCGGCTCGCGGCGATTTGGGCCTCCGCGCTTGAGGTCACGGCGATCCGGCGGTCCGACCAGTTCTTGGCCCGGGGCGGCCACTCGATTCTCGCAGTTAAGGCAGCGGCCCGGATCCGCGAGGAGTTCGGCGTGGCCGTGGCGCTCCGCGACATGTTCGCGCCGAGGACGCTCGCAGACTTCGCGACGTGGCTCGACGCGTCGCCGCGGCTCGCGGGCGAGGCGGCTGGGCCCGCCCTCAGGCGCGAGAGCGTTCCCGCCGAGGGCGTTCCGCTCTCGTTGGTCCAGCAACGGCTTTGGGTCGCCGAGAAACTCGGCGGTCCCGGTTCGGCCGGCGCCTACAACGTGGTCGGGCAGCTGACGCTCGCAGGACCCCTGTCGCGCGAAGCGCTGGAACGCGCGTTGTCCGGGCTCGTCGCGCGGCACGAAGCGCTGCGGACCGGCTATGCGGAGGACGACGACGGCGAGGCTCGAGCCCGGATAGGCGCGCCGGCGGCGTTCGCTCCGGGGTTCCTCGACTTCTCCGGCCTTGACCCGCACGCGCGGGCCGCGGCGCTTGCGGACGCGCAGGCCGAACAAGCCCGACGACCGTTCGACCTCGCCGCGCCTCCCCTGATGCGGGCGACGCTTTGCCGGCTGGGCGGTAATGAGCACAGTTTGCTGATCGCGCTCCACCATCTGGTCTGCGACGGCTGGTCCATGGGCGTCATGGTTCAGGATCTCGGCGCGCTTTACCGCGCGGCGCTCGCGGGCCATCCGGCCGCCCTGCCGGCGCTCCCGTTGCAGTATTCCGATTTCGCGCTGTGGCAACGGAGGCTTGCGGCCTCCGGCGCCCTGGACGACGACGAGGCGTTCTGGCGCGATCGGCTGCAGAACGCACCGAGAGCGCTGGCGCTTCCAACCGATTTCGACCGCCCCGCGGTCGCTTCGCACGCCGGTGAGGGCGTCCGCTTCGCGCTCCCGGCCGCGCTCGTCTCTCGGCTGGAAGCCCTCGGCCGAACCCGCGGCGCGACGCTCTACATGGCGCTGCTCGCCTCCTTCGAGGCGCTGCTCCACCGCTGGACCGGCGCGACCGACATGCTGATCGGCGCGGACGTCGCCGGCAGGCCGGCGCCGGAGCTCGAACGGCTAATCGGCTTTTTCGTCAACGTGCTGCCCCTGCGTGCGCGGCCGCGCGCCGACCTTCCGTTCGCAAACCTCCTGGACGAGATCTGCGACGAGGCGTCGTCCGCGTTCGACCGTCCGTTGCTGCCGTTTGATCGCATCGTCGACGCCGTGGGCGCGCCGCGCGACCGGAGCCGCAATCCGCTGGTCCAGGTTCTGTTCGTCCTGCAGAGCGCGCCGCGCGGGCGCTTCGGGGTGGAGGGTCTGACCGCGGAACTCGTCCCGGCGCCGGCGTCGAGCTCAAAGTTCGACATGGCGCTGTTTCTCGAGCCGGACGGCGCCGGGGGGATCGCCTGCGAATGGACCTTCGCCACCGCGCTGTTCCGGCGCGGCACGGTCGAGCGGCTCGCCCGCGCCTGGACTGAGCTCCTGTCTTCGATCGCCGAGGCGCCAGAACGCCCTCTCGGCGCATTTCCCCTGCCGTCACTGGAGGACGCCACGATGTCCGTCGCACCGACGCCCCTTTCCTCGGCTCCTGGCGCCCGTATGGGCGCGAAGCTGGACAAGCTGAAAAAGGTCTCGTCCGCAGGTCCCCGTCCGGCGGAGGCCGCCAGCCTGGTGCGAACCTCGTCGCTCGCCCCCGGGGCGGATTTCCCGCTCGTGATCGAGCCCGAGAGCGCGGACCTCGACCCGATCTCCTGGGCGGCGGCCCATCGGGCTTTCGTCGAGGAGAAGCTCCGCCGGCACGCCGGTCTCCTGTTCCGCGCATTTGCGCTGACGAACCCGCAGGACTTCGAGGGCTTCGCGGAGGCGCTCCAGCCCGGGCTCTACGGCGCTTACGGCGATCTGCCGAAGAAGGAGGGCGGGGCGAACACCTACCGCTCGACGCCGTACCCGGAGGACAAGATGATCCTCTTCCACAACGAGAGCTCGCACCTGCCGCGCTGGCCGCGCAAGCAGTGGTTCTTCTGCGAGGAGGCGGCGCCCGAAGGCGGCGCGACCCCGATCGTCGACTGCAGGGCCATGTACCGCAGTCTTCCGGCCGACCTCGCCGCCAAATTCGAGCGTCTCGGCCTCTCCTACGTCCGCACCTTCACGCCGCGGCTGGACGTCGACTGGCGCGATTTCTTCCGCACCGACGACAAGGCCGCGGTGGAGGCGCGCTGCCGCGCCGAGGGCGTGGAGCTCGCATGGCTCGACGGCGACGTTCTCCAGACCCGGACGCGCTGCCCCGCCGTCATCGTGCACCCGCTGACCGGCGAGAAGTCGTTCTTCAATCAGGTGCAGCTGCATCACCCGCGCTTCCTGGACGCGGATGTGCGCGACGACCTGCTGGCCATGGTCGGCGAGGACCGCCTGCCGCGGCAGGTGCGCTACGGCGACGGCTCGGTCATCGCGGACGAGACGATGGACCTCATTGGGGAGCTCTACGAGGCCTCCGCCGTGCGCTTCACCTGGCGCAAGGGCGACGTGGTGATGCTGGACAACATGCTGGCGGCCCACGCGCGCGATCCCTTCCAGGGGAAGCGGCGCATCGTCGTGGCCATGGGCGACATGGTCGAACGCGCGAGCCTCGTTGCGCCGGTCGGCGGGGTGGCGTCGTGAGCGCCGTTTCGCAGACGACGTCCCCCGAAACCTGGCCGCTGAGCCCCGAGCAGCGCGCTGCGAGCGGCCTGTCCGAAGCCTTCGTGGCGCAACTCGTCGCTGACCTTCCGGTCGACGAGGCATGGCTTCGCGCGACGCTCGCCGAAGCGGCCATCCGTCACGACGCGCTCGCTCCGGCCTATGTCGCCGCCCCGGGCTACCGCGGGCTGCGCCGCGTTCCGCTTGGAGCGCCCGCCGCGCAGGGCTGGACTGTGCGGGACCTGCGCGGCCAAGAAGACGCCGAGGCCCGGATCGCGGAGGATCTCGAGGCGCTTCGAAGCGCGCCGTTCGATCTCGCGCGTGGGGAGACTCTGCGCGCGGCGCTGTGGCGGCTTGACGGGGGCGCATCCCGGATCGCGATCGCCGTCTCGCCGCTCGCCGCGGACCGGACGACGCTCGCGCTGCTCGCGGCGGCTCTTGCAGGGGAGGCGGCCACGTCTTCCGCGAGGCCGGACGAAGACGGCGCGACCTACGCTCAGTACGCCGATTGGCGCCGCGAGATGGAGGCTGACGAAGACGCTCCAAGAGGACGCGCCTACTGGCGGGGGCAGTCGGCCGCCGACGCCGCCCCGCCGCCGCTGACCTATCAGGAGGCGCATGCGAGCGGGCTCCGCGCGGAGCGCCGCGTCGCGATTGATCCGGACCAGTCGACGCGCTTCGCCGTTCTCGTCGGCGACGCCGGCCTCGAAGCCGGCCTGCTGGCTTTGTGGGCGGCCGTTCTCGGCCGGATTTCTGGCCAAGACGTGGTCTCCCTCGGCTGGCGACACGATTGCCGACGCGACTACGCGATGTTCGCGGGGGTCGCGGGACCGTTTGAGAAGACGTTGCCCCTCCGCGTCGGCTTCGACGCGGCGGCGTCGTTCGGCGATCATCTGGGGGGGCTCGTGGGCGAACTCGCCGCCCACCTCGACTGGCAGGAGCACCTGCCGCTCGACGGCGTCGATGCGGCGACGGCTTCGCCCCTCGGCTTCGGCCTGGACGTCGCCCCGGCGCTTTCCGGCGGATGGAGCCGACGAGCCTTCGACGGACCTTCGGCGTTCGAACTCGAGCTCCGACCCGAGATCGACGCCGGCGACCGCCTCGTCGCGCTGGCCCTTTCCTGGGACACGGGCCGCTACGGCGAGGCTGCGACGGAGACGCTGCTCGAGCAGGTCGTGACGTTGCTGGGCGCGATCATAGCCCGTCCGGCGACGCCTCTCGGCGCCCTCGCCATTGTCGGACCAAAGGAGACCGCGCGCCTCGCGAGCCTGGACCGCGCGCATATCAAGCCTCCTTCCCGGTCGCCGCTTCTGCCCACCATCCTCGGCTGGGCCGAGCGCACGCCGGCCGCGCCGGCCCTCGCCGGCGGCGGAGTCACGTTGGACTACGCCGAGCTTGGGGAACGGGTTGGGCGCATCGCCTCGGCGCTTGTCGCGCGCGGCGTGGGGCCGGAGACGGTCGTCGCGCTGGATCTCCCCCGCTCCGTCGATCTCGTGGTCGCCCTTCTCGGCGTGTGGCGGTCGGGGGCGGCCTATCTGCCGCTCGATCCGGCCTGGCCGGCGGCGCGCCGCCGCCAACTGCGCGAGGCCGCGGGCGCCGCGCTCGTGCTGCACGGCGGAGAGGTTGGCGACGCTCATGTGGGAACTCCGGCGCTGTCCGTCGCGGACGCGCTTGCCGAGACGGCCGAAGTCACCCTGCCGCCGCTGGAAGCGCCGGAGGACCGGGCGGCCTATGTTCTGTTCACGTCCGGCTCGACCGGCGCGCCCAAGGGCGTGGTGGTCGAACACGGACAGCTCGCGAACTATGTCGCCGCCGTCCGGGACGCCGCGGACCTCGGCGGGAGCCGCCGCTTCGCGCTCGCTTCGACCGTCGCGGCCGACCTCGGCAACACCACGCTGTTCGCAGCGCTCGCCAACGGGGCCATTCTCGCCATCGCCAGCGAGGACGAGGCTCGAGAGGCCGACGCCTTCGCGTCCTTCCTGCGTCGGAACGCCGTCGACTGCGCGAAGTTCGCGCCGTCGCATCTCGCGGCCCTGCTCGACGGCGGAGACCCGGTGATCCCGGCGACCCTGATCCTCGGCGGAGAACCCGTCCCGCAAGCGCTGCTCGGACGGATCCGCGCGATCAATCCGGCGGCGCGCGTCGTCAACCACTACGGTCCGACGGAAACCACCGTCGGCGTGCTCGTCCACCACTGTGAGGTGGCCGACGCAGGTCCCGCGGCCCGGCTGACCCGCGCGCTCGACGGCAATGCGATCCTCGTGCTCGACGACGCCGGACGGCTCGCGGCGACGGGATCGGTGGGCCAGCTTCATGTCGGCGGAGCGCAGCTCTGTCGCGGCTATCTCGGGATGGAGGGCGCGGGCTTCGTCGACGATCCGACGACGCCCGGCCGTAGGCTCTATCCAACCGGCGATCTTGCCCGCTACCGCCCGGAAGGCGGCGTCGAGATCGTCGGGCGCGCGGACGGCCAGATCAAGATCAACGGCCACCGCGTCGAGCCCGGCGAGGTCGAGGCGACGCTTGCCGATCTCGAAGGCGTGCGGCAGGCGGCGGTTGACGTCCGCCGCGACGTGGACGGGATCGCCTCGCTCGTCGGCTTCGTGACGTCTGCGGACGACATCGACGTGGCGGCGCTGAAGGCGGCGCTCGCCGAACGGCTCCCCGCGCCGATGGTCCCCACGCGGATCGTAGCGCTCCAGCGGATGCCGCTGCTCGCCAACGGCAAGCTCGACCGGGCGGCGCTCGCCGCGCGGGAGCTCGACGACGGCCGCGACGGCGTCGCCCCCCGCAACGCGCTTGAGACCGTGCTGCGCAATCTCGCCGCGGAGCTGCTGGGACGACCGGGGGCGTCGGTCGGCGTTACGGACGACTTCTTCGACCTGGGCGGCAACTCGTTGCTGGTGATCAAGTTCGTCGCGCGCGTCCGGAAGCTCTTCGGGCTCGACGTGCCGCCCGGCATCGTCTTCGACCATCCGAGCGTCGCGGCGCTCGCCGAGGCGTTGCGAGCCGGGGCGCCTGACGGGCGGCTCGACAGGGTCGCGGAGCTGCGGCTGACCCTTGCGGCGCTGCCGGAGGACGAGAAGGCCAAGCCGCTCGCCGAGCCGACACCGGGGGCAACCGCGTCGTGAACTCAGCCGCGATCCAGGCGGAGCTCGCCGATCTGCTCAAGGCGGAGGCGGCGGCGGAAGAGGGGGCGATCCACGCGCGCCTCGACGCCGCCGCGCCGTCTCCGCTTTCGTTCGCGCAGCAGCGCCTCTGGTTCCTGCACCGGTTCGATCCGTCGGACGCGGCGTACAACTCCGCGCGGGCGTTCCGGATCGTCGGGGACCTTGACGCGGATGCGCTGGAGCGCGCGTTCCGCTGCCTCCTCGCCCGCCACGCCGCGCTACGGACGCGGTTTTCGACCGGATCGGATGGGCCGCGGCAGACGGTTCTTCCAGAGGCGCCTTTCGCGATTGATCGGGTCGCGGCGATCGCCGCCTCCGAAGTCGCCGCTTGGGCTCAGGAGAGCGCGAGCGCGCCGTTCGACCTCGCGGCGCCGCCGCTGCTGCGCGTCCGCCTCGCTCCGATCGCGGAGGGCGGCTCGGCGCTGCTGATCGTGCTCCACCACATCGCGGTCGACGCCTGGTCTGCGGAGCTCATCCTGGCGGACCTCGAACGCCTCTATGCGGCGGAGATCGTGGGGCGGTCCTCGGCGCCCGGGCCCACGCGCGCGATCGACGCCGCCGATCACGCGCGTTGGCAGCGCGAGCGGTTCGAGGGCGAGGCCGGCGAAGCGGCGGTCCGTCGCTGGCGCGATCGGTTCGGGGCGGAGGCGCCGCCGGCGCTCGTTCTCCCCACCGACCGTCCGCGCGAGGCCGGCCGGCGCGCGGCCGGTCGGGTCGACCGCCAGCTGCCCCCCGACCTCGTCGCGGCCCTCCGCGCCTTCTGCCGCCGCGAACGCTGCACGCCTTTCGCGGTCCTGCTCGCCGCTTGGCAGGTCCTGCTCGGCCGGCTTTCGGGTCAGGAGGACTTCGCCGTCGGCGCGCCCGCCGCGACCCGCGACCGCGCCGAACTCCACGATGTGGTCGGCTTCCTCGTCAACACGCAGGTCTTCCGCGCCCGCCTCGACCCCAAGCTCGCCTTCCGCGATCTCTGCCGGCGCCTGCGCGGCGAGTCGCTGGCGGCGCTGGCGGAGGCCGATCTGCCGTTCGAACTGCTGCTGGAGCGACTTGGCGTCGAGCGCGACCCGGGCCGTACGCCGCTGTTCCAAACCCTGTTCAACTTCCGCGCCCGCCGCGACGCCAGACCACTGAAGCTTGAGGGGCTCGCGGCGACGAAGGTCGACCTGCCGCCGTTCGGACCGCAGGTCGAACTCACCCTGGACGTGGCGGCGGACGGCGACGACGTCGACATCGAGATCGAATACGACGCCACCTTGTTCGAGGCGGAAGCGGTCGAAGGCTGGGCGACCTGCTTCCTTCGGCTTTTGAAGGACCTGCTCGCCTCCCCGGACGTCGCGCTGGGCGCGATCTCCTTCCTCGACGACGCGCGCCGGAGGCACGTCGAAGACTGGGGTCGTCCAGCTACGGTCGTCGCTCCGGACGGCCGTTTCGTGCACGAGCGAATTGCGGCGCGGGCGGCCGCCTCCCCGGAGCGACCGGCGGTGCTGTTCGGCGACCGCACGGTCGCGCGCCGTGAACTGGACCGTCGCGCCAACCGCATCGCCGAGGCGCTTGTCGCGAGAGGCCTTGGGGCCGACGACCGCGTCGGCGTCGCCCTCGAACGCTCGCCCGAGCTGATCGCGGCGTTGCTCGGCGTGCTGAAGGCGGGCGCGTCGTTCCTCCCGCTGCCGCTCGACTGGCCCGAGGCCCGGATCGTGGAGGCCGCCGCCGACGCTGGCGCGTCGGTCGTTGTGACCGAAATGCGGTTCGCGGACCGGCTCGCCGGCGTCCCCGCGCCGGCGCTGCTCCTGGACGGAAGCGATGCGGCCGGCGTGGCGGAGGCGCCGCCGACCGCCCCGCGCCCGCATCCGGACAACCTTGCATACGTCCTCTACACGTCAGGCTCCACCGGCAAGCCAAAGGGCGTCGCGGTGGCGCACGGCCCGCTCGCCATGCACTCGGCGGCGGCGGCCGCGGCCTTCGGCCTGTCCGAGGCCACGCGCGAGTTGCACGTGCTCTCCTTCGCTTTTGACGCCGCTCACGAGCGGTGGCTCGGCGTCCTTGGGGCGGGCGGTTTGGTCGTGCTGAAGGAGGACGAGGTCTGGGCGCCCGAGCGCACGCTCGCGGAGATCGCGCGCCTTGGCGTCACCAATGCGGACCTGCCCCCGGCCTACCTTGCGGCCATGGCGGAGCACGCCGCGTCGTCCGGCGATCCCGTCCCGGACGGCGTGGCCTATTCCTTCGGCGGCGAAGCGACCTCGAGGGCCAATTTCGAGCGTATTCGCGACGCTCTGCGCCCACGCGCGCTGATCAACGGCTACGGCCCCACCGAGACGGTGATGACGCCGCTCGCCTGGCGCGCCGAGGGCGCCGCCGCCTTCGCCGCCCCCTACGCTCCGCTCGGGAAGCCGATCGGCGAGCGCCGCGCCTATGTGCTGGATGGCTCGCTCCAGCTGGCGAGCCCAGGGACCGTCGGCGAGCTGTACATTGGCGGCGAAGGGCTGGCGCGCGGCTATCTCGGTCGAGCCGGCCTCACCGCCGAGAGGTTCGCGCCCGATCCGTTCGGCGCGCCGGGCGCACGGATGTACCGAACCGGCGATCTGGCGCGCTGGGACGCGGACGGCGTGTTGCTGTTCGTCGGCCGCGTGGACGAGCAGCTCAAGATCCGCGGTCACCGGATTGAGCCGGGGGAGGTCGAGGCCGCGCTTCTCGACCTCGACGGGGTCACGGAGGCGGTCGCGGTCGCCGCCGAGGGACCGGGTGGACGCCGGCTCATCGCCTATGTCGCGGGAACGGCGGAGCCCGGCGCGCTTGCGTCGCAGCTCTCGCAGCGACTGCCGGAGTACATGGTTCCGACGCGGATCGTCGTGCTCGAGGCGCTGCCGCGGCTTGGCTCGGGCAAGGTGGATCGGCGCGCGCTCCCGGCGGTCGATTGGACGGATGAGGGCCCCCGCGCAGCGCCGGAAGGCGCCGCGGAAACGGCGCTCGCGGCGATCTGGGGGGAGGTTCTGGGCCTGCCCCAAGTCGGCGCAACAGACAACTTCTTCGCCCTTGGCGGCGACTCCATCCTGTCCCTTCAGGTTGTTTCGCGGGCGCGGGCCAAGGGCCTGTCGATCACGCCGCGGCAGATCTTCGAACGCCAGACCGTTCGGGACCTCGCCGCCATCGCGACGCCGGTCGAGACGCCGGCCTCCCTTATGGCCGAACCGGCCAGCCGGGCTCCTCTGACGCCGATCCAGCGCTGGTTCTTCGCGCAGGACCTCCCGAACCGGGCGCGTTGGAACCAGTCGATCGTGCTTTCGGCGACGGGTCCGGTGGACGAGCCGGCGTTGGCCGCGGCCTTCCAGGCGGTGGTCGTGCGACACGACGCCTTCCGTCTCCGCTTCGTGAAAGACGGCGACGGATGGACGCAAACCTTTTCGTCCGTCGATGACGCTCCCGCGCTCGCTGTCCGCGAGCTCGCCGACGAGGCGGCGCTGGCGGACGTGGCGGAAGAGCTTCAGACCGGGCTCGATCTCGCCTGCGGGCCTCTCGTTCGGGCTGCGCTGGCGAGATGGGACGGCGGCGCACGGCTTCTGGTCGTCATCCACCATCTCGTGACGGACGGCGTTTCCTGGCGGATCCTGCTCGAGGAGCTCGAAACGGCCTACGCCCAGGCTGCCGCCGGTCGGCCCATCGCTCTTGGCGCAAAGCCCGCTGCGTTCTCGGCCTGGGCCTCGCGCCTCGCGGCCTTCGCTCGCTCGCCGGAGGCGGAAGCGCAGCTTGGGTTCTGGCGCGAGGCCGCCTCGGGTCCCCGCGCCTTTTCCCCGGTTCGGCCGGAAGGCGCGGACCGCATCGGGGACCTCGTCCGCCACAGCGTCGCGTTCGATCGAACGACCTCGGACCGGCTCGCCCGCGCGCCCCGCGCCGTTCGGGCGCGCCTCGACGAATTGCTCGTGGCCGCGCTCGCAAGGGCGCTGACGTCCCGCTCCGGCGTCGACGCGGCGACGATCGCGGTCGAGGGCCATGGCCGCGACGGCGGCCCTGCGGTCGGGGCCGAAATCGATCGTACCGTAGGGTGGTTCACGACGGTCCATCCGGTTCGGCTCGCGCCGGGCGAGGGCGCGCCGCTCGCCGCTTTCAAGCGGGTGAAGGAGCAGATGAGGGCCGCCCCGGATCACGGGATCGGCTATGGCGCGTTGCGCTGGATGGGGAGCGAGGTCGTGCGCGCCGAGCTTGCGGCGCTGCCTGAGCCCGACGTGCTGTTCAACTATCTCGGCCGCCTCGACCCGAGCGGCCGGCGGGAGGGCGCCTTCGCGCTCACGGGCCTCAGCGCCGGAGCCGATCGCGACGCGGACGCTCCCTGCGGGGCGGAGCTGACCGTCAACGGCCGGATGCTCGACGGGGAACTCGTTCTCGAGTTCTCCGCCGCCGCGACTCGTCATGATCCCGCGGAGGTCCAGGCTTTGGCCGAAGCCGTGCGCCGCGAGGCCGAGACGATTGCGGACGCCTGCCTCGCGCCGGGCGCGGATGGCCTCACCCCATCCGACGTCGCGCTCTCGGGGCTCGATCAGCCGGCGCTCGACGGCGTGCTAGCGACGCTTGCGTTCCCGCCGGCCGAGATCGAGGACGTGTTTCCGCTCTCCCCGATGCAGCAGGGCATGCTGTTCCACGGGCTCGAGACGCCCGAACTCTACGTGACGCAGACGTTGGTCGCGGCCGACGGCCTCGATCTCGATCGCTTCGCGGCCGCCTGGAGCGCGGCGGCGGCCCGCCATGCCGCGCTGCGGACGGGGTTCGTTCACGAGCGGTTGGAGCGCCCGCTCCAGTTCGTCGTCGCGAACGTCGCGTCGCCCGTGGAGATCGTCGACTGGCGCGGCCGTGGGGACGACCTCGACGTCGCGCTCAGGATGTTGGGGGAGGCGGAGCGCCGCCGAGGGTTCGACCTCGGACGTCCGTCGCTGCTGCGCGTCGTCCTCGTACGGCTCGACGGCGGCGGCGCGCGGATCGTGCTCACCGCCCACCACCTCATCCTCGACGGCTGGAGCACGTCGCGGCTGATCGGCGACGTGCTCGCGCGCTACGACGGCCGTCCCGTCGCGCCCGCGGGCGGGCGCTTCCGCGACCATATCGCTTGGCTTGAGACGCGGGATGACGCCGCGGCCGAGCGCGCTTGGCGCGAGCGGCTCGCTCCGCTGGGCGAACCCACCTCGCTGTCGGGCGCGCTCGGCCGGCCGGCCGGAGGCGAGGGCTTCGGCTGTCTTCGGCGTCCCTTAGGCGCAGCGAAGACGGGCCGCCTGAAGGATGTCGCGAAGCGCGAACGGGTGACGCTGAACACCTTTGTTCAGGGCGCCTGGAGTCTGGTCCTCTCCCGTCTGACCGGCGAACGGGTCGTCGCCTTCGGCGCGACGGTGTCAGGCCGGTCGTCCAACGTTCCAGGCGTCGAGACGGCGCTTGGCCTCTTCATCAACACCGTGGCCGAGGTCGAGACGGTCGATCCGGCCCGGCCGGTCGGCGATTGGCTGCGGGACGCGCAAGCCCGCACGGCCAGGATGCGGGAGTACGAGCACACGCCGCTCCATGTGGCGCAGAGCCTTGCGGGACGGCCGGGCCAGGCCCTGTTCGACACGCTGATCGCCTTTGAAAACTACCCCGTGGCCGAGGCGTTGAAGGAGAGGGCCGGGGACGGCCCGACGCTGCGCGCGCTCTCCAATCTCGAGACCACCAATTACCCGCTGGCGATCACCGTCGCCGAAAAGGCCGGCGGCCTGGAGTTCGGCTGGACCTTCGCGCGGGACGCCTTCGACGAGGCGACGGTCGAGAGCCTCGACGCCCGGCTGAAGCACGCTCTGCTTGCGATGGCGGACGGCGCCGACATGCCGCTGGGCCGGCTCGATCTTCTCGACGACGTGGAGCGGGCGAGGCTCGCCGCGGCGGCCGCCGGGCCCGTGCGGGACTACAGCGCCCAAAGGGGCGTCCTCGATCTGGTTGCGACGCGGATCGCGGAGGCGCCCGAGGCGCCCGCCGTGAGCTTCGGGACCGAGACGCTGACATATGGCGAGCTCGGCCGCCGCGCAGATCGTCTCGCGCTCCGGCTGCGCGCCATGGGCGTCGGGCCGGACGGCGTCGTAGGGGTGGCGCTCGAGCGCTCGAGCGAGCTGGTCGTCGCGTTGCTCGGCGTTATGAAGGCGGGCGCCGCCTGGCTGCCCCTCGATCCGGAGCATCCTCCGGCGCGGCTTGGGGAGATGGCGGCGGGCGCCGGGGCGCGTGTCGTGGTGAGCGCGTCGGGCGTCGCCGGGCGCATTCCCAAGACGCCGGGCGTCCACGTCGCGCTCGAGGACGAGCCCGACGACGACGAGCCCCAAGCCCTCGTCGATGGTGATCCCCAGATTGACGGCCGGTCGCTCGCCTACGTGATCTTCACGTCCGGATCCACCGGGCGGCCGAAGGGCGTCGGCAACACCCATGGCGGGCTGCTGAACCGTGTCGCTTGGATGCAGGAGCACTACGAGCTGACGCCGCGCGACGTCGTGCTGCAGAAGACGCCGATCGGCTTCGACGTGTCGGTCTGGGAGTTCTTCTGGCCGCTCGCCGTCGGCGCCCGCCTCGTGCTTGCAGCTCCCGGCGCGCATCGCGATCCGGCGGCTCTCGGCGCGCTGATACGTGCGCAGAAGGTCACCACCCTTCATTTCGTGCCGACCATGCTGGCGGCCTTCGTGGCGTCCGGCGAGCTGGAGCGCTGTCCCAGTCTGACCCGGATCATCACGAGCGGGGAGGCGTTGCCGCCGGATCTCGCCCGCGACACGCTAGCCAGGACCGCGGCCGGGCTGCACAACCTCTACGGCCCGACTGAAGCGGCGATCGATGTAACGCACTGGACCTGCGGGGAGGACGATCCCGCGACGCCGATCGGACGGCCGATCGCCAACACAGCGATCCGCATCCTGGACGCCGATTTCGGCCTTGCGCCTCCGGGCGTGGCGGGCGAACTCGCGATCGGGGGAGCCAATCTCGCGCGCGGCTATCTGGGCCGCCCGGGGCTCACCGCGGACCGCTTCGTCCCGGACCCTTACGGCGCGCCCGGCGACCGGCTTTATCTCACGGGCGACCTCGCCCGGCTCGGCCGCCATGGCGAGATCCACTATCTCGGCCGCCTCGACCGCCAGCTGAAGCTGCGCGGCATGCGCGTCGAGCCGGGGGAGGTCGAAGCCGAGCTCCGCAGGCTTCCCGGTGTGCGGGACGCCGCCGTTCTGCCGTCGAACGACGCGCTCGTCGCCTATCTGGCCGCGGACGCCGTCGATGAAGCGGAGGCGCGCGCGCGCCTGGCCGAGCGCCTTCCCGCCCACATGGTTCCCGCGCGGATCATCGCGCTGCCGGCACTTCCCGTCACCGCAAACGGCAAACTCGACCGTCGCGCGCTGCCCCATCCCGAACAGACGGCCGGATTGGGCGAGCCGCCGCGTCCCGGCCTCGAACGGAGCTTGGCGGATATCTGGGAGGACGTGCTCGGAACGGCGGGCCTCGGGCGCGGCGACGACTTCTTCCGGCGCGGCGGCCATTCACTGCTCGCGATGCGCGTCGCGTCGCGCCTTCGGACCGACCTCGGCGTCGAGCTGCCCGTCAGCACGCTGTTCGAAGCGCGCACGCTCGCCGCCTTCGCTGAGCGCGTCGAAGCCCTCGCGCCCGCCGGAGACGACCTCGCGACCATGACCGAACTGCTCGACGCCCTGGAGACCGCGGAATGAACGATCTGTCTCCGAACCGCGCCGCGCAACTTGCGGCGGTCGCCGAACGCGTCGCCGCGCTGCCGGCGGACAAGCGCCGGATTTTCCTGGCGCAGCTGCGGGACAAAAGGGTAGCGGCCGCGTCGCTGCCGACCCCACGCGCGTCGGTCGGCGAGACCTTCCCCCTGTCGGACGCGCAGACGCGCTTCTGGACGTTGTGGCGGCTCGATCCCACCAGCGGCGCCTACAACATCGCGTCCGGTCTCCGTCTGCTCGGGCCGCTCGACGAGGCGGCCCTTGGCGCAGCGCTCGACGCGGTCGTCGCGCGCCACGATCAGCTTCGCGCGGCGTTCGGAGACAGTGACGCAGGCCCGTTCCAGCGCCTGCTCCCGCCGGTTTCCGGAACGATGTCCGTTGAGGACCTCTTGGGCCTGGCGGAGCCGGAGCGTCAAACTCGCCTCGACGCCCTGTCGCGAACGGACGCCGCGGCCCCCTTCGATCTTGCTGCCGGCCGGCCCTTCCGCGCGACCCTCATTCGGGAGGCGCCGGATCGCCGCACGCTGCTGCTGACGCTGCATCACATCGTGGCCGACGGCTGGTCGCTCGATCTGCTGAGCGCCGACATCGCCGCCGAATACGCGAAGGCGGCCGGCAAGCAGGGAGCGACGGCCGCCGAGGGCGCTCTCCGCTATGTCGATCACGCCGCGTGGCGCGAAAAGCTGCTGGAGGCCGGCGAGGGCGAGGCCGAACTGGACTTCTGGCGAGACACGCTCGGCGACGTCGACGACGCGCTCGAGCTGCCGGCCGACCTGGGGCAGGCGGGACGCCCCGCCGGAGACGCGGGCCTCGTGCGCTTCGATCTGCCTGAGGACGTCGCGGACGCGCTCGCGGAGCTCTGCCGCGTCCGTGGCGCGACCCCGTTCATGGCGCTGCTTTCGGCCTTCGCCGCCCTGTTGTGGCGGCTTGGCGGCGAGCGCGAGTTCCGCGTCGGCGCCGCGGTCGCAAATCGAGCGACGCCGGACGTCGAAGCCGTGATCGGCTGCTTCGTCAATACGCTCGCCTTGCCCCTGCGGGTCGACCCTTGGACGACCTTCTCCGCGCTCGTCGAGGCGACGCGGGCGACGGTGCTGAAGGCGCAGGCGCACCAGACCCTGCCCTTCGATCGTCTCGTGCGGGCGCTCAGGCCGGAACGCGTCCTCGACCGGACGCCGCTGTTTCAGGTCATGTTCCAGCATGACCGCGCGCGTCCCTTCCTCGCGCAGAGTTTTCCGGGCGTCGACGTCGAGCCTGTTCTGCGCGCGGGAGGGGGCGCCCATTTCGACCTGACGCTCACCACATTCGAGGACGGGACCGGGCGGCTCGGCGGAGTCTTCGGATACGACGCCTCGCGCTTCTCATCTGCGCGCGTCGAGGGCTGGGCGGAAGACTTCGCGCGTCTCCTCCGTGAAGTTCTGAGGTCGCCGGAAGCTGGCCTCGGCGCGATCGCCTGTTTTGCGGGCGACGCGCGGGAGGACGTGCGAGCGCGAGGCCGGCCCTATCCCGCGCCGGAGACCGACGGCCTTCTGGTTCACGAACGGATCGCGAGCTGGGCGTCCGCCGCGCCCGATCGCCCTGCGGTTCTGTTCGCCGACCGCTGCGTCTCGCGCGGCGAACTCGACCGCCGCGCGAACCGGATCGCGAACGCGCTGATCGCGGCCGGCGTGGCGCCCGACGCCCGGGTCGGCGTCGCCCTGGAGCGCTCGCCGGAGCTGCTCGCGGCGCTGCTCGGCGTGCTGAAGGCCGGCGGCGCCTTCCTGCCGCTTCCCGCGGAGTGGCCGGCGGACCGGGTCGCGGAGACGCTCGCAGACGCCGGCGTCGGCGTGATCCTGGTCGAGGGCGCGACACGTTCCCGGCTGCCGGAAACCAGCGCCCGTCTTATCGCCATCGACTCGGCCGACGCCGCCGGCGAGGCGGACGAGCCGCCCGGCCCGCCGCCGCTCCACCCCAAAAACCTCGCTTACGTGATCTACACCTCGGGCTCGACGGGACGTCCCAAGGGCGTCGGGGTCGCGCACGGGGCGATTGCGATGCATTGCGCCGCGACCGCGCCGCTCTACGACATGGATGAGCGCTCGCGCGAGTTCCATTTCATCAATTTCGCCTTCGATGGCGCGCACGAGCGCTGGCTTACCGCGCTGACCGTCGGGGCGAGCCTCGTGCTGCGCGACGAGGAGCTCTGGGCGCCCGAGCGCACGCTCGACGCCATCGGCCGATACGGCGTGACCAACGCCGGCTTCCCGCCGTCTTACCTCACCGCCCTCGCCGCATCTGCGGCGGCGTCCTCGACCGCTCCTCAGGTAGATCTCTACTCCTTCGGCGGCGAGGCCATGCCGCGTTCAGGCTTCGATCTCGCCCGCGCCGCGCTGCGGCCGCGCGTGCTGCTCAACGGCTACGGGCCGACGGAAGCGGTGGTGACCCCGCTGCTGTGGCGCATCGAGGCGGACCGGGACGCGGCCTTCGACGGGCCTTATGCGCCGATTGGCCGTCCGGTGGGCGACCGCTTCGCCTACATCCTCGACGACGCGCTGCGACCCGCGCCGGACGGCGTAGCGGGCGAGCTCTTCATCGGCGGCGCAGGGCTCGCGCGCGGCTACCTCGGACGGGCTGCGCTCACCGCCGAACGTTTCGTGCCGGACCCGTTCGGAGAGCCGGGCGGCCGGATGTTCCGGACCGGCGACCTCGTGCGCTGGGGCGCAGACGGATCGGTGGTCTATGTTGGCCGGGCCGACGAGCAGGTGAAGATCCGCGGCTACCGGATCGAACTTGGGGAGATCGAGGCCGCCCTCGTCGAGGCCGGCGCGCGCGAGGCGGTCGCCGTGGCCGCGGACGCGCCGAGCGGCCGACGGCTCGTCGCCTACGCGACGGGGGCCGACGAAGCGGCGCTACGCGACGCGCTCAAGCGCCGGCTGCCAGACTACATGGTCCCGTCGCGTATCGTGGTTCTTCCGGCGTTGCCCCGCACCGCCACGGGCAAGACCGATCGACGCGCGCTGCCTGCGGCGGACTGGAGCGCGGAGTCAGCCGGATCAACCCCGCCCGAGGGCGAGATCGAAACGGCGCTCGCGGCGATCTGGGCCGACGTTCTCGCTTTGCAGGCGGTCGGAGGGACCGACAACTTCTTCGGGCTTGGAGGCGACTCGATCCTGTCGTTGCAGGTCGTGGCCCGGGCGCGCGCCGCAGGGCTTGCGATAACCCCCCGCCAGATATTCGAGCGGCCGACCGTGCGTGAACTGGCCGAAGTTGCGGAGCGCGCCAGTCCCGAGGCGGCCCCCGTCGTCCGCGGCGAGGGCGAGGCGGTTCTGACGCCGATCCAGCGCTGGTTCTTCGCGCTTGGCTTGGCGCGGCCGCAGCGGTGGAACCAGTCGGTCGAGCTGCGGTCCGACGAGGGGATCGACGCGAGCGCGGTCGCCGCAGCCGTCGCCGCGCTGGTCGAGCGGCACGACGCCCTCCGCTTCCGGTACGCCCGCGACGCGAAGACGGGCGAATGGCGGCAGTCCTATGCGCCGTCCGGACCAGAGGACGCGCCGCTCCTCTCGCGCGAGGTCGCGGACGAGGCGGCGCTCGCCGAGCTCTGCGAGGAGCTCCAGACCGGACTAGATCTCGACCGCGGTCCGCTGTTCAACGCGGCACTCGCGCGGCTCCCCGACGGAAGCGCGCGGCTGCTTCTCGTCGCCCATCACCTCGTGGTCGACGGCGTGTCGTGGCGGATCCTGCTCGAGGATCTTGAACGGGCCTATCGCCAGGCGCTGTCGGGCGCGGCGATCGATCTCGGCCAGCGCAGCGCGCCCTTTTCCGCCTGGGGCGCACTCCTCATGGCGCATGCGCACGAAGTTAGCGCCGAGCGCGCCCATTGGCGCGACGCCCTGTCGGCCGGACGAGCCTGGCCGCCCTCGCGGCCAGAGGGCGCCGACCGGATCGCCGAAGCGGACCGCGTCCGTCTTTCCTTCGATCGTGAGACGACCGCACGGCTTGCTGAGGCCCCCCGCGCGGTTCGCGGCCGGATCGAGGACCTGCTGCTGGCCGCCCTCGGACGGGCGTTGGGCGTGGGCAGAGGCGCCGATGCGCTGTCCGTGACGATGGAGAGCCACGGCCGGGACGGCGGCCCCGCCGAGGGGCTGGATCTCAGCCGCACGATCGGCTGGTTCACGAGCGTCCACCCTGTCCGCCTTGAAGCGCTCGGCGCCGACCCTGTGATCTCGCTGAAGGCGGCGAAGGAGGCGACCCGGCGAGCGCCCAACAAGGGGCTCGGCTTCGGCGTGCTGCGCTGGATGGCGGGCGAGGACGCGCGGGCCGAACTCGCGGCTCTCCCCGCTCCCGACGTCGCCTTCAACTACCTCGGGCGCTTCGACTCGCAGGCCGCCCCCGGCGGCGCCTTCGCTCTCACCGGCCGGAGCGCGGGCCGCGACCAGGACGACGACGCGCCGCTCGGCGCGGAGCTGACTGTCAACGGCCAGACGCTCGACGGCGAACTGAGCCTCGACTTCGTGTTCTCGCGCGCGCGCCACGACTGGAAGGCCGTCGAGGCGCTCGCCGAGGCCGTGCGTGCGGAGGCCCTGGCTCTCGCCGAAGCCTGCGAGCGTCCGGAAGCCGAAGGGTTGACGCCGTCCGACGCGAACCTCGCTCGTCTCGACCAGCGACGGCTCGACGCGTTGCTGGCTCGCCTGCCGCATCGCCCAAGTCTCGTTCAGGACATCTACCCGCTGACGCCGATGCAGGAGGGCATGCTGTTCCACGGGCAGGACGCGCCCGACCTCTATGTGACCCAGCTTTCAGTCGCGGCCGAGGGGCTGGACTGCGGGCGTTTCGCCTCGGCCTGGGCCGAGACCGTCGCGCGCCATGCGGCCCTCCGGACAGGGTTCGCCACGGAGGGACTGGAACGGCCGCTGCAGTTCGTGATCGAGCGCGCGCCCTCCGCCGTGGAAGCGCAAGACTGGAGCGGTAGGGACGGCGTCACGGAGCATGACCTCGCGGCCTTCGCCGAGGCTGAGCGCCGGCGCGGCTTCGACCTTTTGCGGCCGCCGCTCATCCGGATCGCGCTCGTGCGCCTCGGCGGCGGCAGGACGCGGATCGTGCTGACGAGCCACCACCTCATCCTCGACGGGTGGAGCACGTCACGCCTGATCGCCGAGGCGCTCGCGCGCTACGACGGCCGGACGCCTCCGGCTTCCGGCGCCCGCTTCCGCGATCATGTCGCTTGGCTCGAAAGTCGCGACGCCGAGGCTTCGGCCGCCTTCTGGAAGGCGCGCTTCGCGCCGCTCGAACAGCCCACGCTTCTCGCCCCCGTCTTTCCAAAGCCGGCGGGAGGAGGGGGCTTCGGCCATCTCAGGCGCGCGCTCGAGCCCGCCGCGACCGACCGCTTGAAGCGTTTCGCGCGCGCGCGGAACGTCACCTTGAACACGCTCGTGCAGGGCGGCTGGACCTTGCTGCTGTCTCGCCTGACCGGCGAGCGCACGGTGGCCTTCGGAACGACCACCTCCGGCCGTTCCTCCGACGTGCCAGGGACCGAGACGGCGGTGGGTCTCTTCATCAACACCTTGGCCCAGGTCGAGACCGTCGATCCCGGGCGCGGCGCGGGCGACTGGCTGAGCGACATCCAGACGCGCGCGGCCGAAATGCGCGAGCATGAGCATGCTCCGCTTTACGAGACCCAGGCGCAGGGCGGCTTCGGCGGCACGGCGGTCTTCGACACGCTGCTCGTGTTCGAGAACTACCCCGTGACGGCGGCGCTCGGCGAAGGAACCGGACTGAAGCTTAACCCGCTGCCGCCGGTCGAGACCACCAACTATCCCCTGGCCGTCACCGTCGCCGAGTCGGGCGAGAAGCTCGAGTTCGGCTGGACCTTCGCGCGGGACGCCTTTGACGAGCGCACCGTCGACAGCCTCGACGCCCGGCTGAAGCGCGTGCTGCTCGCGATGGCCGACGCTCCGGACGCGGCGCTGGGCGCGCTCGATCTCCTCGACGCGTCTGAGCGCGCGCGCCTCGCGGAGCTCAACGCGACCGACCGGATCTGGGCCGAGCCGCGGAACGTCCTCGGCCGGATCGCTGCCCGGATCGAATGCGCCCCGGACGCGCCCGCGGTCACCTTCGGCGGCGAAACCTTGAGCTACGCCGCCCTCGGCCGCCGCGTCGACGACCTCGCGGCGCGGCTCGCGGGGCGCGGCGTCGCCGAAGGCGACGTCGTCGGGATCGCGCTTGAACGCTCGATCGACCTTGTCGTCGCGATCCACGGCGTGCTGAGAGCCGGCGCCGCGTGGCTGCCGCTCGACGTCGAACATCCCGTCGAACGGCTGCGCGAAATGGCGGTGGACGCGGGCGCGCGGCTCGTCCTGACGATCTCCGACCTGTCGTCGCGTCTTCCGAGCGATGGCCCCGAACTCGTCCTCCTCGATACCCCAGACGGCGATCCGCGGCGCCCTCGGGCCGTCGAGCCCGATCCAAAATCGCTCGCTTACGTCATCTACACCTCGGGTTCGACCGGGCGCCCGAAAGGCGTCGGCAACACGCACGAAGGCCTGTTCAACCGCATCGCCTGGATGCAGGCGCAATATCCTCTCGGTCCCTCCGATACGGTTCTGCAGAAGACGCCCTTCGGCTTCGACGTCTCGGTCTGGGAGTTCGTGTGGCCGTTCGTCGCCGGGGCCCGCCTCGTCGTGGCGCCGCCCGGCGCCCACCGCGATCCCGCGGCTCTCGGCGCGCTGATACGTGCGGAAGGTCTCACGACGCTCCACTTCGTGCCGTCGATGCTCGCGGCCTTCCACGCGTCCGGCGAGCTTGCGTCCTGCGGGAGCCTTCGCCGGATCTTCGCCAGCGGCGAGGCGCTGCCGCCGGACCTTGCACGCGACGTTCTCGGAGCGACCGGAGCGGAGCTGCACAACCTCTATGGTCCGACCGAGGCCGCGATCGACGTCACGCACTGGACCTGCGCGCCCGACGAAAGCCGCGCGCCCATCGGCCGGCCGATCGCGAACACCGCCATCCGGATCCTGGACGCCGACCTGCATCCGGTCCCTCCCGGCGCCGCCGGCGAACTCGCGATCGCCGGCGTCAATCTTGCGCGCGGGTATCTCGGCCGGCCGGAGCTGACGGCGGCCCGCTTCGTGCCAGACCCGCAAGGCTCGCTGGGCGCCCGCATGTACCTGACGGGCGACCTTGCGCGGCAGGAGAGCGATGGCGCGATCGTCTACCTCGGTCGCCTCGACCGGCAGGTGAAGCTGCGCGGGGTCCGGATTGAGCCCGGCGAGATCGAGGGTGAGCTGCGCCACCTCGCCGGAGTGCGCGACGCCGTCGTGATCGTTCCGCGGGACGTTCTCGTCGCCTATGTCGTCGCCGCGGACGGGGCGGAACCCGACGAACTCGATCTGAAGGGCGCGCTCGCCGAACGGCTGCCGCAGCAATTCATCCCCTCGCGGATCGTGGTCGTGGGGTCGCTACCCCTCACGCCGAACGGCAAGCTCGACCGCGCCGCCTTGCACGACCCGGCCTCCGACCGGGGCGACGGAGCAGGCGATCCGCCGGCCACGGACGCCGAGCGCGCGGTCGCCGCGGTGTGGGCCGACGTGCTTGGGGTCGACCCTCGCCGGGACGACGACTTCTTCAGCCTGGGCGGCCATTCGCTGGCCGCCATGAGGGCGCGCGCGCTGCTCCTGGAGCGGCACGGCGTCGACGTGGCCCTCCGCCGGTTCTTCGAACGTCCCCAGCTCGCCGACTTCGCGGCGTCGCTGCCCGCGTTCGGCTCCGGGCCGCAGGACCGGCTCGGCGACATGGACCGGTGGCTCAGCGAAATCGAAGGATAAGGCATGACCATCGACGCCCGCCAGATCAGCCTGCGTTTCGCGGCGCTCGCGCCGGAAACGCGTCGTCGTTTCCTCGACAAGCTCAAGGAGAACGGGGTCGACTTCGCTTCGCTCCCGGTTGCGCCCGCGCCGCGCGACGGCGACCTGCCGCTTTCCGATGCCCAGCGCGGCCTCTGGCTCATGTGGCAACGCGATCCGGCGAGCCCGGCCTACAACGTGGGCGGGCTGATCCTGGTCGATGGCGCCCTCGACGAGAGGCTCCTGCGGCGCGCTCTGCAGGCGCTCGCGGACCGGCATGAGCCGCTCCGCACAGTCTTCGGCCTCAATGCGGCGGGAGAGCCGGTGCAACGGGCGGCGACGTCCGCGCCGGAGCTTGTCGCGCGCGATTTCGAGGGCGCCGACGCGGACGCGCGCAGCCTCGCGGCGGCGGACGCGCTTGTCCGCACGCCGTTCGATCTGGAGGCCGGACCGCTTCTGCGGGTCGAGCTTCACCGGATGGGCCCACGCGCTCGCCTCGCCTTCGCGCTTCACCACATCGTCGCCGACGGCCAGTCGGTGGGTCTGCTCGTCCGAGAACTGTCCGCGTTCTACGAGGCCGAGGCGCGCGGGACGCCGGCGGATCTTCCCGCGCTTCCCGTTCAGTTCGCGGACTACGTCCGCTGGCGGCGCGACTGGCTCGAAGCCGGCGAGAAGGAGCGGCAGCTCGCCTTCTGGCGCTCGGCGCTCGGCGACGACCATACGCCGCTCGATCTGCCGTTCGACCGCCGACGGGCGGCGTCGCGGGGGACGGTCGAAGGCGGAGCGCACGTATCGACGCTCGCGCCCGAGCTCGCGGAACGGCTGCGCGCCTCCGCGCAGGTTAGCGGCGCGACGCTCTTCATGGCCATTCTCGCCGTGTTCAAGCTGACGCTCGCCCGCTGGAGCGGGCGGGACGACGTGCGGATCGGCGCGCCGGTCTCGAGCCGCAATCGCGCCGAAATCCACGGCGTGGTGGGCTACTTCGCCTCCGTCGCGACGCTCGCGGGAACGCTCGACCAGCGCCGGAGCTTCGCGGAGGCGCTCGCCGGCGTGCGCGAAGACCTGCTCGCGGCGTCCGAGAACACGGACGTGTCCTTCGACGCCGTGGTCGAGGCCCTGCGCCCGCCGCGGATTGAAGGCGTGCACCCCTTGTTTCAGGTGAAGTGCACGGAGCAGCGCGCGAACGGGCTCGATTGCTTTGGCGGGTTCGCGGCCGAGGCCCGCGGCCTCGACGCCGGCGAGGCGCATTTCGACCTCAGCCTCGACGTTGCGGATGGTCCGGAAGGTCTCTGTTGCTCCTTCGCCTATGCCCGGGACCTCTTCGACCCGAGCACCATCGCGCGGTTCGCGCGCGATTTCGTCGCTTTGGCGGAGGCCGCCACGGCGGATCTCGCCCGACGGCTCGCGGATCTGCCGCTCGCCACGACGATCGCCGCGCGGCGAGCGGCGTCGGACGAACCGGCCGAGGACGTCGTCGACGCTTGGGCGCGGCACGCGGCGGCCAGCCCCGAGGCGACGGCGCTCGTCCAGGGCGCCCGGGCGATCACCCGCGGCGAACTCGATCGCGCCTCCGATGCGCTCGCGCGCCGCCTGGTCGCCTGCGGCGTGGGGCCGGACGTCGCCGTCGCGCTCGACGCCGATCGTTCGCCCGAATGGATTCTCGGCGCGCTTGCGATCCTCAAGGCCGGCGGAGCCTATGTGGCGCTCGACCCGGCGGCCCCGCGCGCACGACGCGCCGCGCTCGTGGAGGACAGCGGGGCCCGAGTCGTCGTCGCGGGGCCGGGCCACGAGGACGATCTCGGCCGCGAACGCCTGATCGCCTCCTTCGACGCGCCGGACGTCGCGGCGGACGGAGACTTTCTCAGGCCGCATCCGGAACAGGCCGCCTATGTCGTCTACACCTCCGGATCCACCGGCGAGCCGAAGGGCGTCGTCGTCACACGCGGCGGCCTCGCCGGATACGTTCACGGCGCGCTCGGCCTGCTCGCGCTTCCCGAGGGCGCGCGGCTCGGCATGGTCTCGACCGTCGCGGCCGATCTTGGAAACACCGTGCTCTACGGCGCGCTTTGCGGCGGCGGCGAGCTGCATCTGGCGGAGGGGGAAGACGTCTCCGATCCGGATCGGTTCGCCGACTGGATGACAGGCAGACGCATCGACGCCATGAAGATCACGCCGAGCCATCTTCAGGCGCTGCTGCAGGGCCGCACGCCTGCTTCGGCGCTGCCGGCCGAGGCGCTTGTCCTCGGCGGCGAACCCGCCAGCTGGGAGCTGCTGGATCGCCTCCGCGCGCTCGCGCCGTCGCTGCGCGTCGTGAACCACTACGGGCCGACTGAGGCCACGGTCGGCGCGACGCGCCAATGCGTTGATGACGCCGATCGGCGGGCGGCGACCGTTCCAATCGGCGAGGCCTTCGGCGCAGCCGAGGTCCATGTCCTCGACCGCTATCTCAACCCGGCGCCGCAGGGCGTCCCGGGCGAGCTCTACATCGGCGGCGGAAGCCTCGCACGGGGTTACGTCGGGCGTCCCGCTCAATCGGCGGAGCGGTTCGTCCCGGACCCCTTCGGCGCGCCGGGATCGCGCCTCTATCGCACCGGCGACCGCGTCCGCCGGCTCCCATCGGGGGCCGCCGAGTTTCTCGGGCGGGCGGACAACCAAGTGAAGATCCGCGGCTTCCGCGTCGAGCCAGGCGAAGTGGCGGCGGCGCTCAGGCGGATCGACGGGGTCGCGGACGCCTATGTCGCGGCGGTCGCGGCCGAGGAGGGCGCGCGGCTCGTCGCCTACGTGGCGGGCGCGAAGGCTCCCGAGCCCGCCGCGCTTGCGGCCGTCCTCGCGGAGACGCTGCCGGGCCACATGGTCCCGGCCCGGTTCGTGCGGCTCGCCGCGCTGCCGCTCACTCCCAACGGCAAGGTCGACCGGCGGGCCCTGCCGCAGCCGGAGGAGCCGAAACGGGCGGGCGAGCCGCCCCGCGGAGAGACCGAGGAAGCGCTCGCCGCCGTCTGGCGCGAGCTTCTCGGGATCGAGGCGGTTTCGCGCGACGACGGCTTCGTCGCGCTTGGCGGCGATTCGATCCTCAGCCTCAAGATGCTCGGGCGCATCCGCAAACAGGGGATAGGGCAGGGAGCGAAGAAACTCGCGCTCGCGGACATTCTCAACGCTCGAAGTCTCGCGGACCTCGCGGCGCGCCTGTCTCCGGCGCCGGCTGAACCTGCCGCCCGCCCGGACGTCGTGCATTTGAGCCGCGGCGGAAGCGGGACGCCGCTGTTCTGTCTGCCGGGCCTGATCGTCAACGCCACGGAGTTCGCGCCGCTGGCCGAGGCGCTTGGCGGCGAACGGCCGGTACAGGGCTTCGTCAGCCACGCCTACACCGAGGCGCGTTGGCGGGGCTACGACGTCGACGCGCTCGCCGCCGCGTACGCGGCCCATGTGGAACAGGCTTCGCCAGACGGTCGCTGCGCCCTCATAGGCTGGTCGTCCGGCGGCGACCTCGCCTTCGAGACCGCGCGGCGGCTGCAGGGCCGCGTCAAGGTCGACTTTCTGGGCCTGGTCGACGTGTTCGAGCCGACGCCGCTGAGGACGGACCGACCCTTGTCCGAGGAGGAGCGTGGTCGCGCGGAAGCGACGTGCGAGGCTTGGCTGTCACGCAGCGAGATGGCAGGCCGCTGGCGGGCGCTCTTCGAGCGCATGACGGCCGACGAGCGAGAAGCCGCTCTGCGCGGCGTGCTCGACCGGGGCGCGGCGGCGATGCCGGTCGACGGCCCGGCGGTGGGATCGCAGGAAGCGACGCTCTGGGCTCAGATCGACAAGCGCCTCCGCGCCGTAACTCAGACGCATGCGCCTCTCCGCGGGCAGGCGGCGCATGTCTGGCAGGCTGAGGAGTCGCTGCGGCGCCCCGAACGGCTTCGTGATTGGAGCGGTCTCGCGCCAGTCGCGAAGCTCGTCCGCGTCGCGGGCGCGACGCACTTGGACATCATCTGCTCCGCGGATTTCCTCGCGTCGGCGGCCGTCGCGATCGCGGAGGCGACGTCTTCGGACGCCGGTCCCCGCATTGCGGCGCGAGATTTGTGAAGCTGACGCCGTGAGGCTGATCAGAGATCGTGGAC